>NZ_CP083451.1:2715000-3315000 GCF_020080045.1 Comamonas odontotermitis
AAACAACGGTTTCGCCCGCTCGCCGCAAACGCTGGATCACCTGACGCATGTCTTCCCGGTCCACCCAGGGTGCACGGATGGCAGCCTTGAGTGGGCGCGGCTGCACCACGGGCACGAGTTGCTTGATGTCAAGGCTGAAACCGACCGCTGGACGGCTACGCCCGAACGCGGCCCCCACTTCGTCGTATCTGCCGCCACGCACCAGCGCATCCGTCACGCCTTGCGCATAAATGGCAAAGCGCATGCCGCTGTAGTAGGCATAACCGCGCAAATCCGCCAGATCAAAGGTGATGGAAGGACTGTCCACGCGTCCAGCCAATTGGCGCAATTCGACCAGGATGGGTGATATGCCTGGAATGGCAGCGAGTGCCTTTTCGGCTTCGTCCAGCACCGCCACATCGCCATACAGATTCAACAATGCACGCAGTCCGTCGCGTTGCGCCTGCGGAAAATCCTTGGTCAGCAGCGCAAGCTCCGATGCGTCTTTCACCGCCAAAGCGGCATGCACACGGCGCAAGGTGGGTAAATCCACCAACAAGCCCGCCAACAGACGCTGCACGATACGTACATCTGCCAGATCCACCGAAAAATCATGCAGTTGCGCTACACGCAGTGATTCGGTTGCCAAGGTGATGATTTCCACATCGGCCTCGACGCCGGCGTGGCCGTAGATTTCCGCCCCAAACTGCAGCTGCTCGCGAGTTGCATGGGGGCGATCAGGCTTGGCATGCAAGACCGGGCCGCAGTAGCACAGGCGCGTTACACCCTTGCGATTGAGCAGATGCGCGTCAATGCGTGCCACCTGCTGGGTGGTGTCGGGACGAATACCCAGGGTGCGGCCAGAGAGCTGGTCCACCAGCTTGAAGGTCAGCAGATCCAACGCCTCACCAGAGCCGGAAAGCAGAGAATCCAGATGCTCCAGCAGCGGCGGCATCACCAATTCATAGCCATAGCCACAGGCTGCATCAAGCAAGCCGCGACGAAGCTCTTCGATGTGCCGTGCTTCGGACGGCAGCACATCGGCAATGTGATCCGGAAGGATCCAAGCAGACATGGGAAATTGGAGAGGCTGTTAAAAACGCAATTCTACAGGGATGCATAAAGGCGTAAGCAATAACCTGCCCGAACCACTGCGCCATTGATGCATTTGTGCAGGCGGCGCCGGCCTGCGATGCTATAAGGAGCGCAAAAAAAGACGCCGCACGGCGATTGTCGTGCGGCGTTTCGGTTTTGATCGCAAACAGCGCTTACTACTTGGCCGTTGGCGAGCGATAGCTTTTAAAGAAATCGGAAGATGATGGGTCTACCACAATGACATCCGATTTCTTGTTGAAGCTGGACTTGTAGGCCTCGAGGCTGCGGTAGAACTGTGCAAACTGCGGGTCCTTGCCAAAGGCTTCGGCATAGACTTTCGCCGCTTCCGCATCGCCCTGCCCCTTGAGTGCCTGCGCATCGCGGTAGGCATTCGCAATCGTCACTTCGCGCTGGCGGTCCGCATCGGCGCGGATCTTTTCCCCGACTGCGCCACCAGTCGAGCGCAATTCGTTGGCCACGCGCTTGCGCTCGGCCTCCATGCGGCTGTAGACCGACTCGGTGATCGCTTCAACGTAATCGACACGCGTGATGCGCACATCGACAATGTCAATACCCCAAGGCTTGCTGCCTTTGACCGCTTCCAGCACTTCTCGCTTGACGTCAGCCATGGTCTGCTCGCGCTTGGTCGAGATCAACTCCTGAACCGTGCGACGGTTCACCTCTTCCTGGAAGGCATTGCGCACCACCCGATTGAGCTGCATGGCACCCGCTCCTTCGCTGGTGCCTACATTACGGATGTATTCCGATGGCTCCGTGATGCGCCAGCGCACGTACCAGTCGATCACCACGCGCTGCTTTTCCGCAGTCAGCATGGATTCGGTATCGGTACTGTCCAGAGTCAGCAAGCGCTTGTCCAGATAGGTCACATTCTGCAGCGGCGGAGGCAGCTTGAAGTTGAGCCCGGGCTCAGTGATCACTTCCTTGATCTGCCCCATGGCGTACTTGATGCCGAATTGGCGCTGGTCGACCACAAACACGGTGGAGCTGAGCAACGCCAGGACCACCAAAACGGTTGAAGCAAAAAATCCCATTCGATTCACAACTCACTCCTAGCGCGACTCGCGGTCACGGGTTCGGCTGGTGTCACGGGCGCGCGCGTCTGGAACAGACGGTGCAGCCACCGGCGTATTGTTGGCAGGAGCGGCCGATGGGGCTGCAGCCTCACTACCAGACGCATTGGCGCCGGCACCTTGGGTTTGCTGCATGATCTTGTCGAGCGGCAGATACAGCAGGTTGGATCCCTGCTTGGAATCCACCACTACCTTGGTCACATTGCTGTAGACATGCTGCATCGTCTCCAAGTACAGGCGGTCACGCGTCACCGCTGGAGCCTTCTGGTACTCGGTGTAAATCGACGAGAACCGCTGCGCATCACCTTGCGCCTGCGCGACGATGCGCTCCTTGTATGCGGATGCCTCTTCCATCAGACGCGATGCGGTCCCCTTGGCACGCGGCACCACATCGTTGGCATAGGCTTCAGCTTGATTCTTGGTACGCTCACGCTCCTGCGCAGCCTTGAGCACGTCGTCAAATGCCGCCTGCACCTGCTCGGGCGGACGCACGCCACCTTGCTGCAGATTGACGCCAACCACTTCGACACCGATCTTGTAGCGATCCAGAATGGTCTGCATCAACTCGCGCACACGCGGCGCGATCTGGTCGCGCTCATCGGCGAGCGCGGCGTCCATCTTCATCTTGCCAACCACTTCACGCACAGCAGTTTCTGCCACCTGGATGACGGAGTCTGCCGGGTTCTTGCTTTCAAACAACCAGGCACGCGCATCGTTCAGGCGGTACTGCACCGCAAACTTGATTTCAACGATATTCTCGTCTTCCGTCAGCATGGCTGACTCGCGCAAGCCTGTGCTCTTGACAATGCTGTCGCGCCCGACGTCTGCAGACTTGATCTGAGACACATAGACCAGCTCATGCCGCTGAATCGGATACGGCAGGCGCCAGTTGATGCCGGCATTCACAGTCTTATGGAATTTGCCAAACTGAGTGATGACCGCCTGCTGACCTTCCTGCACGATGAAAAAACCCGTGCCCATCCAGATCAGCACGGCAACACCTGCAATCAGGCCGATGCCAATGCCCGCGCCCTTGAACTCAGGCTGTGGACCGCCAGCATTGCGACCGCCTCCACCATTGCCCTTGCCACCGAACAGACCGCCCAGCTTTTTGTTCAGGTCCTGCCAAAGCTCGTCCAGATCAGGAGCTCCACCATTTCCTGGCCGCTGCGACGGACGGTTGTTATTTTCGGGAGGCGTATAAGGCGGGCGGGCCGGTGGCGGCGGCTCCTGACCACCATTGCCGCCTGCGCCATTACCGTCGTCTCCGCGCCCCCAGCGCGGGTCGTTCAGATTGAACATTCCGCGTATGCCTTGCGGTAGCAAAGCCAGGCGCGGAAAGCGTGAATGAAATTTCATTAGCGATGTCTCTATGAATCAGCGTTACAAAGCGCTTGCAGACAGCCATTGTGGCAGTCTAGTGGGCATTTCCCAATAATTCGTCATCAGCGTCTGGGGCTATCTCAACAGCCTCAACCTTTTCCAAAGCAGCCTGATGCGTAAGAACTGCCTCGGCCAAGTGTCCGCGAATAGCATCCAGCCCCATCCCTTTGGCAGCACTGACGAAGAAACGAGGAACCTGCACACCGTCCAGCTCATAGCTGTCGGCAAGCACTGTGGGCCGCTGGGCTGGATCCATTGCATCCAGTTTATTGAAGATCAACACCTGCGGCACATCGTCTGCACCAATTTCCCGAAGAACCTTTTGGACTTGTTGTATTTGTTCCGGGTGGGCAGGATTCGAGGCATCGACCACATGCAGCAGCAGATCTGCATCGACTGCTTCCTGTAGCGTTGCCTCAAAAGCATTGACCAGACCATGCGGCAGGTCACGAATAAAGCCAACGGTATCCGAGATCGACACCGATTTCTGGGCCGATTCCAGATACATCTGGCGTGTGGTGGTATCCAACGTGGCAAACAACTGGTCCGCCGCATAGGCCCGCGCCTTGACCACCGCATTGAAGAAGGTGGACTTGCCCGCATTGGTATAACCAACCAGCGAAACATTGAATGTGTCGTTGCGCTCACGCTGGCGGCGCTGCGTCGCGCGCTGCTTCTTGACCTTGCTCAAGCGCTCTTTAGTGCGCTTGATTGCGTCATTGATCATGCGGCGATCCAGCTCGATCTGCGTTTCACCAGGCCCGCCGCGCGTACCAATGCCGCCGCGTTGGCGCTCCAGGTGAGACCATCGGCGCACCAGCCGTGTGCTGAGGTACTGCAGTTTGGCCAGCTCCACCTGCAGCTTGCCTTCATGGCTGCGTGCTCGCTGGGCAAAGATCTCGAGAATCAGCAAGGTGCGGTCATTGACCGGCATCTGCAGGCTGCGCTCCAGATTGCGCTGTTGCGCGGGGCTCAGCGCCTGGTCGAACAGCACCTCCTTGGCGCCATAGGTTTGTGCCACCATGCGAATTTCGTCAGCCTTGCCACTCCCAACAAACAAGGCCGCATCAGGCACCTTGCGCTTGCAGGTAAGGCGCGCCACGGGGTCAAGCCCTGCGGTTTGTGCGAGCAAACCCAGCTCTTCCAGCTCGGAATCGAAGTGCGGAAAACCAAAATCCACCCCGACCAGCATGACCGGGGTGGATTTCTTGTCGTGATTTATTTGGTGATTACTCAATGATGTAGAGCTCTTGCCCGTGCCAAACACAGGCATATTGCTATCAAAATCGTTAGGCTGCAGCGTCGCTGTCTTGCGACTCGGACGCGGAGAAATTGACAGCGCGACCGGGAACAATGGTGGAAATGGCGTGCTTGTACACCATCTGGGTCACCGTGTTGCGCAGCAGCACAACGTACTGGTCAAAAGATTCGATCTGGCCTTGAAGCTTGATACCGTTGACCAAATAGATGGAAACGGGAACATGCTCGCGGCGCAGAGCGTTGAGGAAGGGATCTTGCAGAAGTTGGCCTTTGTTGCTCACGATATTCTCCGTGTTCAGACAATGTTGTTGTAAAACGCCACCTTACCACAGTGGCGACGTAACTGATTGATAAAAGGCTTTTTTCGTGCAATGGACCGGTTAAGCCCGCCCCATCTCACTTTTTCGCTATCAATCTTTATCAGCGTATGGGTTATGTGAGGTCTTGAATTCAATCCGCAAGGGGGTGCCCACCAAATTAAATTCCTTGCGGAAGCGACCTTCCAGAAAACGCTTGTAGGCATCGGTCACATGCTCCAGCGAATTGCCGTGGATCACGATCACCGGCGGATTCATGCCGCCTTGGTGTGCATAACGCAGCTTGGGACGATAAGGCCCCACTTTCTTGGGCGTCTGAAACTGTACCGACTCCAGCAGCAGGCGGGTGAGCACAGGCGTTGGCATCTTGCAGGTGGCAGCCTTGTGCGCCTGGATCAACGAAGTCCACAACGGCCCCAGGCCCTGGCGCTTTTTGGCCGAAATGAAGTGCATGGGAGCAAACTTCATGAACGACAGACGCATCTCAATCGAGCGCTCAAGCATCTGGCGCCCATAGTCATCCAGGGCATCCCACTTGTTGATGGCAAGCACCACCGCACGCCCGCTCTCCAGAATGTACCCGGCAATGTGCGCATCCTGATCCGTGACACCTTGCGTGGCATCCAGCAACAACAGCACCACATTGGCGCCTTCAATGGCCTGCAAGGTCTTGACGACGGAGAATTTCTCGATGGCCTCGAACACCTTGCCCTTGCGGCGCAGGCCGGCGGTGTCGATCAGCTCGAACTGCTGCCCATTCTTCTCAAAAGGCACCGAGATGGCATCACGCGTCGTGCCAGCCATGTCAAAGGCGACCAGCCGCTCTTCACCCAGCCATGTGTTGATCAAGGTCGACTTGCCCACATTGGGGCGACCAGCAACCGCCAACCGAATGGGCTGAGGGCCATCCGCATCGCCCGCGTCTTCTTCCTCATCGGGCCACTGCACTTTGTCGAGGGCCATGTCGACCAGGCTGCGAATACCCTGTCCGTGCGCTGCAGAGACGGGATAGACTTCACCGAGCCCCAGCTCATAGAACTCGGACAGTTGCGAGCCATCCTTCATTCCTTCGGCCTTGTTGCCCACCAACATGGCGGGCTTGCCCAGGCGACGCAGGTAACCTGCGATTTCGTGGTCCTGCGCAGACAGCCCCAGACGCACGTCCACCACAAATACCACGACATCCGCCTCGGCCACAGCCTGGCGGGTCTGTTTGGCCATCTCCTTGAAGATGCCGCTCGATGCATCGGGCTCAAAGCCACCCGTATCAATCACGATATATTCGCGCTTGCCCTGCCGGCCCTGGCCATAGTGGCGATCACGGGTCAAACCGGCGAAGTCGGCCACGATGGCGTCGCGCGACTTCGTCATGCGGTTGAACAAGGTGGATTTGCCCACATTGGGGCGACCCACCAAAGCAATAACTGGCTTCATTCCTGACTACTTTTTCTTTTTCTCTCAATCGGGCTGAAAGCCGTACACCGCACCGTCGTTGGTCTGCACCACCATGGTGTTCCCTGCGATGACCGGCGCGACAGAGATGCCCGAGTTGTTGGTTGCAAAACGGTTCAACGGAGAACCATCCTTTTTGGACAGCATGTGTACCACGCCATTGCCGTCACCAAAGATCACCGAGCGGCCCAGCACCAGCGGCTGGCTCAGCTTGCGGTACTTGAGGCGGCTGCTTGTCCAGGCCACACTGCCCCCATCACGTGCCCATGCGGTAATGACACCATTGCCATCGGCACCCGCCACCACCTCGTCATCGCCCGAGACTCCATTAAGGCCTTCGGCGCGCACGGTCCAGCGCAGTTGCGCGGTATCGGCATCGATGCAGCCCACGGCCATCTGGTATGCACGGGTGCACAGCACCGAACCCACGCGCGATACGCCGCCTACCAGCTCCACGAGCCGTTCCACATCATTGGTGCCACGGGGGCTGGCGATGGGAACCTCCCAGCGCAGCGAGCCGTTGTTGGGATCAATCCCCACAAAACGCCCCGATACGCCAGTGACCAAGGTGTCCTTGTAAGCCATCAGCACGCCGCTTTGGCGCAGCACCAGCGATTCACCAGTCTTCGACTGGCTCCACAGCGGGTTGCCGGTTGCTGCGTCATAGGCACTGACGGAGCGATCCGCACTTTGCACGAAGACACGGGCGCCCGCCACCAGCGGCGCCGTATAGGCGCGGTTGCTCAGGCGCTTGCGCCATTGCTCCTTGCCCTGCGACAGCACCACCAGATCACCACCTTCGGTGACCACCGCAGCCCATTTACCGTCGCTACCGACACCAGCTGAAAGCTTTTGCCCCACGTTGGCGCGCCACAGTTCAGCGCCGGTATCTGCATTCACCGCCGCCAACTGGCCATCGGCAGACCCCATGGTCACCACATTGCCACTCACATTCATGACCAGGGTCGGGTTGGCCTTGCCGATACGCTGCGTCCAGGTCTGCTTGACGCCAATCAACGCCACATTGGGCTCCAGTTCGACAGGCTTGCGCTTGTCGGACGAGAACAACGAACAGCCAGCCACAGCCAGAGCCACGGCGGATACGGTCAAGACCTTCGCTGCAGCAGTTGCTGCAGCAAATGATGGTAGTGCTTGGTGTTTCATGCTCATGCGCACAGCCTCTCGCTATCGATTACTTCACGTCCTCGCCCAGCGCATTGAGCTTGACGGAAATGACATTGCGGTATTCCACACCAGGAGCGGTCTTCTGGTAGGCCGTGCGATACGCTTCGATTGCCTTGGCCTTGTCACCCTTGGCAAGATAGGTGTCGCCTTGGTGATCCGCCACCACGGCGTCAAACTCCGTGGGCATCTTGGCATCAAGTTGCTTGAGCGCCTCGTCGTAGGACTGGCTGCCCAGCAGCACTGCTGCAAGGCGAATGCGCGCTGTGGCCTTCAAGCCATCGTCCGCCGCATTGTCAGCCACCCAGGTGAGCGCAGCCTTGGCGTCATCCATCTGCCCCTTGTCACTGGCGGCCTTGGCCACCAGCAAACCTGCATGAGCCGCCTGCAAGGTGCTGCCGTAGTTGCTGCGCAGGTCGCCAAAGGCCTGGTCAATACGCGTCTTGTCGCCGGAATTGACCGCGGCTTCCACCGCAGAGCTCAGTGCACTGGCCTGCTGGCCCTGGCGATTCTGCCAGTACTGGTAGCCATTCCAGGCGGCAAATCCGCCCAGCACGATAACCAGCACCGTGGTGATCAGCGTGCCCCACTTGTTCCAAAAATGCTTGATCTGATCAAGCTGTTCCTGTTCTTCCAAGTCCAGATGCGTTGCCATAGTTGTTCTAGTTCAGGGTTGCGAAAATTGTTTTGAATAAAAACGGCTTCAGGCGCGTAGCAGTTCTGCCCAATTTGCTACATTTTCAATAGCGTATTCTGCCTGGGCACCTGCGCCATCGCGCAATTGCTTGACGGTGATCATGCCGCGCTGCATCTCATCGCCGCCAAAAATCAGAGCGCAATGCGCGCCACTGGCATCTGCCTTCTTGAACTGCGACTTCATGCTGCCCATGCCCTCTGCCGTGGCCGCGCCGTGCATCTGCACACGGATACCTGCACTGCGCAAGACTTGCATCACGCGCATGGCCTGCGGCAGAAGCGATGCGTCCGGCAGGATAGCGTAGGCGTCAATAGACGGGCGTTGCCACTGGATATTCAGTTCCTTGATCAGCTCGAGCACGCGCTCGATCCCCATGCCCCAGCCTACGGCCGGAGCGGGCTTGCCGCCGATCTCTTCAATCAGGTAATCGTAGCGGCCGCCACCGCAGATGGTGCCCTGCGAGCCGAGCTTGTCGGTGATGAATTCGAACACCGTGAGGTTGTAGTAATCCATACCCCGCACCAGGCGTGGATTGACTGACCAGACAACACCGTTGGCATCCAGAATATCCTGCACGGTCTTGAGGTGTGCCTTGGAAGCATCGCCCAGAAAGTCGAGCAGCTGAGGCGCCGCATTGACCATCGCCTGCATCGCCGGATTCTTGGTATCGAGCACCCGCAGCGGATTGCTGTGCATACGGCGCTTGGCCTCTTCATCCATCACATCCGTGTGCTGCTCGAAGTAGGCAATCAGCGCATCGCGGTGCGCCTTGCGCTCCGCAGGTTGCCCCAGGCTGTTGAGCTCCAGGCGCACGCCGTCAATGCCCAACTCTTTCCACAACTGGTGCGCCAGCAGAATCACTTCCGCATCCAGCTCAGGGCCGGCAAAGCCCAGCGCCTCGACTCCGACCTGGTGGAACTGGCGGTAGCGACCACGCTGCGGGCGCTCATGGCGAAACATCTGGCCGATGTAGAACAGGCGCTTGCCGCCGTCATATAGCAGGTTGTTTTCCACCACGGAACGCACCACGCCGGCCGTACCTTCGGGGCGCAGGGTCAGGTGCTCGCCATTGAGCTTGTCTTCAAAGGAATACATTTCCTTCTCGACGATGTCGGTCACCTCGCCCAGACCGCGCACAAACAGCGCGGTAGGCTCGACGATCGGGGTGCGGATGTTGCGGTAGGCGAAGCGACCCATCAGATCGCGCACCTTGGACTCAAACCATTCCCACATGGCCGAATCAGGCGGCAGGATATCGTTCATGCCTTTGATGGCAACCAGCTTTTCATTCTTGCCCATGGGCTTTCAATCTCTATAGTCAAAACAAGCGCCAGCGCATACCTAACATGCGCTGACAGCTATCAATTTTATACCTTGGCAGTGCCGTAACGGCGCTCCACATAGGCCTGCACGATATCGTGAAACTCCTGCGCGATGCGGTCGCCGCGCAAGGTCATGGCCTTTTCACCGTCGATGAATACCGGTGCTGCAGGCGACTCGCCCGTGCCCGGCAGGCTGATGCCGATGTCCGCATGCTTGCTCTCGCCAGGGCCATTGACAATGCAACCCATGACCGCCACCTTCATCTTTTCGACACCAGGATATTTGACGCGCCAGACAGGCATTTGCGAACGCAGGTGTTCGTCGATATCCTTGGCCAGCTCCTGGAAGGTGGTGCTGGTGGTGCGGCCACAACCCGGGCAGGCAGTGACACTGGGCACAAAACTGCGCATGCCCAGGGCCTGCAGAATTTCGCTGGCAACCACCACTTCCTGCGTGCGCGCTTCACCCGGCTGGGGCGTGAGCGAGACGCGAATGGTGTCGCCAATCCCCTCCTGCAGCAGAATGGACAGCGCAGCGGCGGAGGCTACCGTGCCCTTGGTGCCCATGCCGGCTTCTGTCAGACCCAGGTGCAAGGCGTAATCGCAACGTGCAGACAGGCCGCGGTACACCGCGATCAGATCCTGCACACCACTCACCTTGCACGAGAGGATGATCTGATTGCCATCCAAGCCCATTTGCTCGGCGCGCTGTGCTGACGAGATGGCGGAGGTGATCAGGGCCTCATACATCACCTGACGACCATCCCAAGGTGCAGAGCGGCGGCTGTTCTCATCCATCAGCTCGGCCAGCAGTTCCTGGTCGAGGCTGCCCCAGTTGACACCGATGCGCACCGCCTTGTCATACTGGATGGCGGCCTCGATCATCTGGCCAAACTGCTTGTCCTTCTTGTCGCCTTTACCGACATTGCCGGGGTTGATGCGGTATTTGGACAGCGCCTTCGCGCAATCAGGAAACTCTGTGAGCAGCCGATGGCCGTTGTAATGAAAGTCACCCACAAGCGGCACATTCTCGCCCATGCGATCGAGTTGCTCGCGGATATAGGGCACAGCCGCAGCCGCCTCCGGAGTGTTGACAGTAATGCGCACCATCTCGGAGCCCGCCTGCGCCAACTCCTTGACCTGGATCGCAGTCTCGACGGCATCTACCGTGTCGGTATTGGTCATCGACTGGATACGTACCGGGGCATCACCTCCGACAGTCACGATACGGTCATCCCACACCACGCGGGCCTGACGGCTTTTGCGACCGGCAGGCGCCACCAATGGCACGGGAGACAGCTTGTTGTCTTCTTGCACTTAATTCACCTCGAAACGGGCCGTGCTGCCCTTGGTCACTTTTTTCAGATCAAAAGCAGCCCCGCGCAATTGCAGTTCGGCACCAAGGGCATTGCCCACCACCACCTTGAGCGGCGGCTGGGCCGTGATGCCCTGCTCACTTCCAGCCTTGAGTGTCTTTTCAAACACCACTTTGCCATCTGCTGACTTGACCTGAATCCAGCTGTCTTGCGACACCTTGAATTGCAGAATGGGAGCCTCAGCCGCAAGAGCCGCTGGTTCTGCAGCCGGCGGCGATAGGGCCGGCCCAGTTGCCGCCACGGCAGTTGCATTGGGCATGCCCGGGGATCCATTGGCTACCGCATCACCACCTTCGGCGCTCGCACCCAGGGCTACCGAATCATTGGCACCAGCCTCACCTGCAATGGTATTGGCGCGACGAGGCGCCTCCGGCTTGGAAGCCACCTGCTTTTTATACTGCTCTGCCAGTTGCGGGTAAAACAGTACTCCTGCCGTAGCCACCACCAGCAGCAGCACCACCGCCATCCAGGGAAACGGCTTGCTCGACGAGAAATCGCTACTTTTGGCAGGTACTGCGCCCCCCGAAACCTTGGTGTTGATGCCTTCACTCACCTTGCGCAGGTCCTGCCCTGGTGCCCTTGGCAGCAATGCAAGAACTGGCTCTGCATCCATCTTGAGCGCGCGGCACACCGCCGACGCCAATGCACGGGTGAACACTACATCTGGAAATGCGTTCCAGTCATTGGCTTCAAGTGCCTCCAGCTTGCCAACCGTCACCTTCAGATTGGCCGCCAACGCAGGCAGGCGCAGGCCTGCTTGCTCTCGCGCCTCGCGCAGCATACCGCCTGCGGTCAAACCAGCGTCATTGCCATTTGGCTGGAGAGCCGCAGCATTTTCCGTGCCCTGCTCATGCACATCAGACTCGATCAAAGCACGCCTCCATTGGCCACACGGGCCCATTCCTTGGAATCCGGAAAACGCTTTTGCAACTGATTGGCCAATTGGCGCGCTGCGGTGCGGTCTCCAAGCGCCTGTTCGATCTGGATACCCAGGAAGAGCGACTCCGAGTTGGCAAGCTCGCCATTGTTGAGTCGCCGGATGTAGAACTGCGCGCGCTTGTCATCACCACGCTGACGCATCAGCTTGGCCAGGTTATAGGAAACAATGGGATTGCCTGCGTCGTATTCGTAGGCCTTGATCAAGGTGGCTTCGGCTTCGGCCATTTTTCCCGCAGCTTCATAGCACAGGCCCTGCGCCATCAAGGTTCGGGACTGCTGGTAGTACTGGCGCTGCGCCAAGGCCTGATTGAAATAGCGGTCGGCTGCCTCGAATTTCTTTTCCTGACACAGCAACCATCCATGGTTGTGCATGATGTTGGCATCGCCAGGCTTGAGGGATTGCGCCTTGGTAAAGCTCTCGGCGGCAATATCGGGATCGCCCAATTGCATATAGATCAGACCGCGCATGTTGTAGGCATCGCCACTGGACGGATCAAGCGCCAGTACCTGTTTGATCTCATCCAGCGCAATGGTGGGCTTGCCAGTCTGGAAGTAATTGGCCGCCAGTTCCATGCGGATGCGAGCACGGCGCTGCACCTCGGTTTCGTCCGACTGGGTAACGATGGCGGCATCTTCGCGTGCGGCGGTATTGGTTGCGCAGCCCATCAGCACATTGCCCAAAGCCAGCCCAAGGAAAGCTGCGCCGATCAGACGGGGGAATCTTCGTTGTCCCAACCTCAAGGTCTCTGCCATGCACACCCTCCCATTCAATTTTTACCGTCTACAAAGCCTGTGTCAGCGGAATCACCCGATTCTTGGCCATGCGCTCTGCTGCACGCGTTCGGTCTTTCACGTCACCAGCCAGCTGTCCGCAAGCCGCGTCAATGTCATCGCCACGGGTTTTTCGCACCGTCGTCACCACACCGGCATCCAGCAGTTGCTTGGCAAACTCCGAAACCCGGGCAGCGGGGGATCGTAGCAGACCCGATGCAGGGAATGGATTGAACGGGATCAAATTAAATTTGCACCACGCACCGCCAGCGCCTGCAAACTCGCGCACCAGCGCTATCAATTCCTGCGCATGTTCGGGCTGATCATTGACACCGTCAAGCATGCAGTACTCAAAGGTGATGAAATCGCGCGGCGCAAACTCCAGATAGCGGCGGCAGGCAGCCATCAGTTCCTTGAGCGGGTATTTCCTGTTGAGCGGCACCAATGCATCGCGCAATGGATCATTAGGTGCGTGCAGCGAAACGGCCAGCGCAACCGCACAATCCTGCGACAGGCGATCCATCATCGGCACCACACCAGAGGTAGACACCGTGACCCGGCGGCGCGACAAGCCATAGCCATGGTCATCGAGCATGGTGCGCAGCGCTGGCACCAGCGCCGAATAGTTCTGCAGTGGCTCGCCCATGCCCATCATCACCACATTGGAGATGACGCGCTCATCCGTGCCAAAGCGCTTGCGCAGCGCGTGTTCGGCAAACCACAGTTGGGCAATGATTTCGCCCGTTGTCAGGTTGCGGCTGAAGCCCTGATGCCCTGTCGAGCAAAAGCGACACCCTACCGCGCAGCCCGCCTGTGATGATACGCACAGCGTGCCACGATCATCTTCTGGAATGAATACGGACTCCACTGCATTGCCATCACCCACGTCAAACAGCCATTTGACGGTCCCATCGGCAGATACATGCTCGGTAATCACCGGTAATGCAGTAATGTGGGTCGCACCCTTCAGTTTCTCACGCAACGACTTGGCCAGATCGGTCATCTGGTCGAAGTCGGACGCTCCGCGCTGGTGAATCCAGCGAAAAAGCTGAGTGGCCCGGAAGCGTTTTTCTCCCAGCCCTTCGCAAAAGGCGGTCAAACCAGCCAAATCAAAATCAAGCAAATTGGTGGTCATAGAAACACGCTCGGGCCACTTACACATGCTGCACGGCGGCTGCCGTGCAGAATTCCATTAACGGGAATAAACGTTCATGCCAGGGAAGAAGAATGCCACTTCCACGGCAGCCGTTTCAGCAGCGTCGGAGCCATGCACTGCATTGGCGTCGATGCTATCGGCGAAATCAGCGCGGATCGTGCCCTTGTCAGCCTTCTTGGGGTCGGTAGCGCCCATCAGTTCACGGTTCTTCAGGATGGCGTTTTCGCCTTCCAGCGCCTGGATCATCACGGGGCCGGAGATCATGAAGTCGACCAGATCCTTGAAGAAAGGACGCTCCTTGTGCACAGCGTAGAACTGTTCGGCTTCCAGGCGCGACAGGTGAGCCATCTTGGAAGCAACAATCTTCAGGCCAGCAGCCTCAAAACGGGCGTAGATTTGACCGATAACATTCTTAGCCACTGCATCGGGCTTGATGATCGAGAGGGTACGTTCGATTGCCATGTTGAATTTTCCTGTTGGTTGATTTTTGCCGTAAAAGCAAACCTTTGATTGTACGGTGTCCGGGAAGTCAGTGGCGCGACTACGACCTTCCGCCCCGCTTGAAGCCACCGTTTTTGCGCTGGCGCATCAAACTGTCGTGGCCAATGTAGCCAAGTGAAGTCTTCATCGGATCGGGCTGGCTGCTGCGCTTTTCCGGCGCACGGCGCAAGCCACCACCCCGGGTATTCTTGGCGGGCCCCGTCGAGGGACGGGGGCCGTTTTGCTGGGGGCGGTTGTCATTGCGACCACGGCCACGGCTGTCCTGGGCATTGCCGCGCGGTTGACGCACGGGCGCGCCAGCGGCAGCAGTCAAGGCCTGGATATCCCGCTGATCGAGCTCCACCCAGTTACCTCGCTTGAGCCCGCGCGGCAGCACCATGGCCCCGTAACGGATACGGATCAGCCGACTGACTGCATGACCCACGGCTTCGAACATGCGGCGCACTTCGCGATTGCGGCCTTCGGAGATGGTAACGCGGTACCACTGGTTGGCACCTTCACCGCCGCCATCGTCAATCGACCCAAAGCTGGCCATGCCATCTTCCAGGTTCACGCCCGCCAGCAGTTGCTGCTTTTCTTCGGCAGTCAACGCTCCCAGCACACGCACGGCGTATTCGCGCTCCAGGCCAAAACGGGGGTGCATCAGGCTGTTGGCAAGTTCCCCGGAACTGGTGAACAGCAGCAAGCCTTCGGTGTTCAAATCCAGGCGACCGATCGACTGCCACTTGCCATGCATCAACCTGGGCAGCTTGCGGAACACCGTCGGACGGTTTTGAGGATCGTCATGCGTCACCACTTCACCCACGGGCTTGTGGTAGGCGAGTACGCGGGCAGGCGGCGGATCAATGCGGAAATTGATCAACTTGCCGTTGACGCGGATCTTGTCGCTATATTGAATGCGCTGACCAACGTGTGCCGGCTCATTGTTGACCGAAATACGGCCCTCGAGAATCAGCCGCTCCATCTCCAGGCGCGACCCCATTCCAGCCTGCGCCAACAGCTTGTGCAGCTTGGGCGTCTCCACATGCGGCTGCAGCACGCGCTTGGGCGGCAGGTTCGCATCCGAGGCCTCGGCAGCCTCCAGAGCACCGGCAACCACATCCTCAAACGCATAACCGGCCTCATGGGTGGCATCAACATTGCGCGCAGGCGCTGCCGGGTGTGCAGCATCTGCGCGACCCTCCGCCTGCATGCCACCAGCTTCTGTACGCGGCTGACCATCCCGCTCGCGGAAGCGCCGCGCACGCGCAGGATAACGGCTTACCCGCTGCTCACCATCACGGCGGACACGCGTGGCGCCGTCACCGGACACCTGATCTGCAGGCGCCTGCCGCTCGGGCGCAACCTGTGAGCCATCGCCTTCTGGCATATCGGCAACCCCCAGTTGCGCCGATGGCTCCGCGGCATTTTCCGCGCGCGCCTCAGCCACTGCAGGCTTACGCGGCGCACGGCGTTTGGGCTTGACCGGCTCTGCCGACATACCCTCTTCACCGGGTTGCGAATTCAAATCGCCGTTTTCACTCATCATTTTTCTGCTTCTCATTGCCACTATCAGCAGCGGCGTCATCATTTCGTTGGGGCTCAGCGCCCGTCTCGCGCACATCATTGCCTGGCAGCAAATCCACATGCGCCTCATCTTTATTGTCCTGAAGGGCGACGCCTGAAGCCGATTCATCGGCTTCACCAGGCCCATCAACCCTCGGGCTGGCCGAGGACTCCAGGGTCGGATCCTG
Source organism: Comamonas odontotermitis (assembly GCF_020080045.1). Classification (NCBI taxonomy): domain Bacteria; kingdom Pseudomonadati; phylum Pseudomonadota; class Betaproteobacteria; order Burkholderiales; family Comamonadaceae; genus Comamonas; species Comamonas odontotermitis. Next base: position 2,731,255 of record NZ_CP083451.1, read on the forward strand.
CCCCCCGTCTTCGAGGGGTACAGACTGCACCTCCAACCCGGACTCGCCAACCAGAACAAATTCCTCACCCTGCTCGACAGCAGTGCCACCCACAGGTGGGGGCACTTGTTCGGCTGCCTCACCAGCATCGTCACCAGCCGCTACCGGCTGCTCATCCAGCGGCAGGCTTTCAAATATCGTCGCCTGTTGATTGCTGTCATCCAGCGCAGGCAACTGATCCAGCGATTGCAATCCCAGGTCGTCCAAAAACTGCCGGGTGGTTGCCAGCAATGCCGGGCGGCCCACGGTTTCGCGATACCCAATCACCTCCACCCAGCCGCGATCTTCGAGCTGCTTGATGATCAAGCTGTTGACCGTCACACCACGAATGTCTTCGATATCGCCCCGCGTGACAGGCTGGCGATACGCAATGATCGCCAGCGTCTCCAAGGTTGCCCTTGTGTACTTGGGTGGCTTCTCGGGGTGCAACCGGTCCAGGAATTCACGCATCTCCGGTCGGCTTTGAAAACGCCACCCCGAGGCAACCTGCACCAATTCCACCCCTCGATGCGTCCAGTCCAGCTGCAACTCCTGCAACAGCACTTTCAAGGTGTCCGTTCCCAACTCGTCCGCAAACAAGCTGCGCAATTCACGCACGGTAATTGGCTGGGGAGCGCAGATCAGCGCAGTCTCCAACACCCGTTTCGCTTCCAAAGTCTGCATGCGAAGAATCCCTGTAAACACGTTCGCGCTATGAATGGCGACGGCTCAAAAGAAAGGATTGCAAGTCAAAGAAAGCCGCATTTCTGTCGCGCGGCATCAAGATCACGGACGAGGGAATAAGCGCCCTGCGCCGTTGGCACTCAGGCCAGTTCCTGCAAATTATACCGAATATCCCAATTTTCCATGGCTTGCACCATATCCTGGGGTGGCAAAGCAAACCACGACATGTCCTGGCCAGTGACCGGATGCACAAAAGCCAGGCGCAAAGCATGCAGGCCTTGGCGCTCCAGACCTGCCGCCATGGAGCCGCCATACAGCGCATCGGCCAGCAATGGATGACCAAGCGATGCCATATGCACACGAATCTGGTGGGTACGGCCCGTGTGCAGGCTGCAGTACACCAGACAGCCTTCGGCCGCGTTGGCCAGCAGACGGAAATCCGTTCTGGCAGCCTTTCCCGGGTGTTGCGCCAGATCCACCACAGCCATGCGCAGACGATTGCGGGGGTCTCGCCCGATTGGAAGCGCTACTGTTTTAGCGGCCGCACCACTCCATGCTCTGTGTGCCAACGCCACATAATTGCGATGCACGTCACGCGCTGCAATCAACCTGACCAGGGCATCCATGGTTTGGCGTTCACGGGCCACCACCATCAGGCCGCTGGTGTCCTTGTCCAGCCGGTGCACGATGCCCGCCCGCGGCAACTGGGCTGCCTTGGCATCGCGTGCCAGCAACGCATTGAGCATGGTACCGCTCCAGTTGCCTGGCGCAGGGTGCACCACCATGCCGGCCGGTTTGTTGATGATGCACAGATGGGCATCTTCATACACCACGTCCAGAGGAATATCCTGTGGCAAAAAGGCCTGGCTCTGCTGTGTAGGCCGCAACTCGACGGCCACTGCATCGCCCGCCTTGACCTTGGCACTCGCCTTGGCGCCCACCTTTCCGTTGACCAGCACCGCCCCCTGCTCAAGCAGGGCCTGCAGATAGCTGCGCGAAAACTCCGGCACCCACCTGGCCAGCGCCTTGTCCAGGCGCAGCCCATGGTCAGCCATGTCTGCGGTGATGGCGCGACTCTCCCATTCGCTGATGGCAATGTCGGCAGTCGTATCCTCGCCTGCATCATCGCCATCGGGCAACAAATCCTGGCGGCCATGAACAAAGCCGACGCTGCCAGCTTCAATCGGCAGCGTCGGCCCTTGGGTCTTATCGGGCATCAGCGGGAGGGTAGATAGCGAGATGGGTCCACCGGCTTGCCTTGGCGGCGCACCTCAAAGTGCAACTTGACGCGATCTGCATCGGAGCTGCCCATTTCCGCGATCTTCTGCCCCTTGCGCACGACCTGGTCATCCTTGACCAGCAAAGTCTGGTTGTGCGCATAGGCCGTCAGATAGGTGTTGTTGTGCTTGATCAAAATCAAGTTGCCGTAGCCACGCAGGCCTGCACCCGCATAGATGACGCGGCCATCAGCCGCCGCAACCACGGGATCACCCGCCTTGCCGCCAATATCCAGGCCCTTGTTGCGCGAATCGTCAAAGCCGGCGATGACCGTGCCCGACGATGGCCAGATGAAGCCCACATTGTTGTCTGCCGCTGCAGGCGCTTCCGCAGCCGCAGGGGCTGGAGAAGGCACAGGTGCCGGTGTCGCAGCAGCGGTAGACGCACTGCCAGAGACAGCAGGGGCCGCAGGGGCTGGCTGTGTCACGACCGACGAGGTTGGAGGCACCACACGCAGCACCTGCCCCACTTCGATCACATTGGGGTTTTCCAGATTGCTCCAGCGAGCAATGTCTTTCCAGCTCTGGCCATGCTCCATGGCGATGCGCATCAAAGTCTCACCAGGCTTGACGGTGTAGTAACCCGGCTTGCCTGCATTTTCCGCGCCCGGCAACGTTGCCGGATCCACCTTGGCGGTGCCAGTAGCACTGGTGGTTGCCGATGGACGACCAGCAGACGACCCCCGGTCTTCGACCGGAGCCTTGTTCAGCGATGTGCTTCCACAACCTGCCAGCACTGCCGCTGCCACCAGACTGGTTCCCCACGTCAAAAGACCACGTGAATCCAACATACCTATCCTTATTAACCTAGCCCCGATTTTAGGGGTACGAAATGAACATGCTCCAGCACCGTACGCTGAAATCCATCAGCAGTACGATCCACCACGAGCAAAACCTGTTGTCCGCCAGCGCCCAGAATCGGCGCCACCAGGCGGCCACCCTCAGCCAATTGATCACACCAAGCCTGCGGCAGTTCCTCACCACCAGCGGCCGAAATGATGCCCGCGTACGGCGCGCCACTGGCAAAACCAAGCATGCCGTCGCCCAGGATCAGGTGCACATTGGCAAGACGCAACGGGCGCAAATTCACCCGAGCCTTTTCATGCAACGCACGCAAGCGCTCAATGGTATACACCTCTTTGGCAATCAGGCTGAGCACGGCAGCCTGGTAACCGCAGCCGGTTCCGATTTCCAGCACACGCCCGAGCCCCGATTGCGCTGCCGCCGACTGCGCCAGCAACTCGCACATGCGCGCAACAATGCTGGGTTTGGAGATGGTCTGGCCCAGGCCAATCGGCAGGCTTGTATCCTGGTAGGCCTGCACCGCCAAGGCGCTGTCCACAAACTGGTGACGCAGGACCGAATTCATCGCCTTGAGCACACGCGTGTGCTCAATACCCGAAGCTGCCAGCCTCTGCACCATGCGCAAACGCGCCGAGGTGAAGTCTACCGTCTCTACGCCCAGGGTTTCGCGCACTGCCATGGGTACCGGTGCCAGGTCTGCAGGCAACCGCATCCATTCACGGTGCACATTCGACTGCACCTTGGTGGTTGCAGGCATGGCGCCACGCGCGGGGAATCCTGGTTTGCGCAAACTCACCCAGCCACCTCGGCATCTGCGCTGCGCAAGGCAGTCGCCGTTTGTGACCAGTACACCAGATTCTGGTGGTCTGTCAGATCCACCTTCAGCGGTGTGATCGAGACATGCCCTGCAGCCGTGGCGTGGAAATCAGTGCCTTCGGCATCATCCAGCACCGATCCGGCGTTGCCGATCCAGTACATCGTTTCACCCCTGGGGCTGATCTGCGTGATGACCTTTTCCGCGGCATGCCGACGTCCCAGCCGACACAGCTTGACGGGTTTGATCTGCGCGAAGGGTAAATTGGGAATATTGATGTTCAACAGCCATGGCTTGTCCGTCACCAGACGCGCCCGGTCAAACTGCTGGATCAGCTGCGCGGCTTTTTGCGCCGCAGATTCCAGCTCCCCCCAGCCTTTGTCGATCTGCGAGAACGCCATGGCTGGAATGCCGAACAGGTACCCCTCCATGGCCGCACCCACCGTGCCGGAATAGATCGTATCGTCACCCATGTTTGCACCGTTGTTGATGCCGGAGACGACCAGATCAGGCCGGTAACCCAGCAAGCCGGTCAGCGCAATGTGCACGCAATCGGCAGGCGTGCCATTGACATAGCGAAACCCATTGGCGGCCTGGTGCACATACAAAGGCGCATTCAGCGTCAGTGCATTGGATTTGGCGCTGTTGTTGTGCTCCGGGGCAACCACTTCCACATCAGCTACCGCCTTCAACGCATCATGCAGCGCCACAATGCCGGGCGCCTGATATCCATCATCGTTACAAAGCAGTATCTTCATGTAATTGAACCAGTTACACCGCATTGTAGAGGTGAAGGCGCACATCCCACCAGATGTGGCAGCAATACGACCGCAATCCTTGTTCAACAGCGGCTGACAGAATCCATGGCGAACGCATCGATTGTAGTGAGCGGAAAAAGATATCCCAGGCATCCGGCCCGCCTGCAACATTAATTTACGTCAACACCCAAACCGACCCAAACCTCTTGGAACCAAGACAGCATCCTGTCGACATGCTGCTGAAGCAGAGCAAAGCCCAACCCATCCAATCTATTAAGCACTACGTGGCGTCGGTGGACAACAGCTCCAGAACATGATCGCCCGCATCGTCGCATTCGCCGGTATGAACCCAACCCAAGTGGCGGTAAAAACCGTAAGAGCGCACGGCTGGATCGCTGGAGCAGGCCAGAAACAAGCGGCGCCAGCCCAAGCCATGCAAGGTATTGACTGTGCGCCCCAGCAGTTCTCGCCCCCAGCCCCTGCCCTCATACTGAGGCAGCAAGGCCAGCACCATGATCTCGCCGCTTTCTGCGTTGCCAAAACAGTAGCCTGCCATGCGCCCCTGCGCCCAGGCAATCCAGCCCGGCAGCAGGCCCGAGCGAATGCCATCCGCCCAGGTCTGTCCGGTAATACCCAGCTTCTGCAGGTCTGCCACAGTGAAAGCGTTCTCACGCGTCAGCCCTCGCAAGCGCAAACACTCGGCAGCGTCCTCGGGCCGTGCAACCGCCATGAAGGGGGATGACGAAGTCATGGCATTCCTCATTGTGGAGAAAGCGGATCGCCCGTCTGCAGCAAATCGCGTTGATCCTGCGCCGACGGCACGGTCACCAGTCTGACAAGCCTTGGTTTCAGCCAATTTTCCAGATCGTCCATCACCGCATACACCACCGGCACCAGAATCAGCGACAGCGCCGTTGACGAGACCAGCCCGCCAATCACTGCAACAGCCAAAGGCTGTCGGAACTCCGAGCCACTGCTGACACCCAATGCCGTAGGCAGCATCCCCATGGCCATGGCGATCGTCGTCATGACGATGGGTCGCGTGCGCTCATGCGCCGCTTCCAGCAAGGCTTCTGTCTGGCTCTTTCCCATGCGTTCGGCCTCTACGGCATGCTCCACCAGCAAGATGGAGTTCTTGGCAGCCAGCCCCATCAGCATCAGCAGACCAATCAGCACCGGCAGGTTCAACTCGCCTCCCGTAGCCAGCAGGGCCAGAAAAGCGCCAGCCAACGACAGAGGCAAGGCAGCCAGAATGATCACCGGCTTGATGAAGCTGCGAAACAGCAGAATCAGCACGCCGAAGATCAAGCCGATTCCAGCCATGATCGCCAGCCCAAAGCTGGCAAACAGCTCCTGCATGCCTTCAGCATCGCCATACAGCGGCCGCGAAACCCCAGCAGGCAGGTTCTTCAGAAATGGCAAGGCCTCCACTGCGGCATTGGCCTGGCCGAACGATGCACCATTGACCTCGGCCTCCAGCGTGATGCGGCGCTCCCGGTCAAAGCGGTCGATGTGCGATTCGCCCACCTGAAAATGCATATCAGCCACTGCAGACAGCGGAACCGTACCGCCACCGGTGGTTGGCACCCGCAGGGCGCCGATGCTGCCCACATCCTGCAACGCCCCTTGCGGCAGACGTACACGCACCGACAGGCGCTGGCGCCCGGTATTGAACTTGGAGGCGGTAGCATCGAGATCGCCCACGCTGGCCATGCGCGCCACCTCGGCCACCACATCCGGTGTCACACCCAGACGAGCGGCTTCGTCAGGCTTGAGACGGATCACCAGTTCCGGGCCAGGGTTCGGCGCCACCTGATGCACGTTCTCGAGCATCGGCAGACTGCGTAACTCCCGCTCAGCATCACTGGCCGTGCGCCGCAGCAGCGCGCCGTCATGGCCGCCCAGGATCACCTGCAGGGTCTGCGTACCCCCTCCCTCGCTTTCGCTGTAGCTCAGCCGCACATCCGGCACACGCAACAGCAGGGGGCGTACATGGTCCTGAAAAGCCTTGGTGGTCATGGACCGCTGACTCTTGAGCTGGACGATCACCGCGCCTTTGCGTGGATCTCCATCGCGCTGGCTGCTGCCCACGCTGACAAACACATCCCGGACATCGCCCTGCTCCCGCAGCAGGCGCGTCAAGGTTGCCGCAGCAACCCGCATGTCCTGCGTGGTGGAGCCGGGTGCGCCCTGCATGCTGATCTGCACCGTTCCGCTGTCGCCCTTGGGGGCAAAGCCGGTGGGAAGCAGACTCGCAAGCAGCAGTGATCCCACAAAAATCAGGACACCCGCCCCCAATGAGATCCAGCGGTGCGCCAAGGTCCACTCCAGCAGGCGGCGGTACCGCCCGGCAAATGGCTTGTGCGCCTCGGGCTGCGCCGAAGGCTTGAGCAGATAGGCGCACATCAGGGGCGACAGCAGGCGCGCCACCAGCAAGGAGAACAGAACCGATACGGCCACCGTCACACCAAACTCACGGAAATACGGCCCTGCGTAGCCACCCATGAAGGCAACCGGCAGAAACACCACCGCAATCGCCAGGGTGGTGGCGACCACTGCCAATCCAATGGCATCGGCACCCTCCATCGACGCACGCCATGGCGAAGCACCGGCCTGCACGCGCTTTTGGATGTTCTCCACCTCGACGATCGCATCGTCGACCAGCACACCAATCACCAGCGTCAAAGCCAGCAGCGACAGCATATTGAGCGAATAGCCCAGGGCATGGATCACGGCAAAGGTCGGAATCAGCGATATCGGCATCGCCACAGCGGCAATGACCGTGGCACGCCAGTCGCGCAGAAACATGAACACCACCACCGCAGCCAGCAACATGCCTTCGAGCAAGGTGTAGACCGTGGCATCAAAGCTCTCGCGCGTATTCTTGGCGCCCGACGAGACCAGTTGAAACGTCACACCGGGATATTCCTTGGCCAGCTTGGCTACTGCCTGCGCCACGGCCGACTCCACATTCACGTCGGAAGCAGCCTTGGTCTTCATCACCTGAAAGCCGACCACGGCCTCGCCATTCAGCACGGCAAAGCCACGCCGGTCGCTGGCGCCACTGGCCACGGTAGCAACGTCGCTCAAACGCAGGTGACGGCCGTCGCGGGTTGCGATCACCAGTTCCGCCAGCGACTCCACGGATGGCGCTGCGGCCAGCACACGCACCTGCTGCTCCTGGGCGCCAATCTGGGCGCGGCCGCCTGACGCATCCAGATTGTGGGAACGCAGCGCATCGTTGACCGCGACTGCAGTCAGCCCCAGCGCCTGCAGCCTTGCCGGATCCAGTGTCACCGTAATGTCGCGGCCCACGCCGCCTACCTGTGTGACCTGCCCCACGCCACCAAGCGCCACCAGCCTGCGTGCCACCACGTCCTCAATGAACCAGTTCAGCTCCACATCATCCATGCCCTGCGCCGACACCGCATAAGTCAACAGTGGCATGGCATCGAAATCCAGGCGCTCGACAATGGGCGGCTCGATGCTGGCCGGCAGGTTGGCCCGCACCCGGTCAATGGCAGCACGCACCTCATCCACCGCACGCTGCGGATCCAGGCCAATCTCGAACTCCACAAAGGTCACAGACATGCCCTGGGTCACTGTCGAGATCACATGCTTGACCCTGGCGACATTGGCAACGCCGTCCTCCACTACCCGGGTCACCTGGGTTTCGACCTCTGTGGCAGCAGCGCTGGGCAATGCCACGGCCACCTGTACGATCGGAAACGAGACATCCGGGTACAGTTTGATCGGCATCGCCCGATAGGCCAGAAGGCCAGCCACCATGATGGCCAGGAACAGCACCACCACCGGAATGGGGTTCTGTATGGACCAGGCGGATATTCGCATCTTCATTACTGACCTCCACCACTGGCAGGGGCGGACGCAGGATTCAAGCTGGATGCAGGCGCAGCAGCTTCCGCCATCGTTTGCTCCTTGACCTGAACCCTGTCGCCATCCAGCACAAAGGCCCCGCCCCCCAAGGCCAGGCGCGTCCCCACAGGCGGGCCATCACGCAACACGACCCAGCCTTGTGATCGCGCCCCCAGAGTCACCGGCAGCTTGCGAATACGGTCATCTCCATCGATGGTGGCCAGTTGCGGACCGCCTGCCTCGAAATGAATGGCTTTTTCCGGCACAGCGGCCACAGGCTCGGCCGCATGCAGAAAGTCGGCGCGCGCAAAACCGCCCGGGCGCAGATCGGTGCGTACCGGCAGGCCTATCCGCACTTGGGCCAGCTTGGTCTTTTCGTCCACCCTGCGCGACAGCAGGCGCACTTTTCCCGGCAAGGCAATACCCGAGGACAGCGTCACCTCTACCTTGTCACCCGGGTGCACACGGTCCACCTGGTCTTCCGGTACCTCGGCAGCCAACTCCACCATGCCGTCACGCGCCAGGCGGAACATGGCCTCCCCTCCCGGGCTCGCTACATCGCCCCGGCGCACATTGCGCTGCAACACCACGCCCGCAACCGGTGCGCGCAAGGTCATGCGTTCGGCCTCCTCCTTGAGGCCGGCCAGATTGGCTGCGGCCACATCGGCGTTCGCATTGGCGCTGGCAGCGGCCGTGCGGCGCTGCTGGATCTGCTCGTCGGAAAGCACCCCTTGGCCATCCAACCCGTCGACGCGTGCAGATTCTGCCTGCGCCTGCCTCGCCTGCGCGCGTGCCTGGATGAGACTCGCCTCCGCCTGCCGGACCCTGGCCTGCAGCAACCCGTCATCGAGCCTCGCCAGTGGCTGGCCAGCACGCACGCTGTCCCCCTCGTCGGCCAACAAGGCTGCAACCCGATAGCCGCTCAGCTCAGGGCCTACTGCCACCTCCTCGCGCGCCACCAGCAGGCCAGACGCCTGCTGAGCCATGCCCATCGCACGCAGCTCGACCCGCGCCATGCTGACCGCGCGCACGGCCTCGGCAGGAGCCGCCTGCGTCGTCTTGTCGGCATTACTCCTCGAACACCCCGACAGCACCACCAGTGCCACAGCCACGGCGCTCAGCGCCATCCAGTTTCCAGCGCGTTTAGCCATCGATTCCCTCGCCATTACTTTCTGCCTCCTGCGCCTTTGCGCCTCTGGCCCAGCCACCGCCCAATGATTGAAGTACCTGTACGGCATGTGTGAGCGCCTCTGCCCGGGCATTGGTCAGCGCCACACGGGCTTCCCGATAGACAAGCTCCGAATCAAGCACCACGATCAGATCAAAGAAGCCAGCGCCATAGCCCTTGACAGCAGCCTCATAGGCCGCCCGAGCCCTTTGCTGCGCCTGCTCGAGCGCCGCAATTCGCCGCTCATCAGGCGCCATGCGCAGCAAGGCTTGGTCTGCCTCGGAAAATGCCCGCTGCACCACCTGCTCATAGGCAATCACGGCCTGCTCAGCCCGTGCGCCTTGAGCACGTGCATTGGCCAGCAATCGAGGCCTGTCGAGTACAGGCAGTACCGCATTGCCTGCCAACGACCAGAAACCAGTGCCAAGCGATGCTGCTTGCTTTTGCCAGTTCAGCCCGATGCCTGGCGTGAGGGTCACACTGGGCAACAGTGCCAGCCGCGCCAGATCCAGGCCACCGGCAGCAGCCTGCATTTGCGCGCGCGCCTGTAGCACATCGGGGCGACGTGACAACAGCTCTGCGGGCATAGCCTGAGGCAAGGCCGGGGGCCGGGTCTGCTCATGGCCCAGGTCCAGGGCGGCGAGCGGCTCATCCCCCATGCCAACTAGCACCAATAACGCGCGCCGCGTTGCGTCAAGCTGAGACTGCAGCACCAGCGCGTTGGCTTGCGCCGATAAAAGGCCTGCATCTACGCGCGCAGATTCGGACACCGGCGCCAGCCCGCGCTCCACTTTGCGCGCGAGCACCTCCTGCAGCCGCGTCTGTATGGCTACCGTGGCCTGGGCATCGGCCAGCGCAGCAGTCAAGCGCTGGGCTTCGAACCATGTGCGTGCAACCTCCGCTACCAACGCTGCCCGTTCTGCATAGGCACCATAGATAGCTGAACCAAAATCACCATCTGCCTGGCGCTGCAGCGCGTCTCCCCGGCCAAATAGATCCAGTTCCCAGGACACCAGCAAATCCAGGTTGGCACTGCTCTGCGCACCCGCGCCAGCCCCTTGCATATCCAATGCAGAAGACCGATGTCCCAGATTGCGGCTGCCCCGCCTCTCACCACCGGCACGCAATCCGCCCTGCGGGCGGTATTGTGTCAGCGCCGCCTCACGCATCGCCCTTGCCTCACGCACACGCGCGATGCTCATACGCGCCTCGGTGCTCGCTTGCAGGGCCTGCGTGACCAGCCGATCCAGCAGGGGCTCATCAAACAGTTTCCACCAGGTATCCAGCGCTTGCGGCGCCGCTGTTGCACCATCACGTGCCACACCATCGGGCATGGCAGAGTACTGCTGGGCAATCAATGGAAAAGGCCTGGGTGCATCGGGTACCGAGGCGCATCCAGACAGGGCCAGCAGCCAGGCTGGAGCCGACCAAAAAAAGACGTTCTTCATGAAAACTCAGGTTTTGCGTGGCACTCTGCCGCGCGCTGAAGTTCGGGCCTGCAGACTTGCAGGTGGCTTGGCCTTGACAGGCCTTGCTGCCAAGGGCCGGGCTCCGGTCGGCTCCGGATCGGAAAGCTGTTGCGTCCGCTCTTCTGAGGACTTGCGGGCTGTTCGGCCCGCGCCTTCAGCTTCGGATTTCGCTTGTACCGTGTCTCTGGAATGCGCCCAATTGTTGCGTGTCAGCGTAGCCAACAAACCCTGCATGGTTTTGGCCGTGACCTCATGAAAAGACTGCGCCTGACGCAGCCGCTCAATCGCATCCTCGTCCAGCTCGGCGCTGACCAGCAGTTCTTCAACATACTCGGAGAAGCGCTGGCATTGCTCGATGCTTTGCTCAATGGCCAGCGCAAACGGATTGGCTCGCAGACTGAAGAAATCCTGGCGCTCTCCGCGCAAAGCCACGCGCTCGATGATTCCCAAACGCTCAAGCAAGCGCGTATTGGTACTGACGCTTGCCCGGCTGGCCTGCATGCGCTCTGCCAGATCGGAAAAACTGATCGGGCCACCGTCCAGCAAAAAGATGCCGATGAGGCGACCGGCAATCCTTGGCAATCCGCCAAGCTCTGCCTGGATCGCATTGCGCTCAATAAACAGTTCGCGCGCCTTCTCGCCAGCATCTGCCATTTCATCCACCAGAACACCTCTTCATTCAAATTGTTCAGCCATCACTGAACAATTCTAATACAGGTTCATGGATCCAGAAAATGACAAGATGGACCAGTCCTTCAGGATGGCAAAGTGGGAGGCCTAACGTGCGTACTTCTTGGCTCCCGCAACACATGTGACCGCGACCAGGGTTACCGCCAGCATGGCCCAGCTCACCTGCTCGTGCAACAGCACCGCAGCGAGCCCCAAGCCCATGAATGGCTGCAACAGCTGCAATTGACCCACTGCAGCAATGCCACCCTGCGCCAGGCCGTGATACCAGAAGACAAAGCCGATCAGCATGGAAAACACGGAAACATAGGCCAGACCTAGCCAGGCGGGCATTCCCACAGAGGCAAATGAAGGAGGCATGCTGAACCATGCCAGCGGCAGCATGACCGGCAGGGATAGCACCAATGCCCAGCAGATGACCTGCCAGCCGCCCAGGGAGCGTGACAATCGCGCGCCTTCGGCATAGCCCAGACCGCAGACAATGATGGCGGCAAGCATCAATAGATCTCCGTGCAAAGAGCCAGCTGCGCTACTAACCGCCGCATACCCTGCCACCATGACAGCCCCGAGCACCGAAAACATCCAGAACAGGGGGCGAGGACGCTCACCTCCTCTCAGCACGGCAAAGACAGCAGTGCTCAGCGGCAGCAAGCCGACGAAGACGATGGAGTGCGCCGAGGTGACGTGCTGCAATGCCATTGCCGTCAACAGCGGAAAACCCACCACACCGCCAATGGCAGTCAGAATCAAAGAGAACAGATCTTCCCTACGCGGCCTGGCTTGACGCAACAGGACCAGCAGAGCCAGCGCAAGCCCCCCCGCGATCGTCGCCCGCGCAGCTGTCAGGAAAATCGGATCGAAATCTGCAACCGCCACCCGCGTTGCAGGCAGAGAGCCTGCAAAAATCGCCACACCCATCAGGCCATTCACCCAGCCCTTTGTCATTTTGTCCATCAAACACTCCTTGCTAGGTCTCCAGTAGAGCATTGGCAAGCTAGTTGATTCCATGGACAATACAGCACAATACAAACAAACTGTACTGGTATATTTTCCGTACAGATCAGTGATATGGCACGCAACAACACCCGAATTCATGCCGTGATGCACGAGATTCAGTCGCGCATCGCAGCTCGTATCTATGTGCCGGGCACACGCCTGCCATCGGTGCGCTCCCAGGCACAGGTCATGGGTCTGTCGGTATCCACCATAGTCGAAGCCTATGAGCGACTGATGGCAGAAGGCGTCGTCACCTCTCGCCCAGGCTCGGGCTTCTATGTGGAAGGACCGGCCGCCCCTCTGGCGCTGACGGAGATCGGTCCCAAGCTGGATCGTGCCGTCGATCCACTCTGGGTATCACGACAGACACTCGAAGCTGGCGCTGCCATGCTGCGCCCCGGTTGCGGCTGGCTGCCACCCAACTGGCTTTACGAGAGCGGAATGCGGCGGGCCCTGCGCACGCTGGCTCGGGCTGATACCTTGGAGCTCTCAGAATATGCATCCCCCCAGGGACAGTTGCCGCTGCGCCAATTGCTTTCGAGGCGCATGCTGGCCCATGATATTGAAGCGCCGCCTCAGCAGATCATGCTCGCCGAATCGGGTACCCAAGCAATAGACCTCATCTGCCGCTTCCTGCTGGAACCCGGCGATACCGTGCTGGTGGATGACCCTTGCTACTTCAATTTTCACGCCCTTCTCAAGGCCCACCGGGTACACGTGGTTGGGGTGGCTTATACACCGCAAGGTCCGGACATCGAGAAGTTCGAGGCAGCACTGCAAGCGCATGCACCTCGTCTCTACATCACCAATTCCGGCATACACAATCCCACCGGAGCGACGCTGTCAGCAGTCACCGCCCACCGGCTACTCAAGCTTGCCGAACGCGCTGGCCTGATCATCATTGAGGATGACATTTTTGCGGATTTCGAGGACAGCCCTGCACCGAGGCTGGCCGCACTGGATGGCCTCGCCCGCGTCATACACATCGGCAGCTTTTCCAAAACCCTGTCGGCCTCGCTGCGCTGCGGCTTTGTGGCGGCGCGCCCCGACTGGATAGACAGCCTGGTTGACCTGAAGATCGCCACCAGCTTTGCAGGAGGCAGGCTGGCCGCCGACGTCACTCATATCGCATTGACGGACAGCGGCTACCGCAAACATATGGATACCCTGCGCACCCATTTGGCCCAGGCCATGCATGCCACACGTTCGCAGCTGGCCAAGCTCGGGATTGAGCCCTGGCATATTCCCAAAGCGGGCATGTTCATCTGGTGCCGTTTGCCCGATGGCGTAGACTCCGCGGCCCTGGCCCGCCGCTGCCTGCAAGAACAGGTTGTGCTGGCGCCTGGCAACGCCTTCAGCCCCAGCCAGAACGCAGGTAGTTTTCTACGCTTCAACGTGGCGCAATCGACGGATGAGCGCGTATTCAGCGTACTGGCACGTGCATTGCACGAAGAACAGGCAACAGCCTCTCGTCAATAAAACGCGCCAAGCAGTTGATGGAAGCGAATGCGCTCCGTATCAGCCGCCTGCAACTTCACCCACCATCGCGCAAAAAGGCATGCCAACTGGCAGGAAAGACAGCTCCGCCGCCTGGACCAAGGAAGATCGATCCATAGAAATCGAGGTATCCGTTGTCATATCAGGTCGGCAGCATAAGCTGCGTCGGCACCTGTGCACTCCGTCATCTCCCGCTGATCGCGCCCGATCCTACCTGGAGACATAGTGCCCACCCCGAATGGCACAAACACGCCCCCAAGCCAGCAGTACGGCAACGATTGCCAGTGTCTGAGCGCCGAGAAGACTAACTCATGGGAGGGCACAGAATCTGCGCCCCCGGTCTTCAGACAAGAGCCTTGCAAGCAGAAATCAAATTCCGGCCTGGGTCAAGGCCACCGGTCTGGACACAATGGGTGACTTGTCCAGAGTCTGCTGCACGATATCCCCTATCATGGTTGCGGTGACTGCAGACAGAGTCCAGCCCAGATGCCCATGGCCCGTGTTATAGAAGACACAGGGCTTCTTGCCTCGCCCTACGCGCGGCAGCATGTTCGGCATCATTGGACGCAGCCCTGCCCAGGGCACGACACTACGGGTGCTGACACCCGGAAAGCATGCCTGCACCCAATCGATCAGCGGGCGAATTCGGTCGGCGCGAATGTCTTTGTTGTATCCGTTGAACTCTGCAGTACCAGCCACACGAAAACGATCATCTCCCAATCGGCTGGTGACCAACTTGGTCTCGTCATCCAACAGGCTGACCAGCGGAGCCGAGGCCTGGCTGTCTTTATCCAGTAAATTGACCGTGATCGAATAGCCTTTGACGGGGTAGATGTTGACCCGGTCTCCCAATGAGGCCGCCAGCGCGCGACTGGCCGTGCCAGCGCAGACGACAATCCCGTCAAAAGCCGTGGTAACAGGGCCATCTGCCTGCTGCACGGTCACGCTGGCCTGACCGCCATTGGCCGCCACAGACAACACCTGCTGGCCGTACAGGCAATTCACGCCCATGCGAGAGCAGGCTGCAGCCAGACCGCTTGTGAACTTGTGGATGTCACCTGTCGAATCGCTCTCGGTGAAGTAGCCCCCATAAAAGGACCCTGACAAGGTTGGCTCGATGGCCCGCATTTCCTGCGGCGTTACCGCGCGTCGTTCCAGACCACCTTGTGCGAGCAGCCTGGAGACCTTGCCCGCATGTTCGAAGCCCGCCTGGTTGCGGTAGATATGGAGAATCCCCTTCTGTTTCAGGTCAAAATCGATGCCCTCTTCCGCAGCCCATGCAAAGAGGTGTTCCCGAGCCGCAATGGCCAGCCGCGCCGTTTCAACCGTGTTGCGCTGGTAATGCGGAATGGCCGCCAGGAACTCGCAGAACCACGAAAGCTTGTGCCAACTCGGCTTTGGATTGATCAGCAACGGAGCATCGCTCTTGAGCATCCATCGAAGACCCTTGAGAATGGTTGACGTGTGGTTCCAGACTTCTGCATTGGAAGCGGAAAGTTGTCCCCCATTGGCGAATGAGGTTTCCATCGCGGCATACCGCTGCTTCTCGAACAAGGTAACAGAAAAACCTCGTTTGGCCAGAGCGTAGGCGGTGGTCACGCCCGTAATACCGCCACCGATAACGGCGATTGTTTTCATGATGAATCAGGTCCTGAAACGTCGAGGGGTGGAGCCCGGGCGCAATATGCACACCGGACGCCCCCTCTGTTCTGGACCTGAGAGATTCACGAACCACCGCAACAGAGCGACGATCGCTTGCTCCTTCGGTATGCCCGCGGACGATGGCGCGGGACATTCTTCAGAGTGAATGAATGAGTGGTACCGATCCTTTTGCCTGAGAGTTTCCGGGGCGGTTGCTCCTTCGGCGCCGCGTGCCATCTTCGATGCACGCAGTCTCTCTCGACACCACTTGGCTGAAAGCCTGGAGACGAAATTTAGAGTTATCTCCAGGGTTTGAATATACGCGTTTTCCAGAAGGGCCCGGCCAGCTTGCCGTACAAAGCGCCTTCTTTTTCATCCGACGCGGGGACTGCTTCATTCGACACCCATGCCCTCGTTGCCGAACGCATGGATCTTTCAAACTCAGGCCATTATCCCGAAAAAAGAGCCAATCTACGAAGTAAAAGCACCCAAAAAAAACCCCTGAATGCGAACACTCAGGGGTTTGATTCTTGGCGGAAACGGAGTCCTCCAAGATAGCGTTTAATCGAGTTCAATATAGTTCAATAGCCAATTGATTTTTATTGATTTTTTTATCAGCGATTGTTCATTTCAGTCCAACAACGTTTCGTTGAATCCAGCACTCTATGTGGGCATAATGTGGGACAGATCTATTGCAAAATCTCCCCATGCCCAAGATTGCCAAACAACTCTCTGACCGTGCCGTGGCGGCCCTCAAGACAGAGGGCCGCCACGCTGTAGGCGGTGTTGCAGGTTTACACCTCCGTATCTCTGCTGGTCACCGCGGCTGGGTACTTCGTGTCAAAGTTGGAGATGCCCGAAAAGACATCGGACTTGGCGCCTATCCTATCGTGGGTCTAGCAGAAGCCAGAGAACGTGCCTGGAAGGTTCATGAGAGTATTCGCGAAGGTCGGGATCCAGTCGCGCCTCGTCGCCAGCAGCGCCAAGCACTTTTGGCACAGGCCTCAACAGAGAAGACATTCCGCTGGTGCACAGAAGAGTTTCTCAAGGCCAAATCATCAGAGTGGAAAAACGCCAAGCATCGCCAGCAATGGGAAAACACGCTGGAGAACTATGCAATGCCATACCTAGGGAAACTTTCCGTTTCCCTGATCGATCTGCCGCACGTACTCACGTGCCTCGAACCCATCTGGAGCACCAAGAACGAAACTGCCAGTCGTTTGCGTGGCCGCATTGAATCTATTCTTGATTGGGCAACAGTGCGCAAATACCGAGCGGGTGACAATCCCGCGCGTTGGAAAGGCCACCTCGACAAGGTGCTAGCCGCTCCATCGAAGATTCAGAAGGTAGAACATCATCGCGCTTTGGCTGTGGATGATATGCCCCCATTCATTGCCACGCTCAGAACTCACCCCGGCATCGCAGCAAGGGCTCTAGAATTCGCCATTTTGACAGCGGCGCGGTCCGGCGAAGTTAGAGGAGCTATTTGGGGAGAAGTCGACTTTAAGAACGCAATTTGGACTATTCCAGCTGAACGGATGAAGGCAGGAGCCGAACATCGTGTACCGCTATCTACATCTGCGCTCAAACTGCTCCAATCCCTCCCTCGTGTTGCTGATTTGGAACTATTGTTTCCCGGAACCAAAGGGCAAGTTCTCTCTGATATGACAATGACTGCGGTCATGCGACGCATGAATGTAGCGGCAGTACCTCATGGATTTCGCTCTACCTTTAGAGATTGGGCAGGGGAAAAGACCAATTTTCCAAGAGAATTGGCTGAGCAGGCTTTAGCACATACGCTGGAAAGTAAAGTTGAGGCTGCATATCGCCGAGGTGATGCGCTGGATAAACGTCGTGGCATGATGAATTCTTGGGCAGATTTTATTGAAGGCAAGCAGCCTCCAACCGCCTAAACTCTCCTTCCCAGTTGCCTCATGAGCCTTGCGAATCAATTCACGAAGCTAGAAGCTCTTGCCCAAGAGCTAGAAAACTCAGCGACTCAACTGTTGGACTTTGCCCTCCAAAACGGCATCCATCCTGTGGTAGCCATTGAACCCAACTGGCGAATAGGACTCGTGTGCTTTTCTGCGCTGTCCAACAGGGACGAACTCTCCAGCCCTTTACTGCCTAAAACAAAGATCTACCCAGTCGAAGATGTGGAGTGTATCCAGCTAAGCCACAATGACTACACAAAATTGCGAGATGATGGAATTATCCAGATCAAAGTCTTCGATATTATTCATTTAGGGGGAGTAGGTAAAAAAACCTGGGTTATACAGACAGCTCGTCAAAGGCAAAAGGCACATGGCTTAGATCATTGGCAAACCGAATCTTTTGACAAACCTCTCGCTCCTCCTATTTTATTCCCTTGCTTTACCATTATCGACAGCCAGGGTGCTCGATGGGATGACCTGACCATTGAAGATTTTCGACGTCATGCTGGTATTCTTGTTCGACTTGGCAACCTACGTTTGCAACCAGCCGATGAAGCTAGGCTCCGTGATCTGCTAAGTCAACCACAGGCCCCCACCAAAGCGCCGACACAAATGCCCGTCACCGGAGATCACATATCTCCTCAGCTAGGTCAATTGCTTCAAGTTTTCAATGAATTGCAAATCTGGATTGAAGAGAGACAGCAAGAGAATCCTCCCTTGCATTCGGATGAGGTCAAGACGTGGCTGCATCAACAGCTAAAATCCAAAAATTCAACTGACTGGAAAAGTCCAAAACTGCGTGACATCGCAATCAAGCTGATATACCCGCCCCAGGATGGTCAGAGGACCAAAAAGCGCAAGGCTTATAAAGATGGGCTGCCTGTCGTCTTGGATCACCTTGTCAAACAACTGCAGGAAGATCTTTCCCACGTTAGGCAGTTCAAGACTAGCAGCGATTATGAGAGCTGGCTTGTCAAGCTACAGATCAAGGAATCTCCAGTCGCTGGCAAACTTGGCCAATTGATTACAGAAACTGACGCAAAGTCCATCTCCACCATCATTCGCCTGACGCCGTCTCAGCGAGGCGGCCGCAGGTAAAGCCAGGTAGGCTCCCTCCCAGAACATCTTCTCCTCAATGGCTTAGTTCAAGTCATTGATAGGCCCGCTCTAGCCGCATCGCCCCCCCCCCAACCGACCGTCAGATTGCTTGTTTGTCTAGCTCTTCTTATGCCAAAAACCGCGTTTTGGGGATCGGTTGTAGCCGCTTTTGCGTGGCGACGTAGCCAAAGTAGCCAGTAGCCCGGAGAGTTCGCCACACAAAACCTCCTAGTGTTTGCCTGTTTTTGTCCTTGCACAAACCCAGCAAAAAATCACGTAGGGTCAATCACTTATCGATGACGCGCTCTCAGCCACAAGGACAACAAGCAAAGAGTGCAATCGACTGGCATTTGGAGCCCCAGCAGCATGAAGCCTTCCTCCATTCACCAAGAAAGGTTTCGTATGCAATCCCCCAATCACACCGAATTTGCGCCCAATGCGGCGTGCCGCTTAAAGGACGTCATCCGCATCACGGGTCTGAGCCGCTCCACCATCTATGGTCGTCTCAACAAAACGAGCTCGCAGTACGACCCTACCTTCCCCAAGCCTTTCCCTCTCTATGGCGGCACTCAACTCCGTGGCGCCAAGGGCTGGCGTCTGCATGACGTCGATGCGTGGCTGAACGCCCAATCGGCAAAGCAGTAAGGAGTTAGCGATGTTCAATAACTCACTTCCCGTCACTGACAGCTACCCCGCGCATCAATTGCCGCCACTCATTTTGGACGCGGTGAATGATGTGCGCCGCCTGACCCAAGCCTCCACCCCATTGATCGCAGCCTCTGCGCTTTGCGCTATGGCAACGGCATGCCAGGGCTTAGCTGATGTGAAACGCCCTAGCCTTCCCGGGGTCACGCCAATCTCCCTGTACTTTCTCACTCTCGCCGACTCGGGAGAGCGCAAGACTGCTGCCGATGGATTCTTTTTCGAGCCCATCCGGCGCTTGGAAAAAACCATGCGACAGCAGTACACCGAGGGTTCGGCCAATTTCGAATTGGATGAAAAAATCCGGCTCGCAAAAGTCCGAGGCTTGACACAGCGGCTGGAAAAAAATGCTAAGGCTGGCCGTGACAACACAGCCACGGAAGAAGAGCTGAGCCAGCTCACGCGAGCTGCTCCCCTGCTCCCCGCCCGTATGCGCTTCATGCTGTCCGACATCACCCAGGCGGCACTGTACTCGGAGCTGAGCGTCAACCCCTGCACGGCAGTTCTCCATTCGAACGAAGCGGCTGATTTGATCAAAGGCCGCACCATGAGCAACCTTCCCGTGTTCAACCGAGCCTGGGATGGTCAAACACTCGAGATGGACCGCAAGGATCCGGCCGCCAGCCAATGGGTCGAAGGCGCGCGCCTGAGCTCGGGCCTTGCTGTACAGCCCCATGCTTTGAAATTCCTTTGCGGCAAGAACCGTAACTACGCACGCGAAGTCGGCTATCTTGCTCGTACTCTCGTCGCCTTCCCCAAATCCACGGCAGGTCAGCGGTTTGTCGACGGGAGTGACAACAGCGATTCGTTGCCATCGGGTATTTTGACTTTCCAATCCCAAGTTCATCAGCTTCTGTTGAAAGCCGTTGAGCGCCATCGCAATGGCGAGGCCCGGCGTGTTCTGACTTTTGAACCTCAGGCAAAGCACCGTTGGGTGACTTTCCTCAATCAAATCGAGAAACTCCTTGATCCGCAATTCGGTCGCCTGTCCCCCATCAAGGACTTTGCCTCCAAAGCGGCGGAGCACGCAGCGCGCATGGCCGCCATTTTCGAAATGGCACAAGGCGATGCACAAACCATTTCAGAAGACTCCGTACAGCGAGCCCTTGCCATCATCGTATGGTATCTGGATGAGTTTGATCGCCTGTTTGCGAAGTCCCCCGAGGAGAAGAACATCGGAAAACATGCCGAGAAGATTCTGGCATGGATGCACAGCAAGAGCCCTTTCACCGGATTCGGCACCCGGAGAACCTTCACCCGTCGTGAAATCCAACAATCCGGCCCTCGCCCCCGTGACCCTGAATCTGTCGGCTTGGTATTGCAGTACCTTTTGACTCATGGACATATCCAGTTAGTTTTTGGCAGCGATAAAGAATTCCAATTGAGCAACACCAACAATACCTTGTCCAACTTGGAAAGCATAAATCACTCCAAGGAATTTACCAATAACCGAGGTCTCCTTAGCTCTGACACTACGGGCACCTTCAAACGTTCTCTCATTTAGCGATTTAACTTATTCAAGCAATTTATACAATCAATACAACCAAACCAACAGAAAGCTGGTCATTAATCACTCTATTTAATACAAGAAAAACATGGATTGTATATTATTGGTATTAATATTACTTAAAGATATATTAATAAATAGCCAGCATAGGCACCTATCAATATACACCTCCTTAGAGTGATAAATCACTATTCAACAAACCAATAACTACATATCAACCAATCATCGCGAACAATACAAAGCCGCACACTATTCAGAATGATTTAAATGCAAAAATCGCATACTCATCTTTCAGCACTCATTCAGGTGAGAACTTGCATGAAAGGGATTCAACATGAAATAAAGAGCACGGAGTGGAAAAAGGCTCTCACCAAGAAGAGCCTTCAAAAGCAACTTGCTCAAGTGTGTGGCTTGATGTCACCTTATGCCCACGCGCCAGTCCTGCGCAAGCTGATTGAGAGCAAGGACCCCTGGCTTTGGCTGGCAGGCCATTGTTTTATTGGCATTGACCCTTCCAACCATGAAGGGCAATTCAATGCGTTGTTTAGTGAGGATCAACACCCAGACAACTACATCGATCAGGCTCAATTCCTTGAGAGCCTAGATCAATGGGTGAAATCATCTGCTTTTCAGAAGATCTATAAAAACTATGTTCGCCAGGAGCAACAACTGGAGCATTCTCTTCTCAAGCACATCAAAGACTTGAACAAGATTTACTCCAAGTTGATGGTCATTCGACTCGACCTCTCCTACGGAGAGATTTATACCGATGACTGGGAGCCAGAGCTCAGAGTATTGAATGATTGGGAGTTATTTCATGCTTATACAGCCAATAGCTTCAAGGATAGCTTTATTGGCTACGCATCCAAGTTTGAGTACGGAGCTGACAAAGGCATCCATATTCATACGCTTCTGTTCTTTGATGGCTCTGCTGTTCGACAGGATGTGACCATAGCCAAGCATTTGGGTGAGCACTGGAAAAACATCATCACCCAGGGTGCTGGGATCTACTTCAATGCGAACACGCTGGAGTACAAGGTGCGTATGAAGCACTGTGCGGTGGGTGTTTTCAAGAGGAATGATCCGGATTTCCTGGTAGGTGCCAAGGAGATCGCCAAGTATTTCGCGAAGAAGGATCCCATCGTGCGCCTGGCAGTGCCTGGATTGACACAAACATTGCGCAGGTCATCGCTCACGCTTCAGCAGAAAGCAATGCTGGAGAAGTGGCTTGCCAGCGAGGAACGAGACGCCATGAAGTCGTCCGGCTAGAGACTATCCGTTCTACGGATACTTGGGTTCGATCAATGCCGGCTTTGCAGCGACTGCTGCCCTTCGGTCGCAGCAGTTGGCGGCACCTTGTTGGCCTCTGTCCCGTCGTTGCTCCATCCGCTCAACGCCTGAACGAACGCCCGGTCCGAGAGGTGCTGCCGTCATTCGTGGCAACATGACTCCCTCCGGGGATTGACCCTGTAGATGACTGCTGCCGACAACGGAGGGCTCACGCTACCGACCCGTTGCCGTCATGCGACGAGCTGTGATCAACGACTGGTTGGCAACGGACGCTATCTGTCGTAGTGAATTTCTGAATTCATAGTAGTGACGTACAACCTCCCTCCAGCTATCAGAAGCTTGACTTCCCTTGCGCGGCGGCTTTTCAGGATGAGCATGCTTCTGCCTCCTGATGCCTGACCGCTTCGCCGTCAAGGTAGACACGCCACGAATGAGCGTTCCTCAGCAGATATAACGGGAGTCTTGAGGTCGTGGGGCTGTCAGAGCAGACTCAATTAGGGAAATGCCCATTTAGGCAGGCTGCATCGGCCCAGCGACAATCGAACGTTGTCAGCAACCAGAACAGTCATGCCCCTCGTGATCACTGAAGCAGCCTTCCATCGAGTCATCCAAAGGGAGAAGACTCAGGGCAATGAGTTGGTCACGGTCAAGCGGCGAGCAAAGGGGCTGCCAGATGCTGAAGTCTTACGACATCTGTACGCAAGGCTCGTGACGATGTACGTTCAACCCCAAGATCAGTTCTGCGCTGGCCATGGATCCCAGCGCCACGCAATAGCCATTGGTCTTTTCGAATAAGTTGAGGGTAATCTGACAGCGAGCTCAAGATGACCACCATTAACTACAATCTATTCTTTGCTACGTCGGCCTTTGTTTCAGGGCTTGTACTGATTCCTCTGCTTCTGTCGAATCATATTCGTCAGATTGGCATCAACAGAATTGGTCTTTACACACTGGGATTTTTTATCGCCACTTTGGCTGTGTGTTTGTATGCCGGATGGTTTAATAACAACCCAACAATCTACTCCTATTCATCCATTGGGAATCATCTATTGACGCTGGGTGTGGCTGTGCAAACGCTTGGCATTAGAAAATTCTACAGTCAGCCCTTGATGCGGTATTTAATTATACCTTGCACTGTGATCTCTGAGGTTTTGGTTTTTTGGTTCATGTGGGGAAATCCAAATTATCCATATCGGCTGATGAGCTTTACCTCTTTTTTATTTGTTTTTGTATTCATTCAATTCATTACTGTCATTCGATACGGCGATAAGTCTTTCATTAATCGCCTGCTCTCGACTTCACTGGCCATCGAATGCTTGGTCTACTTGATCCGCTTCACAACCTTGTTCATCCCTGATCTGGTGCCTACCGGCCCCACAGGATCTTCTTACATTCAAATCGCTTACGTTTTTGTCTTTTCTGCAGTCATGCCCATTACCGCCATCTGTTTGATGATCAATGGGAATTATTTATTGCAGCAAAAATCGCTGGCCGATGCCAAGGTGAAAAACCAACAAAAGACAGAAACCTTGGGTTTTATCAGTCATGATCTGCGCGCACCCCTGGCGACTATCTCCGGATATGCTGAACTATTACTCAATGATGCCACTGACGCGCAAAGAAAGGCCTTGATATCAATTCAGGACAATATTAAATATCAACTAAGCTTAATAGATGAGTTGCAGGATTACTCTACGCTGGAATTGTATCCGCTTGCCCTGAAGCCCACAACAACGGAACTACTTCCTTTATTGAATGATATTTCGGGGTATGCGCTCGCTTTATGTTCAAAACAGAACAACTGCTTTCGCTGTCAACTGCCCCAGAGAATCCCCAGGTTGATGTACCTGGATGGTAATCGCCTGCGGCAGGTGCTGCTCAATCTGCTCTCCAACGCAGCAAAATTTACACGTAACGGAGCGATAAACCTGTCTGTCACTCTGGAGTCTGAAGAAAAAGGGTACTCCCTGCACTTCGCTGTGAGCGATACGGGAGTTGGAATCGACTTGAATTCCAACATCGATATATTCGGCGCCTTTCAGCAGGTTCAGGCCACAAGCGGAAGCACGGGGTTGGGCTTATTCATTGCACAGCGCATTCTTTCAGCCATGGGCAGCACCCTGCACGTCACCAGTACCGTTGGTCAAGGCTCCACCTTTTCTTTCGCGTTGTCCGTTCCTGAGTTCAGTGACGCTGATTCGAATTGGTCTATTGTCCCTCCGAGCATGGCATGCCATGGCGAACCGCCGCAAGATCTGGACTTGCCCGGGCAGGCTCTACCGGAAAAGGCGGCCTTGGATGAGCTTGCCAACCTGGCATTGCACGGTCGTCTCACGGATATCGAAAGCTGGATCGAATTTCATTGCCAACGGTCCAGTCATGCGCCGTTCACTGCCCTACTCAAAGAAATGTTGGAGAGGTTCGATTTTTCCGGCATACATACACTGGCATTGCGGAGCAAGGAGCGCGCAATGGACAGCCATAGCGCGCTCCCGATTGAAGGCCTTGGAGCATTCAGCGCGACAACAACGGGCTAAATAGAGCGCCCCGGTCCTTGATGTGGTGCAATTAGGGTCGCTTGTATGTTTACAGGTGTTGGCGTGAAGGCCTAGGGAAGGTCTGCAAAACCCCATTCGCGAGCCCAGCACAGCCCGATGTTGAACGGATGGTCGCCTGATTCCTGCGCAATCCGCTGCTTAGGCCCGATAGAGTCGAGGAGATGGTGACTGTCTTTAGGGAAAATTTTACAACCCTTCCCAAATCAGTCTAACCAGCAATTCAGGAGCCTGCAGTGTTTTTATAAAAACAAAAAAGTCAGTAGTAAGCAAAGATACATCTAGTGACGCGGATCAACCACCCTCTGGCACTCGAGCGCCATTTGACTCAACCAACCCAACATAGAACCAATAAAAAAGTATAGGCAATTTATAATTTCAATTATTTAATAACAATTCAATGAAATTAATCCTCTAGCAGATCAGAGACCACATATCACATCATGACATGAACAAAATTCAAAAAAAAAAAAAAACCGCAAAATTAAAATGAGCAAAACATTCAAACCAAAACACATAAAAAGCAATGATACACCTTCAATATCAAAAATTAGCAATTCAATAGAACAACTAGATGATTTAATTCAGGCTCTTCTTGAAATTTTGCCTCAGATTGAGCCTTGGCAGCTCGATTTAAGAATGCAACTCAATAAGGCCAAGAATGATATTAAAGCTCTCCGCTCGATGATTTTTTCACAAGAAAAAAAAGAGCAATTCAATGAGCTTTCAAATTTGCTGAACGAGAATTTATTTCTATCTTCCAGTCAGATTGAAAGGAGCTACATTGACAATACAACCAAGAGTGCAATGAGATTAGCCAGAGCACTTGCTGCAAATATTTTTCACATAAAATATTAGCCTATTCTATCTATAACTAACCTCAACCCTATTGGTCAAATATCGGCGAAAACAGCACTCTCGGCGTTACGCGTACGCGGTGGCCGCCTTTTCTTCGCATCTGCCCCACCCACTCGTTCTCGACCGGCGGGGCTTTGTTGCACAAATCCGGGCCGCAGCGGTAGTAGGCTCGGATGATGAGTGAGACGAACTGGGGTCGGCGCAAGTACCGCACCACAAACTGGAAGGCGTACAACGCAGCACTGAAGGCTAGAGGCGACTTGAGCATCTGGCTGGATAAAGACATGCAGTGGCTGGCTCCTGCGAGCGGCAAGCGTGGGCGCAACCAGACGTTCTCTGATGCCTCCATCCAGTTTTGCCTGACCATCAAATGCTTGTTTGGCCTGCCTCTGCGTCAGACATTAGGGCTGGTGCAGTCGCTGCTCAAAATGGCTGGCCTACCTTGGGCAGCACCCGACTACAGCACGGTGTGTCGCAGACAAAAGGTATACATGTTCAGGTGCACTACCGCCCAAGTGGCAACGGCTTGCACATGCTTGCCGACTCCACAGGGATCAAGTTCTTGGGTGAAGGCGAGTGGAAAACAAAGAAGCACGGCGCCGAGCGGCGCCGTCAGTGGCGCAAGGTGCACCTTGGCATAGATGCAGAAAATATGCAGATACGGGCCATGGTGGTGACCACCAATGAAGTTGGTGATTCACCAGTAGCTGCAGGGCTACTGGGCCAAATACCAAACCATGAAATAGTTGCCAGCTTTACAGGCGATGGCGCGTACGACACAAAAGACGTGCATGAAGCCTGCCACCACCGCAAAGCCATCCCCGTCATTCCTCCTCGCAAAGGCGCAAGGTTGCGGAAAGGTCTGGCATTCGCGCATCGCAACGAAGCGGTCAAAGCGTGCAAGAAGTTGGGCCGTACTATTTGGAAGCGCTGGAGCGGCTACCACCGACGGTCCTTGGTGGAGACGAAGATGAATTGCTTCAAGCGCCTAGGCGAGAAGGTGATGGCCAGGACGTTTGAGCGACAGGTGGCCGAGCTCAATATCCGGGCATCCATCCTCAATCGCTTCACCGAGCTGGGCACGCCCCAAACGGTGGCCGTGGCATAACTACATCTGGGGTTTGGGGAGACTCAGTCTCAAACCGATTTATGCAACAAGGCCCTTCCGAACTAAACCTTACGAGGCTTGGTTGGTTTTACATCAAGATTTGGCGCACACAGCCAGGGTCCGTGTCGTCGTTGAAGCTATTACATCGGCTTTCGCGAATTAAACGTCAACTGTGGGCATGTGACTGGACCGCCCCCTAGTCAGGGGCAGTCCAAAGCATCGTGCACGATGCAGGCTTGGTGCCCAGCTCTCTAATTTATCCCACAGAAATTGCATTTACTCTCATGTGAATGGTTTTAACCTCCGGCAAGTATCTGCAAGACAAAACTACAGCCCAGTTTCCCCTAGGCTGTTCTATTTTTGTAGAATTGAGTTAGGGCCTATGCTTTACCACCTACATGCCTTCGCGCAAACCATAGACCCAGCGAAGTCATAAATACAATCAGAGCAGCAAACATACCGCCACCCAGTACAGGAACAGGTGTCGCGGAGGGTTGACCAACAAAAACTGTGACGATGGCGCCCTTACATACTGCAGCATTTGGAGCAGCCAAGCAAACCTCATAGGTGTAGGTATCGGTTCCAGTGAAACCTGGGTTTGGTGTATACGTGCACGCGCCTGCAGAGCAACTGACCGTACCGTTCGCTGGTGGTTGGGTTCCTGTAGGTTTTACGCTGGCTGGATCAATGCTTCCACCTCCCAACGCCGTATCGTTCGTCACAACTGGCGTTGAGATGGGTGTCCCGACAGGTGTGGTGGCCGTATCAGGATTGGCTTGGATGCTCGGAGAGGCAGCAGTGATCGTCACAGTTACCGAGGTTTCGCCACATACCGCGGCGTTAGGAGCAGCAAGACATACCTCATAAGTGTAAGTATCGGTGCCAGTGAACCCCGGGTTTGGTGTATACGTGCACGCGCTCGCAGAACAGCTGACCGTACCGTTCGCTGGTGGCTGGGTACTCGTGGGCTTTACGCTGCCTGGGTCAATGCTTCCACCCCCCACGGGCATATCGTTTGTCACAACTGATGTTGATACGGGTGTCCCAACCGGGGTGGTAGCCGTATCAGGATTCGCCTGGATGCTCGGAGAGGCGGCAGCGATCGTCACAGTAACCGAGGTCTCTCCGCATACCGTGGCGTTAGGAGCAGCCAAGCACACCTCGTAGGTATAGGTATCGGTACCAGTGAACCCCGGGTTTGGCGTATATGTGCACGAGCCCGCAGAACAACTGACAGTACCGTTCGCTGGTGGCTGGGTGCTCGTGGGTTTTACGCTGGCTGGATCAATGCTTCCACCTCCCAACGCCGTATCGTTCGTCACAACTGGCGTTGAGATGGGTGTCCCGACAGGTGTGGTGGCCGTATCAGGATTGGCAACAACTGCTGAACTTACCACGCCGACACGATGATCCTCGATTTCGCCGTCGGCGGCAAAGCCTAAAGCTCGAGCATCCTCACCTCCCCGAATCGTCACATTGGCTGCGGGAAACAGCTCATTGTATGGACTGGATCCAGTCTTGGTCGTGATGCGCAGGCGAATGTAGCGATAACCCTCGGTCAAACCGCTGACGGCAGGCCATGTAAGCGTAGCCGACTCGCTGACTCCTGCCGCAGCCGGGGTGCTGGCGTATTCACTGGTTTCAAAAATCCCGTTGTCGTTCCAATCCACCCAAGCATGCACCACCGCGGCTGTGCCAGTCTGATTGGTATAAGCCACCTGCATTGTGTAGGTCGTCTGAGTGTTCAGAATAACTGGTAGATCGCCACCGGCCGTGGTCACGGCTGTCATAGTACCCATAGGTCCAGTGGCTTGGGTTATCCCGTCTTCTTCCAACGTGAGTGGCGAAGCAATGAAGTCTCCGTTCGCCCCCACATTGGCGGCTCCGCTTACTACATTTTTTGGTAGATCATCACTCGCCTGCGGCGGCAGAGCACCCAGGAACAGGATGTTGTTGGTATAGGCGTGCATGGCTTGGTTGCTTCCGCCACCGTTTTCATAGACGCTTGGTGCATCCCCATTGTCAAAGCCCGTTGCGCCGCAAATATTTACCACGGGAGTCTGGCTGCAGTTGAAGGCGTTTTGGGTCGCACCTGCGATTACGCCATCCCCCATGCTCCCATTGACTTGGTGACCGACATAGCAAAACTGCGCACTGTCTTTAGGGAGATAGACCATGGTATGTCCACCAACTTCGACCAACCGAGCAGGAAGCGCCCCCCCGCTGGTAACCGGTTGCCCTAAATGAAAGATCGTGTTTGCGCCCACACTAACCCCACCCGTGGTTGTCGCGCGGCCGATCATACCGTTATGGTTACTTCCCCACGTATAGACCGTGTCGTTAACTGTGATCAAAGCACCCGCCGCGCCACCACTAGAGGCAGTGGTGCCCGAATCGTGTTCCTGCACGCTGAAAGACTTTACTTTGCCGCGCCACGTGGCTTCCGCCTCCCCAAACCCATGCACCACCTGCCAGGTAGTCACCTCGGGAGTGGTTTCAGGCAGGTTAGCGCCCAATTGACGCTGGTTATTGGCGCCTACCGAATACAAGGTGCCCGTGGAGGAGAGTACGAACATCGTGTTGGAGACAGCATTGCCAGTCACACCAATCATCTTCGGACTGATATTCGTCCCTCCCTCTTGTGGCAGAGTCATCAGTGTTGCAAAGGGCGTGGGCGTGGCTGTGATGCCGTTACCGAAGTAAGGCTTGTTGCCCCAGGCATAAAGCTTGCCATCAGCCGTCTGAGCCATCATTGCACCCAAGGTTGTAGGGCTGCCTGATAATCCGCCCACTTGGCCTCGGACAGCCACTACATTGCTTAAATCGGTGACAGAGTCGATCTTGACGCGATGCCATTTGTTGTTGCTGGCCGTATCCATCGTGCCATCGCCACGCAAATTGGTAAAGCCCGCCTCAGCATGGTTGACCAGTACCCATAACTGTCCACCATGTGCTTGCTTGGTGACAACGGCCAACATGCGATAGCTGCCAAAAAGTTGGGACACGTCTGTTGGGCTGACGCCCGGTGGCAACCCATCCGCCTTGCCATCTACGGCAAAGGCTGCGGCCCGGGTGGCACTTTTAACTGAGGAGTTAAGAATTAAGGGGAAACCCCAGGAAAACAAACCTTGCGTTGTCAGTGCTACGGTTTGTTCCGTGGCGTTGGCGCTAGCCACTGTGATCAGTAGCGGTTCGCCAACTAAGCCTACTTGGCCGCTCGGCCAGTTGCCTCCGGCGGCCTCCCATGTGCTGCCCGCCTTGATATCCAAGGGGCGTGGCACCGACCGGCCATCGTAGGTAGTCCCAGTCGCTCCAGTCGAGCCTAGAGAACCCATGGTAGCGCCCCAGCCAGCCCAAGAACCGTCAGTGCGTTGGACGGCTGTTTGGTGAAAAGAACTAACGATATGGTCGTAAGACTTGTCAGGTTCGCAGGTCTGCGCAAAGGCTTGCGATCCAACTACCAATGTCACTGCAACGGCCCAATTCGTCCAGGATATATGAGACCGTTGTATCGAAGATATGTCTTTAAAGGTCATTAGATCTTTCAGAAGAAGAGGAAATGGGTAACACTCGCGTACCACGCACTGAAAATTAGCGGAGCAAAAAGCAAGCTCGAGTCACTACCTGCATCATTCTTTGCTATCTAATTTACGCTCAAACAAGACGTAAGCCCTTAGCGCCAAAGCTTGTGCGGGGCCAATACAACCACTTGCAAAGCAAATAGCCTCCAAGCTCCCTTTTAATTGAAAGCAGGAACCAATTACTTTGGTTTTTTTAAAAATTATTTGCTTAAATTGCTTTTGTGAAGAAAATTTCATATGACTGTTGATTTCCACGCAAACCTGACCCACCGGGGATGCGGACGAAAACTTGGACTACCAGGAGGTAGTTCATGTATTCCTACGAAGATCGAATCCGAGCCGTTGAGCTCTACATCAAGCTGGGCAAGCGCGTCAGGCCCACCATCCGGCAGCTGGGCTATCCGACGAAGAATTCTTTGAAGGGTTGGTACAACGAGTACCAACTCAAGCTCGACTTGTCCGCTGGCTACGCAGGCCGTGAACCGAAGTTCTCGCAGGCGCAGAAGGCCGCAGCCATCGAGCACTACCTCACCCATGACCGATGCATCGCGGCCACCATGAGGGCGCTGGGCTACCCCGGTCGTGGAACGCTTACCAAATGGGTGCGTGAGGCATTCCCTGAGGCCAGAAGGGCTCTGGTTAGCAGTGTGGGTCAACGAAGGTATCCCGAGAGCTTGAAGCAAGCGGGAGTCATGGAGCTTTGCACTCGGCAGCAAAGTGCGCAAACAGTGGCTGATAAGTTCGGCGTATGCCGGCCAACGTTGTACAACTGGAAGAACCAGCTGCTGGGACGTGAGGCACCCGCATCAATGAAACACACCGATCAATCACCGCAGGAGCGAGAGCGCGAAGAACTCGAGCGCCAGGTTGAGATACTGCGCCGCGAAGTCAGGCAACTGCGCCTTGAGCAGGACCTCTTGAACAAGGCCAATGAACTGTTAAAAAAAGGTCTGGGCGTCGATCTGCAGCTCCTGTCCAACCGGGAGAAGACACTGCTGATTGACGCCCTCAAGGAGCACTACCGCCTGCCAGAGCTCCTCGCACAGTTGGGTCTTGCACGCAGCTCGTACTTCTACCATCGGTCCCGCACAGTGGTCGGCGACAAGTACCTTGTGGTGCGCCAGTCCCTTACCGAGATCTTTGAGTCCAACCACCGCTGCTACGGCTACCGCAGGCTGCAAGCCTCTCTGGCCAGAGAGCAAGGCCCGATCTCCGAGAAAGTGGTGCAGCGGCTGATGAAGCAAGAGAATCTGGTCGTCGCAAAGCCCAAGCGGCGCAGGTTCGCGTCCTACCTCGGCGAGATCAGCCCGGCACCAGATAACATCATCAACCGTGACTTCCAGGCGGCCACCCCAAATGAAAAGTGGCTCACGGACATTACAGAATTCCAGATCCCAGCAGGCAAGGTGTACCTGTCACCCATCATCGATTGCTTCGACGGCATGGTGGTGAGCTGGACCATTGGAACGAGCCCGGACGCAGAGCTGGTCAACTCAATGCTGGATGCAGCTATTGAGACAGTGGCAGACACAAGCGATCGTCCAGTGGTCCACTCTGATCGTGGTGGCCACTACCGTTGGCCAGGCTGGCTCTCTAGGATGAGCGAGGCGAACCTCACCCGCTCGATGTCTCGCAAGGCCTGCTCTCCTGACAACGCGGCTTGCGAAGGCTTCTTCGGCCGCCTCAAGAACGAGTTGTTCTATCCTCGGGACTGGAAGGGCACGACCATCGAGCAGTTCATTGAGGTGGTCGACTCGTACATCCGCTGGTACAACGAGAAGCGGATCAAGATATCCCTTGGCTCTCTCAGCCCTGTTGAATACCGGGCGAGCCTTGGACTTGCGGCGTAAACCAGTCCAAGTTTTTATCCGCATCCCCTCCCGGGGCTTACTGGGTCATTTCTGCGTGGAAATCAACAGATAGTTCATCCAGTGTGACGCTTGCGGGTGCGCTCTGGCGCAATCGGTCACGCAAGCTGCGCAGCAGCACGAAGCACTGGCGCACTCGCTCAGCCTCGCTTGAAAACAGTGCTAGCGTCATCAGTCCGCGCACGCGCAGCGCCGAAAATGCCGGAAGCGCTCGGATGAAGGTCGGCACCTCCTCGGGAGTCAGGCCGTACTTGCTGGCCTCGCCTGAGGTATTGACCTGCACGAACACATCCAGCACGCGGCCCTCGGCCTGCAGGCGCCGCTCCAACGCCTCGGCCACACGCAGGCTGTCCAGTGCTTGAAATTCGCTGGCGAAACGGGCCACCAGTTTAGCTTTGTTAGTTTGCAGGTGACCGATTACTGACCATTGCAGATCAGGCAAATCCTGCATGGCCTCCCATTTACAGTAGGCTTCCTGCACCTTGTTTTCGCCTAGCATGTGGCAGCCCGCAGCATGTGCCAAGCGCAGGCGGGCTTCAGGTTTGGTCTTGCTGACCGGCAGGATGCGCACCGTTGCCGGATCGCGCCCTGCCCGATGGCAAGCTGAGTTGATGCGCGCTCGCACCATCGCCAGATTGCGCTGGACGTCCTCGACCGTCGAGGCCTCAGGATAGCGGCCTTGCTGCTCATGGCCGGTTTTTGTATCGAATGACGCAGGCATCAGCTCGTCCCCTTGTTGAGCGCCGTGGCGACCCTGGCAGTTGCGGCTGCGTTTTGCGGCAACCGACCATTGAGCACCGCAGAAGCGAGCAGCCCTATCACCAGGCCCCAGAACGCGCCCCCGATGCCAAGCAATGTGATGTTTGCTGCCGAGGCCAAAAAGGTGATTAAAGACGCTTCGCGCGTCTTTACATCGGTTAAGGCAGTGGCCAGGCTTCCGCCGATGGTGCCCAGCAGTGCCAATCCCGCAAGGGTGGTAATGAAGGTGGCCGGGAAAGCCATGAAGACTGCGGCGAGCGTCACGCCAAACAAGCCCACGAGGATGTAGCACACGCCTGCAGCGATGCCCGCAATCCAGCGCTTGGAAGGATCTTCGTGCGCCTCTCGGCCCGTGGCGATGGCCGCCGTGATGGCGGCAATGTTGAAGGCGTGCGAACCAAACGATGCCATCAATAACGAGCCGAGCCCTGTGATGGTCACGATGGGGTTGGCACTGGACTTGAAGCCGTCATTGCGTAGTACCAGCATGCCGGGCATGTACTGTCCGGTCAAGGTGATGAGGAACAGCGGAAGCGCCACGCTCAACAAAGCGTTGAGAGAAAAGGCGGGCATGGTGAATACTGGCGTAGCGAGCTTTAGTTGTAGCCCCGACAGATCGACTCGCTCCTGAATCAGGAGGAAGGCCAGCCCCAGCACCAGAATTCCCACTACCGCATAGCGTGCGGAGAATCGCTTGAACACAGCATAGGCAAGGATCAGCAATCCGGCTAAAAGTGGGTCTATGCTCATGCCGCCGAAAGCCCTGATGCCAAACTGCAGCAGGATGCCTGCCAACAGCCCGGCAGCAACACCTGGTGGGATCAGGCGGATGACGCGCTCGAACCAACCCGACAGCCCTAGCGCCACAAAAGCGGCTGCCGAGATTAGGTAGGCCCCCACGGCTTCGGCATACGGCGTTGCTACCAGGGCGGTTACCAGGAACGCCGCCGCAGGCGTGGACCATGCAGTAATGATCGGCTCGCGAGACATCCAGCTCAGAATGATTCCCGTCACGCCAACGCCGATAGAGATCGACCACACCCAGGAAGCCGTCAATTCTGGACTCAGGCCCGCGACCTTAGCGGCCTGAAACACCAGGATGAATGTGCCGCCGTAGTTGACGATGACCGAGATCAGGCCCGCCACAACGGGATGAGTGAGATCGTTCCAGCGAACGGAAGAATTTAGAGGTTTTGACGACATGGCTAAACAGCGGCTCCTGAAACCTGGGATGAACACGTTGAGACATGTATTTATAGTTTTAGAATGGATGGATGTTCCCTGCCACTTTTTGACAGACATACCAACCAATTGTTCAAGCACGCTCTACTTGAATCCGTTAAAGCCTGGGTCAGCGACCCGACGCAAGGCGCCTTGCCAATGCACGCTCGAGTTCAGCGAGCTATCCGACAATTGATTCTTGATGGTGCGTTGGACGTGGGCAGACCATTGCCCTCGTCTCGGGCCTTGGCGAAGTCGCTGGAGGTGTCCCGCGATACGGTTGAGTCCGCCTATAGCCAGTTGCACTCGGAAGGTTTCATCGAACGGCGTGTGGGCAGCGGCAGCTTTGTTTCTGAGCGGGTTCAGCGGCTGCCTGGGCGGAGCAGATCTCGGCGGAGCAGCGTCGAAGACAAGACAACACTGCGCCTCAGCCGACGCGGCAACGCCATATTCCAAAGTGGTGGCGTGCGTGACTTTCTGACACCACGCCCATTCGCACCTGGTGTGCCTGAGACACGCAGTTTTCCGCTGCAAACCTGGGAGCGATTGGAACGGCAGGTGCTGAAAGAATACGGCACGCTGGCATTACTCCACAGCCCGCCGCAGGGTATGGAGCCGCTGCGCCGGGCTATTGCCGCTTATGTCAATCTCGAACGGGGCGCACGCGCCACTCCTGAGAATGTGTTGGTGCTGACCAGCTCCCAGCAGGCCTTGGCTCTGTGCTCCACTGTACTGCTAGATGCTGGCGACCGAATCTTCATCGAAGACCCTGTTTATCACGGCGCCAGTAAGGCGTTCGGCGCTGCCGGGCTGGAATGCGTGCCCGTGCCCTTGGATGCAGATGGCCTACGAGCGGAGTATTTGGCTGAGGTAAACAAGATGCCGGGAGAAGGGCCTAAGGCAGTGTTCTTAACGCCTTCGCACCAGTTTCCCACAGGAGCAACACTGTCGCTGGATCGGCGCTTGGCTATCATCGAATGGGCCAGACAGCGCCAGGGCTGGATCATCGAGGATGACTACGACAGCGAATTCCACTACGCGGGTAAACCCACTGCATGTGTGCAGGGCCTCGATCCGAATGAACGGACGATCTATATCGGCACCTTCACCAAATCTCTATTTCCTGGCCTGCGCATCGGCTACATGGTGCTGCCATCACAACTTGTCGCCCCCATGACTGTGGCCCGTACCTTGTTAGATGGGCACAGCGCACCGATACCACAATTGACGTTGGCGCGTTTTATTGAAGGGGGCCACTTTGGCGCCCATGTGCGAACCATGCGTGCCGTCTATGCTGAACGGCGCGACGTATTGGCACGACTGGTGCGCCAGCATCTAGCGGAATTCGTGGAACCCCAGGTGCCTTCCGGGGGAATGCAGATGCCCTGTGTTTTCATCCGAGACATCCCCGAGCGCGAGGCCGTGGAATCCGCTCGCCGGGCCGGCATTGACTTGTTGGGGCTGACCACGCTGTATACCTCGAGCAAGCACAAAGCAGGCTTCCTCATGGGATTTGCCGCCCACGCTCCGCATGAGTTGGATGTCGCTGTCAAGGAACTAGCCAACGTGCTGCGTGCGTTGCGCCACTGATCTCGGCGCGGTTTCACACGAAAACGCTTTTTGTCAATCTAGACAGGCGTTATACATGGCCTACCAAATGAAAGGCTTTAGAGCGGCTAACAAAACCATGTCATCGTCAAACACCTGATCGGCGTTTGACGCTGCATGGGTCGAAACAAGAACAAAGAGATCGGCGCCGCGTTGTTCAAGAAGATCGCACCGCTGTTGCCGGTAGTCGCAGCCTCGGCCAAGGGAGGCCGCCCGCGGGTGAGCGATGAGATGGCTCTGAACGGCATCCTGTTCGTGCTGCGCACCGGCATTCCTTGGGAAGAGTTGCCCCAAGAACTGGGCTTCGGCAGCGGTATGACCTGCTGGCGGCGTCTGCGTGACTGGCAAGCCGCAGGCGTGTGGCATCGCCTGCATCTGCTGTTGCTAGGTGAGTTGCGCGGCGCCGGCAAGCTGGACTTCAGCCGAGCCAGCATGGATGCGGCCAGCGTGGCCAGCCCCCGGGGGGCCAATACACCGGCCCCAACCCGACGGACAGGGGCAAGCTCGGCAGCAAGCGCCACATCATTACGGACCGCCAAGGCATCCCGCTGATCTTCTGCGTCACGGGCGCCAATCGGCATGACTCGGTGGTGTTCGAGCAACTGGTCGATGCCTTGCCGACGGTGCGCGGCCGCCCTGGTCGGCCCAGACGCTGGCCGCACAAGTTGTATGCCGACAAGGGCTATGACTTTGCGCGTTGCCGCGCCCACCTGCGCAAGCTGGGCATCACGGCGCGTATTGCCCGGCGCGGCATCGAGCTCAATGATCGGCTCGGGCGTCATCGCTGGGTGGTCGAGCGCACGCACGCCTGGTTGGCCGCCTTCGGCAAGCTGCGTACTCGCTTTGAACGCCGCATCGACATTCATGTCGCGCTGCTTTCTCTGGCTTGCTGCATCATCTGCGTTCGCCATCTCACACCGTTTTGTTAGCCGCTCTTAGTGACTGACAGCTTCGGGTCGAGCAGCAACAGTCATGCGCCGCCACTTGGAGCTGCTGGTACGATCCCTCAATTCGGCCAGAAGCCGACTGTGAACCATGATTCTCCTTGGCGAACATTTGCGATACCCTGCGAGTCGATGATCGCGGCCAATTGCGATCATATTTACCGCAATTCTGTTCAATACATCATTGTGCAATCTGAGCACACTGCTGCACATCTAGCAGATGACTCAGGAAGGCATGTCCGTGATCAATCCAATCGTTGCAATGGCAATTTTCGCCTTGATTGGCTCCATCACGCCGGGTCCGGTCAATATCCTCGCCATCCGCCATGGCTCTGATGGCAAGGCCAGCGCAGCGTTGGCCTACGTGTTGGGCGCCAGTCTGAGCTACACCCTGGTCGTCTGGCTCATGGGCAAAGGCGGCGAGCACTTGCTGGGCAATCAACTTCTCATGCAGACCATGAAATGGGCTGGGGCAGCCTACCTGCTCTATCTTGCTTGGCGCATCGCAACTGCCCCCCCCACCGAATTGCAAGGATCTGATGCGCCTCAAAGGGGCACTGCCATTAGGGCGTTTGTCGATGGCTGCCTCACACAGTCCCTGAACCCTAAGGCATGGATGGTCGCCTTGTCTGGGGTGGGCTTGTTCATACTGCCCCAAGCAGATGTGCAAGCCGCGCTGTGGCTGTTTTGCAGCGTGTCGCTGTTGGCTTGCGGTTTCGGCGTGGGCTGCTGGGCTATCGCCGGCAGGCTATTGACACAATGGCTGGCCGTGTCTAAACGTCAGAAGATCTTCAGCCAAGTGATGGGCTTTTTGCTCGCAAGCAGTGTCGTCAATATGGTGCGATGATCAGGAACAGCCCTATGCCATCCAGCAGTC
This sequence comes from Comamonas odontotermitis, assembly GCF_020080045.1. Lineage (NCBI taxonomy): Bacteria > Pseudomonadati > Pseudomonadota > Betaproteobacteria > Burkholderiales > Comamonadaceae > Comamonas > Comamonas odontotermitis. Next base: position 2,768,854 of record NZ_CP083451.1, read on the forward strand.
ATCACCGCATCCACCGTCACCCCGCCGCCCCTTGGGCAGAATTGCGCATCAGCGTCAATACGCGCAACTGTTACAGGCCCCACGCACACGCGGAATATTCTGTGGGCATTGTGGACGATGGCTGCGCGACTTTTTACCATCCAAGCGGGCCAAACAGCGTCAAGGCGAGGTCGGTAGTTTTGATTGAGCCCAATGTCGTTCATTCCTGCAATCCCCTGCACGGGCACATCTGGTCCTATCGGATGATGTTTATCGAAGCGGCTTGGCTACATCATGCGGTCGCGCGTATTTGGGGGCTTGCCACACCACCGGATGATTTGGAATTGATGTCACGTTGCGTTCAAGACCCTGACATGACTTTATTGGTTGACCAGTTATGCCAGCCAGTTGCTTCAGAGGCTGCTGCAAATGCCTTGACCATGGACTTGCCGGCATGGATCGCCAGTTTGACCCGTGCGGGTCGACCCACGGATTGCGCCCATGCGCCTTCAGATCTGGCACCAGCAATGGCCATCATGCAAACTCAATCCGGGGGGCGCATCACGGTCAAGGAACTGGCCGATGTCTGCGCGATGAGCAGCTCACAATTCATCCGGCGTTTCCAGGCAGCGTTGGGTATGACGCCAGGTTGTTACTTACAAAATCTGCGCATCAATGGCGCCAGACAGCTGTTGTCGCAAGGCATGCCACTGGCTGAAGCGGCGCACACCATGGGTTTTGCCGATCAGGCGCATATGCAACGCGCTTTCAAGGCACATCATGCCATGACACCTGGTGATTATAGAAATGTGAGTTCGCGAGTACCCAAGGTGCACAACAATTGAGTTGTCTGAATCCGGCCTGATCGGGTGTCCGCTTTACAAACGGTTCAATGGCTCCAATGAGTCGAAAGCGCCACTTCATCGCTCTTGAAAGCGCACCTTGGGATGTTTCTGTTTGCAGCGGCGGCTTTAAGGTGTAGTGCAGACCTACAAGGATGACTCATTGCAGTGACTGCTCTGGGCGCCACCAGTCATCGAACTTGTTGAGTTAACGCGCTGCAATCAGCCTAAACCGCCCCCACAGCGCAGTCTGCACCTTTTTGCAGCCTTCTCAGAGAGAGTCATCGGCAGTATGGGCAGGTCACTACCTTCCCAATGCCCCTGTAAATAGAGCCAGACCAATCCCGCGCATGTAATCCAGGATCTTGCTCTCCTGCGCCTGCGCCGCCACATTGAGCATCGCCTCCGGCCGGTTGTACTTCATCAGCGTCTGCTCTCGCCCATTGGCATCCACCGCCTGGATCTCGCCATAGATGAGGGCTGCCTGCCCTTCCCCGTTCACGATCCACTGAAAGATCTCTGAAGCCTCCTTGTAAACAGGGTGCCGTGCGAAGGCCTCTTTCTTCAAGGTCTCGGAATCGTTCCTCTTCTGGGCACTCACAATGCCTTGCTCCGAGGACTCCAACTCGCGCTGAGCATCACGCCGCCTCTCGCCCAGAACCCGTTCTATTTCCTGTATCTGGAACAATCGGCCATCTATTTGCTCCTTCTCGGTCAGCCCTTGCTTAGGCATTGCCCGAAACCTCTCGATCCCCCTTTGCAAGCGCTCAATGTTTCCCCGGGAGTCGGGATAGTCTTCTTCAATTCGTCGCACGATGCTGTCACGCTCCCTCACCGCACGCCTCAAAGCAATCTCCGCATCTTTGGTTGTGCGCTCCAGATAGTCGTCTCTCCTCTCCTTCAAGAAGTCATTGCCATCTGCGATGCTGCACTTGTACTGCACCACCACACGGCCCCTGTCATCCTTGAAGCTATCCCAATGGGTACTTTTGCACAGTGGCCGCTTGTTCAGACCGTTGGCAACTGTCGTGGTACGAGCACCATCGATATAACTGGACTTGACGATGTCAACGGGGCTTTTGCTGCAAGCAGAAAGAGCAATGGTGGAGCAAGCCACAACGAGGGAGAGATTTTTCATAGGTGTGTGAAAGGTGAATGGGGCCACTGCCGCGGCCCATGAAGCGAAGCCATGGAGAGACTTCCAAGAGGAATCGCTGGCGTGCTTGAGACCTATCCAGCCTCCCAAGCACTGCGATAGGTGACCGTCGAACCAGGCAGTACCGTATTGCCTGGTGCGGGCGTGATGCGGTAGGCGCATCCATAGCCCTTGAAGTCTTCGTCCTCAGGTCCATGGATGGAGACCTCGTTCGCTTTGAGGCCTGCAGCACGTAGCCGTTTGTCGTAGTCCATGTCGCAGTCCATGTCGCACTGTCCTGATGGCTGCGGGACCACGACCATGCCGGTGGGGACAGCCGATGCTCCAGCCTTCGGTCCCCTATTTGATGCCCCCTCTGCCGCTGGACATTTGGGAAGCTCCAACTCGTCCCCAAAGCTGAAGAACTCGGGTTTGAGACTGCGCAGCGCCTGCGCTGCCACATCCCGGTATTTCTGAGGCTGGCAATTGAATCCCAAATCTCTCACCACCCAGTCTTCGGATTCCTTGGCCACCATGGCGTCAGCCCACTGCCCTACCGCCTCAATGGCCGGATCCGTTGCCAGTTCAGTTGTGAGCATTACCTGCCTGAACTGCAACGCCCTGCTCCCTTGCGCTATCAGGTAGACGTTGGGAACATAGGCATTGCCGCAGTCCCGAAGACAGTCTGCCAGGTACTGCCCTGAGCCCGTGGCTTCATCAAACGCCCCAAAGTTCAGTGCATTGAGTGGTTGCAGCCGGGACATGCCCAACAATCCACCAATATCCACATCACACCCCGGCGAGAGTGCCACCTGGACCGAGCGTATGGCTCTGTCCTGCCCATCACTCCTCAGCACCAATTGGCAGCCTTGGACCATGTAGTGATGCCGGTGGTCTTCGGACCGAATGGCGGGACCTGCCCTTTGCTGCACATATGCCAAATTCATGCCGATGGCATCCCAGGAAATCAGTCGGGTGAGCAAGTCCGGCGTCGCTGGCGCTGGCGCTGGCTCTTTGGTGTACTCGGAGCCAAGGGCCGATTGGACGCGCTCGACCAAAGAAGAGACGCGATCTCTTGCACGGTCCGTGCATCCCGCCAGGGCTACGGCCATGAGTAAGGCGGCGCATGTTGTCTGTTTCATGGAGGATTCAGAGATGGATATTGGTGGTCAAAGGAGCCCGGCGGATCCAACGCACTACGGAAGATGGGAATCGGGGAATCGGAGAACCATGGAAGTCGCATAGGTTGATCCGATCCACCAGGGCGGTTTGCTGGATCAGAGGGGTCAACCTTCCGCAATGACGCCGATCATTCCGAGCAAGACAAGCAGCGCGGCCACAAAGCCGACGGCTGCGCCAATGTTGGTGCCACCCTGCCGGGCCAGTTCGATGCGGGCCTGCTCTGGTGCGTGGGATGCCAGGATCTGGTTCACCCGTTGATTCACATACTGCTGGTACCAGGCATTGCCTTTGAGGCCAAAGCCAATCGCAATACCGAGGTTGATGCTGCTCGTAATGGAGCTGGGAACGCCAATGACAAGTTCTGCAATCAGTTCTGCAACGACTACGCCAATGAAGATCCAGGAGTAGAGATACATCTTGCGATACCCCATCCAGCCAAATCCCACCAGAAAGGCAGCCCAGTTCCAGGACAGCTGGTGCTTGCGCTGCGCTGCCTCCTTCCACTTGCGCTCGAAGTAGCCATGGTTCTTGCCAACAAAGATCTGGATGGCCTCCTGGCGGGGCAATGAAGAAGCTGAGGCAGATCGTGGTTGCACCGCCGGTGCAGAGGTCACGGCTGAAGGTGCAGCATGAGCAGATGCAGGAGTGGATACCGCTGCGGGTGCTTGTATGGCGTCAGCAGCAACTCCAGAAGCAATCTGCACTCCAACTCCACCAGCAGAAACGTATGGCGATGAAGATACCGGAGTAGGAGCAGCCGAGAGAACAGGCACCACATCAAAGTCCAACGGTGCTTCCTGAGGAGCCAGCTGGATGATGCATTGGGCGCCCGTGCTCTCAATGGCCCGCTTGTACTTGTCAGCAACATCTGCCGTCACATCCTTCTTGACCACACAGGCTGGTTGCGACAGCAAGCGCCCTGCCTGCTCGGGCGTGCACTTAAAGAGGGTCGCGAGCTTTTGCGCCACCTGGTGGGCATCTGCTGCAGGGTGTCTTCCGCTTAGGACAACGTTGTATTTCTCTTGCATGGTGTGGCTCTTCCTCTTGTCGTTATTGGTGACGCCGTAGAAGGACATATCCGGCAGCGGTCTGGCCTCTACAGCCCTAAAAGTGAAGCAAACTCATCAAACCAGAACGCACGAAGGCCAAGACTGGAGCAAGCAGTACATCCATTCAGCGGCTTATCAGGGGTGATTCAGTGGAAATGCGCCAGGGATGAAACTGGCAATGAAGCTGGGATCCGGCGACTCACAGATGGAAAGTCAAAGGCTGTTGCTGATCGCACCATCAGATCCATGACCTCATCCATGTTTCAGCTCAAATCAGAGCCGCAGTGCTTGCACTTTCTGGCCTTGGCCAGAATGGGTTCTGCGCAATAGGGACAGTCCTTGGTCGCTTGCGCCATGGACTGGAAGACAGGGTGCGAGCCGCCTTGCTGGGGCTGCGCACGACCCAGGCCTCCAAAGATCATCTGGAACCAGAACTTCCAAAGCTTGATGAAGCCCCATACCAGGATGGGCAGAAAGATGATCAGACCCAGGACGATGCCTCCCCCGCCACCACCTGCCATGGCGATATTGGGCATCAACACCAAAGGCAACAGACGCTCCAAGCGCATGCGCGCACTCCTTTTCTTGGTATTCGGCACGGGGAGATGCCAGATTGGGTTTCTTCCTGCATCAATATGTGAAGCAAACTCCGTAGATGTAAATGTATCAGAAACGGATGCTGGGAGGGTGTCTGCCAAACCCACTCCCCCTACTCATCTTCCCGATCCCGACAACCTGCGCGATGTGTTTGCGTACTGGGTGCGTCTCAAACGCGTGGAGAAAGGCTGGTCGCAGGAGCGCCTGGCCCTGGAATGCGAATTGGACAGGACGTACGTGTCAGCTGTGGAACGGTCCCGCTGGAATGTGTCGCTGGCCAATATCGAGCGCATAGCGCAAGCGCTGGATGTGAAGGCCTGGACATTGATCAAGCCACCCGACACCCACCGGTAGCATCGGCATTGCCATCTCCGCCAAAGAAAAAAGAGAATCAGAAAGGATGAACCCGGCGCTAGCCGGGTTCATCCTTTTCTTTTCTCACGTCGCATGTTGCGAATGCTTGGGCACGATGGTCACAACCTCCGCACATCGGCCTTGCAAGCGCACTCCGTCCACGGAGCAGAGAATGCATTGCCCAAGTGCATCCCATGACACGCGAGCACCAAACCCGCTGCCCCACGGCGCGCTCCATGCATGGCTGACGACCAGTGCCGCCCTGATGGCATGGCTTGACCGAGGCTTGCTTCCATCTACCGTTTCAGGCAGCGCCTGCGTCTCCACACCCACCACCCAGACCCAGCTGACGGAGTCCTCCAACTGGCCATATTGCCTGCGATGCAATACCAGCTTGAGCAGTGCGCAGCCACCATGCTCCAGAACAGTTCCTAGACAGTTCATCGACTCGGTTCCGATGGCATTGAAACTCCGGATCTCGCATCCCGGAAACAGTGCGATCCACCCATGGTGGTCATCTATGGGTGAGCTCAATGACCGAGAGACAGCAATGCCGCGAAGAGGCCGTTGCGTCATCACTGCCGCACTGCGCCTCAGGCACCATTCCAGTCCTTCCGGATCCGATACCCTGCCGCGATCTGTATCTGGAAACATGTAGCTCCAGCGCCTGCGCCCCGATGGGCTGACCACCCGGTATTCACACGGGCCATCAAACCGGATGCCATGCATGTAGCGGTGGATGAGTCCCTTGTCTGCAGAGTCAGCCATGTTGCCTGCCCCCCCCTCTTTCGGGTTGACGCATCTCCTGCATATGCATCCCCTGCCCCGTGGGCTCTGCTGCCTGCGGATAGAACTCCTGCACGATCTCCGTCGCCTCCTGCTCCAGTTCCTCAAACAGGCCCAGCGCATAACCATCTCTCGCAGCTTGCTCCAGCGCTTCCTGGTCGTGGCCGACCTTCTGCGCATATTCCGCAGCCTGCGCTGCCTGGCTGATGGCTGCGTCGAGCGGCATGCCATTGCGGATACCCAGGTCCACGTAGTAGATGGGTGTACGGTGCGACATGGCCGTGGACTTGGCGCGCAGGCGCAGCTCCAGTGGGAGATATGCCAGCAATCCACCACTGGCCGCTTGCAGGTATTGCATACGGGTCATCAAGGTGCGCAGGGAGTTGATCCCGGTGGTGCGCAGCACAAAGGTGCTCATGGCGTCTGCCTGGTTGTCCGGATGGTCAATGCGCATGTGGAATCGGCCAAACGGTTTGCACCCGCCTTCAATGGCGAGCGCGCACAGGTCCGGGCCTTCGCAGGGGCGTGCCTCAACGCCCTTGGCGGTCATGCGTTTGCAGGTCTGTCCATCTCCCACACAGAGGGGCCGGGCTGTGGCCCGGTCGAACAAGGTGTAGTTAGCCCGCAGGTTCAGCGCCGGGTCGGTAAAGAGCAAACGGATGGGGATGCTGCGCAGCTTGGGTCTGGCAGCGTGGGCATTGGCTGGAGCATCGTTCCCGGCTGGATTGACAGCCTCCGCTATCGTTTTCTGCGCCGGGTTGACGCCCTGCTCGCCATCTCCCTTCGTGGTCCGCGATGAATTTGCCGTCCTCGCCCGCCTGGCAAGCTTGTCCTGCAAGGTCTGCTTCGGTTGTTGCGCTGCACCTTCGAATTCTGGCGGTAGTGTCTGCAACTCTGTCACTTCCACGCCTGTTGTCATCAATGCTCGGTCGGTGATCTCTGCGCGCAGGATGGCATCCATCGGATGCAGCACCCAGCCCCTGCGGCTTTGGACCTGGGTGGTGATGGTGAATTCGTCATCTTTCTCCGGCAATCGCTTGCCATTGCGTTCGATGACCTTGCCGATGGAGATGCGCCCAACCACAGGGGGCGTCATCATCAGTCCTTTGATCATGGTGTTTCTCCAGAAATGCAAAAGCCCCTTGCTCCAAAGAAGAGGCAAGGGGCGAATGGGTTGAATTGCTGACCGCTGATTGGCGATCGGATATTGGTGGCCAGTGATTACGGGGCGTTGAGCTGAACTGCAAGCTCAGCCCGACTCCTGCAGCAGGAACCGCCGTGATCCGGCTTTGGCGCTCGTATAGGCCTTGGCCAGGTCCGGATGGTCTTTCTCGAATGCAATGGTGTTGAAGGCCTTGCCATCCTTGGAGCGTTTCCAGCTCACCGAGCCGCCGGGGAAGTTCGCGTACGATGCCGCCCCCATGCGCTGCTGGATCTGGTGTTTCAGCAATGCCTCCTGAGCTTCCCAGTCCTGCAGGAGCTTTCGAACGTGAAGCAGTTTGTTGAATGCGCTGCAAGCACTCCCGTCCTCGGACAGGTCCACGGTGTCGCCACTGTCCTGTGAATACAGGCTGCGTAGCGCGGTTGCTGTACTGTCCGACGCATCGGCTTCAGGCGGCTGCCCGGATTGCACCCTCTCCCAGAACTGCGCCTCCAGGGCCATCAATTGGGTGATCATGGTCTCGTCGCGCTCGATCCGATGGATTTGCAACTCCTGTCCGCAGATCAGGACAGCCACATCGGCTGCCTGCTTGCCCGTCACTGCCAGTTGGTGCATGACCTGCAGTTGGATGTATTCCGGAACGCCCTCTCTCCAGAGCCTGGCGCCATTGATACCTGCAGTCTTGCATTCCAGGATCTGGACATCAGAAGCTCCCACCACCTCCCGGTCGATATTGGCAAGCATCCAGGGAATCTGGGGATGGCCCAGGACCGCATTGACCCGGCGCACCTTGTTGCCAGTGCGTTTGGTGTAGTGGGCGGCGACGATGGGTTCGAGCAAAGTGCCCCAATACATGAGGCTGGTCTCGTCGTTGGGGTCTGTTGCAGGCAAGAGATGGCCTTTGCCGGTCTTGTGCATCCATAGCTCGAGTTGGGACTGGTAGGGATTGAGCCCTACGGCAGCGGCCGCATCTGAGCTGCCGATGCCTTGGCGGCGCACATCCAGCCAGGTCTCACGCGGCATGTCCCGGGTGGAAACCAGGCGCAGCGCGGGGCGTCTGGACTGTGAGGGTGGTGCAGGTATTGAAACAGGTGTCGGCATGGTGCCTCCAGTGAAATGGGTTAAAGAAATAGACAAAGAAACAGGCAAGGAAAGACCCATACAGGGGACTGCCTTCCTTCTCCAGTCCCCTCCCTCAAAATCTCGAAAGCCCAAAGCACAAAGCCCTCACTGCAGTGGTGAGGGCCTATGCCGTTGAAACGCTTTAAATGAGAACGAAAGGGGCAGAGGAAGAAGACCGAGGGCCGAAGGGCGAAGGACGCGCCGCAAGCCCGTGGATTCAAGCCACCAGTTGCAAGGCATGCTCCAGTGCCCGCTGCTTGACCGCAGCCCCCACACCGAACCAGGCACTATCCAGTCGGTTGTCCTGGCTGCGGGCCCGGCGTTCGTGGTCCACGTACTCGGTGATGGAACAGAGCAAGCCCCAGGCCGTGCCCTGGGCTGCGGACAAGGTGGCACCGCGCCCATGGCCGTCAAAGAGCATCTGCGCCTTCTGCAAGGCCCGCTCATTGGTCAAACCTGTGGACTGCCCTGCTCCGCCGATACCGGGTTTGTCCGATGTGCACAGCACCTTCAGGAAGAAGTTCATGGCCTCGTGGCTCTTGACCTTGCGTTCTGCCAGGGTGCGCATCTGGTACATGAAGGAATCCCATTGGCCGACGGCAATGCCCAATTGGCGCTTGACGGCCTGGGCATCGAAACGGGTGGAGTGGGAGACCTTCACGGCATTGGTTGCTCCCTGCAGGGCAATCGCCAGGGTGTTGTTGCAAACTACCCGCACGGTGGTGGGCATGGCGACCGTGGCCAGGGTGCCATCACAGGATGGTTGCCAAGAGCAGGTAACCGTTGACGACGTCATCGCCCTTGAGGGCCGCTGATTTGCCAGTCCGGGCCAAGGCCCAGAACTTGCGACCTGCCTTGAGCACACCGGCCGTCTCGAGCTCATAACCCGCGACCTCCGTAAGATCCCGGTAGAACTCCAGCACATCCCGTGGCTGCACCACCTGGTAGCGGTTGCTGACGACCGACAGCAGTGCCTTGGTGTCACTGCGGTAGAGCACCTTCTGGTCCGGGAACTCCATGGGCTCGGCATACATGGCAGAAGACGCTTCCGAGCTGTCAGCCGCCAGATAGCGCACGGGCGTTTCGAGGATCTGCCACTGCATGCCTGCGGCCTGCGCCCAGACATCGAGGGACTGTTTGCGAGGCAGATTGTTGCCCAGTTGGTGCCAGGGGGTCTGACCTGCATAGGCCATGGTTTCAACGAGATGGGACATGGTGATCTCCTTGCATCAAGCCTTGAACGAATTGCCACAGCTTTGGCACTCGTAGTTGTCCAGATAGGTCTCGTCGATCTGCTCGCCGATACGACCACCGACTTCGTGACCCACGGTGCCGCCGAGCACACCACCGATGATGGCGCCGAGCAGGGAACCGAGGACGCCACCTACGGGGCCAGCAACGAACCCAACAGATGCACCGGTCGTGGCGCCTTGCATGGCGCCGGCAATGCCCGTGGCCGTACCAGCGGCAGAGCCAACACGCTGGCCCAGTTCCTTGGCGACGCCCTTGGCGCGCACATTCAGAGAGTGGCAATGGGGACATTGGATAGACATAGAAACTCCTGACGTAAAGAAAAGCGCCCCGGGCTCGAAAGCCAGGGGCGCTGAATAGATGGAAGATAGACGAAATCAATGCGAAAAAGCTCGCTTCGCAGCAAACCGCTACCGCATCACGTCAGGGATATATGACTGAAAAGATTTGGGATCGTAAGGATGAGCTACCGCTTCAGGCTGATCTGCGTAATTCGCGCCCAGGTTTCTGAGCGACAGCAATCACCAGCACCAGCCGTTGGGTGCGCTGCTTCATCCTCAAGACCGGTCGCCCGATTGCGTGGATCGTCGTGCCTCTAGACGAAGGACCGCTTCCGCGTGCCCCGACAGGCTTGTGTCGACCCATAGCAGACACTTGGGTTATAAAAAGACTTCAATCTATACTGATAAAAAATCGGGAGAGAAAATGCAAATCTCAAGTGGAATTCGTTTTTTACGCTCCGCTATCGTAGTCTCGTTAGCAGTTTTTTCTTGCACCGCCAGTTGGGCAGCTCGCGACTTCACTCCACAAGCTGGCACCTGGGTCGTCTCCGAAGAGCTGGACGGCAAACCCGGTCGCGGCCTGGCCATTGATGTGCAAGGCAATACCCTCTTCATGCAAGTGTTTGGCTACGAGAAGAATGGCGATGCGACGTTCTACACCGCAACGGGTCAGATGAAGGGCAACACTGTCACGGCGCCGTTGATGCAGTACCAAGGCGGGCGCAGCTTTGGTGGAGACGCACGGGATGCTGTGGAACTAGGATCGCCGGGCAACGTGACGGTGAGTTTTGCCAACGGACTGCAGGGTACGGTGCAGTTTCCGGGAGAGGGGCCTGTAGCAATGGAGCGATTCATTGCAATGAGCGAACAGTTCGTGGTTGGTGAGTTATCCCCTCGAAAGGTAGGACGTCAGCTGAAATTGGTTGGCTTGGACGAGGCCGGGCAACCGGCAATTGCCTGGGATGCCATGTTAGGACGTGAGAATTTGGGTCTGTTCCAGATAACCGGAAAACCCAGTAGCCGGCGATTGGAATGCTCAGAACTCCCCCAACTGGAGGCCTACATCTGCCAAGGGCAAGAGCCTGAGGACGGAAGCGCCTGGGTTGCTTCGGCACAACTGCGTGTTGTAGGCATTGATATACAAGGCCAGATCGAGATGCGTGAAGGTGAAACCAGCCGCCGCTATGCGTTGATAGGTATGGGAATCTCCGCCGGGGGAGCTGGCATACCGGAATGCCTTCAATACCAGCAGATCTATGTGCAAACCGGGCCACGATACTGCAGCGGCCCTCCGGTTATTACGCCGTCCAACGGCACCTGGATCATCACAGATGAGCTGTCGGGTAAACCAGGGCGCGGTATAGCCGTGGATGTGCAGAACGGCCTGGCAATTGCCCAGGTCTTTAATTACCTGGCTGATGGTCGCTCTAGCTTCCACATGGGTAGTAACGACTATGCAGGCATTACCACTACGATGGCGCTTACTCGGTATGCGGATGGCCGCTATTTTGGTGGGCCACAGCGCTCGGCTCGAGCGGTAGAGCCAGTGGGTGAAATGCAATTGCAGTTTGCCGAACTCAATCAGCAGCGCCTGGATGCAAACCGCGTGGCTGGCACGGTGCAGCTCCCTGGGGAGCTGCCCCAACGCATGCAGCGCCTAGCGCTGGAGCCCGAGACCAGTAGCCACCAAGGCTTGCTAGGCCAATGGATGCTGCTTTTTTTAGGCCCGGATCACACCAAACCATCATGGCAGGAAACCCGCTTCATTACGCTAAGCCGCGATCTTGGGGATGCGGCGGCCAGTGAAGACGGCTCAGTGCAATGCAAACGCCAATCTCTGGAAGGGCACTGGCTTCAGGGAGTAGTCTGTGAATGGTGGCGGAACGACCGCTCCGAGTTGTGGAAGAGCAGCTTCGCGCAGCAAACCAATAACCGTAGCGCAAGCGCCATGCAGATCCGCGACCGCCACGGCAATCTACTGGGCTTGGGCGACATCCCCCTAGATTGAGACTTAAGACAGCTCTTGGCCGGGAGCGTGAGCGAAGCCGGGTGCCAGACAGCAGCCTGTCGTGTCCTGCAGCCACAGCGCTCGGGCCGGGGCTGCAGGACCTTCACTATGTCAGATTTCCGTCTGCTCGGAGATCTCAAGGGCCTCATCTACCTCAATGCCGAGATACCTCACGGTCGATTCCAGCTTGGAGTGTCCCAGGAGCAGTTGCACGGCACGCAGGTTTTTGGTGCGCCGATAGATCAGCGTCGCCTTGGTCCTTCGTATCGAGTGCGTCCCATAGTCGGCGCGGTCCAGACCGAGTTCATCGACCCAGTGGCCGAGGATCCGTGCGTATTGCCGCGTACCAAGGTGTGGTGAGCCGTGAAGCCGACTCGGGAAGAGGAAGTCTACCATCGGTCCCGCACAGCGGTCGGCGACAAGTACCTTGTGGTGCCGCCAGTCCTTTACCGAGATCTTTGAGTCCAACCACCGCTGCTACGGCTACCGCAGGCTGCAAGCCTCTGTGGCCAGAGAGCAAGGCCCGATCTCCGAGAAAGTGGTGCAGCGGCTGATGAAGCAAGAGAATCTGGTCGTCGCAAAGCCTAAGCGGCGCAGGTTCGCGTCCTACCTCGGCGAGATCAGCCCGGCACCAGATAACATCATCAACCGTGACTTCCAGGCGGCCACCCCAAATGAAAAGTGGCTCACGGACATTACAGAATTCCAGATTCCAGCAGGCAAGGTGTACCTGTCACCCATCATCGATTGCTTCGACGGCATGGTGGTGAGCTGGACCATTGGAACGAGCCCGGACGCAGAGCTGGTCAACTCAATGCTGGATGCAGCTATTGAGACAGAGGCAGACACAACCGATCGTCCAGTGGTCCACTCTGATCGTGGTGGCCACTACCGTTGGCCAGGCTGGCTCTCTAGGATGAGCGAGGCGAACCTCACCCGCTCGATGTCTCGCAAGGCCTGCTCTCCTGACAACGCGGCTTGCGAAGGCTTCTTCGGCCGCCTCAAGAACGAGTTGTTCTATCCTCGGGACTGGAAGGGCACGACCATCGAGCAGTTCATTGAGGTGGTCGACTCGTACATCCGCTGGTACAACGAGAAGCGGATCAAGATATCCCTTGGCTCTCTCAGCCCTGTTGAATACCGGGCGAGCCTTGGACTTGCGGCGTAAACCAGTCCAAGTTTTTATCCGCATCCCCACTGGGTCATTTCTGTGTGGAAATCAACAGTCTGTTCCTCGTTTCAAGCACCTGGATCGTCTTGGCAGACAGGCCAGTCAAAAGTTAATGACCAGCGCTTGCATTGACGGGAAGTCCCTGTAATGCAACAAAGCCCTCCCTCTCTATTGATGAAATAGTGAATAATTTTTCTCAATTCATTTTCTGACAGACGAGGTAATACGATGGCCTCCCTTCCTCCGCATTTGGCCTACCCATTCACACTCTATAGGTAGATTCTCGGACAATCCGAAATGCAATTCAGCGATCAGAAAACTCAATATGGTCGTCAATTCCAGCAGGGCAAAGCTCCGCCCCCCACATACTCTCGCGCCCCATGTGAAACTAGAGTTGATGCCGGTTCCCATTCCCACGCCCTCGCGCGCTGCAGCATCGATATCCGGAACCCACGGATCCGGTCGTGCCATCGCCTTACGGTTCACTCCGATGAGGGAGACGATCACGACATCGCGCGCATGCACGTCGATGTTTGATAGGCGGTCATCAGCCTTCGCCACGCGGGTCACGAAGGGCAACGGCGAATGCAAGCGCAGCAATTCAGAGATAAAGGCCTTCAAGTCCTGATCGGCAAGGATTGCCCTGCAACGCTCAGTACCATCAGGCAAGGACGTATGGATGGCTCGCTGCCCCGTGTGCAGACGCTCCTGCAATTCAGGGTAGCTCGCCAGCAAATGCAACGCCCAACCAGTGGAGTTCGAAGCAGTGTCGGCCCCGGCGACGAAAAGTGTCGTCATTTCCTTTTCAAACCGGAAGTCATACCCTGGCACTGCCTCGGCCGCCAGCATCCTGCGCATCATGGCGCTGTCGTAGGCATTTCCGTCGCGCAGGCATTGCATGCTGCCAAAAACCTGCCGACGTGATTCGAGGATCTGTCGGATATGGTCCTTGGTGTGTGCATCCTGGCCTTGCCCGCGATGGATGCAGGTGTACTTGGATGCAAGCTCGATCAATCGCGAAGGGCCATCATGCGCTATGGGTATTTTGTCGAGCTCCACGTCCAGGAACATCTCGGTGAAAATGGACAAGATACAGTGATGAATCACATCCTCATCCAGTAGAGGCACCTTGGTGTTGGCCGCAAGAAGGCCGGCCATTCGCCGCGTCTGCTTGGCGCTGATCGCGTAACCTCGGTCATGGTCGTATCGACTGAACGAGGGCTGCGACAGCTCTGAACGAAAGCGCCACTGATCTCCATCCTCGGTCAACCGCGACTGTCCTCCCACCTGGGCAAACCATTGCAGATTCTTAGGATAATTGGCGAGGCGCTTGCGCAGCACGATATCAGCATCGTCGAGGTCCTGCACGACTACTACCCGGAGACCGTCATGGATCACCTCGGCGTTCCGGCCGGGCTCCTCACGCGCCAATTCGTACATACGGGCCCAGAAATCATCGGAAAACGGCTGGCTCATGGGTAGCGCCTACTCCTGTCATTCCATCGCTCACAGCAACTTTGCAAGGTCACCCACCGTCCGGAGATCGAACATGTGCATGGGTTCGATAAGCTTTCCAGTCTCGGTTTCGATAGCGACAATGATCATCTCAAACGACAGACTGTCGATGTTTTTTAGCTGTGCTATTTCGCTATCCACATGGATGTCGCTCTGTGGAATCAGCAGGGTTTCTGCAATCAGCCGACGGGTGATTTCTAAGGAATCTTGGCTCATAGTTCGTAATCTTCAGTGAAACAATGCTGGCAACTTCATAATCGTCCCGTTTAAGAATTGTTCGCGCGTAGCAGCTCGGGCTTTTTTCCCAGACGAGGTCCGCTCAATACTGCCATTGGTGACCACATGCACTACAGGAATAGCACCCAACAAACTTGCAGCCCTCGAAGCGATGGCCTCATGCGCATTTTGCTGAGCAGATTGGCGCACGGCCTTCTCGTGCACCAGCAGAAACAGGTCTGATTCCGGCGGTGCCTCCTGATCCTGGAACAACAAAATATCGTCCACCTGTGAGTTAAGAATCTCCGCAACGGCCTGCTCGACGTCCTGTGGCCAGACGTTCCTACCTCGCACGATCATGACGTCCTTGCGGCGGCCAGTGATGAACAAGTCTCCATCTACGCTGAGAAAACCTACATCACCCGTGGCAACTCCATCGGCGGGCTCCACGAGTTGCAGATGGCCCTGCTCGAAGGTGCCAGACATCTGTGCAGAGCCGCGGACCACGACATCACCCATGGCGCCGTGAGGAAGCGACTCACCATGTGCATCTCGCACCAACACTTCCCAGCTAGGCAGGGGCTTGCCGCAATTGACGAATTCCCGAGCTACATCGCCCTTCCCAGCCTCTGCATATGTCACCAGGCCCGCATAGTCCACAAGGAAATGTCTGTGTGCCTGAGCCCACGGAAGATCGCACACAGTTACGGCGAGAGTCGCTTCCGCGAGTCCGTAGCTGGGCCTGAACGCATCGGAATGAAAGCCTGCTTTGGCATACCGGAGAGCAAAGGCCTGCAATTGAGACGGGATGATCCGGTCCCCCCCGACTCCAGCAACGCGTAAGAACTGCAAATTGAGGGAAGCATCATCCTCGACGGCAGAGCGACTGGCCGCGAGCGCGTATCCGAAAGCGGGGGCATAGGTGATGGTGCTGGCCCGGCGCCCCATCAGTCGCGGCCAAAGATATGGCCTGCGCACGAAAGCTGACGGGGCAAGGTAATCCACACAGACCTGAGCGCATAGTGGTGCCAGCAGCATGCCAACCAGCCCCATGTCGTGATAGAAAGGCAACCACGAGAATGCCCGGTCGGATGTGTGCAACTGCATGCCGGCACGCAGAATGTCGTCAATATTTATCATCAACGCACGATGGGAAATAGCGATTCCCTTGGGTTGCGCCGTAGATCCCGAGGAAAACTGCACGTAAGCAATGTCACGTGGAGACGGCGCTACAGATGGAAATTCATATATCTGATCAGTGAGCCCCTCAATGGCTTCAATTGCCGCCTCATACGCTAGACATGGAAAGAGTGTCTGCAGGGCATCCATCTTCAACAATGCAAGCATCGACTGAGGTGCCATCAAAAGCGACATGCCAGCCGCATCCAGCATACCCTGCAGCACCCGTTGGTAGCGCGCGTTGCCTTGCAGCGCAAATGGCAAAGGGAGCGGGCACGGTATCCAGCCCAGAAGCTGACAGGCCAAGAAATGCGCTATGAAGTCCGGTCCAGTCTGTGCAATGAGACCAATCCTCGCACCCGCCGGCAAGGGCTTGCTGCGCCGCAAATATTCTGCCAACTGCCGGGCCATCTGCCATAGCCGTGCATAGCTAAGGAACACATGCTGCTGACCGACTCCATCGAAGAAAGTCATGCCCCGATCGGGAAAGCATGCCGCGTACGCGGCGGCCTCCTGCAGGCTTGCGAATCCGCCAATTAGTCGATCAGGCATCGGATGCATGGCTTGCCGAAGCGATGCCTTCTGGACGCCGAAGCGGGCGTTTAGGCGGACGTAGTGCTGGATCCTTGAAGCATGCAATGGCGAGCACATCCAGGCGCTTGCCATTCACGCCAAGGCACTCCTGCCGCAAGAGGGCCTCTGGTACGAAGTGCTCGTTGTTGGCCAAGGCAAAAAGTACCCTGCGGTTGCTAGCCAGCACACGCGCGGAAATCTTCTCGATGTCGGAGCGAGAGAACATCTCGTCGAACAGTGGCTCCGAGACCTCCCATAATATCTGCCGTGCCATCTGCGTATGAGGCGCCATGCCCATGGTGAGCGTGGCCACGCGGTGCGTGCGATTGACCGAAAAATTGTAGAACCCCTGGAGGTTTTGGCTGCGCTTGTCCAGCACACCGATAAAGTAATTGTCCAGATTGTTGAAGCTGGCAACAAAGGCCCTGAGCCCTTCCACGGAAAAATGCAGCGCGGGCAGGTTGAGGCCCTGCAGCATCAGCGCGTCGTCGAACCATCGCGCAAATCCGGGCGTCACATCGGCTGCCGTGAGACTGCGCACCACGAAGTTGCTGGTTTCCACGCGCACCGGACCGCCCTGCAGCGCTTTCTGCACAGGTTGCATGGGTTGCTGCAGTGAGATTGAGAATGCACTCATGCAGGCTCCGTCTGTGTCAGCGGTGATGACGTCTGCTGCTGATGCAGCGCTAGCAGGTGCTGCCAATTGTGCGTCATCGACCATTGGTGCACCGCGATTAGCGCCGCGTAGCCCTGCCGCACCCAGTCGGCAAGTGTGGCATCGGGTAGCCGGTGGTAAGCATCCATGTCCACCACACGAAAGCCGCCGAGTTCGTAGTACTGCCCAGGCGCAAGTTCGATGTGTGCCTGTCGTTGCACCAGCAAGCGTTCACGCTCCAGGGCCGCCATGAAGCGCTGCGTCATCTGCTCATCCTGCAGACACTGTCGGCAGAAGTTCACGATCTCGCCGAGCGCAGTGTTGGGCTGCCCCCGGAAGTCGAATAAAGGCCGTGCCGTGGCATCGCACTCGAGGGGCACAATTTTTTCCGCATACGGATCGAAGAAAAAGCTGGCACTACGCCCCTCGTCGTCCACACGCATCCAGAACGGATAGCGGCGTAAATAGCCCGGGATATAGGTCTCGGGCAACCACTGGCCATCGGCATCCACGAATAGGTTTTGCCCCTCCACCAATGCAGTCACCGCCACGGGAATTCCTGCGCTCACCGCAGGCCCGAAAACGATCGGATAGCTGCGCGCGGCCAATGCGAATTCGCTAATCCCCAGGGGCACGGCATTCGCTTTGGCCACTGCACTGAAATTCGACACGCCTCGCACGCCAAAGCCCCAGTGTCGCTTGGGCTCCAGCGACTGCAGCCCGCGATAGAACATAGGGAGAGATGGCATGGAAAGCGTGTTCATGTACCTTTACCTGCCAGGGGTCAAGCCTGTTCGCGCCGACGGCCCATAAATCCCGCTGCAGCCACCATCAGGCCCACGAGTGCTCCCAGTCCTGCGGCACCCAGCGTGGGGACCGGCGTCACATTGTCCGGGTTGGTGCCGCCATTCCCTCCAGTGCTGCCGACCTTGATCAAATTGTTGTGCATCGTGAGCGTCTGTGACCCGCCGACCGGCATGGGGGTGCCCGCAGGGCCGTAGGCAGGCGCTTCCCACTTGTATCCTGTCACACTAGGCATGGCCGTGCCTTGGACAACGGAGCACTGACTACCGGCCGCGACGGTGATGGGGCTTGACGTGCCCGTATTGTTGGTCACCGTGATGTTGCCACTGTATTGGTAGCTGGGTGTCGTGCAATTCAGCGTGAAGGGAATGTTGCCGCTAAATGCTGGGGTACCTCCCGGGGGAGTCACCGTCTGCTGGATGACGATCGTCCCCGGAGTTTCAGTGGATTTGAGATACCAGTTGCCATTGCCCGCCCTCACCAATTGATACTGGTATCCACCTTGGGCAATGGGACCGCCATCAAGCACAAATGTGCCTGCACCGCTAGCTGCCGACGCGTCCACGACGAGAATGCCGTCACAACCACTGGTTGCTGCACCGGGTCCGTTCGCATTGCTGATCTTTAGCCGGGTCTCACCTGAAATGGCACCGGTGATGACCAGCTTGTCACTCGCGCTACCGCAAGCACCTAGCACCGTGTCGAGCATTACGGTTCCGCCACCGCTCCAGTTACTCGCCTTGCTCATATCGCTGGTACTCTGGCCGTTGTCGGTCAGCTGCAAGATGCCGTTGGCACTCAAAGTCACCTGGTTCAAGGTCTGATCCGTGCCGCCTTGCATCAAGGTTCCGCCCGTCACCGTGAAGGACTGTGCATTGCTCAGTACATCGTTTGCCGGCAATACCAAGGTGCCACCTCGAACCTCTACCGGGCCCGTAAAGGCCAGCTGATCGCTGGGGTGCTCGATAGCAGGAGCGCAACCGCTGTTCACAGGAAAAGCAGGTAGCGGGCTTGGCTGTGCCATGCTCGTCGTACCAGCTTGCTGCACCAATTGCCCCATCCCTTTCAATGGAACATTGAAGCTGAGATTTCCGGTGTGGTTCAAGTACAGCCCACTCACGGAGTCAGACAGAAATATGAGCGAAGCATCAATGCTGCCGGGTGCCGTAGGGGTTGAGGTCTCGGAGCCGTAATAGACCGACCCGCCTCCTTCAACATTGACAGGTCCGATACCGTAGGTCCCGTACGTAAGCGGAATGCCGCCACCATACCCTCCTTGAAAATTCCAGATTTGTGCAGTCCCGACCTTGACCGAAGCTTGCTCACCTGCCACCAGTTTTCCATTACCGCCGATCTGAATCTTCCCAATGTGATAGTCGTGAATATCAAGCTGCGAGCTCTGCGACTGGCTTGTGTCCATGACATAGTTGCCATTCACGAACAGATCCGCACCAACGCCGCTTAGTTTGACCAAACCCACACCTGAACCGCCAATTTGTAATGACGCCGGCGCTTGTGCTGCATTCCGACAAGCCGAGGATACCGCCCCATGGCTTACCGAAACCTTACCAGCGCCCAATACGTCCAGGTTGCCCTGCCCGCCTGCGGATCCCACCGCCAAACCATTGGAAAAGTGTGCAATGTTACGAGCGCCAGCCGCAGGGTCGTGCAAAGTGACGACACCAATGCCCCCGTCTTTGCCAATAAAGCCACGCGTCAATGCAGAGAAAGTTGGGTCGGCCTCGGAGCCATCAGCAGCCCCCAGCTTGCCTCCGTGAAGAATATCGACCTTTCCAATGCCCCCACTTACTCCAATAGCGAGACTGGGAACGCTATCGATCGTGTCCGAAGGGTTCGCCGGAGAGTACGCATAAGCCAGCCCTGCACCATCCAGATTCAATGTTCCTTTACCCCCCTGACCTCGGCCAACAACTCCATTCCGTGGAACCTGTAAGAATCCAACCAGATTAGGGTCATCGCCGGTGAGCGGATTGGAGACAATACCCGCACCTTTTGCAGTCAAGACACCCGTACCCTCTGTTCCGACACCCAGCCCTGCGGAAGTGATAAAAACTCGCGGGTATACCTGAGGATTCAGGGGCTGAACCATTAAGTCAATATCTACCGCACCGACTCCTCCTTGATCGCCAACACGCACCAATGGCTCCAAACCGCCGAGTGCGCTGTAAATTGACATATTCAATCGGTCCTGCGCAGGATCGACTTTGACGCCAAGGCTGCCCGTGGTACCGCTGCCATTTCCTACCAGCAACTCACCGCTGAAGTTGAGCCAGTTCATGGCCGCAGAACCTTCCAGGAGCGGTGGAGTTCCTGCACCGTTGATATACACGGAGTCATTGAAATTTGGTCCTGTGTGGGCAGGATTCCAATTGTTCGAGGCTCCAAAGTCCGCTGAATCCGCCCCAGTCCATGTGATTCCTGCGGCATTTGCACCGCCTGCGAGTGCCACACCCAATGCAAGGGCCAATGTGTTCTTTCTGAAAGAACGCAGTTCTCTTCGCAGCACACCACGCTGCAAGGTAGCGGATTTTGATGAACAAATGGATGACAGACTTAACGGCATAGTTCTGCTCTCGTAGGCTGAAAACATGAAAAACTAAACACTCAGCAACTCTTTCTTAGCCAGTACGATCCGCAGCAGCACTACCTTTTATCCTGCAATGCATACAAAACCGGCCACAAAAAGAATCAGTGCCCCAACGCAACTGGCGCCTTGGGATACTGCCCAACCAAACAGCGCTAAAGCAAGTCCGGCTAAGCAGCAGCCCTAATAAATTTGCTTCTGCAAACGCCGCGCAGTCGTAACGCGACAAATCCGGCCAGCACTGCAGAAAGCACCATCGAGGTCCATTCGCCTAACGTAGGGACAGGCGTTGCTCCCACACCACCAGGAGTTGTTGGCACCTTCGGGGTATCAGTGTCTGTAGCGGAGTTGTTGTTAGGTACCGGGTCTGTATTAATAACGCTGGCACCGGTACTTGCATCGCCAAACGCCACAGTAGCAATGTTTGCAAGGTTCCCGGTAAGACCACTCGGTACGCTCATGGTCAGCGTATAGATTGCGACAGCACCCTTAGGTAAGTCGATGGTGTCGGAGATGCCTCCCGTGCCACTGGCGGTGCAAGTTCCACCGTTTGAGGCTGTGCAAGACCAGCTAGCAGTGGTGATGCCACTAGGCAAGGCATCCACAATCTTTGCGCTCTGCGCTGCGAAGGGCCCGTTGTTAGTGACCTGAATGGTGTAGGTTACATCGGTCCCCGGCGTGTAGATGCTCTGATTGTTGGTCTTGGCGATGCTCAGGTCTGCGGGAAATGTAATGGGTGCATGCGGATTGTTGGCGCCGTCATTAGTGCTCGATCCTGGGGCTCCGGATATCAGCGTCTTCTTGCCTGTGGTGAGATCGATCTTGTAGAACCCGCTGCCATCGTTGGCAGATCCAAACAGCCCATTGGTGCCTCCAAATTGCGCGCCTAGCACGCCGCCCGTGGGATCGGATGTACCAATGGGGGTGACGTGGCCATCCAATCCAATGGAATAGAGCTGCCCATCGTCGTCAACCGCGTACAGTCCGCCCGTCGGGCCGCCCACCCAGGCCATGTCAGAAATAGAAATTAATGGATTGTCGAGGAAGATCCATGTGGCGGTTCTTTTTATCGTGTCGATGACATAGATCATGTTGCCATAACCAGACGACCTGACGTAATACATGCCATCGCTGCCCACGGTGCCGGCGTTGTAGTCGAGAGTCCCCAGGACGAAGAAGTCGGGATAGTCGTCATGGGTGACAGCGCTCTCACCAATAACGGCCCCAGTGGCTGGATCAATTGTCAGCAGGCTGTTTGTGCTAGATATTGCATACAGCATGCAAGTATTCGGTGAATACGCCAAGGCGTTGTATGTTCTGCCAGCCACAGTTCCTCCGATGGGCGAGAATGTCAACGGAGTGGTAGCTGTGGAGATGCTACTAAGCTGCGTCGGCCCATTTTGCGACAGAAACATTCTGTCATCACATGACGCTGCCATGGCTAAAACCGGCGCTACTGCTGCCAGCATGGTCAGCGTCCGCAACACGCCGCCGATGTTTTTGGCAGATTGACGCAGCCAAATAAAGAACTCAGAAAGAGCGCAAACATGCGATGTCATAGAAGCTACCTTGTGATGTTGTAATGGAAAGTTCTCGACAAAGCACAGAGGCTAGCCAAGTCGAAGAAAGCCCATCGCCCACAACAAGAAAACAAATGGATAAGGGAAGAAAGCTCTTTGCGGCTAAGGTTTAGCGCTGTAGGCGCTTTGCCCAAAAAAGGGAATTGCTTGATCTTGCAACTCCCTTTTTCACTAAGCCTTATTCCATCAAGACCGCTGACGGCGGCGCAGTGCAAAGCCACCGAGGCCAGCGCTCAGCAGGCCCAGCAAACCCAGACCGACAGCTCCCAGCGCTGGCACAGGGGTTGCAGAGGAGGCAACTGGAGCGTTTTGCAACATCACGCTTCGCACTACACGCGCTGCGGCGTTATAAACAGTCGTACCAACCGTGCCACCAGCCTGGTCAGCTGCAATCTGACACTCACCAACGGCCACCGGAGTAACCGTGGTGCCTGATACCGTGCACACATCAGGCGTCAGGCTGGTGTAAGTAACGGGTAGCGTCGAGCTGGCGGTGGCAATCGGGCTAAGGGCGAACACTCCATCAGCCACCTTGCGCGGGCTGGTCTGCGCAGGGAAAGTAATGGTCTGGTCCGAAGGAAGAGCCGGGGCCTCACCTGTGCACGCTGCCGTCACATAGAAGTCAGCAATGGCAGCCATCGCGCATGTCCCCCCGGCGCAATCATTAGTAGATTGCAGCCCGTCCAGCATCAACCCAATGGTGTTCTGGCCACGCGCGAAACCTGGAATAGCAGGTGTCGTGGCGGTCTGGAACGAGCCATACCCATTAGGCATATATAGGCCAGAGTTGTCGAAAACCGGCGCTCCACTCGCAGGCTGCACAAAAACGGAATTACCGTAGTCGTCAAACCCAAATCGTCCATCCAGCTTGATGGAAGCCAGATCAACGTTGTTGCCCACAGTAATAGGCTGATTCATCACAAATACAGAGGCGTGGTAACCCGCTTTCGCCTGACCAGTAGCCGCTGGATATGGAACCCCTGGGATATCGCCTGCGCTCGGATCGGTTGTGCCAGGGCTGATCCAGCGGGCGGTGGTTTCTTGGCCAGCCGGCAATGTGGCGGGATTGAAGTAACTGCGGTACAAGTAACTATCAAACAAGGGCTGCTCAACATTCTCCAGCGCATTACCTGCCGCATTGG
This sequence comes from Comamonas odontotermitis, assembly GCF_020080045.1. Classification (NCBI taxonomy): domain Bacteria; kingdom Pseudomonadati; phylum Pseudomonadota; class Betaproteobacteria; order Burkholderiales; family Comamonadaceae; genus Comamonas; species Comamonas odontotermitis. Next base: position 2,792,042 of record NZ_CP083451.1, read on the forward strand.
TGCGCCAGAGCCACTTCCAATCACGAGCGTTGGTGGTGAATGGGCCAACACGAACGATATCACCAGCCACGTTACCAGCGGGGCACATCAGGCTGGCTGTGGGCGGCGGTGGCGTATCCAAGCAATCTGCCGTGATGGTGAAATCAGCGGTTAGCCCCGTTGGGTTTCCTGAACTGGTCGTCGATGCATGGAAGGCGTTCTCCACCGCAAAACTAATGGTGTTGTCACCATAGTAAAAACCCAGACCATTGGCCCCGCCATTGATCGACAGCGTCTGCAGGGCACCCCAGCCAGAGCCGGCATTCTGAGTCTGGATCCAGTTGGTTGCACCCGATGGAGTGGTTGCAGGCCGCACCACGAATAATGCGTTGTCATCAAGGCCGCCTGACCCTTGAATCTTGATGGTCGAAAGATTGACGTTGGAGCCGATGGTGATCGGCTCGTTGTAGGTGTAGGACACACGATGAGACACCAGTGCGCCGTTGGCGGTATCGCCATCAGTGATCACTGCCGGATAGGGCTGAGTACCCGTCGCATAAGAGCCCGACGTGGTATTACCCGCGTTGGTCTGACCGACAGTGAAACTCGAATCGCCAAAGGACAGCCAGTCACCGGCATAGGGCTGACCGTTCAAAGAACCCGCGCTGGCTCCATGTACAGCAGTCGTCTTGTTAAACCAGCCACTCCATTGGTAATCATCAACGATCGCAGCGGGGCTCCCCGCAGGGGCGCTCACGTAGCGCGCATCCGTAGACCAAGTGGCTTTCGCGGTAGTAATACGCAATGGCGAACTGGCTGGCCCGCACACAAGTTGGGCTGCCTGCGCGCCGCTGACTGCACCTAGGCCCATAACTGCGGATGAAAGAACCAGCGCCCTATTCAAACCAACCGAACGTAATGCCGCTGTAGACAAATACTTCACAAACACCTCCGATATAAAAAAGCTATCCAAAATTAGAATCGATATAGACTGATAAACAATAGATCTTCTATTGCATTTCTATATAAAAGCCAATTGCGAAAAGGAGGAATCAATCTCCAAGACTGTCAGTACATTTTTTATATCACCTACCCCGGCCATTTATTTGGTTAATTTAAAATATTTTTGGTTAATTTAAATTTGTATGTTTTTTTTCAAAAACGTTACATGAAAACAACAAGCGAGATGCACAAGACTTCTCTATAAATTTAATTGATCATAAAATAAGTTACGCAAAAATCTCCATAAGATACATATAAAGATCACCATTTTTTAAAATTATGGAAAAACCGTGCCAGAAACAAACAGCGAGAACAATAATTATCCCGCACCTCATATACTGATAGTAGATGATGACCCGGATCAGCTTCGTCTTTTGATTTCTGCTCTGCGAAATACGTCATACCGTGTAAGCGTAGCTCTTAATGGTGATCAAGGATATGCGCGAGCAAGCATACTTATTCCCGACTTAATTCTATTGGATGTTCGCATGCCCGGGCGAAATGGGATTATGATTGCCCGTCTGCTGAAGAAAAATCCCCTCACCCAGCATATCCCCATTATTTTTCTTTCTGCCATGGCAGAAAAGGATGAGCGACTAGAAGGCCTAAGAGCAGGAGGCGTAGACTATATCGGGAAACCATTTCATCTTGAAGAGGTATTGGAAAGGATCCGAATTCACCTAGAAATTTCTCAAAGCAAAAATACATCGAAAACGAGCTCAATTGATGTCAATGACCCTCTTGTCAATGACAGCAATTCACAGAGCTCATCATCGGTTAATCTAGCACTGAAGCAGGTGGCAATCGAATATATATTTAATCATATTCAAGAACCATCTTTAAAAAGCACAGACATCGCCCTCCACCTCAAAATATCACTGCACCGCCTAAATGCAGTTTTCGAGGCTTTCAATCACATATCAGCATTTGAATTCATCCGACAGGAACGAATGCACAGAGCCGCTTTACTGCTCGGTCAAAGCACATTGAACATTGCGAAAGTGGCGATGGAGGTAGGCTATCCTAATCCGGCCAATTTTTCCACGGAATTTAAAAAATATTGGAAAAAATCTCCAACACAGCTGAGAACAGAATATCAAGCCAATCCTGATACCATGCAGAAATTCATTTCATCCAAGCTTAAATAAAAGAAATTCGTGAGAACTGGATAGTCTTCACTTCTTAATCAGAATTAATTTGAACTCATTTTCATTAGCCAATTCTCTACTGTTGGCTATGAACATCATTAATTACAAGATTTCCCGCACCTAGGTCATCAAGCGAAGACTTCGAAATGGATTTGAGTTTAGTCACCACTGCAGTTCGGCTTTGTTGCATTACAGGGACTTCCCATGAATGCAAGCACTGGCCGGAATTCTTTTGACAAACAGGCATGTCCCGTCAGTCAAGACGATCAAAGCGCGTAAAACGAGGAACAGACTGCACATCTACAGACGGGGTTCAGCACAGATGTGCGCCCCAAGAAACAAACCGCGCAGCAAGGCTCCATTCAAATCCCGTGATGTCTTGCGACTCACAATGCAACAATCGAGCTTGCTTGCTGCTGGTCTGACCTGTTCATTGCATCTTTGATTTCACGTCTGGCATGTTGAATCCATCGTTTGGCTTATGCGCCAGCAAATAGGGGTTGCGTTGGGCGCGTGCTGATATGTGCAGCCTCGTAAGGGCGCTCATGGACCATGAGAGCCCACAGGATACGAGCATTCTTGTTGGCCAATGCAACGACGGCCTTTTGCCAGCCGCTGCGCTGCCTCAGGGCAATAGCCCATTGTGAGATGGGGTCCTGATTGTGTTTGCCCGTGAGCACTGCAGCCTTTGCGCCTTGCACCAGCAAAGAGCGTAGATAACTGTCGCCGCGCTTGGTAACGCCTCCCAGGTTGGATTTCCCGCCACTGGAATGTTGGCGGGGAGTCAACCCCAGCCAGGCCGCAAACTGTGCACCATTTTTGAACTGCTTGAAGTCACCAACGGTTGCGACAATGGCTGATGCCGTGAGTGGTCCCAAGCCTTTGATGGAAGCAGCGCGCTGCACCTGCTCATCTTGTTTGTTGTGCGCGGTAAGTCCTTCGTATTCAAATCGGTTCGAGGCTGAGCCTCCCCAAACCCCAGACGTAGTTATGCCAGGGCCACCGTCTGGGGCGTGCCCAGCTCGGTGAAGCGATTGAGGATGGATGCCCGAATGTTGAGCTCGACTACTTGTCGCTCAAACGTCCTGGACATCACCTTCTCACCCAAGCGCTTGAAGCAATTCATCTTCGTCTCCACCAGTGATCTGCGGTGGTAGCCGCTCCAGCGTTTCCAGATGGCACGACCCAATCGCTTGCATGCCTTGACTGCCTCATTGCGATGGGTGAATGCCAGTCCTTTGCGCAGCCTTGCTCCTTTGCGCGGCGGGATGACGGGGATGACTCCCCGCCTGTGACAAGCCTCATGTACGTCCTGCGTGTCATACGCTCCATCACCCGTAAGGCTGACCACAGTTTCATGGCTGGGGATTTGATTCAGTAACTCGGCACCCACTGGCGAGTCACCGACTTCATTGGTGGTCACAACGATGGCCCGGATCTGCATAGTGTCGGCATCAATACCCAGATGCACCTTGCGCCATTGACGGCGCCGCTCTGCACCATGCTTCTTGGTTTTCCACTCGCCTTCGCCCAGGAACTTGATGCCCGTGGAGTCAGCAAGCATGTGCAAGCCCTGGCTGCTTGGACGGTAGTGCACCAGCGCATTCTGACTCTTTTGCCTACGGCACACCGTGCTGTAGTCGGGCGCAGCCCAAGGCAGGCCCATCAATTTGAGTAACGACTGCACCAAGCCCAAGGTTTGCCGCAGAGGCAAGCCGAACAGACATTTGATGGTCAGGCAAAACTGGATAGCAGTATCTGAGAAGGTGCGATTGCGGCCACGCTTGCCGCTTGAAGGGGCCAACCACTGCAGTCCAAAGTCCAGCCAGATGGTCAAGTCGCCTCGGGCCTTCAATGCTGCGTTGTACGCCTTCCAGTTTGTGGTGCGGTAACGCTTGCGCCCCCAGCTCGATTCACTCATCTGGCGAGCCTACCGCACTGCAGAGCTGGAGTTGTGCAACAACGCCCCGCCGCGATGCTGCTGGGTGTAGGCCGAATCCAATGGTTCCATAACCCCTTCATCAAAGTCAGGGCGTAGAGCACGCTCACATAAAGCCTACGCATCCCGAGACAATTCCTATCGTTGGCACGATTCGAACTCCTGCAGATATGCATAAAAAGGCCAGCGCACGGCTCGCCCGAGGTTGAGAGACAGTGAACACATTCCTAGCGGCGATCAGCTACCTGTGCCTTGCGGCGGCGCGTGGCAATCGCCAATGCGCCCAGGGCGACAGACAGCGCTGCCAGCGCACCGGCGCCCAGGGTGGGTACGGGCGCGGCGCCATTGACGGGCGGCACTGACCCCTGCGCGGTGATGCTGGTTTGCGCGGTGTTGTTGAGCAGCGCAGCGTCCACCTCACCGGTCACGCCCGTTACGACTGCATCCACGCTGTAGGTGCCAGGCGCTGAAACGGTCACGGGGATGTTCAATGGCCCCAGGCTGGCGCCGGGTGCAACCGGGCCGCCCGCAAGCGCCAGGTTACAGGCAATCTGCTGGGGCGTTGTCGCCGTGCAGCCAGCAGGCAGGCTGGCGCCTCCGGTCACCTGCACATTGGCGGGTAGCGTGACGGTAAGCGTGCCATCAGTCACATCGCCAGCAGCGCCGTTGTTGGCGACCTGTACCGCCAGCACCTGGGGTGTGCCCACGCCAAAGGGCGCTGCAGGCCCGCTGATGGCAGGGACGGCGTCCGGCGCCAGGGCCAGCGCGGTGATGCTGGTCTGGGCCGTGTTGTTGAGCAAGGCAGCGCCGGTCTCGCCGGTCACGCCCGCCACGGTCACATCCACGTTGTAGGTGCCGGGGGCCGAAACAGTGACGGGAATGCTCAGCGGTCCCAGGTTGGCGCCAGGGGCAACCGGGCCCATGCCTGCGGCAGCCAGGTCGCAATTGATCTGCTGTGGTGATACGGCGGTACAGGCGGCTGGCAGGCCGCTGCCCGCCTGCACATTGGCAGGCAGGTTGATGGTGAGCGTGCCGTCGGCCACATTGCCGCTGCCGCCCTGGTTGGCCAGGTTGACGGCCAGTGTCTGCGGGGTGCCTACATAGAAGGGGGCGGCCGGTCCGCTGACGGCGGGAACGGCATCAGGCGCCAGCGGCTTGGGGCAGCCTGCGACGGTCTGCGGCAGGCCCCAGCGGCTGGTTACGCCCGCGGGCAATGCGATATTGCCCCGTGCAAATCCAATGTTGGCAACCAGCGCTTCGTCTGGATTGGCAATGCGGGTGAGCGATGGGTTGTTTGCCTCGTGAGCGATCCACATGGCACCATCCGGCCCACGCCGCACATGGCCGCCGCCCCGAATATCCCCGGTAACGCCGACGGATTCTTCACTGGCCTTGATCGTCGCAGCATCCCCGGAGCTCACGTCATAACGGTACAACTGGCCCGGGTAGATGTTCGATACGTACAGGTATTTGCCGCTGGGCGAAAAATCGGCTGCATACGCCGAGCCTGTGGTGCCTGCGTGCCAGCTGGCGATTTCGGTGGCCTGACCGGTTTGCGCATTGAAGCGCATGGTCCGGACGATGTTGCTGGAGTTTGAACCCTGAACACTGGTTGCAACAGCGAACTGTGTCAGATCCTTGTTGAAATAGATGCTACCAAAGAGGTTGCCAACGTCTTCCGACAATGTGGAGACCACTGGAGCGCCCACAGGCCCGTTGCTGTCAAACAGTTGCGCAACCAGGTTTCGGGTGCCATAGCTGGTCGTCAGCACCCAATAGCCGGTGCCGTCGCTGTTGGGCACGGCAGAAAGGGTTTCGTTGCTAGAAATGCCGCCGGGAACGGTGATGTTCTTGCTGGTAACCGCGCCCAGGCCGCCATTGGCGGTCATATCCACTATCGAGTACAGCAGGGTGCCAGGAATGCCAGCAGCCGCCCCCGAAGTAGCGACCACGAAGTATTTGCCCGGTACATCTGGCGCGGCAAAGGCCACCACCACCTGTACAGCGCTCAGGTTGCCAGTGATGCCGCTGCCATTGGCCATGACTACCTGGTTGCGGTTGTAGACACTGCCTTCACCGACCCAGAACTGCAAGGTGCCATTGGCATCAGTTACGACGGTGGAGCCTTCCTGCACGTTGGACACGGTAGCTGGGCTGGCCGTGATGGTAGGCAGCGCAGTGCCGGACACACCAAAATCCATTGCGATCTTGTTGCCGGCAAACCAGTAGCGCTCTGTTGCGCGTACCTGTGTGGGTGTGCAGCTCTGCAAGGGGTTAGTGCTAGTCTGGGCCAAGGCTTGGTTAGCCGCCAATGCTAGTAGGGCGAGTGGCAGGGCTTTGCGCAATAGTGTCATGAATCCTCTCCAATTGAAGCGACTGGCCGATCTGAATACCCAGATTGGCAGCGCCCAAGTCGTTGAAATAGTTGCAACCAAAGGTATTAGGCTGAAATAATATACTTATATATTTGAACAATACAAACGGGCGCACCTTCGAATAGAAAGTTAAAGGTTGTTTACACAAAGCACGGAGACGTGACAATACACAACATACTCCGCAACGATCTCAGGACTGACCTCCACAGCGCCGCCACGGCTTAATCCCTAGACGAAAAAACAGCCTCCCGGGCGTAAATGACACCTGGGAGGCTTTCTTGCCTTGGCGATCTATGCTGAGCGCCTGCGGCTTCTAATGAGACCAAGCGCAGCTAAGAGTAAAGACAGTCCGGTCAGGCCCCATGTGCTCAACATAGGAACGGGCGTTGGCGTTACCGACGAAACTACAGCAGGTCCTGCTGCACGAGAACATACCTCCAATCCCGGCGTGGCGCCTGTTTGCGCAGCGGGCGTTACACAGAAATAGAGGTATTGATTCAAATCTGCGGGTTGCAAAGTGTAGGAAACTGTCTTGGTGTCGCCACCTGTCGAACCGCTGGCGACCACGGTCCCTTCGTTTGAATGAGCAATGGTTGGACTGGGGCTGGTGACGAATCGATAGGTCGTGCCGCTTGGGTCTTCGACATCTGCGTCGTTGTCTGCATAGGTATAACTACCGGTCACAGGAGATCCGACTCGGGGCGTGCCCGTGATAGCAGGCTCAGCAAGCGGTACGGTATTGGGCGGGGCTTTCTCTATCAGTGCGACCATATGTTGATATTTCGGATCGCGGTTGCGGAACAGATCCATGGTGTATTTACTGGAGCGATACGTTGTGCGTAGAGTGGGTAGATTTGCTCGCATTGCCGCATACAGAGTTGTGTAAGCATCGACAAACGCTGCTTGGTCGCTACCTCCATACTGCGTGACATCCTCTAAGCTGGGACGAGATGAGCCTCGTGCAATGTCGATGCTGGCGGCAGTGCCGTCATAGTCGTTGCCAATCTCCCATAACGCATATTGCAGGGCGCGTCGCTTCTCTACGCTGCTTTTGTAGTACTCCTCGTAGTATTGGTCGAGCAGCCAGTAGATAGCTGCTTCACCAGCTGCGCCGGACGAGCCTTTGATGGCACTGGCGCCCGCCTGAGTATCGAATTGAGCAGCAGGGGTTTCATAGGTGAAGGGGGGATTTGTCCCATGATCGATACAGATCAGCAATACCGATAAATCGCTATAGGGTGACCCGTCGGCGTCATAGGTCAGGTCTTTCGATGTGCCTGAATAGATCGAGCTGAATTCGTAAGTTACTGGGCCAGATACGAAAGCGGCCATCGATAGGCCGGGAATCATCAAGCAGAACGCAAACAGGAGGCCAGAGATTGCTTTCTTCATCGCATCGTCCTTTTTCATTTGTAGTAACTTGATACTAAATATTTTGACGTGAATCAAGAATTTAGACAAGGGTAGCGCTACGTTATTCCCAGCGCTGTAGCGCCGGGAAGGCTCGTTCTATTTGGAGCAGCAGGCCCGATCGCCCACATCAGCGTTCAATCCGCACTCGATGTTCACCTGGTCGCACAGCGCTGCTACTTCAGCGTCTCGCTGCTTAAGAGCGCCTCCGAGTTCCGCGACCACTCCGATGCCTTCTGCAAGCTGGCGATCGAGGGCTGAGGCTTTATCTGCAAGAGCGCTGCAGGCAATGGCGTCGGATTCGGCTTGCGCGCGATAAGTGGCGGCTCGACTGTCGGCGCTGAGCTGCAGCCGGTGAGCGCGCTCAAGCTCGCCGCGCACATCAACAGCAATGCCAGTCTTGAGGCTGGCCAGCTTGTCAGCGTTATAGATCGTGTTTTGTGCATGTTTGCTCTCCAGTTTTGCAGTGTTGGATTCATCGGCTCGGGCGGCTTCGGCGCGGGTGGCTACACCCTGGGCCTGCTCGGTCTTGCAGTCGGCCACTTTCGATGCGCCACCCCAGCCGTTGACTATCCAGCCACCGCCAAATGACAAGGCGGCCACCAGGGCCGCTATCGCTAGTTGAATCTGCAGGGTCATGGCTCACCTCATGAGGAAATGCAGGAAGACATGCTGAGCACAGCAGGCGTGATCGCCTCTGGCTTGGTTGCATAGATCGCTCGCAGCAGCGCCTGGGAATTTGGCGATTGGCCTTGCTTCATGGTTCCGCTCATGGCTTTCTCCCGCAGCAGTGGAACAGGCAGGGCTTGATGCCTCCGCCATAGATAGGGTGAATTGCATTGAAGTGGATGGTCTCCCGATCTACCGAACCCTTGTGATTCAGTCGCAGCGGCTGCTTGGCAACCACTACCGATCTAGTCTCTGTGTTCACCATGAGCACCTGCTTGAGCTGCTTTGGTGTCCACGTCATAGACCGTTGCGCGGTCAACATTGCATGGAGTGAATTTCATCAGGCCTCGCGCACGTCAACCCGGAGCGCCTTGCTCACCAGCCAGTCGATAGCTCCCAGATTCGGAGGTTGACCAGCCAGCCAGCAGGCGAAGCCCACCAGGTACACAGCCGGGACCATCCACCAGGCAAACTGCGCTGATAGCCGCACATTGATATTGGTCATGGCTTGCTCCAAAAGAAAAGGCCAGCACTTGGCTGGCCTTGTGGGAATGCATAGTTGCGAGATCTACTATTCGAGTAGTCGTTTTCACCTATAAAAACGTGACATTCAACAGATGATAGTTACATAGGCATGGGGGCAAACATGAAAAGACGCTTGCAAATGGGGCTGAGCACACTTGGCCTTGCTATCGGGCTCTCGGCGGTCTGTGTAGTTCTTGCGCTTGCTGTCTACTTCAGAGGGGGACACTAGCCTGGTAATGCTGTACAGAATTAGGCAGCGCGCAGTAACTCTTCACCAAAGTCCGATCCGATCTTGATTGCAATATCGAACTCACCAACCTTCACCGCGTCGCCTGAGTACAGCACCTGACGCTTGACCCGAATGCCGTTGACAAACGTGCCATTCGTACTGCTGTGGTCCTCAATCACCAAGACGCCCAGGTGGTAAACGAATGCACCATGATCACGGCTGATGCTGAGATCATCCAAGCAGATTCCGCATTCTTTTGCTCTGCCAATGAGGGTTGCACCCTTCTCCAGAACAATGGTGTAGGGTGTTGATTTTGATGGCGATTTAACAAAAATTTCCGGCTGCATACTCACCTCCAAATTTTAGAAGGCAAACTCTCAATCGCTAAGAGGTAGTTGAGCGGATGCGGATTATCCAGTCTTTGAGCTACGTCAAAATTCAACAATTGACAAAAGTAAAGTTACCGTGGTTCGCTCTTCCAGTTTGTGGTGCGGTAACGCTTGCGCCCCCAGCTCGATTCACTCATCTGGCGAGCCTACCGCACTGCAGAGCTGGAGTTGTGCAACAACGCCGTGCTCACCGGTAACTACAACCTAGACCCCATCTCGCAGTGGGCCATATCCCTGAGGCAGCGCGCTGGATGGCAAAAGGCCGTCGTGGCCTTGGCCAACAAAAATGCGCGAATCCTTTGGGCACTAATGACACACCAGCGCCGCTATGAAGCGAGCCACATTAGCTCAAGGCCATTAGCGGTCTTGGCTTAAAAATTCTCTGAACTTGCCATACGTGAAATCAAAGATGCAATGAACAGGTCAGACCAGCAGCAGGCGAGCTCGATTGATGCACTGTGAGTCGCAAAACATCACGGGATTTGAAAGGAGCCCTGCTGCGCGGTTTGTTTCTTGGGGCGCACACCAGGTGCACAACCTCGTCTGTAGATGTGCAGTCTGTTCCTCGTTTTACGCCTCTTGAACACCACGGCATTCAGGTCTATCAAAAAGAAAACCATCAGCGCTTGCTTTTATGGGAAGTCTCTGTAGTGCAACAAAGCCTCTCTATTGCATACTTTAAAAAGCCTGCCGAAGCAGGTTGCCTTTATTAAATTCATTCCTTGATTGCAAACTTCTCCCGATCCTGTCCCTCGATCCATTTAGGTGCTTTTCCCCTGCCAGTCCATGTTGATCCTGATACAGGGTCGCGATATTTGGCGGCGACTTTAGTTCTGGTCGTAGCTAAACGGTGACGGGTCGGCGGAAAAACATCTGCGCTGCTCAAGCCATATTCAACGACCAGCGAGCGAATTTTACCAATTACGCTCTTTAACTCGTTTTTCCGAATCTCTTCACGTTGTGCTAGCAGAGCATCCAACTGGGCATCGATCTCCTTCAAAGTAGCCATTTCTATCTTTCTAAAAACAAGAAGAGGATAGTATATCGAGCACGGCGATTGATAGATACCTGAATGACTACTTTGCCAGGGGTGGCCCCGGAAATCTGAGCTAGCCGACAAGTGTGGAAACTGCTCCCAAGGGGAGGTCATCGCCAGTGGCGATAGAAGTGGAGATAAGCAGAAGATCTCAGCTGGACTGCCCCGGGTCAGGTTTGCGTGGAAATCAACATGACGACTAATAAGCGCCTTTGTTGTAATTTCGAGACATTTGAACTCATTGAAACTTTGCTAAATTTAAATTATTTTTGATTAGATTCACAACAATATTTAATCCACTCAGACATGTAAAAAAAATCTCACTAATACATATTTTTAATGAAAATATCGGCACAACAACTAACCATCATGGAGGTAATGTGTTTGTTGATCGATTTGCCGTTATTAGGGCTACCAGAAACAACTCACCTAACAAAATCAAGCTCTTATGTGCGAGCTTGCTTCTAGCTTCCACACCAGCATTGAGCTGGGCACAGTCCGCAGATTTGGTTGCTAACAATGCGGGGCCGACGACCTCAGCAGCTGGCGCGCAGTTCACCTATGTGGTAAAGCTCTCCAACAATGGACTTGGAGGGGCGGACGGTGCAACCTTCATAGACACTCTGCCCACGGGCGCCACTGGAGTAAGTGCCACATGTACGGCTGCTACCGGCGGAGCCCAATGCCCCAGCGGAGCAAATCTGGTCGCTACCAATACGCAAATCAGCGGCAATATTCCTAATTTTCCGAATCAAGGTGCAGTGGAAATCACCATTACTGGTAACTATGGCGTGCCCAGCCCCACGTCCGTCTCCAGCACCGTCAACCTCACACCGCCTGCGGGCCTGACGGAGACACATCCAGAAACTAACGCCAGCACAGTCAACACTACGCTGATCACCGATGCAAAGCTGATTGTCAACAAGACACAGTCTACGGTGGGTGGGACGACCATCTACACTATCACGCTCAAAAATGAAGGAAATGCGGCAGCGGACGGTGCAATATTTCGTGATTACCTGGGAACCTCAGTAACCGGTACCAACGCCGGTTATCGTGCTAGTGTTGACATTAACTATGAGTCGTGCAGCGCAACTGGCGGCGCTCAGTGTCCAGCCGCTGGGGCCTTTACTAGTTTTACTGGGGCTACCAACAATTACCAGCGTAGTTTGTTCAACACTTCCGTACCTAAGTTGCCATCGGGCAGCAGCGTCACCGTTGTCTATAGCGCCTCCATCACACCTAGTGCGCAATGTGGCTTGACGACGGCGAACCTTAGCAATGTTGCAACAATCACGCCGCCCAATGGTATTACTAATCAGTTTGGCACTGCATCTTCTACTGCAAACGTTTCCGTGCCCGGCACTGACGCCTGCCCACCCACTCCTGCGTGGAACTATGACTTGACCAAGACTCAGGCCAAGGTTTTACCCGATGGAACGATCATCCCCATTGGTTTGGGCACCAGCTACGCCTACACCTACGGCGATACCATTCGCTACACTGTTACCGTTGTCAACAATGGTTTGGTGGCTGCAGATGGCGCTAAGCTGCGTGATTGGACTAATTCAGTTAGTGGCAGCGCCCAATATGCCAATCTGAAAGCGCACTATGTACCATCCTGCATAGCTGAAAACGGTGCGGAATGTCCGCTAGATAGCAGTTTTCCCACCGTCGATCGCGGGGGAGCTACTAGCGGAAGCAGTGGAAACGTCCTAAACGATGGTGATCTGTTCAATGTTGCAATCCCCAAATTTCCGGTAGGTGGCAAGATCACTGTTGTTTACGATGCGGTATTGACTCCTAGCGCATTCTGCGGATTGGCTGCGAGTACTTTCCGCAACTCCGCGAGCATCCAAGCGCCGCCCGGTAGTACCGGCTTTACGGGTAAAGAAACCGGCTACGTAAATATGTCCGTACCCGCGACCTCTGCTTGCCCGGATATCCGGGTGACCAAAACCCAAAGTACGGCCTCTCCGCAGCCAGGCGTACCCTTCACGTATGAAGTGGTCATCACCAATCCTGGGCCAGATGCAGTAGATGGCGCTCAGTGGCATGACTATATGCACACCTCCGGGTTCGCGCAAAACTTGAAGGCCAAGATCGCATATGACGGGTGCGTCGCTGAAGGCGGTGCTCAATGTCCTGCAGATAGCCAGTTTGCAGCATGGGATTCTCAGTCACTGTCTTCCTTCAACTATTTGGTCAAATCCGGAACCACCATTCCCAAGCTTCCTGTGCAGGGAAAGATCATCTTGCGCTACCGGGTAACGCTGGAGGAGCTGAGTGCCGCTAGTTGCTCCAGCGCTAGCGGAACGATCACTAACTTCACCCAAGTCACACCGCCCAATGGGAGGTTGGGCAAATCGGCCTCTGTATCCATGCCGATCATCTGCGCAGACGTAGGTATCACTAAGACTGTAACCCCTATCTTTGTGAAGGCAGGCGAGCCTATGACCTACACGGTGGTGGTATCCAACGCTGGCCTGGGTGCAGCGCCCAATGTGTTGTTCTCCGACCCGCTGCCCAGTATTTTTGAGTACGAAAGTGCCGCATGCGAAATGATCAAGGAGTCGGCCCCTCCTTTACCTCATCCTCGTACCGAATGCGGCGCGAGCGTTGATTACGACTCGGCAACCCGCACACTGAGCAGCACCATCAAATCGATTGGGCAATTAGGTGAGATCAAGTTCACCATTAAGGGTAAAGCCGGGGTGATACCTGGCACCTACAAGAATGAAGCCCTGGCAACTTTACCTCCTGGCTTGTTCGATCCAATCATGGCGACTAACAAGACCGATGTGAACGTCCAGATTGCCAACACCCAATCGGCCATCACGGTCAAAAAGCTGGTGACAGGTCTTGAAGCAGCGGGACTGCCAGCGCCGATGACTTTTACGGGCAATGTGACCTGTGGTGTGCAACCTTCGCAGTCTTGGTCCATCATGGTGCCAGCGGGGGCGAGCAGCGGTACCAGCGCGCCACTGACGTTCTACGATACCGAGGCCTGCACGGTCACAGAAGACACCCCTCCTCTAGCCCCTCCTGGTTACGAGTGGGTGGGGTCGCCTACTATCGTCAACTCCACAGATCCATTGGGTCCTCAAACGCCCCGCGAGGTTCCCGTGACCAACACTCTTAATAGGCAGACCGCAAGCCTCGCACTCACCAAGGTGGTGACCGGCACAGCCGCAGCAGTGGCCAAGGTCAACGGCAGCTTTGAGTTCGCTCTCAACTGCGGGACCGATGGTAGCTTTTCTACAAGCGTGGTAATAGCCAACGGAGCCAGCAACAGCAACACGATCAGTGGCATCCCCACCGGTGCAACTTGCGTGGTCAGTGAAACGAAGAAAGCAGATGCCCCTGCTGGATACCAATGGTTGGCACCCGTCTTCGAGACGAATCCTGTTGTCATTCCTGGCGTGGGTGGTACGGTTACGTTCAAAGCTACCAACCCCCTTGAGCGCAACGTGGCGGGCTTGACCATCACCAAGCGCATCACTGGACCAGATGCGGGAATCAAGGCCGTCAATGGCAGCTTCGCGTTTGCTGTCAACTGCGGTGCTGACGGCGTGTTCAATACCACGGTAGCGATTATCAATGGTGCAAGTGGCAGTGTAACCATCAGCGGTTTACCTGCTGGAGCTACCTGCCAGGTCAGCGAAACCAGTAAGGCCACTGCACCCACAGGCTATGAGTGGGATGCCCCTGTTATCAGCCCTGACTCCATAGTGATTCCTAGTGCTGGCGGCTCAGTAACCGTAGGAGCCAACAACCCGCTCAAGCGACAGGCCGCAAGCCTGACGTTGACAAAGCTGATCTCTGGCCCGGACGCAGTGGTACAGAAGACAAGCGGTAAGTTTGCCTTCGCCATTGACTGCGGTGTTGATGGCAAATTCGACACGGAGGTTGAGATCGCCAATGGTGCGAGCAACAGCGTAACGATGGACAATCTGCCGTCTGGCGCTAGCTGCCAGATCAGCGAGACCTTGGCCGCTAACAGCCCTTCCGGCTATACCTGGGACAAGCCGGTGTATGAAACGAACCCGGTGCTGGTTCCAGCAAAGGGCGCAATGGCAACCTTCAAGGTCACCAATGTGCTCAAATCGGGAACTCCCACCACGATTGAGCCGGTGCCAGCGCTGGGCGGCCCGCTCTTGAGTGCGCTGGTCACTTTAATGTCTATGTTGGGAGTCTGGCTTACCCACAAAAGACTGACTTCTACGGCAGATGCGTCGCGGTAAAGCGGATTCTCGAGTAAGGTCTGAATCGCCCCGGGATTCGCGGAGGCTGTTTGGTTTAAGTCAGGCCACCACCTCGGTGTTATGGCTGGCGAGTTGCCGGTAGTAGTTTGCCTCGGCTTCTGCTGGCGGGATATACCCGATGGGTTCGAGCAGGCGATGGTGGTTGAATCACGACACCCATTCGAGCGTTGCGAACTCCACGGTCTCCTTGGTTTTCCAGGGTGCTCGGCGATGAATGAGTTCGGCCTTGTAGAGTCCGTTTATGGTCTCGGCCAAGGCGTTGTCATAGCTGTCGCCCTTGCTTCCCACTGACGGTTCGATGCCCGCTTCTGCCAGTCGTTCGGTGTAGCGAATGCTGACGTACTGCGAGCCCCTGTCGGAGTGACAGACCAGGCTTCCATCGCGTTCAGGCTGCCGGGCGTAGAGAGCTTGCTCCAGCGCATCAAGTACGAAGTCCGTTCGCATTGAGCTGCTCACCCGCCAGCCGACGATGCGCCTGGCAAACACATCGATGACGAAGGCCACGTACAGCCAGCCCTGCCAGGTCGAGACGTACGTGAAGTCGCTGACCCACAACTGGTTGGGCCGCTCGGCACGGAACTGCCGGTTCACCCGGTCCAACGGGCATGGCGCCTTCGCATCGCCGACCGTGGTGCGCACGACCTTGCCGCGCATCACGCCACGCAGTCCGAGCCTGCGCATCAATCGCTCGACCGTACAGCGGGCCACGACAACACCTTCGCGTGCCAGTTGCCGCCACACCTTGTCGGCGCCGTAGACCTGCATGTTGGCCTGCCAGACACGTTCAATCTGTGGCATCAGCATCTCGTCGCGATGAGCCCGGGCACAGCGCTTGTGGGGCTCGCGCAGCAGCGCCGCATGCCTTCGATATGCCGACGGGGCGACCTGCAAGACCTTGCAGAGCGGCTCGACCCCGAAGGCATCGCGATGTTTGTCGATGAAGTCCTTCAGGACTTGAGCCGGCGGCCCGTCTCCGCCTGCGCGAAAAACGCGCTGGCCAGCTTCAATATCTCATTGGCCCGGCGCAGTTCCTTGACCTTTCGCTCCAGTTCCTTCATCCGCTGGGCCTCACTGGTCGTGACGCCTTCGCGCACGCCGGTGTCGACTTCGGCACACTTGACCCATTCGTTCAAGGTCTGCGGCACACATCCAATCTTCGGTGCGATGGACTCGATGGCCGCCCACAGCGACGGGTACTCCCCTCGGTGCTCCTGCACCATCCTCACCGCACGCTCACGCTCCTCGGGTGAGAACTTGTTCGACTTGCTCATGACTCAATCCTCTCAGAGTGTTGAGCCTCCTCAAAACCCGGGGCGATTCATTCCGATCAAGGGAGCCAATACGGCAGTGATGACTTCAAGCGATTTTGCAAAACCCATGGACTGCTACCGAGCATGAGCCGCAGAGGGAACTGCTGGGACAATGCGGTCATGGAATCGTTCTTTAGCAGCCTGAAAAAAGAGCGTATCCGCAAACGTATCTACAAGACCCGGGAGATGGCTCGGGCCGATGTCTTTGACTACATCGAAGTGTTCTACAACCGGTCGCGTCGCCACAGCCACCTGGGCGGAGTCAGCCCCGAGGCGTTTGAGCGCGCCCGGGAGTGAGGCTGGGGTTTGTCTACTAGAGCGGGGGCAGTCCACGCCAGAGACTCGCATGCCACATCTATGCCGATATACCGAAATCGCGGGCATGAAGAAAAAGCCCGCCGGGCTATGGGCGGGCTTTACATATCGAGAGCCAATTAGCTGGTACGTCTTAGGCTTCGCGCGAGCCCGAACATCCCGAGTAGCGATGACAGAGCGATCAGGCCCCATTCGCCGAGTGTTGGCACGGGAGTGGCAGCAGGAGCAGGCGACGCAGTGACTGATACAGATTGGCTCACAGGAGTTGCTGCAGTGAAGTAGTCATTGCCGAGCTGATTTGCCTCAATGATGCAGGAGCCAGTGGCTAAGACTCGCACAGCACTTCCTGCCACCGTACATATGTCAGGAGTGAGGCTTGTATAAGTAACTGCTAAGCCAGAAGTGGCAGTGGCCACGGGAGCCAAATTAAATGAGCTTCCAGTGACTACGCTTTGCGCGGTTTGAGCCGGAAAGCTAATGGTTTGTGCACTTTGCACTGTCACGTTCTGGGAAACCTGGGGTGCGGCATTGAATGCTACGGCGCCCACCGTGCCTCCAGACTGATTGGCTGCGATCGTGCAGAGACCTCCAGCTACTGGGGTTACGGTGGTACCCGACACTGTGCAGACGGAAGGGGAAAGACTAGAATAAGTTACGGGTAATGTCGAGCTTGCAGTAGCAAGAGGATTGATGCTGAATGTTCCACTTGCCACGTTCCGTGGCGTAGTTTGTACTGGGAAGGTGATGCTCTGATCTGGCGGCGCATCGATTTGCATGCTTTGCCGCACGGGAGTTGCTGCGTTGACGTTATAGGTAGTTCCGCCGATCACTTGCGTTCCCGCGACTGCATTTGCCTCAATCGTACACAAACCAGAAATTGCTGGGGTGACTAGAGTTACTACACCGGTCGATGCGTTTACGGTGCAGACAGATGCTGTCAAGCTACTATACGTGACCGGTAGACCAGCACTGCTGCTGGTAGGTGGAGCAGTTGTCCAGGTTACAGTGGCGCCGTTCATTGCTGAATAGACGGCTGGATCTGGTTGAACAAAGTTGATGACTTGAGTCGTGGGATCAAGCTCCTTCAGGCGCGCAATGCCATTGCGCGCCATGCCAGCCACGCTGGTAAACGCGCCACCTAAATAGACCGTCCCATCACTATTGGGCAGCACGGCCCATACTGGTAAATTGGTGCCATTGGACGTATCGAAATCCGCGTCCACAGTCCCATCGGCATTGAAGCGGGCAATGCCGTATCGCACAACGTCCGTGCCGACAGTAGCATCGGTCGCAACATCACGCTGACCCACTACGGTGAAGCGGCCGCCAGCGAGAATCTTCTCCTCACTCCCTACCGTTTGCAGTGCAATAGAGTAGCCCCAATCATTGATGAATGGATTGAAGGCGGTATCGGGTGTTCCATTGGCGTTCAGCCGCACCACGCCGCGATGCCACTCGTCGGCAAATTTAAGTGGTCCCCCGTTGACCACAATTTTGTTGTCCGCCTGGATTGCGATTTGGTACACGGGGAACAATCCACCAGAAGAACCATTAGGGGCCGATGGTGCGTTTGCATTTGGCACAAAGGTTGTATCCAGCGTGCCATCGGCGTTCAAGCGCGCTACTCCGCGAATGGTGGTGCCTTGCACCTGCGTGAACGATCCGGCAATCACGACCTTGCCATCAGCTTGCAGCTTTACATCCTCAACGCCGTCGTTCGCCCCAGGCCCTACATTGAAACTTGTGTCTAATGTGCCATTGGCGTTTAGACGGGCAATACGGTTGATAGGGGTACCGTCGATGGCGTTGAAATAGCCTACGATGACAATCTTGCCATCTGGCTGCACAGCGATACTGCGCACGTTGCCATTGGCCTTGACTTTCCCTGCCGGCGCATTTTGAAAGCTTGGGTCCAGCGTGCCATCAGCATTTAGACGAACAATTCCCCAAAAGGGAGTCCAGGTCGAAGCCCCTGTCGGGATAACGGCGGTAAAAGCGCCGCCGATCAAGATCTTCCCATCAGCCTGCACCGCGATAGTTTTTACAAATAAATTGGTGGCCACCTTGAGAGAGGTATCCAGCGAGTCATCTGTATTGAATCGCGCCAACCCCTGATAGCCCGCCTGACCTTGTACTGTTGTGAAGGCTCCGCCCACAACCACTCGGCCCGAGTTATCCTTGACCATTGCGTAGGTTTCAAGATTGGTGCCACCTGCAGAAGCAAAATTATCCGGAGTGTAAACAGCACCATATGCTATGCCTAGCGAGCACGCCATGGCGGTCGCTGCCAAATTCTTAAGGACAGTTTTGGTTTGGCGTACGTGCGTCAAACAAGCATGCATAGAATTACTCCAATTTGTAGGGATGAGACTTTTCCAAAGAAATTATGTTCAATCTTGGCTTTATGTGAATTTGCTTTATGTATATTTATTTTGGTTTTTTACCGTGATAAAAAGAGAACTTATGAAGATATATCATTACTAAAAACTAATTAAATGATTGCAATGATAGAATTAGCCAAGAGTGCACTAGGTTTTTCAATTGACGCAACTACATTTGCGATAGGTCGGCTCCGCGGGAGGCGCTTGCAGCGAGAAGTTCCAAAGTTGATGGGATGCATAATGTGGCCAGGGGCGCTTCCGGAAGCCACCGAGAAATATCTGGGAACCTACCTACTTGCTCGAGTTAAATATCTCGCTTCTCCAGCCAGTAAGTTTTGGGTCCGTACGCCTCATTGCCTGCATCCAGGATGATGTAAAGTGCGTATCGGTTCTCTTCGGTATCTGGATGCCAGAGGCCCGTCTGAATCGATTGAGGCAAGAGATGCGCCTCTGACCGTACGATCTATGAGACGCAGATTTCCTGGAGCTGTTTTATTGCAGGTTGACTAGGTGTTCAGTCCCGGCATTTGATGGATCGGATCTATCCTGAACCGTTCAGGTTCGGATGTCCACTGTTTGCAGATGAATTCGTAGGGTGTCAGGCCTTTGAGGGTCTTGAGCCTGCGGCCGAAGTTGTATGCATCGATGAAGTTGGCGAGGTGCTGCCGCAACTGCGCGTGATCGTCATAGTGGAAGCGCTTGACGGTGGCTTCCTTGATGGTCCGGTTCATTCGCTCGACCTGCCCATTGGTCCACGGATGCTTGACCTTTGTGAGGCGATGTTCGATACCGTGTTCCTCGCAGACTCGACCAAAGATGTGCTGGAAGGCGTACCGGTCTGAACTGCGGTTGGCAAACTGAATGCCGTTATCGGTGAGCACCGTATGGAGGGTGTACGGCACCGCTGCGATCACATTGCGCAAGAACTGCGCCGCAGTCATCTTGTCAGCCGAGGGATGGAGTTCGGTGAGTGCGAACTTGGACGTCCTGTCGATGGCCACGAAGAGATAGAGCTTGCCCTCGGCTGTTTGCACTTCAGCAATGTCGATATGGAAATAGCCAATGGGGTAGCTCTTGAACCGCTTCTTGGCTGGCTTATCGCCCTGCACCTCGGGCAGCCGCGAGATACCGTGCCGCTGCAAGCAGCGGTGCAGAGACGAGCGCGTCAGATGCGGGATAGTCGGCTGCAGCGCGTAGAGACAGTCGTCCAGCGGCAGCATGGTATGCCTGCGATAGGCGACGATCGCTGCCTCATCCTCAACGGACAAAACGGTGGAGCGCGGCTGCCTGGGCCCTGTCGGCAGATCGGTGACCGAAGGCCGATTCTTCCACTTCGCCACCGTCTTCTGATTGATGCCATAGCGTGCAGAAAGCGCTCTCAGGCTCTCTTGACTATGTTGTATCGCTCGACTAATCGCCTCTGTCATTGTGGCGCTGCCGTGCAAAACCTGGCCCATAGTGCCTCCTTCCATTCATGAGAAAAGATTGCACAATCAAAATCTGGGACCATACACCTAGAGGCGAAAACCACGATACGACCCATGGGCACGTGATGAGGGGAAGCACAAAAGCCGTCAGTTACGGCGGCCAAGTGCGGGACAGATCTGTCGAGGATGAGCGAACGAATGTTTGCAGCGATAAGGGGTCTACCCAAATGACTACCAGTCGCGACGTAGTGCTCACGTCCACGCTGTGAAGCTGGAACACGCTCTTGGCAATGTCTAGCCCAATGACCTGAAGGCCTCCCATCTGGCCGATGATTTGCCCCGCAATTTGTGCAGTATGACGATGCATGATGAATCCTCGCTGGTATTGTGAAGACCTTGGTCTATCACGTAATGGGCGTAATTTGATGCCGTATCAGTCGAGGATTCAGCTCGCCTAATGGACGAGCCACACTCCCACAACGGTCACGCGGTTCATCTCTGCACTCCAGCGGCGTTTGTGCTGCCCGTAAGCAGGGAGGAGGTATCCATTACATCTCCGGTTTCATTTTCCACCTTAACAAGGTGTCTTTGAAACCGGCAGCAGCCCAGTCTTAGGTTTTCTATTCCATGATTGGCCTAAGGCAGCCCCTATTGCGGGACTTAATGAACTACGAAATACTTGTTACAAGTATTGATCAATCAGCCTTGATAGCTATCCCATGACCGAAGTTTCCGACCTTAAAAAGTTATCAACTCGCACTTTGAATGCACTGGCACAGAATGGTATTCATTCGGTTGACGAGATCATGGCGAACTATCCCATAAGACTTTTGCGCCTAACAGGATTTGGAATACATGCCCTTCGAGAGGTGGAGGCTGCATTCTTTCCAGGATTCAAGTACGAACCACGTTCCCGCAAAACGAAGAGGCAGTCTAGTGTGGAACTGCTTAATTACCTGCGATCCACTCTACCGCCTCCCTCAAAAAAGTAGCTCGGCATTCATAACGTTTTCGCCGGTTAAAGCGTGTCCTTCTGCTCGGTCGGTTCAGGTTTCATCTAAGCTGCGTACTTCTTAAATACCCAGCAGGCGCACCGCGTTGCCTTGAGGATGCCGGGCATGACCTCGGGCTTGAAGCCCGCCTCCTCGAAGTCCTTCATCCAGCGCTCGGGGGTGATCAACGGGTAGTCACTGCCGAACCCCGAACAGGTCAGCCTCACATGCGAGCGGCAGCAACCGCTGCATAGACGACATGTGTCCACTCAATATCTCACATAGGCCAAGCTGGAAAAACAAAAGGCTGCAAACCAAAGTTTGCAGCCTTTGCTCTTTGTGGTACTTTAAGTGGTACAAAAATCAAATAATCTCGCAAGTCATTGATTTTTAAGCCATCTTGGCGGAAACGGAGGGATTCGAACCCTCGATGAGGCTCTACACCCCATACTCCCTTAGCAGGGGAGCACCTTCGGCCACTCGGTCACGTTTCCAATACAGCTATTGTAACCTGAAAATCAGGCCATTTTGGAAACTTCGGCAGAATCCAAACCGAAAGCGGTATGCAGTGCGCGCACAGCCAGCTCGAGGTACTTCTCATCGATCACGACCGAGGTCTTGATTTCGGAGGTGGAGATCATCTGGATGTTGATGCCCTCTTCGCTCAGTGCGCGGAACATGGTCGATGCCACACCCACGTGGCTGCGCATGCCGATGCCGACGATGCTTACCTTGCAGATGTTGGAGTTGCCGATGACTTCGTCGGCACCCAGCTTGGGCAGAACCACTTCACGCAGCAGCTCCATCGTGCGGTTGTAATCACCCTGGCTCACGGTGAAGCTGAAGTCGGTCTTGCCGTCTTTGCCGATGTTCTGCAGGATCACGTCCACATCGATGTTGGCCTCGGCGACAGGCCCCAGGATCTGGTAGGCGATACCAGGGGTGTCGGGTACACCGCGTACAGAGATTTTGGCTTCGCTGCGGTTGAAAGCGATGCCGGATACGACGGCCTTTTCCATCTTTTCGTCTTCCTCAAAAGTGATCAGAGTGCCCGACTTGGCCTCTTCGTCCAATGCAATATCCCAGGGCGTGAAGCTTGACAGCACACGCATGGGCACTTTGTACTTGCCAGCAAATTCCACCGAACGGATCTGCAGCACCTTGGAGCCCAGGCTCGCCATCTCGAGCATTTCTTCAAAGCTGACGGTCTTGAGGCGCTGTGCCGCAGGCACTACGCGAGGATCGGTCGTGTAGACGCCATCAACGTCGGTATAGATCAGGCATTCGGCCGCTTTCAGGGCGGCGGCCACTGCCACGGCAGACGTATCGGAGCCGCCGCGCCCCAGTGTGGTGATGTTGCCAGTAGGATCGATCCCCTGGAAACCTGTGACGATCACTACACGGCCAGCGTCGAGGTCGGCCCGCACACGCTTGTCGTCAATCGACTCAATGCGCGCCTTGGTGTAGCTGTCGTCGGTACGCACAGGTACTTGCCAGCCGGTGTAGCTGACAGAAGGCACGCCTTCGGCCTGCAGCGCAATGGCCAGCAAGGCGGACGATGCCTGCTCACCAGTCGCCGCCAGCATATCGAGCTCGCGATAATAGGATTTGTCCGCTCGGCTGGGGGCCAGTTCACTGGCCAGGCCCAGCAGGCGGTTGGTTTCGCCACTCATGGCGCTAGGCACCACCACCATCTGGTGGCCAGCCCGAGCCCACTTGGCGACGCGTTTGGCGACATTGCGGATACGCTCCGTGGAGCCCATCGATGTGCCGCCGTACTTATGAACGATCAGTGCCATTGAATATCACGATGACGAAACACGAAACTCGGCGTTGATGCAAAGTGTTTTGGCACGCCGTCGGATTCGTACATTAGTCAGACCAAAACCGACGGATTGTACCAATCGATCACCCCACCCCGGCGTTCTACGGTTCCACGCCCCACTTTTAGATGGATTTGGTGGCCACGTGTGGTGCAATGCTGCAACTGCTGCACCAGTTGCGCAAGCTGCGCCGCACTCGGGGTTTGGCCATACACAGTACGCAGCCAGTAACGCAGCACATTGCCCATGCGCGCCACAGACAAGGCCTGCAGCACCTTGATGGCTGGCGGGCTGCCTGTTGCCTGCAAATCCATGTGCGCCAATTCATCCAGCAACTCTGCCGCCTGCGCGGCATTGGCAGCGCTTCGCGCCAAGGTACTGGCAAACTGCGGAAACGCCTGTGCCAATGCGGGCGACACCTGGGCGCGGATGCGATTGCGGGTCAGATCCTGATCGGTGTTGGTCGGGTCCTCCACCCAGGCGATGCCAAGCGCCCGCAGATCGGCACGGATTTGCGCGGCGCCTATTTGCGCCCCCCCTGCTGCCAGATAAGGCCGCTCCCAGCTCAAGCCGTTCCGCTCCCAGGCTGGCCGCATGCCTGCCAGCCCGGCAACACCGGCACCACGCGACAGCGCCAGCACCACGGTTTCCACCTGGTCGTCCGCATGCTGCGCCAGCACTATTGTTTTGATAGCAATTTGCGCAATAGCCGCCTGCGCCAGCCGCTCCAAAGCCTTGTAGCGTGCAATCCGGGCCGCATCCTCCGGGCTCTGCCCGGGGGCATGGTGCGCTGCCACCTTGGCGATATGCAGTGGAATGCCCCAGGCCGCACACTGTTGCTGGCAGTGCGCTTCAAAATCAGTAGCCGCAGCCTGCAACCCATGGTTGATGTGAAAGGCGACCACCTGGCCTGGAAATCGCTGCGCACATGCCCACAGCAGCGCGGTTGAATCTGCACCACCGCTGTAGGCAACTGCCAGTGGCAAAGCAGGCTGCCAGCCCCTCAACACCGACAGGATGCGCGCCTCAGCCATGGCTGGCCTCCCATAGCAAAAAGCCTCCACATCGGGAGGCTTTTTGCATGCTGTACGTACGCGCGGGCAGCATCAATTCTCTGCCTTGGTGTCTGTGAATCGGCCATAGCTTTGCAGGCGTTCATAGCGGCGATCCAGCAGATCCTTGGTCTTCAGATCGGCCAGTTGGCGGTATGCATCGCTCAGGCCACGCTTGAGCAAGGCTGCCATCTGCTTGTGGTCGCGGTGCGCGCCACCCACGGGTTCATGGATGATCTTGTCCACCAGACCCAAAGCCTTGAGGCGGTGTGCGGTAATGCCCATGGCATCGGCAGCTTCCTGGGCTTTTTCGCTGGTCTTCCACAGAATGGATGCACAGCCTTCGGGGCTGATGGTCGAATACACCGAGTACTGCAGCATCAGCACTTGATCGGCCACCGAAATTCCCAGGGCACCACCCGAGCCACCTTCACCGATGATGGTGGAGATGATCGGAACTTCCAGTTGCGCCATCTCAAAGATGTTGCGGCCAATGGCTTCGGACTGGCCGCGTTCTTCAGCGTCAATCCCGGGATAAGCGCCAGGCGTGTCGACAAAGGTGAACACCGGCAGCTTGAACTTCTCGGCGGTCTTCATCAGACGCAGCGCCTTGCGGTAGCCCTCGGGTTTGCTCATGCCGAAGTTGCGCAGGGTGCGCTCCTTGGTGTCGCGCCCCTTCTGGTGGCCCACCACCATGCAGGGGTTGCCATTGAAGCGCGCGAGCCCTCCCACAATGGACTGATCGTCCGCAAAGTGGCGGTCACCATGCATTTCGATGAAATCGGTGAAGATTTCACCGACGTAATCCAGCGTATAGGGGCGCTCGGGGTGGCGGGCAATCTTGGTGATCTGCCACGGCGAGAGCTCGCTGTAGATGTCCTTGGTCAGTTGCTGGCTTTTCTTGCTCAGCTGGTCGATTTCTTCCGAGATATCGACTGCGCTCTCACTCTGCACATAGCGCAGTTCATCAATTTTGGTTTCCAGCTCCGCAATCGGTTGCTCGAAATCCAGGAATGTTCTTTTCGCCAAAATGATTCTCCTCGAGGGCAACTGCCAGGCAGCCAGCCTCTAAACGACCGACAGTGTAACCGCACGCGGCCACCGCCAGTCAATCCGTATTCAAGGCCATCGGCATGGCATTCTGAGAGCGCCAGATCAACCAGGCACCCACGCTGCTCCACGGCTGCCAGGCTTGCGCCACCTCGCGCACATCGCTACGACTGACCGGGTCTCCCGAAAAATAATGTGTACTGATTCCCGCCTGAAGGGCCGCATCATCCAGCGGCAGCACATTCGGCCGACCCAGGTGAAAGATCAGGAACATCTCCGCATTCCAGCGCCCGATACCCCGCAGCCCCAGCAAGGTGCCAGCCACGGCATCGTCGTCATCCCCCACCCAGCTCAAGGCATCCTTGGGAGAGGCTGCAAACCATTGCGCCAGGTCTTTCAGGTAGCTGATCTTGCGCTGCGGCAAGCAAATGGCCTTGAGCGCCTCGTCGCTAGTGGAGAGCAGCCCGTGCGCAGTGCAAGCGCCCGGTAGCGCCAGATAACGCTTCCACAGCTGCTGCGCGGCCGATTCGGACAGCTGCTGCCACACTACGCTGCGCACCAGCAGGGCAAAACCGTCTGCATCGCGGCGCAGCAGTTGGCCCGCGTACTCGGGAATCAACCGCCGCAACACCCGGTCCTTGCGCGCCAGATGTTTGCAGGCAGCCGACCAGTCATCCGCCGACAGCGGCTTGTTTGCTATACCAGCCATAGCTACCAGCGCTCTTCAGCCGTTGGCAAACCGAAGTTTTCAGTCAAATTGCGGCAGCTCATCAAGACACTGCCTGCACCACGGTCCAGGTCGTACCCTGGGCAGAATCCTTCAACTCCACGCCTTTGGCAAGCAGGTCTGCCCGGATGCGGTCCGATTCTGCGTAGTTTTTGGAGGCCTTGGCAGCCGCGCGCAATGCGATCTGCTCTTCAACATAGGCCGCATCCACCATAGCGCCAGCCTGCAAAAATGCCGCAGGATCCGCCTGCAACAAGCCCAGGGTGCCTCCCAATGCCTTGAGCAGGCCAGCCACCTCGGGGGACTTGCTGCGGTTGACCTCGGCGGCCAACTCAAACAGCACGGCAACGGCCTCTGGCGTGCCAAAGTCCTCATTCATGGCGGCCTGAAAGCGCGCCGCATGGGTATTGGCCCAATCGATCTGCGCCTCTACCGCAGGCACCAGACTCAGCGCCGTGTAAAGCCGCTTCAAGGCACTGCGGGCATCATCCAAGTGCACATCGCTGTAGTTGAGCGGGCTACGATAGTGGCTGCGCACGATGAAGAAACGCACTGTCTCGGCGTCATATTCCTTGAGCACATCACGAATGGTGAAGAAATTGCCCAGCGACTTGGACATCTTCTCGTTGTCCACGTTGATGAAGCCGTTATGCATCCACAACCGCGCCAACTGCTTGCCATGCGCCCCTTCGCTCTGGGCAATTTCGTTTTCGTGGTGGGGGAACTGCAGATCCGCCCCGCCCCCGTGAATGTCAAAGGTCTCGCCCAGCAGTGCGCAGCTCATGGCAGAGCATTCGATATGCCAGCCCGGGCGGCCCACGCCGTAGCTGCTGGGCCACTTGGCCTCGTCGGGCTCGGTGGGCTTGGCGCTTTTCCACAGTACAAAATCCAGCGGGTCGTCCTTGCCGTCCTGCACCGCGACGCGCTCGCCCGCCTGCAGCTCGTCCAGCGACTTGCCCGACAGCTTGCCGTAGCCGGGAAACTTGCGCACGGAATAGTTCACATCGCCATTGCCTGCACGGTAGGCCAGCCCCTTGTCCTCCAGCTGATTGATGATGGTGAGCATCTGCGGTACATACTCAGTGGCACGCGGCTCATGCGTGGGGCGCTCGATGCCCAGCGCATCCGCATCCTGGTGCAGCGCGTCGATCATGCGATCAGTCAGGCTTCGGATGGTTTCGCCATTCTCGATCGCACGCTTGATGATCTTGTCCTCAATATCAGTGACGTTGCGCACATAGGTCACCTGGTAGCCACTGGCCCGCAACCAGCGCTGCACCACATCAAACGCCACCATCGAGCGAGCATGCCCCAGATGGCACAGGTCATACACGGTCATTCCGCAGACATACATGCGGACATGGCCCGGCTCCATCGGGATAAAGGACTCCAGCGCACGCGATAGCGTGTTATAGATACGCAGACTCATGAAAAACTAGCGTGATAATGGTTGGAAAGATTGCCAGGCGGCAATCCGTGGCGCCTCAGGAAACGCCCCTGGCCCGGCATTTTATGGTAGCCGATACCCATGTCTGCGCGGCAGCAAACCGTTGCCAGCGGCGGGCCGGAGGCGCGGCGCCCCTCAGCTACAATGCGCTGCAGTATAAGCCTGCAGGCTCCAGATTGCGCGTGCTCCGCGCTTGAAACCTATGAAGTTAGTCAGTTGCATTCCCTCCTTCGTGTTGCCCCGCGCTGCGGTTCTGGCGCTGGCCCTGTGCGCCGGCGTGGCCCATGCCGACCAGTATTCAGCCGTGGAAAAGCTGATCCAGTCCGGCCAGTCGGCACTTGCGCTGGAACAACTGGACGCCAAGATCAAGGATGCGCCGCGTGATCCACAATGGCGCTTTCTACAAGGTGTGGCCCATATGAATGAAGGTCATGCCGCGCAGGCGACCGCCACCTTTGAAAAGCTGGTGCAGGAATACCCCGAACTGCCCGAGCCCTATAACAACCTGGCCGTGCTCTACGCACAGGGCAACGAACTGGAAAAGGCGAGCCGCGCGCTGCAAGACGCCATCCGCGCCAATCCCGGTTACGCTACAGCCTATGAAAATCTGGGCGATATCTACATCCGACTTGCAGAAAAAGCGCTGAGCCAGGCTGGAACCCTGGCTCCAGTAGAGCAGACGCGGCTGCAGCCCAAGATCAGCGCATTGCGCCTTCTGGTAACGCGCGCTCAACCGGCCAATGCCGCTGGAGCCATCGCGCCCACGACGGCGCCCGCAACAAAAAAATAGCTGTTCCAGCTTGAATCCTGCGGACATTGCCCTTATGTCGATGCAACGCAGGCCTGTTCAACCATGTTTGCATGGTGCTGCGCTGTCGGCGCCTGTAGCGTTCTTCACTGACCCTTGAAAGGATACAGATGCCCAACAAACGGCAAACCCTCTCCATCATGGCCCGCGCAGGCGGCATGGTGTTGGCAAGCACCTTGTTCCTGGCCAGCCATGCGCAGGCTGCAGACAATCCCAAGGTAAAGATCGCGACCTCCATGGGAGACATCGTGGTCGAGCTGAATGCGGAAAAGGCCCCCAAGACCGTGGCCAACTTTGTGCAGTACGTCAATGACAAGTTCTATGACGGTACCGTCTTTCACCGGGTCATCAACGGCTTCATGATCCAAGGCGGCGGTTTCACGCCGGAGATGCAGCAAAAGCCCACACGCGCACCGATTCCGCTCGAAGCATCGAATGGTCTGAAGAACGACACCTACACCATTGCCATGGCGCGCACCGGCAATCCGGATTCAGCCACCTCGCAGTTCTTCATCAACGTGAAGAACAATGACATGCTCAATGCACCCAGCCCCGACGGCCATGGCTACGCTGTATTTGGCAAGGTGATCAGCGGCACCGACGTGGTGGACAAGATCAAGGCAGTGGAGACAGGCAACGCGGGCCCGCACCAGAATGTACCCAAGGCTCCGGTCGTCATCAAATCGGCCACCATCGTCAAGTAACGTACAGGTTTGCACAGGTTGCATCCTGCGGCCTGCCCCCTCCCCTCTTTCTCTCTTATAGGAAACCATACCATGAGCAATCCCCAAGTCGAACTGCACATCAAGGACTACGGCGTGATCACGCTGGAGTTGGACGCAGACAAGGCCCCAAAATCTGCCGAGAACTTTCTGGCCTACGTCAAGAGCGGTCACTATGACGGCACGATCTTTCACCGTGTGATCAACGGTTTCATGATTCAGGGCGGCGGCTTTGCCTCCGGCATGGACCAAAAGCCTACGCAAGCTCCCATCCAGAACGAAGCCCAGAACGGCCTCAAGAACGACCAGTACACCATCGCCATGGCCCGCACCAGCGATCCGCACTCGGCTACTGCCCAGTTCTTCATCAACGTGGCCAAGAACGATTTCCTGAACCACACCTCGCCCACGCCCAGCGGCTGGGGCTACGCCGTTTTCGGCAAGGTGGTCAAGGGCAACGACCTGGTTGACAAGATGAAGGGCGTGAAGACCGGCTCCAAGGGCATGCACCAAGACGTGCCCAAGGACGAAATCGTGATCGAAAAGGCTGTTGCCCTGTAAACCAGGCTCCAGGTCACACCGCCAGGCCCGCATGGATAGTTCCCCCCCCTCGCCCTCCGCAAGCGCTGCCGCCGTGCGTGCTGCGCTGGCGCAAACGGCTATCGGGGACCTGGTGGCGCCTTCTTCATGGTGCAGTATCGAGTTCATCTCCGACCTGCATCTGCAGCCCCAGCTCCCAGCGACGAATGCCAGTTGGCAGCAGTATCTGCAAGCCAGCACGGCAGACGCGATCTTCATGCTGGGCGATCTCTTTGAGGCTTGGGTGGGCGATGACGCACTGGATGAGCCGGGCAGTTTTGAAGCCCGGTGTGCCTCAATCCTCCACCAGGCAAGCGCCAAGCGCTCTCTTTTTTTTATTCACGGGAACCGTGATTTTCTGGTGGACTCGCATTTTTCCCAGCGCAGCGGCATGCAATTGCTGGCCGACCCCACTTGCCTGGACTTTGCGGGCCAACGCTGGCTGCTGAGCCACGGCGACGCGCTGTGCGTGGAAGATGCTGATTACCAGCGCTTTCGCACGCTGGCCCGCAGCCCTGCCTGGCAGCAGCAACTGCTGGCCCAGCCCCTGGCGCAGCGGCGCCTGTTGGCCGGCAGCATGCGCAGCGAGAGCGAGGCGCGAAAAATGCGTGAAGTCATCACCGCCGATGTCGACCATGCTGCAGCATTGGAGTGGCTGCAGCGTGCAAACGCCTCGACCCTCATCCACGGCCATACGCACCGCCCAGCCATTCACGCACTGGATGCGGCCCACCAGCGAGTGGTTCTGACCGATTGGGACACGGATCTGGAGCCGGCGCAGGCACGCGCCGAGGTGCTGCGTATTGATGCATCCGGCCTGCAACGCCTGCCTCTGGCAGACTATCTGGCGCACCCGCCAGGGCGCCCGAACTAAGCGATGGGCTGGTGGCGACGCACCTGGTTGAAGCTGCGCGCACGGGTGCGCCCCGTGCCCGAGATTCCCTCATCCCTCTGGCTGCATGTGCTGCAGCGCCATCCTTTCTTGCAGGCCCTGTCGCTGGAAGAGAAGTCCAAACTGCGGGCGCTCAGCGCCTTGTTTCTGCACAACAAACGATTTTCGGGTGCGAATGGCCTGGTGGTGGACGACCGCATGGCCTTGACCATTGCAGCGCAGGCCTGTGTGCCTTTGCTGTACCGTGGTGACGCCAGCCGGGCCATCGCGCTTTATGACGATTTTGTCGGCATCGTGGTACACCCCGGCACCATGGTGGCAACCCGCGACGTGCATGAAGACGCAGGACTGGTATCGCAGCGCCGCATGATGCTCGAAGGTGAAGCCATGGAACGCGGCCCCGTCACCCTCAGCTGGGCGGCCATCGACCAAAACCCTGCCATGCAGGCAGAGCGTGGCACCAGTGTCGTGATTCACGAGTTCTGCCACAAGATCGACATGCGCAATGGTGGCGCGGATGGCTATCCGGCCCTGCCTGCCGGTTTTTTGGGCATCCCCGCGGCAGCAGAGGCGCGCAAGGCCTGGGAGCTGACCTGGACCCAGGCCTTTGAGCATTTTCGCCAAGCCATCACCAAGGCCGAGCGTTTTGGCGAACCAGCCCCCTGGCTCGACGCCTATGGCGCCACGGCTCCTGCCGAATTTTTTGCAGTGGCCTGCGAGGCATTCTTTGTCAACCGCGTACGCTTTGGTCAGGAGTGGCCGCAGCTCGATCGCATGCTCGCAGGCCTCTTTCACTGGCCCGAGCCACCACGTCCCTCATAGGCGCCTCACCTCAAGGTGCTACCCCTTCCGCCAGCGAGCGGAGCCACTGCATGCTGTCCTGCAGTTCCGCTGGGTGCAGATTGTGCTGGCAAGGGTACTCACGGTAGACCAGATCCACCGGTGTGGCCTGCAGATGTGCGCGAATGGCATGGGCCTGCTGCAAGGGGATAACGTTGTCGGCACTGCCATGGCTCACCCATGCATGGTGCCCGGCCAGTGCGGCTGCGGCAACCTCCTCACCGGCAATCTCCGGCAACAGGCGGCTGTGCCATACCAGAACCGCTTTGAGCAACGCGGGCTGCGTCAGCAGCACGGACAGGGACATGATGCCCCCCTGGCTGAAGCCTCCCACGACCACCCGCTCCGCAGGCACCTGCAGCTGAGCACAGGCTTCACGGCAGGTCTGCTCCACCAGCGCACGGCTGGCGCGCTCCTGCGCTGCATCAATGGTGCGACTGCCATCAGGATTGACGCCGAACTGGAACCAGGCGTACATTTGCTCAGCCATCGTGTAGGGCGCGCGCAGGCTGAGTACGTGGAAGGCCTGCGGCACGAAGTCTGCCAGGCCAAACAGGTCCTGCTCATTGCTGCCCACACCGTGCATCAGCACCAGCAGCCATGGTTGAGGTACCGAAGGATCGGCCGCGCGGTACAGGTGGGAGAGTGGCAAGTTCAGCATGACAGGTATCCAGCAATCGCAAAGTTCCCGGGAAGGCACCGCGTCAAAGCAGTGACGCAGACGCAAAAAAGTGGCTGCATGGTATCAGCAGCTACCGCTCATCCATTGCAGGCGCTTATTTTTTCTGGTGCAGCGCCACCCAGGCCAAGAACTTGTCCATGTAGCTGCCCAGAAAATCCCTGCTCGCAGCTGCGACCTGCCCCTGCGCATCCACCAGGCCGTCCGTCCAGCGGATGAAGCCCTCTGGCTGCGCCATGGCTGGCATATCGAGAAAAACCAGGATATTGCGCAAATGCTGCTGCGCCATCGCAGTACCAGGGCCGCCAGGCGATGTACCGATAACGCCCGCAGGAATGCCTGCCCAGGCGCTGGCACCATAGGGACGGCTTGCGCCATCGAGCGCGTTCTTCAGATATGCCGGCACAGAACGATTGTGTTCCGGCGTTACCAACAAGATGCCGTTCTTGCTGCGGACCTTGTCTTTGAATGCCGTGAACGCAGCCGGGTAGCTATCAGCATCGCTGTCCCGGTTGTAGAAAGGCAAAGCACTCAGATCGAGAAACTCGAAATCCGCTTTGTCTTTTGACAGATTCACAAGGCCATGCGCCAGTTGCTGGTTGATCGATGCCTTGCTGTTGCTGCCAACGATCACGCCGATTTTCAGTTTTTCCACGGTCATTCTCACTTTCCAGACATGCAGAGGGTGAAGTCTTGTGGTTATACCCCTTGTTTGTGACCCGCCGTGTAGGCAAAAGCGAGCAGAGCGACCGGCTTCACCTCAGCCGCTGATGCCCCCTCTCTGCAGACCGGTGCATGCCCTGCCACCGTCCATCCGCCACACCTGCGTGCCGCCCAGGACCAGGGCCGCCGACTCATCATGCAAGGATCGCCACTGCCGCTGCACAGCCTCTGCCGTGCCGAAGACCCACAGACGCTGCTGCGGATGGGCGCATGCGTAGGCCTGCAATGCCCGTGCATCCAGCAGCACCGTGCTGCCATGCTGCGGATCGAATTCAGCAGCATCCGTCAACTCCTTCTTCCAGTTGTCTGCCTGACTACCCTCGCCAACCTTCCAATCGTCGATCACCAGAGGCGGCTGCATGGCAGGCAGGTAAAAGGGAACCTCGTAATACAGGTGCTCCAGCATCACCAACCGGTCTGCCGCCTGCACCGGCAAGGCGCCCAGGGTGTGCCACCGGGCTTTGGCAGGAACAGCCACGGTTCCCAAAACCAGGCTCAGCGCCACACAGAGCACGGCAGCCAAGCCAGCAACAGGCCGTGCATGCCGCTGCCAGCCAGCAGCCTGCACCACACGTACCACGGCGTAGGCCAAGGGCGGCAATGCTGGAAGCACATACCCCACAATCTTGCTGTTCGGCACGGAGAAAAACACCACCACGACGGCAAACCACACCAGCATGAGCCTATCCAGGCTACGGACAGCAGCGGATGGAGACATGGCGGGCTGGGTACCGTGCACCGCTGCAGAAAGACCCACGAGGCGGCTCCGGGCCATCCCGCGTCCGCGCCTCCAGCAGCGCCAGCCGGCAGTCAGCGCCCACCCAGTCCAGGGCAAGGCGGCCAATGCAATCACGGCACCATAAAACCACCAGGGCTGCGGGTTGTTGAAGGTGGTACCGGTGTAGCGCTGGAAGTGCTGCGTGACAAAAAAGTAGTGAAAAAAGCCACCATGGCGCTGCTGTGCCAACCACACCCAGGGCCCTGCAATCAACAGTACCGGCAACCATGCAGCCGCATGCAGTGGCAGCCACCATTGGCGCCAGCGCCTCTCCCATACGAGCCAAATGGCCCATACCATGCCCGGCAGCACCAGGGCAATGAGACCTTTGGCCAGAAAACCCAATGCAGCCCAGATACCGGCGCCCATCAACCAGCCCATCCAGAGCCGCCGACCGGCTCCGTTGCGCGCTTGCAGCGTGGCAACGGCTGCGCAGCCTATGCATGCCGTCATGCATCCCGCCAGCAGCATGTCCATGTTGGCGTATTGCGCCGCCAGATAGGCATAAGGCATGGTGACCAGCACCACAGTCGCTGCAATAGCAACAGACTGGTTTGCGCAGCGCTTGAGCAAGGTAAACAAGGCCATGGCAGCCACCCAGGCACCAAGCAAGGAAGGCAGGCGTGCCACCCATTCATGCACGCCTGCAACCTGAAAGCCCAGCGCTGCAAGCCAATAGTAAAGCGGAGGCTTGTGAAAGAAAGGCAAGCCATTGAGCGAAGGCGTTATCCAATCACCTCTGCGGAGCATCTCCAAAGCAGCTACGGCATAACGCCCTTCATCCGGATCGCTGAGCGGCCGCACCCAGGCCAGAGCAAACAGCCAGACGCCGATCCACAAGCCCATCCTGGTCTCAGTGGTCCATGCAAAGCGGGCAGGCACCGCCCGCGTCGTAAAGAGGCTGTCCATGGCCTATTCCGCAGAGGCTGGCATCGAAGATTGCACAAGTGGCGCATGGCTCTGCAGCCCCTCGCCTCCCTGCCCCAGCAGCGCAGGATTTGCATGTCGCCACACCCATCCGTAAATGCCAGCCAATGTGAAACCGAGCACCGCTCCAGCGGCAATGTCCAGTGGAAAATGCACACCGCAGTACACCCTGCCCCAGCTCACAGCCAGGCCGGTTATCAGGATTGCCGCACCTGCAAGGCGCAACTGCCGCAGTCCCAACAGACAAAAACCGATGGTAAAGAGCGCACTTGCATGGGCACTGGGCAGGGAACCACGGGCTGCATGGTCAATATAGGCAGGGCTGAGCCCCATGACAAATGGGCGAGGATGGCCGATCCATAGCGCCAGGCGGTGCGCCAGCAATACGGCGGCGGCGCAGCATACCAGGCTACCCACCACGTAAAGGCGATTTGCTGGGTACTTCCACCAATCCCATACCAACACAGCGGCTGCCAGCAGCACGCCATAGGTGCCCAGCCATCTGGCAACCACCAGCACCCAGGCTGTTGGCGCAACACCTCCTGCCATCCACGCAAACCAGTGCAGATTCATCTCTTCCATTGCAGCCCTCTGAGGCAGAAGGCCGCCCTGGATGGGCATTCACCCGGCAGCAGCGCTTTCCGCAGGAAGGCACTGTGGCGTCATGAACTTACCGATGTCTTAATGCAAGAAATATCCAGTGGAAAGCGGTTAGAGAACCGTACTGCTGTCCTGCACCACAGCACCCGCAGCAATCGTGATGGCGCGGTTGCATTGCGCGGCGATGCTGCGGTCGTGCGTGACCATCATCAAGGTAGTGCCGAACTCCCGATTCAGATCCATGATCAGCCGCATCACGGACTCGCCAGTGGCAAAATCAAGGCTACCCGTCGGTTCGTCGGCCAGCAAGACCGCAGGCTCCACCACAAATGCCCGCGCCAGCGCCACACGCTGCTGTTCGCCGCCCGAAAGCAGCTTGGGATAATGCGACAGGCGCTGGCCCAGACCTACGCGCTCCAGCATCTGCGCGGCCAGTTTGCGCGCATCGCGCCTGCCCGCCAACTCCAGTGGCAGCATCACATTCTCGATGGCCGTCAGGTTGCCCATCAGCTGGAAGTTCTGAAACACAAAGCCCATACTGCGTGCGCGCAGCGCCGCCCGCTCGTCTTCATCCAGCGCGAACAGGTCTTCTCCGCCCACCATCACCGTGCCCGTCGTCGGTGTATCGAGGCCGGCCAGCAAGGACAGCAAGGTGCTCTTGCCCGAGCCCGATGCACCCACGATGGCGACGGTTTCACCCCGTGCGATACTAAAGTCCACATCGTGC
Source organism: Comamonas odontotermitis (assembly GCF_020080045.1). Lineage (NCBI taxonomy): Bacteria > Pseudomonadati > Pseudomonadota > Betaproteobacteria > Burkholderiales > Comamonadaceae > Comamonas > Comamonas odontotermitis. Next base: position 2,827,807 of record NZ_CP083451.1, read on the forward strand.
AGGATCGTCAAGGTGCCGGTGGAATCGGTGACCGATTTACCCAATCGGCGGGCCTCAAGCACCGTGGCGACTCCCTGTGTCTGCGAAAGCAATGCGTCATTCATGAAAAACAGCTTTTCTCCATCCAGTTTCGGCACGCGCCTTGGCAGGCGGCGCTTCGTTCGTACCATCGTAACGGTACCCCTGATGTCCTGGGCTGCTATGGGTTTTACAATCGCAGGCGCCCAGCCATCTGCGCCAGCGACGATTCTGGTCGTCGGAGACTCCATCAGTGCAGAGTACGGCATCGCCCGCGGAAGCGGCTGGGTGGCGCTGCTGCAGAGCCGGCTCGCACAGCAGAAAAACCCGGCCTACCAGGTGGTGAACGCCAGCATCAGCGGAGATACAAGCTCTGGTGGCCGCGCTCGCCTGGCAGGCCTTCTCAAGCAGCACCGGCCGAAGATCGTAGTGATTGAACTGGGTGCCAACGACGCCCTGCGCGGCCTGCCCCTGACCAGCACGCAGGCCAATCTGGCTGCGATGGTGGACGGCGCGCAGCAATCGGGCGCCAAGGTGCTGTTGCTGGGCATGCAGGTGCCGCCCAACTACGGTGCACGGTATACCGCCGATTTCGCCAAGGTCTTCACCACACTGGCTGCAGACAAAAAGACCGGCCTCGTTCCCTTCTTGCTGCAAGGCGTGGCCGATGTACCCGATGCCGGCAAGAACTTTCAGGCCGACCGCATCCACCCACTCGCGAGCGCCCACCCGACCTTGCTGGCCAATGTGTGGCCTCAGCTGCAAAAGCTGATGTAGCGCGCAGAACAGGTTTTCACTTCAAAAACCTGAACAACGGGCGCTACACCGCTTCACGCTTCGCTCAGCCGAACGCCTTCTGCAGCGCCTGCGCCAGGTCTGCCTGCAGGTCTGCCGCGTCTTCCAGCCCAATCGAGAAGCGCACAACCGTGCCTGGCTTCAAGCTCTCTTCCGGCAGCGAGCGCATGCTGCCGATCTTGTAGGGCACTACCAGGCTGATGGGGCCACCCCAGCTGTACGCCAGCTTGAACCAGCGCAGGCTTTCGCAGAACAGATCAATCTGCTGTTGGGTGTAGCGCGGATCGATCACCACGCTGAAAAGACCCGCCGCAGCGCCTTCGAGCCCATGCGGACCGTTTTTTCCGCCGCACTGCGCCTTCCAGTACGCGTGACCGGGCGAGCCCTCCAAGGCAGGGTGCAACACCTGCACCACTGCCGTCTGCTGCGCCATGAAGCTGGCCAACTGGCGCGCCGCCGCATCGTGCGCGTAGTAGCGCAGGGACATGCTGGGCAGGCTGCGCAGAATCGTTTCCACATCGTTGACGCCCACACCAAAACCCATGTGCATATGCGTGGCCTGCAGGCGGCGATGGATGGCCGGATCGCGCGAGGTGATGGAGCCCATCAGCACATCGCCGCCGCCACTGGGGTATTTGGTGAGGGCGTGCGCTGAGATATCGACACCCAGGCGGTGAGAGCCATCGCCGTCCAGATCAAACACATTGAAGGCGAGGCCAGCACCCCAGGTGTTGTCGATAGCAGTAGGAATACCTTTGTCTCTGCACAGCTGCACCAGGGCACGGAGGTCAGGAAACTCCATGCTCACCGAGCCTGCGGCTTCGAGCCAGACCAGGCGGGTATTGGGCTGGATCTGGCTGGCACAGTGCGCCACATTGAGCGGCTGGTAATAGCCCACGCTCACGCCGTAACGCGCCAACTCGCTTTCGGCAAAGCCCTTGCTCGGGCCATAGACGTTGTCGGGCAACAGCACATGGTCGCCCGCACGGAGCATGGCAAGGCCCACCACAGAAATCGCTGCGAGGCCGCTTGTCACCAGCAGGCAGTGCTTGCCGCCTTCCAGCGCGGCAATGCGCTCTTCCAGAATGTAGGCAGTGGGCGTGCCATGCAGACCATAGGTGAAGGCACTCTTGTCTTTCCAGTCCCAGCTGCGCATGGCCTGCACATTGGGGAAAAAGATGCTCGATGCCTTGAACACACCCGGCTGGGGCGCAGAAAAAGGCGCGGTCGGCGCGTAAGGATGGTGAATCAGGTCGGTCAGTGCCGATGGGGCTGGTGTACGAGGCTCGGTCATGGCAAAACGTGTGGAAGCAAAAACAATGAGGGCCTGCGCGGACAAGGGACGACAACGGGCATCTTCATGCGAACCATGCCGGGCCCGAGCACCATCTGCGCAAAACGCTACAACTTCTGGTCAGCAGCCATTGTGCAGCAGGGCAGACGCGATGGCACGCCCAGGCGGGCAAGCACAGTCACATTGTCATCACTGCTGCAGTGTGGAACGGAAAAAAGCGGCGTGCTCCAGCAATGCCTGCGGATTTTGCAACGGCAGCCAATCTCCACCTGAACACAGGCGCGGAACTGTCTCCAACGACGCCAGCACAGGCCACGGCCACCATTGGGCGCTCTCGCCTGCGCTCACCAGACTGGCGTCCGGCAGCTCCAGCGGAGCATTCATGCTGCCCGCCTCCGCATCCACCCATGCCTGGGCATCACGCGCCCAGGCACGCAGCCCGGCACGATGCCCCCGGTCAGGGAACTGCGCCTGCCATTGCGCGATATCTGCAGCAGGCAGCCCATCCAATGCACTGCTCTGTAGTGCTTGCGCTACATCCAACGCAGGTTTGCGCTGCACCTGCTCCAGCCATTGGCGGTAGGCCGGTGTGGCATGGCGCGGCAGTGCGGGGTTGATGAGCCACAGCCCCATGCGCGCAAGCGGCACGCCTGCCTGCGCGAGCAGCCGGTACAGCGCCAGGCCCAGACGGGACGCATCTCCGTGTGCGGCAATCACCAGCTTTGCCGGAGCTTCTGGCTGCGCATCTGGCCGCGCGTCCGGCAGCATATCGGGCTGCAGTTGCAAGTGCTCGGCCAGCGCCTGCAGCGTCGCCAGGTGCAAGGCGTCATTCACTCCCGCATCCTTTTTGGGCCTGTCGCTGCGGCCCAGGCCAATCCAGTCCGGCACCACCACGCGGTCACCCAAAGCTGCCAGGGCCTGAGCCAGTGGGCGAAAAAGCCCCTGGTGGGCCGGGCTGGCGGACAGCATCAGCCAGCGCATGGCGGCCGGTGCGTCAGCGCCATTCGCATGGCTGTCCTTGACATGCAGGCGCAAACCCGCCAGTGGCGGCCAATCACTATAAAAACAGGAGCTACTTGCGCAGTCACAATCGGCGTGGAAGATCTTTTCATCCACACGAAGCGCATCGTCGCGCAAGGGGTGTGCAGCCCGGGCTGCCACTTGCTGTGCCTGCCGGCGTTCCGCGAAAAATCCGGTCAGCAAGGCAGCCGCGTCTTCGGCCAGCACCCCCGCAGTGGTTTGCGTATGGTGGTTGAGCTGGGCATTGGCAAACAGGTTGATCACCGAGCCAGCCGCCCCGGTGCGGGGCTCCGCAGCGCCCCACACCACTCGGGCCATGCGTGCGTTCAGGATGGCGCCGGCGCACATGGCACAGGGCTCCAGCGTCACATAGAGCGTGCAATCTTCGAGCCGGTAGTTGCCCGCATGCTGCGCCGCATCGCGCAGCGCCTGGATTTCTGCATGGGCGCTGGGGTCGTGCAGACCGACAGGCCGATTGCACCCACGGCCGATGATGACCCCACCTTGCACCACCACAGCGCCCACCGGCACTTCGCCAGCCTGCGCAGCCGCCTGCGCCTGCTGCAGCGCTGCACGCATCCAGTGCGCATCGTCTTCAAAAGGGGGAATGGAGTCCGCTGTCATGGGTTGGAGGCAGTTGGATAGGGGTGCACCATGCCCATCATCTGAAATGGACATCGCACCGATTGCAGTTGAACAAACTTTCAGACGCCGAAGTTATGACAGAAACGCTTCAAAGCCCGCTGCACGCACTCACAAAAAATAGCGATCATCAATTTAAGGGAAAACGCAGAAGGCCATTTTCATTCCGCATCCTTTGCGCGGTCTGCGCCCTGCTGCAAGGCCTGGTTCAGCTCCGTCTGCACCTGCTGCTGAATCTGCTGGCTCTGCTCCCGCACATTCTTGCTGGTATCGACCTGCGGCACCTTGACACCCTCCACCGTCGCCGGAGCACTCGCTCCACTGGTGCTTCGGGTGGCCTGCAGATTCTGCTTCATCAGGATGGCAACAATGGCCATGACCACCAGGATACCGACGAGACCAAAAACAGCGCGCATACGTCCCTCTACAACCGGTTGTGATGGCGCGATTATCGCGCGGCAAGGCCGAGCATCCTCAGACCGGCACCTGCGCGCACCACCAGTGAAGCGCACGCCCCGCGAAGCCACTGAACCTGAATCAGGCGTCAATCCGGTTAAAATTGACAAAAATCAACCACTTGCTTCTCCCGGATATCGCAGACGCCCTGCCGTCAATGGCAGAAGGATCGCTGCGGCATTGGGCTGCAGGCCATCCTGCAGACACGAAGCAAGCACCACCGCGCCCCTATGTCCCTCCTGCCCCACCAGCTCGAACTGCTTTCCCCGGCCCGCGACGCCGATATCGGTATTGAAGCCGTCAACCATGGCGCCGATGCCGTCTACATCGGCGGCCCCGCCTTTGGCGCGCGCGCAACTGCCGGCAACGATATCCGTGAGCTGGAACGGCTGATCACCCACGCCCATCGCTTTGGCAGCCGCATCTTCATCACGCTCAACACCATTTTGCGCGACGACGAACTGGAAGCAGCCCGTCAGATGGCCTGGCAGATCTACAACGCTGGAGCCGACGCGCTCATCATCCAGGACATGGGACTGCTGGAGCTCGATTTGCCGCCTATTCAGCTACATGCGTCCACGCAGTCGGACATCCGCACCCCAGAGAAAGCCCGATTTCTGCAGGACGCAGGCCTGTCGCAGATCGTGGTGGCGCGCGAGCTGGATCTGCGACAGATTGCCGCCGTGCGTGCGGCCACTGATCCGGCACGCACCACCATTGAATTCTTTGTGCACGGCGCGCTGTGCGTGGCCTATTCGGGCCAGTGCTTCATCAGCCACGCCCATACGGGCCGCAGCGCCAACCGTGGCGACTGCAACCAGGCTTGCCGCCTGCCCTACGAAGTGCTGGACGGCAGCGGCCGCATCATCGCCCACGAGAAACACGTACTGTCGATGAAGGACAACAACCAGAGCGACAACCTGCGCGCACTCATTGATGCAGGCGTGCGCAGCTTCAAGATCGAGGGCCGCTACAAGGACATGGGCTATGTGAAAAACATCACCGCCCACTACCGCAAGCTGCTCGACGAAATCATCGAAGAGCGCGAGTTCTCCGACGCACCGCTCGCGCGCTCGTCCTCGGGGCGCACCACCTTCAGTTTCGAGCCCGACCCGGACCAGAACTTCAACCGCGAGTTCACCGATTACTTCGTCAACGGCCGCAAGGATGACATTGGCGCTTTCGACACGCCCAAGACGCCGGGCCGTGCCATTGGCTGGGTGACGCAAGTGGGCCAGGCGGGTGACAAATGGTTTGAGCTGGAAGTGAGCGACAAGACCGCCGTGCTTCACAACGGCGACGGCCTGTGCTACTACGACCTGCAAAAGGAACTGGTGGGCGTGCACATCAACCGCGCCGAATGCGTCAACGCCAAGAAAGGCATCTGGCGCGTGTTTCCCAAGAATGAGATCGCCGAATTCAAGGACCTGCGCAAGGGCCTGGAGATCAACCGCAACCGCGACATGGACTGGATACGCACGCTGGACAAAAAATCCAGCGACCGCCGCATCGGCCTGTGGGCAGAGCTGCGTGAAACTGCCGACGGCTTTGCCCTGCAGCTGACCGATGAGGACGGTTTCACCGGCAGTGCCACCATCGCCCAAGTCCATCAGACAGCTACCGATACCGTCAAGGCCGAAATCTCGCTGCGCGAGCAACTGGGCCGCTTTGGCGCCACGGTCTTTGCCGTGCACGACATCAGCCTGCAGCTTTCGCAGCCCTGGTTCGTGCCAGCCTCGGCGCTCAACCAGCTGCGCCGCGATGCCGTGGCCGCACTGGAAGAAGCCCGCGCCAAGGGCTTCGTGCGCCTGCCGCGTGCCGAGCCTGTGGAGCCGCCTGCTCCTTTCCCTGAAGACACCCTCACCTACCTGGCCAATGTGTTCAACCACAAGGCACACGACTTCTATGTGAAGCATGGTGTGAAGGTGATCGACGCCGCCTACGAGAGCAAGGAAGAGGAAGGCGAAGTCTCACTGATGATCACCAAGCACTGCGTGCGCTTCTCGATGAGCCTGTGCCCCAAGCAGGCCAAGGGCGTGATCGGCGTCAAGGGAACCATCAAGGCCGAGCCGCTGCAGCTCATCAACGGCAAGGAAAAGCTCACGCTGCGTTTTGACTGCAAGCCCTGCGAGATGCATGTGGTGGGCAAGATGAAGAAATCGGTGATGAACCAGCACTTCAAGGAGATGCAGGAGTTTCCGATGCAGTTCTACCGCACACGGCCCGCAGTAGTACAGAGCTGAAGCCCCTGCCCCATCCATAAAAAGAAAGAGCTGCCTTCAAGCAGCTCTTTTTCTACCAAGGCGGAGACCGTCAGGTCAATCCACGGCTCCAGTCTTCAATAGACCATTCCCTGATAAAACCGGATCGCCGGATCGCCGGATCGCAAGATCCCGGATCGACGCTCAATCAGCACTGGAGGGTTCCCTCGACTCCAGCGCACGGTTGATGCCCAGGGCTACCAGCGTGCAGACGGCACCAGACAGCAGATACAGGCTCACTGCGATCAAACCGAACTTGGCAGAGAGCCCCAGTGCCACTACAGGCGCGAAAGCAGCCCCTACCAGCCAGGCCATATCGGTCGACAGGGCAGCCCCCGTGTAGCGGTACTGAGGCGAGAAGTTGGCAGTCACGGTACCGGAGGACTGACCATAGGACAGGCCCAGCAGCACGAAGCCGACAATGATGAAGATGTCATGGCCGATGACGCCACTCGACAACAGCATTGGCGTTGCCAGGCTGAACAGACCGATCAGCACGGCCATGGCACCCAGGGTATTGCGGCGGCCAAAACGGTCGGCCAGCTTGCCCGATGCCACGATGGCGAACGCTGCACATACAGCACCCACCATCTGCACCAGCAGCACCTCGGTGATCGACTGGTCGGAGTACAGCAAAATCCACGACAGCGGGAATACCGTCACCAGATGGAACAGCGCAAAGCTGGCCAGGGCGGCAAAGGCGCCGATGGCAACGTGGCCCCCTTCTTCATCGATCAGGCGGGTGACGCTCACGGGCTCCAGCTCGCGTTCCTGCATGGCCTGGGTGTAGGTGCGACCCAGCACGAGCTGCAGACGGGCAAACAGCGCCACCACGTTCAGTGCAAACGCCACAAAGAAGGGATAGCGCCAGCCCCAGCTGAGGAACTCGCTCTCGCTCAGGGTGCCGTACAGGTAGGCAAAGAGGCCTGCCGCAATCACAAAGCCCAACGGAGCGCCCAACTGGCCGATCATCGCGTACCAGCCGCGCTTGTCGGTTGGTGCGGTCATGGCCAGCAGCGATGGGAGGCCATCCCATGAACCACCCAGTGCCAGGCCCTGGGCGAAGCGGAACAGGGCCAGCAGCACGATGGCCGTTCGACCTATCGATTCATACCCGGGTAAAAATGCGATACCAACCGTTGCAACGCCCAACAGAAACAGGGCGATGGTCATCTTGGCAGCACGCCCCCAGCGACGCTGGATGGCCATCGAGATGGCAGTTCCCACGGGACGGGCGAGGAAAGCTATAGAAAATATAGCAAACGACAGCAGCGTGCCATTCAACCTGGAAAAGTGAGGAAAGAAGACTGTCGGAAAGACCAATACCGACGCTATGCCAAATACGAAAAAGTCGAAATACTCCGACGAACGGCCGATAATAACGCCGACCGCAATTTCGCCAGGTGTGACGTCATCATGCACAGCGGACCGTGTATGTTGATCAGCGCTGTGATTGCTGCCGACAGGAGATGCTGCGTAACCGAGACTACTCATACAAAAGCTCCTTCCTCAAGCTGTAACAGGCCTGTTACGACCGTACCCATTCAGGAGCCTAGCAGGGTACTTTTTGAGAGGACGTAGGACAAAATGTCCAATCGACAGGCCTGCCTCTAGCATTTACATTTGGCGGGATTTTGCAATCCATGTTTCTACCTAAGCGCGCTTGCCGTGCCTTTTCGCATGCCTGATCTCAAAAAACTTCGCGGGCCCTCGCGGCTCGTCGCGGCGTTACTAGCCGCCGCCAGCCTTGCGGGCTGCAATACCGTTGTGCTCAACCCCGCCGGGGATGTTGCTGCCCAGTCCGGCAATCTGGTGATCATCGCCACCTTGCTGATGCTGATCATCATCGTTCCGGTCATGGTGCTGATCCTGCTGTTTGCCTTCAAGTACCGCGAATCGAACGAGCCCGCTGATTACGACCCCGAATGGCACCACTCCACGACCCTGGAGCTGGTGATCTGGTCGGTGCCGCTCTTGATCATCATCGCGCTGGGCTCCATCACCTGGATCTACACCCACAAGCTCGACCCCTATCGTCCGCTGGACCGCGTGGACGCCAACCGCCCCGTTCCGGCCGATGTCAAGCCGCTGGAGGTGGAAGTGGTCGCCATGGACTGGAAGTGGCTGTTCATCTACCCCGAGCAAGGCATCGCCACCATCAACGAACTGGCGGCTCCCGTGGACCGTCCGATCCGCTTCAAGCTGACCGCCACCACCACGATGAATGCGTTCTATGTTCCTGATCTGGCCGGCATGATCTACGCCATGCCTTCGATGCAGACGCAGCTCAACGCCGTGATCAACAAGCCTGGCGTGTACAAGGGTATGAGCTCGCACTACAGCGGCGCAGGCTTTGCCGGCATGACCTTCAAGTTCCACGGCCTCGCCGACGGCGACTTCAACGCCTGGGTGCAGAAGGCCAAGACCGAAGGCGCCACCCTCGACCGCGCTGAGTACGTGAAGCTGGAAAAGCCCAGCGAGCGCGATCCCGTCCGCCTGTTCGGCAATGTGGACAGCACCCTCTACCACGCCATCGTCAACCGCTGCGTGGAAGCGGGCAAGATGTGCATGGACGACATGATGGCCAAGGACGCCATGGCCAATATCAATGCCCGCACCAAGGCAGGCAAGAGCGTTTCGCTGCTGCCGCAGGATGACGTGTGCACGGCCGCCAATGCCACGCAAGTGGTGGCAGCCCTGCGTGTGGACGAGATCGCCCCCACCGTGGCGCAATAACCCATCGCGAATTTTCAAAGAGACTCAATATGTCCGTAGCTACTAACGCAAGCCATGACCCGCTTCTCGGGCGGCTGACATGGAATGACATACCGATGGTGCATGAGCCCATCGTGTTGTGGACCTTTATCGCCGTGGTCCTGGGCGGCCTCGTCGTCGTTGCCGGTATCACCAAGTTCAAGCTCTGGGGCCCGCTGTGGAAGAACTGGATCTGCTCCATCGACCACAAGAACATCGGCATCATGTACATGATCCTGGGCCTCGTCATGTTCCTGCGCGGCTTTGCCGACGCCGTGATGATGCGCGGCCAGCAGGCCCTGGCTGCCGGCGATGCCATGGGCTACCTGCCCCCGCACCACTACGACCAGATCTTCACCGCCCACGGCGTGATCATGATCTTCTTCGTGGCCATGCCTTTCGTGACGGGCCTGATGAACTATCTGGTGCCGCTGCAGATTGGTGCGCGCGACGTGGCCTTCCCGTTCCTGAACAACTTCAGCTTCTGGATGACCACCTCTGGCGCTGTGCTGGTGATGGCTTCGCTGTTCGTGGGTGAGTTCTCCACGCTGGGCTGGCTGGCACTGTCGGGCCTGGGTGAATACCACCCTGGCGTGGGTCTGGACTACTACATCTGGGCACTGCAGATTGCCGGTGTGGGCACCACGCTCTCGGGTATCAACTTGATCGTGACCATCATCAAGATGCGCGCCCCTGGCATGAACCTGATGAAGATGCCCATCTTCACCTGGACCTCGCTGTGCACCAACGCCCTGATCGTGGCTTCGTTCCCGATCCTGACCGCCGTGCTGGTGCTGATGACCCTGGACCGCTATGTCGGCACCAACTTCTTCACCAACGAGCTGGGCGGCAACCCCATGCTGTACGTGAACCTGATCTGGATCTGGGGCCACCCAGAGGTCTACATCCTGATCCTGCCCGCTTTTGGCGTGTTCTCCGAAATCGTCGCCACCTTCTCGCGCAAGCGCCTGTTCGGTTACACCTCGATGGTGTACGCCACCGTGTGTATCACCATCCTGTCCTGGCTGGTGTGGCTGCACCACTTCTTCACCATGGGCTCCGGCGCCAGCGTGAACTCGTTCTTCGGCATCACCACGATGATCATCTCGATCCCGACCGGCGCCAAGATCTTCAACTGGCTGTTCACCATGTACCGCGGCCGCATCCGCTTCACCGTTCCCATGCTGTGGACCGTGGGCTTCATGCTGACCTTCACCATCGGCGGCATGACCGGTGTTCTGCTGGCCGTTCCTCCTGCTGACTTCGTGCTGCACAACTCGCTGTTCCTGATCGCCCACTTCCACAACGTGATCATTGGCGGCGTGGTGTTTGCCGTGTTCGCCGGCATCAACTACTGGTATCCCAAGGCGTTCGGCTATCGCCTCGACGAGTTCTGGGGCAAGGCATCGTTCTGGTTCTGGTTCGTTGGCTTCTGGGTTGCCTTCACGCCGCTGTATGTGCTGGGCCTGATGGGTGTGACCCGCCGCGTCAACCACTACGAAGACACTTCGCTGCAGATCTGGTTCATCATCGCTGCTTTCGGCGCCGTGCTGATTGCACTGGGCATCGCCTGCTTCTTCATCCAGTTGTTCGTGAGCTACCTCAAGCGTGACCAGCTGCGTGATGTGACCGGTGACTGCTGGAACGGCCGTACCCTGGAATGGGCCACTTCCTCGCCTCCTCCCCAGTACAACTTCGCCTTCACGCCAGCCGTGCATGACAGCGATGCCTGGTGGGATATGAAGAAGCACGGTTTCAAGCGCAAGCTCGACGGCTTCGTGGAAATCCACATGCCCAAGAACACCGGCGCCGGCTTCGTGATCTCGATGATCGCCCTGGTCTTTGGCTTTGCCATGATCTGGCACATGTGGTGGCTGGCTGGCCTGAGCTTTGCCGGTATCGTGCTGGCCTCGATCATCCACACCTTCAACTACAAGCGTGACTACTACATCCCTGCAGCGCAGGTGGAAGTCACCGAAGAAGCCCGTACCCAACTGTTGGCCCGCCATGTCTAATCACAATACCCTCGCCGGTGCGACCGGTACCCGCGACTACTTCCTCAAGGAAGAACCGCACGTCGAAAACGGCACTGCTCTGGGCTTCTGGCTCTACCTGATGAGCGACTGCCTCATCTTTGCAGCCCTGTTTGCCACCTATGGCGCCCTGGGCCGCAACTATGCTGGCGGCCCTGGCGGCGCCGAGCTGTTTGACCTGACCCTGGTGGCGATCAACACGGCCTTGCTGCTGCTGTCGTCCATTACCTTCGGCTTCGCCATGCTGGCCAAGCAAAAGGGCTCGGTCAAGGGCACGATCACCTGGCTGATCATCACCGCCCTCTTCGGTGCAGGCTTCCTGGGTGTGGAACTCTATGAGTTCCACCACCTGATCCATGTGGGCGCCGGCCCGCGAAGCAGCGCTGCCATGTCGGCCTTCTTTGCACTAGTGGGCACCCACGGTCTGCACGTGACTTTCGGCCTGGTGTGGCTGGTGGTTTTGTTGCTGCAGATCGGCAAGCATGGTCTGACCCATGAAAACAACCGCCGCCTGATGTGCCTGTCGATGTTCTGGCACTTTCTGGACGTGGTCTGGATCGGCGTCTTCTCCTTCGTATATTTGATGGGAGTGCTGTAAATGAGCGCACAACACAATCACGCAGCACACGGCCACGATGACCACGGTCATGACGATGGCCCGCACAGCACCTTCTCGGGCTACATGATCGGTTTCTTCCTCTCGATCATCCTGACGGCAATCCCCTTTGCCGTGGTGATGGGCGACGTGTTCGAGAACCGCACCACCACTGTGGTGGTGATTGCCTTCTTCGCTGTGGTGCAAATCATCGTTCACATGGTCTATTTCCTGCACATGAACGGCAAGATCGAAGGCGGCTGGACCTTGATGTCCACCATCTTCACCATCGTGTTCGTGGCAGTGACGCTGGCTGGTACCTTGTGGGTCATGTACCACATGAATGCCAACATGATGCCTGGCCACAAGCACACTGCGCCTGCAGCTGCTACGCAACCTGCACAGGACCACGCCAACCACTGAGCTGTTTTGACCAACGAAACGCAACGGAACGCGGATGTAAAGCCCCCGCGTTCCGCCCTCTTCCAGGCGATGCTTGCATGTGTAGGCATCGCCTTGTTTTTAGGCTTTTGCGCATTGGGCACCTGGCAGGTATACCGCCTGCAATGGAAGCTCGATCTGATCGACCGGGTGGAACGCCGCGTCCATAGCGCGCCCCAGGCCCCCCCTGCTCCATCCACCTGGCCCCGGCTGGATGCCAAGGCGCAGGAATACCAGCCCACTACCCTGCATGGCCAATGGCTGCCAGCCCAGACCGTGCTGACGCAGGCCACCACCGCACTGGGTGCAGGTTTTTGGGTGATGACACCGCTGCAGCAGCCTGACGGCACTCAGGTGCTCGTCAACCGCGGTTTCGTGCCTGACGGCCTGCGCAGCAACTGGAGCGATGCGGCGCAGCTGGCAGCGGCAACACCGACTGGCAACGTCACCGTCACCGGTCTTCTGCGCGCCACCGAGCCCAAAGGGGGCTTTCTGCGCAGCAATGATCCGGCAGGCAACCGCTGGTACTCACGCGACGTGCAGGCGATTGCACAGGCGCGCGGACTGGCGCAGGCTGCTCCGTTCTTTGTCGATGCAGGCCTGCCGGACGACGGCCCCACCGTGGTGGGCGAAACCAAACGCAGCAGCAGCGCAGATCTGCAAAGCCAGCAATGGCCGCAGACCGGGCTCACGCAGATCCGCTTTACCAACAACCACCTTGTCTATGCCCTGACCTGGTATGGCCTGGCCCTGATGGTGGCGGGTGCCGCGTGGCTGGTGGTGCGCCACCAGCGGCGTGCTGACAGCGGTCATGGAGGCGTGGATTAAAAATTCATAGCATGCCACGCTACAGCTTGCTGCATTTCGGGCATAAATGCATTGAAAATCCATCAAAGAGAGCGCATGCTGCTCTCTTTTTTATTGCACCGGGGCGAAATGCAGCGGCGTTTCATGGTGCGGCCACCTGGGCGGCAGCTGTGACACCGGGGCTCAGGCACAATTGACGGGTGTCATTTCCTGCAGACTCCCTTTTCCGCGTCACCCATACCACCGACCGCCAGAACATGCAGTTGCTCATACAACTGCGCTGGCTGGCCGTAGTGGGCCAGGTGGTCACCATCTCGCTGGTGCACTGGGGCCTCGATATCCATTTGCCGCTCACCGAGATGCTCTCCGTTCTGGCGGGGCTGGTCATCATCAACCTCGCCTGCATCTGGTGGCTGCGCTGGCGCCAGCACGATATATCGTCAGCAGACCTGTTTGTGGCGCTGCTGGCCGATGTATCCGCGCTCAGCATGCAGCTGTACCTGAGTGGTGGCGCCAACAACCCCTTCATTACGCTGTTCCTGCTGCAGGTCACCTTGGGGGCCGTGCTGCTCAAGCCCTTCTATGCCTGGGCGATTGTCGGGGTCACGGCATGCTGTGCAGTGGCGCTGGCGTTCTTCTCCCTTCCGCTGCAGATCATGTCGAACCGGGGCGGCTCCATGCACACGCTGTACCTGATCGGCCTGCTGATCAGCTTTGGGCTCAATGCCACTTTGCTGGTGGCATTCATCAACCGCATCATGGCCAATCTGCAATTGCGCGATGCGCGCCTGGCCGACCTGCGCCAGCGTGCCGCTGAAGAAGAGCACATCGTGCGCATGGGCCTGCTGGCGAGCGGCGCCGCGCATGAGCTGGGCACGCCGCTGTCCACGCTGGCCGTCATCCTGGGCGACTGGCAGCGCATGCCGGCCGTTTCCCAGGACAGCGAGTTGATGGACGACCTGCACGAAATGGAGCAACAGGTGCAGCGCTGCAAGTCCATCGTCACCGGGGTACTGCTGTCTGCCGGCGAGACGCGGGGCGATGCGCCACAGACAACCAGCCTGGTGCGCTTTCTGGACCGGGTGGTGGAACAGTGGCGCAGCCACCGCCAGCCCGCCAATTTCGAGTTCCGCAAACAGCTGGCGCGCGATGTGCCCATCATCTCGGATACCGCGCTGCAACAGATGATTTTCAATGTACTGGACAATGCACTGGAGGCATCGCCCGGCTTTGTGCAACTGTGGGCCACCTGCCCCGCAGATGGATCGGACGACGAGAACGGCCACGCCCTGCTGGAGCTGGTGGTGACCGACAGTGGCCCGGGTTTTCGCAGCGACATCCTTGCCCAGCTGGGCAAGCCATACCAATCCACCAAGGGACGGCCTGGCAGCGGTCTGGGCCTGTTTCTGGTGATGAATGTTGCCCGCTCGCTGGGCGGCCATATCGAAGCCCGTAACCGGGAGCAGCATCTGGGCGGCGGCGCTCTGGTACGTATCCGCCTGCCGCTGGCTGCCATTGCCCTGCATGACGAACAACACCATGACGCAAACGCAAGAACGCCTGTTACTGCTGGTTGAAGACGATGCAGCTTTTGCCCGCACCCTGCGCCGCTCGTTTGAGCGCCGCGGCTACCGCGTGCTGCACGCCAGCAGCGCCGATGAGGTGCAGGCCCTGCTGCAGACCGAGCAGCCCCAGTATGCGGTGATGGATCTGAAGCTGGCCGGCAATTCGTCGGGCCTCTCGTGCGTGCAGTTGCTGCATGCGCAGAATCCCGATGCATTGATCGTGGTGCTGACCGGCTATGCCAGCATTGCCACTGCGGTGGAAGCCATCAAGCTGGGCGCCTGCCACTACCTGGCCAAGCCGTCGAACACCGACGATATCGAAGCCGCATTCGGCCGCATTGAAGGCACGACCGAGGTCGATCTGCCCCAGGCAACCACGTCGATCAAGACGCTGGAGTGGGAAAAAATCCACGAGACCCTCGCCGAGACCGGCTTCAACATCTCGGAAACCGCACGGCGCCTGGGCATGCACCGGCGCACGCTGGCACGCAAGCTGGAAAAGCAGCATGTGCGGTAGCGCTGCAGTGCTGGAAGCTGCTATCAAAAATCATAGCATGCTGCGCTTTCTGCTATTGGACTCTAGATAAAAAACCTCATAAGACTGGGCAACGCAAAGCGCTAGTAGCTCTGCAATTCATAGCATCACGCGGCATCCAGGCAGGCTTGCACCAGAGCCTGAAGCACGGGCGAGCGCTTCTTGCCACGACGCTGCAGCAGAGAAAACGGCCGCTGCATGGCAGGCAGCTCGGTCGCCAGTATCGCCAGCTCTCCCCGGTCCACCCAGGGCTGCGCAATCACCCGCGAGAGGCAGCTGATGCCTGCACCGCGCGCCACGGCCGTGCAAATCGCCTCCGAGCTCCCCAGCACTGCCACCACCGGCCATTCATGCAGGTGCGACAGCACGGCAAACTCCACCGCCTCGCGCGTGCCCGAGCCCTCTTCGCGCAGCAGCCAGCGGCAGGCGCGCAGCTCCTGTACCGAGAGGGGCGCCTGCCGGGCGTGTTGCACCAGCGCATCGCCCGCAGCAGCAATCAGCACCAGTTCGTCGTCGCGCCAGGGCTGCACTTCCAGCTCCGTCCAGTGACTGGCTCCCTCGATGAAGCCCAGGTCCACCCGCGCATCTGTCACCGACTGCGCCACCTCGCGCGTATTGCCGATCACCACATCAAACCGAACCTGCTCATAGCGCTGCATGAAGCCTGCCAGGATGGGCGGCAGCACATGGTTGGCAATGGTGGTGCTGGCCGCCAGCCGCAGCTGCACAGGGGCGGCAGGGGCCGTGGCCCGCGTCGCCTGCTCCAGCAACTGGGCCTGCTCCAGCAGCGCCTGTGCCTCGGGCCACAGGCTGCGGCCCAGGTCGTTCAGGACAAGACGCTTGCCCGTACGCGCAAACAACTGGGCGCCCATGCCGGTTTCAAGCTGCTGCAAGGCCGCACTGACTGCCGATTGTGAGAGCCCCACGGCATTCGCCGCAGCCACTGTGCTGCCGCTTTGGGCGATGGCGCAAAACACTTCCCATTGGCGCAGGCTGAGGTGAAGCATGGATTCCTCGCAGGTGAACAGGGATCAGACACCGTTGCGTACCACCACGATGAACCAAAGCAACGGTTTATTTTTGTGACAATTACCTATTTTATAGGTAAATGATACATAAACAATTAGTTATACGAATATAAGAAAAATTTCTATAGTGGCGACATTCCCGCTCTGGCGGTGCCTGCTCGGGTCATCTTGAGACAGTACCGGCCTCGCCCCATTTCATGTCACAAGCCACTTCCTCCCTCTCCCCAGCCGGCAGCCATTCGTGGTTGTCCGCCGGCAAACAACTGGTTCCCGGCCTGCTGCTGTGTGGAGCCATCACCTGGGTTGCCAGCGACCTTGCAGCCCTGCCCTGGTTCAGCAGCAAGGGCCTGTCTGCACTCACGATCGCCATCGTGATCGGCATGCTGATCGGTAACACCGTCTATGGCTGGGTACAGGCGCCCGCCGATGCTGGCGTAGGTCTTTCCAAACAGAAACTGCTGCGCCTGGGCATCATCCTCTACGGGCTGCGGCTGACATTTCAGGACATTGGCGCGCTGGGCATCCATGGCGTGCTCATCGACGCCATCGTGCTGACCAGCACCTTTGTCCTGGCCCAATGGCTGGGCAAGCGCTGGCTGGGACTGGATCCACGCACGGCCATACTCGTGGGCGCGGGCAGCTCAATCTGTGGCGCTGCCGCTGTTCTGGCCACGGCCCCCGTGGCCAAGGCGCGTGCCGACGATGTGGCGGTTGCCGTTGCCACCGTGGTGGTGTTCGGCACCATTGGCACCTTTCTCTACCCTGCCTTTTACCAATGGAACCTGACGGCGCAATGGTTGCCATTGCCTGAATCCACCTATGGTCTGTGGGTAGGCTCTACGGTACACGAGGTTGCGCAGGTGGTGGCTGCAGGCGAAGCCATCAGCAGCAGCGCTGCGGACATGGCCGTGGTGGCCAAGATGGTACGGGTGATGATGCTGGCACCGTTTCTCATCATCCTGTCAGCCTGGCTGGCCCGGCACGAGTCGGTAGCGCCAGCAGCACCAGGCAAACCCAGCATCGGCAGCACTGCAGATACCGAGAAAAAACCATTGCTGGCGCGCATCACCATTCCCTGGTTTGCTCTGGGATTCATAGCGGTTGCAGGAATCCATTCGCTGGGCATCATCCCACAGGCGGCGCTCACCGCAGGTGTCCAGCTGGACAACGTTCTGCTCACCATGGCCATGGCGGCTCTGGGGCTCACCACCCATGTGCGCGCCGTCAAGGCGGCGGGTGTCAAGCCGCTGCTGCTGGCCCTCATCCTGTTTGTCTGGCTGGTGGGCGCAGGCCTGGCACTCAACAGCTGGCTGTAGCACGCATGCTTCATGCAGCCATGGCATCGCTCCACACATACATGGAACCAATGGCTTCATAAGCAAATGCGAACAATGTATTTGCCCGCCTGGGCAAAGCTGTTACAACCATTGCTTTTGCCAAAACGATTCTGGAGCCACCCGCCATGCGCATTGAAACCCTTGCCGTCCACGCCGGCTATTCGCCCGATCCCACGACCAAGGCTGTGGCCGTGCCCATTTACCAGACGGTAGCCTACGCGTTCGACAGTGCCCAGCATGGCGCCGACCTGTTCGACCTGAAGGTTCCAGGCAATATCTACACCCGCATCATGAATCCGACCACCGACGTGCTGGAAAAGCGCGTGGCGGCCTTGGAAGGCGGCATTGCCGCACTGGCCGTGGCATCGGGCATGGCGGCCATCACCGCCGCCATCCAGACGCTGGCCGAGGCGGGCGACAACATCATCAGCGCCAGCACGCTCTATGGCGGCACCTACAACCTGTTCGCACACACGTTCCCGCAGCAGGGCATTGAAGTGCGCTTTGCCGACCCGCGCGATCCCGCCAGCTTTGACAAGTTGATCGACGACAAGACCAAAGCCGTCTTCATCGAATCCATCGGCAACCCGCTGGGCAATGTGACCGATATTCGCGCTCTGGCCGATGTGGCCCACAAGCATGGCGTACCACTGATCGTGGACAACACCGTACCCTCCCCCTATCTGTTGCGGCCATTTGAATTTGGCGCCGACATCGTCGTGCACTCGCTCACCAAGTACCTGGGCGGCCATGGCACCAGCGTGGGTGGCGCCATCGTGGACAGCGGCAAGTTCCCCTGGGCAGAGCACAAGGCTCGCTTCAAGCGCCTGAACGAGCCAGACGTGAGCTACCACGGCGTGGTCTATACCGAGGCCCTGGGCCCTGCGGCCTTCATCGGTCGCGCCCGCGTGGTGCCGCTGCGCAATATGGGGGCAGCCATCTCGCCGCAGAATGCCTTCCAGATCCTGCAGGGCATCGAAACCCTGGCACTGCGCATGGACCGCATCTGCGAGAACACCCAGAAAATTGCCGAGGCCCTGCAAAACCATCCCAAGGTGGAATGGGTGCGCTACGCAGGCCTGAAAGACCATCCGGACCACGCCATCGTGCAGAAGCAATCGGGTGGCCGCGCCTCGGGCATTCTGTCATTCAGCCTCAAGGGCGATGAGGGACGAGCCGCCGGTGCGCGCTTTCTCGATGCGCTGCAACTGTTCACCCGCCTCGTGAACATCGGCGATGCCAAATCGCTGGCCACGCACCCCGCATCTACGACCCACCGACAGCTTGACGCGGCTGAACTGGCCAAGGCTGGCGTGACCGAAGGTATGGTGCGCCTGTCAGTCGGCATCGAACATATCGACGACCTGCTGGCTGATCTGCAGCAGGCGCTCGCCCAAGTTTAAGAACGTGTTTACGATCTCCTCGCGCCGCGACAGCGGCTTTGCGGGAGTGGATGCTAGGCGCAGTGCGCAGCCAATAGCCAGCTATTGGCAAGCGCTGCAACGACGCAGACCGTCCCTAGCCGGGCGCCCCTGACCGGGCGCCCCCAAACCCACTGTCCCTACGGGTTGGAGTGAAATCGGGCGATTTCTGTGCGCTGGCCCTTGCTTGCACCCCGGTGCAAGCTGCGGCCCATCGCTCCGAACTCATCCCGATTGCACTCCAACGCGGCTGCGTAGAGATCGTAAACACGTTCTAAGACTCAAGGAAACCTGTAGCGCCCAACTGCAGAGCGCATTCAGCTACATTTTCCATAGTAAAAAGGCATGCCAATGATGGCATGCCTTTTTGCATGGAAATAAAGGTGATGGTCAGAAGCGATAGCCTACGCCCACACCCACGAGCCAGGGATCCACCTTGAACGAGCCAACCTTTTTGCCAGTCGAGCTGACATCGGTCTTGATGTAGACCTTTTTCACATCAAAGTTGATCGACCAGTTCTTGTCGAGCATGTAGTCAAAGCCCACCTGCATGGCAGGGCCAAAACTGTTCTTCTTGATCGACGGATCGAGCGCCGCCTGTACGGCGGGGTCAAAGCGCACATTCGAAAAGCGCGTGTAGTTGATACCCGCGCCCACATAAGGCTTGAACGCGCCCATGCCGGTGAAGTGATACTGCGCCAGCAGTGTAGGAGGCAGGTGCTTGAGCGAACCGATCTTTGCGCCGTTGGAGCGCAGATCATGCTTCTGTGGGTATGTCAGCACCAGCTCTGCTGCGATATTGGGAGTGAAGAAGTAAGACACATCCAACTCAGGAATGGTCTTGTCATTGATCGACAGGCCAAGCCCGGTGGAGTCCTTGTTGGCGCTGTCCAGATTGACGGCACGCACGCGCACCATCCAGGGCCCTTCAGCCTGCTGCGCCATGGCCGTGCCGGCCGTCAGCGCACAAACAGCCAACGCTGCCATCATTGCTTTCTTCATCATCATTGCCTTCGCTGCGACTTCTGTCGCATAGATTGAGAATTGACTGAAAGCCCCGTGCACCGGCAGCACCCCGGAGAAAAAGTCCGCTGCCGAAATGGGGCGTTTCCATGGCAATAGATGATCACCAATTCTCGCATTGGCTGCTTTGACACAGATCAGGCCTCATGCCCGGCACCATCAAAAACGGCCGGGAATCCCCGGCCGTATCATCGTGAACCCAGGGTTCGCGCTCGCGTCAGTGACCGCGCAGCTTGTGCCACCCCTCCATGCACAGCACCACCACGCCGCCAATGATGGCGCCAACCACCATATGCACCAAGGTAGGACCGACAACTGCGGCGACCCCACCCAATGGTTCGATGCTGTCCTTGATCCAGTGCTCGATCGGGCCGATACCATGCACCAGCAGGCTGCCACCCACCATGAACATGGCAGCCGTGCCGACAATGGACAGCCCGCGCATCAGCCACGGCGTGAACGCGATCATGCCGCGGCCAAAGGCCTGCGCTGCAGCGCTCTTCTTGGCCATCAGCCAGCTACCCACATCGTCCATCCGCACGATGCCGGCCACCAGGCCATAGACAAACACGGTGATGGCAATCGCCACGGTGACCAATACGGCAGCCTGCTCCCAGATGGGTTTGGTCGACACCGTGCCCAATGCGATGGCCATGATCTCTGCAGACAGAATGAAGTCAGTGCGGACCGCGCCCTTGACCTTCTGCTTCTCATACTCCTGCGGGTCCATCTGCTTTTCGTGCGCAGCACGCACGGACGAAGGTGCAACACCGGTCTTCTGCGCCTCGGCAGAATCGGCCAGCACCGTCTTCACATCGTGTTTTTTCTGCTTGTGGAAGATGTCCAGAATTTTCTCGACACCTTCAAAACACAGGAAAGCCCCACCGACCATCAAGAGCGGTGTGATCAGCCATGGCGCAAAGGCACTGATCAGCAATGCTGCCGGTACCAGAATGGCCTTGTTCCACAGGGAGCCCTTGGCTACGGCCCACACCACGGGCAGTTCGCGGTTTGCCTTGACGCCGGTCACCTGCTCGGCATTGAGCGCCAGATCGTCCCCCAACACACCCGCCGTTTTTTGCACGGCTACTTTGGTCTGCGTGGCCACGTCATCGAGGATGGCCGTGCTCTTGCCCGCTGACGTTTTCGTCATCAGGGCGACATCGTCCAGCAGCGTGGCGATATCGTCCAGCAGCATCAATAGTCCAGCACCAGCCATTCAAGACTCCGTGTATGAAAAGGTGGCAAATCATAGCCATTTCGGCCATCGCTGCATTCACAAATCCCGCAGCTCTGTACGTTTTGTTGAACACTATTCACAAAACTTTATACAAGCCCCGTCAACCAACACGCCTGCCCACCCGTTGAACACCCATCTCCACCAATCAGGTGAAAGGAAGTGAAATGAATACCGTGTTTGCTGTATGGCCTGAAGACGAACGTGACCGCAAGCGTGCTCCTGCCCGTTTCTGATTTTTCTATGTGTGTTGCTGGCAGGTGAGAATTCGTCTTAGAGCCATTTAGCTCCGATCTACCGCGAAGCCATCACACTTTCAAAAAACTAGTCCCGCAGCGCAAGCTGGCGGGACTTTGTTTTTGGCGTCCGATCTCTACAGACTGGAGGAGCAGAAGCCTTTGCGCTTCACCGTAGTCCAGTCGAGACGCCGGTTCAGTTCGGCAAGGTCACCATGGGGATCGATCCCGTCACTGTGATCGTGTCCCCTGCCCCCGGCGTGGCCTTGAGAGGCGGTACATTGCTTGCAGCAATCGGATTGGCTGCACCAGGTGTACCGCCTCGCGGCGTGGTACGCACCACCTGGCTGGCAGGCAAAGCGGTACCCTTGGTCACGTTGGCCCACACGGCATCCATGGCCTGGTTGAAGTAGGTATGCAGTGGCACAAACCGCGTATCAAACCCCGCAAACGGCAGGAAGGCATCAAAGTGCTGGGCATTCGTCACTTCGATGTAGCGCAGCTTGCTCTGCGCCCCTTCGACACCACCGTTCAACGCTGTGTAGGCGCGCGCATTCACATTCACCGGAATCAGCGCATCGCTGCGCCCTGCCACGATGATGGTGGGCTTGCCGCGCAAATTGCCGGTCACTTTCACTTCCTGCATGCCTGCACGCACCGCATCGCTTTGGGCTTGAGTGGGCACACTGGCAGCAGACAGGGACTTGCCTGTCACCGGATCTTGCCCTGATGCAAGAGCATATTGGCACAGTGCGTTGTCCAGCCCCAGGTCCGCCTTGCCGGTCGACGGCGACACCGTCATCAGCCATGAACGGGCCCCCCCGACCGAATCGTTGTACACCACGGTCGCAGGCGAGCCATTGGCTGTGCCGTTGGCCACCGCCGCACTCTGCGCCAGTGCTGCAGGCGTGGCAGCCATCACCTCGCCGGTTGCACTGGCAGCTGCAAAGCTGGTGTTGCACAGATTGGCATCTGCACCGAAGCGCCCGTACGCCATGGTGTACATGGCAGAAAGTATCGGACCATTGCCCAGCCCATAGTGGGCGTTGTGCATCTGGTCATGCTCTTTGGTCCAGCCCTTGGCGTGCAGTTTGCTCAAGGCGTCTGCCGCGCGTTCTGCCGTGGTAGCGCCTGTCACCAGGCCTTTGGCAGCCAGCCCTTCGCAGCGCGCTTCGGCCCGCGTCTTCATCGCCGCAAGGCCGATGTAGTTGAAGATTGATGTCTCCGAGAGTGCTGCGGCGTCAGCCAGGGCGGCGCAAGGCTGGTAGAGATTGCCCCAGGTGGTGTACTCGGCCAGCGCGGTTCCACCCATGTTGTATGACGTGACGTTGTCGCTCTCCGTGCCTTGCCTCACATAGATGGGCTTTCCTGCCGGGATCTGCGTCACCGGCTCGCTTGCAACGACTCCGTCCACAAAACCGTCGCCGTCCAACTCTGCCGCCCTGAGGACTGCTGCGCCACCATTGGATGCAGAACCCGCAATCACTACCGTGTTGTTCCTGTCGAAAGGCACAGGATCATCCTTGGTGCCGTACTTGGCATTGAGCACGTACATCGCGTAATGGCCAGCCGCCAGCGTATCGCCGCCCCAGTCCTTCTCGGGATTCTGCTGCGAATGCGCATGCTTGATGGCGATGCGGTTGGGAAAGGCCACGTTGTACGCGGCACGCGCGGCATCGGTCAGGTTGGCCGCGAAGAAGGACAAGGCACCGGCATCCTTGCGTGCAGCGCGGGAGCCATCGACCTTGTTCACCGTGTCGTCGGCCAGATTGTGCAGTCCCACACCCTTGCCTGCATCGGTCAGCGCCACGGCGCAGCCCTTCTTCAAACCCCACTCACCGGCCGTGCCAATGGCGCCATAGACGCCGCGCGAACCAGACGAAGGACCCAGCACCAGGCAGGGTTTGGATGCACTGAAGCTGTCAGGCACCATCACCGCAATCACAGTCTGCTTGCGGCCAGTTCCGTTGTCCAGCACCGCCAGGTATTCACTGCCAGGGATCAGACCTTCACCGGTTGTCACCGCACCGTCTGCGGTAATGTTGGGGCCATACAAGGAGCCATAACCACCGCCTGCGGTGTAATCCAGAATTCCCCGGTAGTTGGAGAACAGGGCATTGCGCCGCAGCTCCGCCACCGTCGGATTGGCCGGGTCGGCATATGCGGGCGCTGCAGCCGCACCCAGCCCGGTCTTGCCGAGGCCGCCCGTCAGCAGGTCCTGCATCGCTGCGGTGCTGCCGGCCCCTGCCGTGGTGGCCGGATAGCTTGTCTGGCTGATTTCCGTGATGCCCTGCGGCAATTCATTCCTGGCCGATGAACCACCACCTCCACCACACGCTGCCAGCGCAGCGCCCGCCAATGCAGTCATCGTCCAGCGCATGCTGCGGCACAATGCGCCCGTGCACCTTGTTCGGTCCATGTCGTCTCCTCTTGTTTGTTGTAGGCCGCCGATGTACCGCGTATGTGGCGATGCACACCAGCCCCGCAACACTAACGACAGTGCCTCCAACCGACAAGGCCCACAGGCTAGGTGAAACACCAATAACGTGAAACTACTTACTGGTTTTCAAGCCTTGCCACAGAGCCGATTGCCGAGCACCACTCAATGGAGGTCGTGGACGATGGCTCGGTTGCGGCCTGCATTCTTGGCCTGATAGAGGATTTCATCGCAGCGTTCAAGCAATTGCTCGGGCCGCCTGGCGCTGTCATGCCCGGCCACCACTCCACCGCAACTGATGGTGAGCATGGGACTGACCTCCGACTGCTCATGGGGAATGGCCAGCGCCTGTACGGCCTCACACAGCCGGTTCAGCACCAACTGCAACGCAATGCTGGAAGGCAGCATCAGCACGAACTCCTCCCCGCCGTAGCGCGCGATCATGTCATAAGGCCGCTGCGCCGCCTTGCCCAGGGTCTGCGCCACGCGGCGCAGCACGTCGTCACCGGCACCATGGCCATAGAGGTCGTTGAAGCGCTTGAAATAGTCCACGTCGATCATCGCCAGACCCAGCGGCGTGCCATTGCGCACCGTATTGCCGCAGGCCCGCATGAAAGCCTGGTTGAAAGCGCGACGGTTGCTGATGCCTGTCAGCGCGTCCTGCAAGGACAGGCGCTCCAGCTCTTCGCGTTGGCGGGCCAGTTCCAGGTGGTTTCGCACGCGCGCCTTGACCAGGAGCGGCCGCACAGGCTTGGCGATGTAGTCCAGCGCTCCCAGTAGCAGGCCGCGCTCCTCATGCGCCTCCTCGATCTGGCCAGTCACGAAGATCACACCGATGTTGGCGGTCTTTTCATTGGATTTGAGGCGTCGCAATACCTCGTATCCGTCCATATCAGGCATTGAGGCATCGAGCAGGATCAGGCTGACCTGTTCCTCCGCCACGCGCTGCAGCGCGGAGACGCCGTCCTTGGCCAAGACTACCCGGCATTCGTCCTTGAGCAGTTCGGCAAGCGCCGTGCGATTGATACGCTCATCATCCACGATCAACACCGTGGGCAGGTTGACCGTACTCATCCCTGATCCTCCACTGCGGCATCTTTCGCGAGGCCCAATAGCTGGCGCAACTGCCCCATGGCCGTCAATGCATCGATCAATTCAATATCCTCGTATAGCACCCGCGCCTCTTCGAGCTTGGCGGATGCAGGGTGGCCTTGCAGTTCATGGGCCAGATCGGTCAACAGCGCTGTGGCGGCATAGTCGCCCCTGCGCATCAATGGCTCGGCCTTGTCGATCAGGGCCAGTGTCTTCTGAGCATCGGTGCCTGCCACTGGCTGGAACTGCTTGGCAGCCGCATCGGCCAATCGCCTGAGGCGATCACTGATGGCTTCAAGCACAGCAGTCAGGTCGGCGCGGAAGGTAAAAGCCAGGCGCTCCATGGCAGCGGCATCTCCACGGCCGGCCTGCCGCTCCAATGCGTCTGCCGAATGGGTCAGCGCCTTGGCCTGCACGTAGCCTGCTGCTCCCTTGACCAGATGGGCCAGCGCCTCCAGATTTTTGTGGTCCTGCGCAGCCACCGCAGCATCGAGCCGCTGCGGCACATCGGCAAAGTCACGCAGGAAACCATGCAACAGGCGCCGCATGCGTTCGGGGTTGTCGCCCATCCGGTGCAGCGCTGCATCAAAATCCACGGGCCCTTGCTGCGACAACGCATGGCGGATAGACACAATTTCTCCGCCCGATCCTTGCGAGCGCGCCAACTTGCCGACGTGGGAGTGATCGCCGGTGAAAATATCGACCAAGGTCTGGTAGAGCAGATGCTCCTCGATCGGCTTGGACAGGTGCGAAGTCATGCCCGCTCGAATCGTCGCTTCACGGTCCTCGGTGCGTGCCTGCGCTGTCAGCGCGATGATGGGCAACGCCTGCCAGGCAGGATTGCGGCGGATTTCGCGCGTGGCGGTCACGCCATCCATCTCCGGCATATGCATATCCATCAGCACGGCGTCATAGGCCTTCATCTCCAGCAGGCGGATGGCCTGCAGACCATTGACAGCCGTGTCTACCTGCACGCCGGCCAATACGAGAAAATCGGTAGCCACTTCGAGATTGAGCGCGTTGTCGTCCACCACCAGTACCTGTTTGCCATTGAGCATGCGGCGCATCGATGGCGTGAGCACGCTGCGCACCTGCCTTGAAGTACTGAAATGCTGGGCATGCATGCGCGGGCCCGCCAACACATCCTGCACGGTATCGAACATCACAGACTCAGTCACCGGTTTGACCAGAATTCCTTGCAAATCCGCCGATGTGACCTGGTTCAGTATTTCGTCGCGTCCGTACGCCGTGACCATCAGCACCGCAGGCACGTGCTCCTGCCCCCTTTCCTGCCGTATGCGGCGCGTGGCTTCAATGCCGTCCATCTCGGGCATCTGCCAGTCCATCAGCACAAGGTCATAGGATTTGCCCTCCTGCGCCACCGCTTCAATGCGCGCCAGCGCATGCAACCCGGAATCGACACAGTCGGCCTGCATGCCGAAACTGCTGATCATGCCTCCCAGGCTTTCGCGCGATGTGGCGTTGTCATCCACCACCAGCACACGATAGCCATGCAGCGACTTGGCACGCAGCGCCATGTCGCTCGACGGCAGCCCAAGGGCCACCGTGAACGAGAACAGGCTGCCTCGCCCTGGCTCGCTTTCCGCACGGATGCCTCCACTCATCTTCTCCACCAGCTGCTTGCAGATGGTCAGGCCCAGGCCCGTTCCTCCATAACGGCGCGAGATTCCGCCATCTGCCTGGTGGAAAGGCACGAAGAGGCGACCCAGCGCCTCCTGGCTCAGGCCAATACCGGTATCACGCACACTGAACTGCACCAGATCGCTGCCATCTTCGCGCGATTCCAGCACATTGGCGGACACGACTACCTCGCCGGCATCGGTGAACTTGACGGCATTGCCCACCAGGTTGATCAGCACCTGCGACAGGCGCAGCGGATCGCCACGGAAGGCGCGTGGTACGTCCGGCGCTATTGCATAGACAACCTCCAACCCCTTTTCGTCAGCACGCAGCGAGGTGGCGTTCGAGACCGCTTCGAGCACCTGCTCCAGGGCAAAGTCCGTATCATCGAGTTCGAATCC
Source organism: Comamonas odontotermitis (assembly GCF_020080045.1). Classification (NCBI taxonomy): domain Bacteria; kingdom Pseudomonadati; phylum Pseudomonadota; class Betaproteobacteria; order Burkholderiales; family Comamonadaceae; genus Comamonas; species Comamonas odontotermitis. The sequence continues at coordinate 2,854,876 of NZ_CP083451.1, forward strand.
GCCGGCTTCTATCTTCGAAAAATCCAGAATGTCGTTGATGATGGCCAGCAGCGCACGGGTGGAAATATCGATCTTCTCGAGATAGTTCTTCTGGCGTGGTGACAGATCAGTCTGCAGCGCCAATCGCGTCATGCCCAACACCGAATTCATCGGCGTGCGGATTTCATGGCTCATGTTGGCCAGAAAGTCAGCCTTGGCCCGCTCTGCCCGCTCTGCTGCATCCTTGGCCTGGCGCAGCGCCGACTCCACTTCATGCTGGCGCGTGATGTCGAGGATGATGCCGTCCCATATCCAGCCACCCTTGACCTTGCGCGGTGCCGAGCGGATACGCAGCCAGATCAGCGAGCCATCCGGTCGGCGCAGGCGAAAGTCGCACTCAAACAGGCTATGGGTCGCACTGGCGTCGCGCGAGGCACTCAAAAATGGAGCCCGATCCTCCTCGTGCACCGCGTTGAACAGCAAGCCAGGATTCTCCTGTAGCTGTTGCGCCGAGATGCCAATCAGTGCTTCGATACCCCCGCTGATGTAATTGAGATGCAGATCTCCTCCATCGACAGGGCCAGCAAGACCCAGCTCGGGGTTGACATAGCTCAGTTGATAGAGCGCGCCGCTGGGCAGGCGATCCGCCAGCGAGGCCAGTTGCGCACGCGCTTCTTCGCGTTCGCTCACATCCTGCACGGTACCCGTCACGCTTACCACCTGGCCGCTGTCGTCCCGGATACCCTGTGCCCGCACTTCAGCAGCAAAGGTGCTGCCATCGGTACGGTAGTGCTCAAACGCCATGGTAAACGCGCTGCCATTGGCAACACAGTCTTCCAGCCCGGCCTTGACTTTCTGATAGTTCTCTTCCGACATCACCGAAGTAAGACGGCTGAGCGATACCTCTTCATCGCAGGAAAATCCCACGATCTCCCGCAGCATGTCGGAGACCGCGAAAACCTGCCGTTGAATGTCCAGGGTCCAGGAGCCCATGCGCGACAGACGCTCGGCCTGCTGCAGGCTCTCAAAGCTGTTCTTGAGCTTGCGTTCGGCCTGATGGCTTTCGGTCACATCCACCATGACGCACACCAATCGATCAGAAACCTGCCCCTGACCAGCCACAAAACGCGCGGCAGCCGACACCCAGCGCACGGCGCCATCCGGCTGGACGACACGCAGTTGCACCCGCTGCGGGCCAGCACCCGAGCGAACCTCATTCAGATGGTTGTCCCAGGCGGTCCGGTCCTGCACATGAATGAGCCGGTTCACAAGCCCCAGCGCCAACCCATCGCCCCCCTGCAGGCCAAGAATCTCCAATCCCTGCGCATTGCAGAGCACCGCATCTGTGTCCAGGTTGACGTCCAACACCCCCAGAGCCCCCACGTCGATCGCCAGGGCCATGCGCTGGCGCTGCAACTGCAGCTCCAGCTCCACCTGCTTTCGCTCGGTGATGTCATGGGCCACGCCCATCACCGCGTGAATACGGCCATGCTCGTCACGCAATGGGCTGCGGGTCGTCAGCATGGTGCGCACACCCTGCGCCGAAAGCACCTTTTCTTCCAACGTCAGACTGTCCTGCGCCTGCAGCACCTGCTGGGTTGCACGCATGAAGACCGCAGCCATTTCTGGTGGAAACAAATCCGAATCGGTGCAGCCGATCACCTCGTCCGCACTGCGCCCCAGGAAGCGCTCGCCCGCTGGATTGAACAGCAGGTAACGCCCGCCCAGATCCTTCACAAAGATGATGTCCGCCGCGCTGTTCAACACCCCTTGCAGCTTGCCCGAGAGATCCTGCAGCTCCGCGGTACGCAAGGCGACGCGGCGCTCCAGGTCGGCATTGACCTCGCGCACCATCCGCTCTGCCCGCTCGCGCTCGGTGATGTCGCGCGCCAGCCCCATGAACAGCTTGCGCCCATCGATTTCCACGCAGGTGATCACCACCTCGACCGGAAACATGCTGCCGTCCTTGCGGCGATGGTGGCTTTTGACCACCTGGGAGCTGCCCGGCGAGGCGTCCCGGAACAGCTGGTGCCGCTGATCCGCCGTCACGCCGAAGGCCACATCCCCCACTTCCATGGTGAGCAGCTCGGCTTGTGAATAGCCCAGGCTGCGGCAGGCGCGCTCATTCACGTCGATGAAACGGCCCTGGTCATCATGCAGAAAATAGTCGTCGCCAGCGTTTTCCACCAGCAGGCGAAATCGCTCCTCACTGGCCTGCAGGCGCTCGCGCGTCTCGTGGTTGGTTACCAGGTCTGCGCGGTTGCCATGCAGCAGCACAAGGTGATCCTCGATGTCATCGCGGATCTGCACCAACAGACGCCGCTCGGCGTCGGTGAACTCCCTGGGAGCATCGTTGAGCGCATCCAGAACACCGAACAGACTGCCGCTGGGCCAGTAGACCGGTATGCCGACGTAGCTCTGCGCGATGTGCTTTCGGTCTTGATGTTTCAAGATGAAAGTAACATCGCTCAATGATTCACGACATACCAGCCTCTGGGCGACCACCAATTCGCCCGCAAACGGCGGCTCCTGCGTGACCACCGGACCGTTCTCCAGGCGATCGGCTGCCGGGCCTGCAGCCGACATCAGATGCCAGACCCCATGCTGCAGACGCAGTACCCGCGCTACGGACAAGTGCAACAGATCGGCATAGTTCCGCAACAGCCCGTGCCATCGGTCCAGCAGGCCCGAAGGGATTTCTGGAAAATCTTCGTGCATGCATCAACTCCTGGATAACAGTGAAATAGCCGCGAGCCAGCGACAGCAGCACATCACCGCCTTCATGCATCTCTCCACCGAATATGTGAATTTATAGCGCGATTTGATACATATATATACACTATCAGGTGCGCAATTTATGAAGAATTTTAAAAAAGGTAATTTTTGGTATCGATACCACATTCAAGCCTTTGGAGATGCAGACAATGACGCCCGGGTCCCCGCCTGGCAAGTGATGTGGATACTTAAATTCCCCTCTTCTACGCCTTCATTCGCGCAGCATTGCCACTTTGTGTCGCCAGAGCGGAAATGGCATCGACCTGCGAGACACCCAGAGCCCCTCCGCCCAACGCTCGAAAGCACCGGCAGTGGCATTCATTAGGTTTGAGACCCCCTCAAGAACCCACGGGAAAACAGGACCGGGGACGGAAACAGAAGCGAAGGGCTGATCCATGCCCCTCAAGAAAGATTGGGCCTGGAGGAGCGACACGACAGACTCGCACAATGCTAGAACGTGTTTACGATCTCTACGCAGTCGCGTTGGAGTGCAGTCGAAATGAGTTCGAAGCGAGGGTCCGCAGCTCGCACCGGGGTGCAAGCAAGGGCTAGCGTGCAGAAATCGCCCGATTTCACTCCACCCCGTGGGGACAGTGGGTTTGGGGGGGTGCCCGGTCAGGAGCGCCCTGCAAAGCCGCTTTCGCGGTGCGAGGAGATCGTGAACACGTTCTTGAGGCAAACGCAGCAGTTGCCTGCCCATGAGGGAGGCGATTCCCTGGAGGCAACGGCTATTGGATGGAGGGGAGTGCTGCCAGGCACGCACCGATCCGAGCTTTCGCTTCATCCACCGCACTTGAAGTGCAGTGGAATCACTGGTGCGTTCATAAAACTGGCGGCCAAAGCGGGCCTCTGGCCGGAAAATTGACAGCAACCGATACCGCAGCAGCAGATGCACTGCGGTATCGATTGCTGAACCAGCCTAGGGCATCAACCCAGCCACTTGCGCGCATTGCGCCAGACGCGCATCCAGGGGCTGAATTCAGACTTGCCGCCCACCTTCTCGTAGTCCACCCAGCTCATCTGCACATTGCGGAACATACGCTCGGGGTGCGGCATCATGGCCGTGAAGCGTCCGTCGGCGGTGGTGACGGCAGTCAGGCCGCCAGCCGAGCCGTTCGGGTTGAACGGGTACTGCTCGGTAGGCTGGCCATGGTTGTCCACAAAACGCATGGCCTTGACCACCTGCGCTTCATTGCCACGGAACCTGAAGTTGGCATAGCCCTCGCCGTGTGCCACGGCAATCGGCAGACGGCTGCCAGCCATGCCTTGCAGGAAGATGGAGGGCGACTCCAGCACCTCGACCATCGACAGGCGTGCTTCAAAGCGGTTGCTCTGGTTCTGCGTGAAGCGTGGCCAGTCCTGCGCGCCGGGAATGATGTCTGCCAACTCGGCAAACATCTGGCAGCCGTTGCAAACGCCCAGACCGAAGGTATCCGTGCGCCCGAAGAACTGCTGGAACTGCTCGGACAGGCGATCATTGAAGGTGATGGAGCGTGCCCAGCCAATACCGGCACCCAGGGTGTCGCCGTAGCTGAAGCCGCCGCAGGCCACCACGCCCGCAAAGTCCTTGAGCTGTGCGCGGCCCGTCTGCAGGTCCGTCATGTGCACATCCACCGCATCAAAGCCTGCCTCGGCAAATGCATAGGCCATTTCCACATGCGAGTTCACGCCCTGCTCGCGCAGCACTGCCACGCGAGGCTTGGCCGCCACGTTGAGGAAAGGTGCTGCCACGTTGTCCTGCGGATCGAACGAAAGCTGAACGTGCATGCCTGGGTCGGCAGGTTCACCGGCTGCGGCATGTTCGCTGTCGGCGCTGGCAGGATTGTCACGCTGCTGGACGATCTTCCAGCTCACTGCGTCCCAGACCTGGTGCAGATCGGAGAGCGTTGCGCCAAATACCTTCTTGGCATCCCGCCAGACCTGCAGTTCGCCCTTGCCCATGTCCATGGTGGACGACTCGGGCCGGGTCTTGCCGATGATATGGCTGCAGGTGGCCAGGCCGTGTTCGCGCAGAATCTGCAGAACCTCGTCGCGGTCGCCGGTGCGAATCTGGAGTACAGCGCCCAGCTCCTCGTTGAAGAGCGCACGCAAGGTCAGGTCTTCGCGGCGTCCCGACACCTGGGTGCCCCAGTTCTTGCCTTCGCCACTGTCCATGCGGCTGTCGGAGATACCGTCTCCTTCGGTGACCAGCATGTCCACATTCAGCGCCACACCCACATGGCCAGCAAAAGCCATCTCGGCCACGGTCGCCAGCAGGCCGCCGTCGCCCTTGTCGTGGTAGGCCAGGATCTGGCCCTTGGCACGCAACGCATTCACGGCGTCCACCAGGGCAATCAGGTCCTTGGCATCGTCGAGATCAGGGGTCTCATTGCCGCTTTGCCCCAGCACCTGGCCCAGAATGGAGCCACCCATGCGCATCTTGCCCCGGCCCAGGTCCACCAGCACCAGTGTGCTGTCGTCCTCCTTGGCGTCGAGCTGCGGCGTGAGCGTGCTGCGCACATCGTCGATCGACGCAAAGCCGGTGATGATCAGGCTCACCGGCGAGGTGACTTTCTTCACCTCGCCACCCTCGCTCCACTGCGTGCGCATGGACAGCGAATCCTTGCCCACGGGAATCGAGATGTTCAGCTGCGGGCACAGCTCCATGCCCACGGCCTTGACCGTTGCATACAGCGCGGCGTCTTCGCCTGCTTCGCCGCAGGCCGCCATCCAGTTGGCCGACATCTTGACCTTGGAGAGTGCAATGGGCGCCGCCAGCATATTGGTAATGGCTTCTGCCACAGCCATGCGGCCCGAGGCCGGGGCGTTGATGGCGGCCAGCGGCGTGCGCTCGCCCATGGCCATGGCCTCACCGGCAAAGCCCTTGAAGTCTGCCAGGGTCACGGCCACATCGGCCACGGGCACCTGCCAGGGGCCGACCATCTGGTCGCGGTGGGTGAGGCCGCCCACTGTGCGGTCACCAATGGTGATCAGGAAGCGCTTGGAGGCCACGGTGGGGTGGGCCAGCACATCGATCACCGCCTTCTCCAGCGGCACGCCGGTCAGGTCGATGGCAGGCAGCTCACGCGTGACGGTGGCCACATCCTTGTTCATCTTGGGCGGCTTGCCCAGCAACACATCCATGGGCATGTCCACGGGGAACTTCTGGTCTCCCGACGCGACAGCCGTGTCCTCCAACACCAGTTGGCGCTCACCGGTGGCGGTGCCGATCACGGCAAATGGGCAGCGCTCGCGCTCACAGAACGCCGTGAACTGTGCCAGCGACTCAGGCGCGATGGCCAACACGTAGCGTTCCTGGCTTTCGTTGGACCAGATTTCCTTGGGGGCGAGGCCAGACTCCTCCAGCTTGACGGCCCGCAGGTCAAAGCGCGCGCCACGGCCCGCATCGTTGGTCAGCTCGGGGAAGGCATTGGAGAGGCCGCCAGCACCCACGTCGTGAATCGCCAGGATCGGGTTGCCCGCGCCTTGCTGCCAGCAATGGTTGATGACTTCCTGCGCACGGCGCTCGATCTCGGGGTTGCCACGCTGCACCGAATCAAAATCTAGCTCGGCGGCATTCGTGCCGCTGGCCATGGAGCTGGCGGCGCCGCCGCCCATACCGATGCGCATGCCGGGGCCACCCAGCTGGATCAGCAGCGTACCTGCGGGAAATTCAATCTTCTTGGTCAGCTCGGAATCGATGATGCCCAGGCCGCCGGCGATCATGATGGGCTTGTGATAGCCGCGGGTGATGTCACCCACCTGCTGCTCGTACTCGCGGAAATAACCCGTCAGGTTGGGACGACCGAACTCGTTGTTGAATGCAGCGCCACCCAGCGGGCCTTCAATCATGATCTGCAGCGGGCTGGCAATGTGCTCGGGCTTGCCCACTTCGCTGCCCCAGAGCTTGGAGACGGTAAAACCGGTCAGACCCGCCTTGGGTTTGGAGCCCCGGCCGGTGGCGCCTTCATCGCGGATCTCGCCGCCTGCACCGGTCGAGGCGCCTGGGAAGGGAGAGATGGCCGTCGGGTGGTTGTGCGTTTCCACCTTCATCAGCACATGGTTGATGGCGCTATTTTTTTGATAGCTTGGTGCGCCTTCTGTTCCGGCACTTGCATCGAATTTCGCCACAAAACGCTCGACAGCGTGGCCTTCCATGATGGAGGCATTGTCGGCATAGGCCACAATGGTGTGCTGGGGCGAGACCTGCTCGGTGTTGCGGATCATGCCAAAGAGCGATTTCTCCTGCGCCACGCCATCGATGGTGAAGCTGGCGTTGAAGATCTTGTGGCGGCAGTGCTCGGAGTTCGCCTGAGCGAACATCATCAGCTCCACGTCGGTAGGGTTGCGTCCCAGGCCATTGAAGGCCTTGACCAGGTACTCGATCTCGTCATCGGCCAGAGCCAGGCCCCATTGCTTGTTGGCAGCCTCCAGCGCGGCCGCGCCGCCACCCAGCACATCCACAAACTCCATGGGCTGCGCCTGCAGCGCAGAAAACAGTTGCTCGGCCTCGGCGCGGGAGGCAAAGACCGATTCGGTCATGCGGTCATGCAGCAGCGCGGCGATCTGGGCGGATTGCTCTGCATTCAGCTCTGGCGCGCCGCCCAGCAGGCCGGATTTGAGGCTCACCCGGTATTCGGTGATGCGCTCCACGCGGAACACGTCCAGGCCGCAGTTGCGCGCGATATCGGTCGCCTTCGACGCCCAGGGCGAGATCGTACCCAGGCGCGGCGTAACGACAAAAGCCAGGCCTTCGTCATTGCCTGCGTAGGGGTCGCCATAGGTCAGCAGGGCCGCCACGCGCTGTGCATCTGCACCAGCCAAGGGCTGATTGGTGGCCACCAGATGTACAAAACGGGCAGCAATGCCCGTTATTTTTGGATGGATTGCCGTCAATGCGGTCAGCAGTTGTTGGGCGCGGAAGGAGCTCAGGGCGTTACCGCCGGCTAGCTGGGTCAGGTGCAGTGTCACGTGGCAGCCTATGTGGGACTAGGAGGATGGAGGAAAGCACACATGCGCCTTGCTCGCACCACAGGCTGGCTGCAGCAACGGATGCAAGGGCGGGGTTAACCCGGGATTTTACTGTGCGTTGACAGGGTACGTAGCCGCATGGTCAACAGGCCAATGGGTGCAGTGGGATAATCATGGGCTATGACCATCAAAATCAATACCGAAGAAGACATTGCACAGATGCGCATCGCAGGCCGCCTGGCCTCGGAGGTTTTGGACTACATCACCCCCCACATCCAGCCAGGCATCACCACCAAGCAGATCGACCTGCTGTGCGCCGAAGCCATGGAAAAGCAAGGCACCAAATCCGCCTGCCTGGGCTACCAGCCCCCCGGCATGACACCCTACCCCGCCTACGTCTGCACCTCGGTCAACCATGTGGTATGCCACGGCATTCCCAATGACAAGCCCCTCAAGAAGGGCGATATCGTCAACGTGGACGTGACCATCATCACGCCAGAGGGCTACTTTGGCGACAACAGCCGCATGTTCATCATCGGCGAGGGCACCATCGCCGGCAAACGCCTGTGCCAGCTCACCTTCGAGGCCATGTGGCACGGTATCGTGCAGGTCAGGAACGGCGCACACCTGGGCGATGTCGGCCACGCGATTCAGAAGTTTGCCGAAGGCCACGGCCTGTCGGTGGTGCGCGAATACTGCGGCCACGGCATCGGCAAGGTCTTCCACGACGAGCCTCAGGTGCTGCACTATGGCCGTCCTGGTACAGGCGTGGAACTGAAGACCGGCATGATCTTCACCATCGAGCCCATGCTCAACCTCGGCAAGAAGGACATCAAGGACCTGGGCAACGACGGCTGGACCGTGATCACCAAGGACCACAGCCTCTCCGCCCAGTGGGAAGTGGAAGTGCTGGTGACCGACACCGGCTACGAGGTGCTGACCCTGTCCGATGGATCCCCCGCGCTGCCCGACTTCGTCAAGACGACCAAATGCTGAGAGGTTAACCCTGCGCTCTCACCCAGGCGGCACTGCGCACAGCATGCCGCCTTTTTCTTTGCCATCGGGCTCTGGCGGCAGCAGATGAAGGCTGGCACAGCACATGCTTATGGGAATCACTGGTTTTCCGCTATGGCACACTGCCATGGACCGCTTTGACTTGCACCATGAACGATCCCCGCATTCCGCAGCTGCGCGAGCAGTACCAGGCCCGGCGCGCCACCCTGTTCGAGGCCATCATGGCCGGAGGCAGCAGCACGCGCGGCATCCAGACGCAGCTGCGCAAGCTGTCGAACCTGGCCGATGACCTGCTGCGCGACCTGTGGCATCTGGCCGGCCTGCCCGACCACCTCAGCCTCGTCGCCGTAGGCGGCTTTGGCCGGGGCAAGCTGTTTCCGCATTCCGATATCGACGTGCTGGTGCTGCTGCCCGATGGCACCGATCTGGAGCATGAGGCCCCCTTGCGCACCAGAATCGAGCATTTCATCGGGTCATGCTGGGATGCGGGACTGGAAATCGGCTCCAGTGTGCGCACCGTGGTGCAGTGCATCACGGAAGCCAGGGCCGACGTCACCGTGCAGACAGCGATGCTGGAGTCGCGCCGCATCACCGGCTCTGCGCCGCTGTACAGGCAGTTCCAGAGCGCGCTGGACCAGGCCATCAGCCCGGATGCCTTTGTGGTGGCCAAGGTGCTGGAGATGCAGCAGCGCCACAACAAGTACGAAAACACCGCCTATTCCCTGGAGCCCAACTGCAAGGAATCACCCGGCGGCCTGCGCGATCTGCAGACCATCATCTGGCTGGGCCGTGCCACGGGCCTGGGCGACAGCTGGAAGGCGCTCGCCGGCAAGGGCTTGGCCACCATCTACGAAGTGCGCAACCTGCAGCGCAATGAAGACCTGATCTGCCTCATCCGCGCGCGGCTGCACATTGTGGCCCGGCGACGCGAAGACCGCCTGGTGTTCGACCTGCAGACACCAGTGGCCGAATCCTTCGGCTTCAAAACGGAAACACCGGCCGGACACCGTTTCCCCAAGCGCGCCAGCGAGGAGCTGATGAAGCGCTACTACTGGGCGGCCAAGGCGGTGGCGCAATTGACGCAGATTCTGCTGCTCAACATCGACGAGCGCCTGCACCCGGGCAGCCACGCGCTGCGCCGCATCGATGATGAGTTTTACGAGAAGGCAGGCCTCATTGAAGTCGCCGACGACGAAGTGTATCTGCGCAACCCGCACGCCATCCTGCGCACTTTCCTGCTGTATGAAACAGAGCCTGGCCTCACCGATCTGTCGGCCCGCACCTTCCGCGCGCTTTACCATGCACGCCGGGTGATGACAGCCGGTTTCCGCCAGGATCCCGTCAACCGCGCCACCTTCATGCAGATCCTGCAGCAACCGCAGGGCATCACCCATGCCATGCGTCTGATGAACCAGACCTCGGTACTCGGCCGCTACCTATGGCCCTTCCGCCGCATCGTGGGGCAAATGCAGCACGACCTGTTCCATGTCTACACCGTCGATCAGCATATCCTGATGGTGCTGCGCAATGTGCGGCGTTTCTTCATGGCAGAGCATGCCCATGAGTACCCCTATTGCTCACAACTGGCTGCGGGCTGGGACAAGCCGTGGATTCTGTATCTGGCAGCGCTCTTTCACGACATCGGCAAAGGGCGCGGCGGCGATCACTCGGAAATTGGCGCCGCCGAGGTCAAGCGCTTTTGCCGCGACCACCGGGTTGCCAGGGAAGACGCCCTGCTGGTGGAGTTTTTAGTGCGCGAGCACCTCACCATGAGCCAGGTGGCGCAAAAGCAGGACACGTCCGATCCCGAGGTGATAGCAGTCTTTGCCAAGCGCGTGCACAACGAACGCTACCTCACGGCCCTCTACCTGCTGACCGTAGCCGATATCCGCGGCACCAGCCCCAAGGTGTGGAACGGCTGGAAGGGCAAGCTGCTGGAAGACCTGTACCGCGCCACCCTGCGCATGCTGGGCGGGCGGGCGCCCGACCTGGCGGCGCAGGCCGAAATCCGCAAGCGCGAAGCCCTGGTGATGCTCGCGCTCTCGGCCCAGCCGCACGAGTCGCACAAGGCCCTGTGGGACACCCTGGGGGTGGATTACTTCATGCGACAGGAGGCAGCCGACATTGCATGGCACACCCGTCACCTCTCGCGCCATGTGGGGAGCAGCACGCCCATCGTGCGCGCCCGCCAATCGCTCGCTGGCGAAGGCCTGCAGGTCATGGTGTATGCGCCCGACCAGCCCGACCTGTTCGCCCGCATCTGCGGCTACTTCGACCGCGCCGGCTTCTCGATCCTGGATGCCCGGGTGCACACAGCGCTCAACCGCTATGCGCTCGACACCTTCCAGGTGATCGCCACCAATGCACCGCAAAGCTACCGTGAACTGATCAATCTGGTGGAGAGCGAACTGAGCCGCACGCTGGCGGAAGCCAAGCCACTGCCCGAGCCGGTGCAGCGCCGCGTTTCGCGCCGCGTCAAGAGCTTTCCGGTTGCGCCGCGCGTGCTGCTGCGGCCCGATGACAAAGGCCAGCGCTGGCTGCTGTCCATTTCTGCCGCCGACCGTGCAGGCCTTTTGTACACCGTGGCACGCGTCCTGGCCCGCCACCAGCTGAGCGTGGAGCTGGCCAAGATCAGCACCCTGGGGGAGCGGGTGGAAGACAGCTTTCTGCTGCAAGGCCCGGAGTTGCAGAACAATGTGAGCCAGATTGCCATCGAAACCGAACTGCTGTGGGCGCTGGCCGCTCCGGCGTAAGCAGTTACTGGCTATAAAAACCAGTTCCTGGGCTTTTCCATCAAGCGCCGATTGCTATTATTTTTGATTAATCGTCTTCGGCCGCGCTGATATCGGGAAACAGCACCTCGGTAAAACCGAACTGCGTGAAGTCGCGCATCCGCATGGGATAGAGCTTGCCCCACAGGTGATCGCACTCATGCTGCACCACGCGGGCATGGAAGCCCTCGGCCACGCGGTCGATCGGATCGCCATACTGGTCGAAACCGGTGTAGCGGATCTTCTGCCAGCGCGGCACCAGCCCTCGCATACCGGGCACGGACAGACATCCCTCCCAGTCACTGGCTTCTTCATCCGACAAGGGTGTGATGACCGGGTTGATCAGCACCGTTGGCGGCACCAGGGGGCGATCGGGGTAGCGCGGGTTGCGCTCGCTGGAGCCAAAAAACACCACCTGCTGGTCAACCCCAATCTGCGGCGCCGCCAGTCCTGCCCCCTGCGCAGCGCGCATGGTATCGAGCAGGTCCTGCACCAGTTGGTGCAGCGCGTCGGTGTCGAATGCAGCGACGGGCTGCGCCGTGCGCAAAAGCCGCGCATCGCCCATTTTCAAGATTGGATGAATTGCCATGTCGGCATGGTAGCGCAGTGCGTACCGGCTCGGTAGCGCCCCCTCTCTCCCAATATCACTTGCCCGGCATCTGCACATTGTCTTGCTGGCAGATGCACAATGGCGCCATGCCCGAGCCCCGTGCGCCCGCCCCGCCCCTGCATGGCAATGCGCCTCCTGTGTACTGCCCTATCCGCAGCCCGCTGCTGCGATGGCTGCTGCTGCTTGGCGCGGTGGCCAGCCTGTGCATGGGCGTTGTGGGCATCTTTGTTCCCGGGCTGCCCACGACCGTATTCATCCTGATTGCCGGGGCCTGCGCCGCGCGCAGCTCGGAACGCCTGCATGGCTGGCTGTGGCGGCACAGGCTGTTTGGCGGCATGCTGCGCAACTGGGCTGCAGGCGGCTTTGTGAGCCGCCGGGCCAAATGGAGCGCAACGGCCACCATGGCGGTCTGCGCCCTCATCATGCTGGCGGTACCCGCACCGGTGTGGGCCAAGGCCTTGTCCATCGGCTGCATGGCCTGCGTCCTTGCGTGGCTGTGGTACCGGCCGGAACCGGCCAGCGACGAAGCCCAGGCCCGAAATCCCAAAAAATGACTGCTTCACTTTTTGAAGTCTGAAATTCGTTCTATAATTGCGGTCTTGTTCCTCAATAGCTCAGTTGGTAGAGCGCCGGACTGTTAATCCGTAGGTCCCTGGTTCGAGCCCAGGTTGAGGAGCCAAAGATTTTTTCGGCTTTGCAATCGAACAAAGCCTTGTTGACCGATATTCCTCAATAGCTCAGTTGGTAGAGCGCCGGACTGTTAATCCGTAGGTCCCTGGTTCGAGCCCAGGTTGAGGAGCCATCACACAACGCCCTGCAATCGCTCAGGGCACACTGTCAAACCGACATATTCCTCAATAGCTCAGTTGGTAGAGCGCCGGACTGTTAATCCGTAGGTCCCTGGTTCGAGCCCAGGTTGAGGAGCCAAGACAGGGCACCTTGCAATTGCACAAGGCCGCCGCCAAAAATTTGTACCAATATTCCTCAATAGCTCAGTTGGTAGAGCGCCGGACTGTTAATCCGTAGGTCCCTGGTTCGAGCCCAGGTTGAGGAGCCAGATCAAAACCCATATGCCATGGCATATGGGTTTTTTCTTTGTGGGCTGTGCGCCATCAAAAGCCAATCCAAGGCTGTACCCGAGGCCGATTTCCCGCACAATGCAGTGAGATTTTTTCATCGAGAGACTGCCAACGTGCCGCGCCCCTTGCCGCCACTGCCCTGGCTGGAGCCAGACGACCCCTTCCCCCCAGTGGAGCAAGCCTGGGGAGCCAACACCCCCCATCCCGGCCTGCTGGCCGCTGGCGGCAGGCTTGACAGCCGCCATCTACAGCGCGCTTACCGGCATGGCATCTTTCCCTGGTTCAGCGGAGATTCACCGATCCTCTGGTGGTCCACCGATCCGCGCATGGTGCTGCAGCCCGCGCACTTTCGCCTGCACCGCTCGCTCAGGCAAGCCATCCGCAAGGCCATGGCAACGCCGGGTTTTGCACTGCGCATAGACAGCGATTTCCCGGCCGTGATCCGCGCCTGCAGCCAGATCAGCAGGGACGGGCAGAACGGCACCTGGATCGTGGACGACATCCAGGCTGCCTACACCCAACTCCACCGCGACGGCTTTGCCCACAGCGTCGAGGTATGGATGAATGGAGAGCTGATGGCAGGACTGTACTGCGTAACCATAGGCCACGCCGTATTTGGCGAATCCATGTTCACCACCATCAGCAATGGCTCCAAGATCGCCCTTGCCGCACTGGTGGCGCTGTGCCGGCGCGAAGGTGTGACAATGATCGATTGCCAGCAGAACACCGGCCATCTGGCCTTCATGGGAGCGGCGGAAATCCCCCGTGCGCAATTCGTGGCCCATGTCGCAGAGCAGACGCAGCAGCCTGCAATGTGCTGGGAGTTTGCAGCAAGCGATTGGGCTGACATAATCCCACTATCTGAAACGACATTTCCACATACGGCACATACGGATGAGTAGGCTCAACGAACTTCCGTTGCATTCCCTGCAGTTCTATGCAACGGCACCCTACCCATGCAGCTACCTGAGCGAGCGCATGGCGCGCTCGCAGGTGGCCACGCCCAGCCATGCGATTCAGAACGATGTGTATTCGGAGCTGATCCAGCAGGGCTTTCGCCGCAGCGGCCTGTTCACCTACCGCCCCTACTGCGACGGCTGTCAGGCCTGCGTGCCACTGCGCGTAGCGGCGCTTGACTTCAAGCCCAAGCGCCACCAGCGCCGCGCCCTCAAGCAGCACCAGAGTCTCGAAGTTCGCGTACTCCCCCTGGGCTTTCTGCGCGAGCATTACGAGCTGTACCTGCGCTATCAGGCTGCACGCCACACGGGCGGCGGCATGGACGAGGACAGTGTCGAGCAGTACTCGCAGTTCATGCTGCAAAGCCGCGTCAACAGCCGCCTGGTGGAGTTCCGGGCGCCCAGTACCGAACCCCAGCAGCCCGGCGCGCTCAAGATGGTGTCGATCATCGACATCCTCAACGACGGGCTCTCCGCCGTCTACACCTTCTACGAACCCGAACCCCACACCAGCTACGGCACCTACAACGTGCTGTGGCAGATTGCACAGTGCCGCACCATGGGCCTGCCCTACCTGTACCTGGGCTACTGGATCGAGGAAAGCCGCAAGATGCAATACAAGGCCGACTACCAGCCCTATGAGGTCTATGTGGACCAGCGCTGGCAACCTGCCCGTTTTGCTATACATTCTGCAGCTTGATGCGCCTGTCCATCAGGAGCTGCATTCTATTTTTGCCTTTGCCCTTACACCGCCACCCGACGCATGACCAAACCACAACACGACACCGCCGCCAAACCCAGCGTGCAAGTGCTAGAGCGCATGTTCACACTGCTGGATGTACTCGCCTCGCGCGAGGAGGCGGTGTCGCTGAAAGAGCTGAGCGAAATCACCGGCCTGCACCCATCCACGACACACCGCATCCTCAATGACCTGACCATCGGCCGCTTTGTGGACCGACCCGAATCGGGCAGCTACCGCCTGGGCATGCGCCTCTTGGAGCTGGGCAACCTTGTGAAAGCCCGCATCAACGTGCGCGAAGTAGCCCTGCTGCCGATGCGCCGCCTGCATCTGGCCACGCAGCAGGCCATCAATCTGAGCATGCGCCAGGGCGACGAGATCGTGTACGTAGAGCGCAGCTTTTCCGAGCGTTCGGGCATGCAGGTGGTGCGCGCCATCGGCGGCCATGCACCGCTGCACCTCACCTCCACCGGCAAGCTCTTTCTGGCGGCCGAAGAGCCCGAACGCGTTCGCGCCTACGCCATGCGCACGGGTCTGGCCGGCAACACCAAGAACAGCATCACCAATCTCGCCGTGCTGGAGCGCGAGCTCTCCAAAACCCGCCAATATGGCCTCGCGCGTGACAACGAGGAGCTGGAACTGGGCGTGCGCTGCATGGCAGCGGGCATTTACGACGACCAGGGCCGCCTGGTTGCTGGCCTGTCCGTCTCAGCCCCTGCAGACCGGCTGGACGACAACTGGACGAGCAAGCTGCAGGCTACTGCCACCGAAATCTCTGCTGCGCTGGGCTTCGAAGAGCGCAAATCGGCGGCGACCCGCTGAATCTCCAGCACCGCCTCTCTCGTCCTCTCCATAAAAAAACCTGCCGCTGGCAGGTTTTTTTGAGCAGTGGATTGCCGGCGTATAGGCAATCCATGGGCAATCCGCAGCAATCAGTGCTTGGCCAGCAGCCGCCCGCCCGAGCCTTCCACCCAGTGGCGCACGCGCTCGGCATCCGCCAGACGACTGAAGCGGCCTGCCGAATCCAGGAACACCATGATCAGCTTGCGGCCGGATACCTGGGCCTGCAGCACCAGGCAGCGGCCCGCTTCCGAGATATAGCCCGTCTTTTGCAGGCCGATGTTCCAATCAGGGTTGTGAACCAGGCGATTGGTATTGTTGAACTGCACGGTGCGCGCACCCACTTCGACCTGGTACGAGGGCGAGGTGGTCAGCTCGCGCAGCAAGGGATCGGAGTGCGCCACATTCACCAGGGTCGCCAGATCATGCGCGCTGGATTGGTTGGAACTGGACAGCCCGGTAGGCTCCACATAGCGGGTATCGGCCATGCCCAGCATCTTGGCCTTCATGTTCATCTGGCCCACGAACGTCGGCATGCCACCGGGGAACGTGCGGCCCAGTGCATGGGCAGCGCGGTTTTCGCTGGACATCAGCGCCAGATGCAGCAACTCGCCGCGCATCAAGGTGGTGCCGACGCGCAGGCGCGAGCTGCTGTGCTTTTCAGTGTCCACATCGTCCTGCGTGATGGTGATCTCTTCATCCATCGGCAAATTGGCCTGGGAAATGATCAGACCCGTCATCAGCTTGGTGAGCGAGGCAATCGGCAGCACCGCATGGTCGTTCTTGGACAGCAGCACTTCATGCGTGTCCTGGTCCAGCACCAGCGCTACGCTGGACTTGAGTGCCAACGGGTCCATGACATCGTGCAGTCCGGCCATCTGGCCAAAGGACTGGCGAGCTGGAGCAGCTTCCACAGCCACCAGTGCCGCCGCCGCTGCTGCAGCGGCGCGCGCATGGCGCCTGCCACCCTTGTCGGCCTTCTCCGCCTTGCCAGCCTTGGCTACTACCGTCTTGCCCTTGGCACCCTTGCCCGCCGATTTGTCTGCTACCTTTTTGGAAGCACCCTTGGAGGCAACTACCTCTTTGTGCGCGCGGCCATTGCGCTCACCCTTTTGGACAGCAGCAGCTTGCTTCTTGCCAGCCTTGGCTTCGACATGGGCCTTGGCAGGGGCAGCTTTCTTTTTGGTAGCGGCGTAGGCATGCGGCATGCCGACACCAATTGCCAACGCACAGATTGCAAAAATGTGTGAAAAACGACGCAAAACACTGCGGTTGGATGGCGCCATTATTCTGCTCCCTACAAAAACGATAGCTGAGGATGAAATTCGAAATTTAAAAAATCGCGCAATATCATTGACTTACGCGATTCTTCAATTATTTAAGTGAAATTATATTCCGAAGCCTCATCCTTGTGCAGCCACCTTCTCTGTAGGATTTTGTAACTTGTTGAGTGCAGCGATGTAAGCTTTCGCTGACGCGACCACGATATCCGGGTCAGCGCCCACACCATTGACGATACGGCCGCCCTGCTGCAAGCGCACGGTCACCTCGCCCTGACTCTCGGTGGAACCACTGATGGCGTTGACCGCATAGAGCACCATTTCGGCGCCACTCTTGGCCTGCGATTCGATGGCCTTCATTGAGGCATCCACCGGGCCGTTACCCGTGGATTCGCCCTTGACTTCCTTGCCGTGGGCCATCAGCACCACAGTCGCCTTGGGCTGCTCACCGGTCTCGCTTGCCTGGGCCAGCGAAACAAAGCGGAAAGCCTCGTGGTTGCTGTGACCGCCTTCGGTATTGACCAGCGCGAGGATATCCTCGTCGAAGATCTCGCTCTTGCGGTCCGCCAGATCCTTGAAGCGGGCAAAGGCGGCATTGATGTCGCTCTCGCTCTCCATCACCACGCCCAGCTCCTGCAGGCGCTGCTTGAAGGCATTGCGGCCCGACAGCTTGCCCAGCACGATCTTGTTGGCGCTCCAGCCCACGTCTTCCGCGCGCATGATTTCGTAGGTGTCGCGTGCCTTCAGAACGCCATCCTGGTGAATGCCGGAGGCGTGGGCAAACGCATTGGCGCCCACCACGGCCTTGTTGGGCTGCACGACAAAGCCGGTGGTCTGGCTTACCATCTTGCTGGCAGCAACAATATGTTGCGTATCGATATTGACATCCAGCCCAAAGTAGTCACGGCGCGTCTTGACGGCCATCACTACTTCTTCGAGCGAGCAATTGCCCGCGCGCTCGCCCAGGCCATTGATGGTGCATTCCACCTGGCGCGCGCCGCCAATCTTGACGCCTGCCAGCGAATTGGCGACCGCCATGCCCAGGTCATTGTGGCAGTGCACCGACCAGACCGCCTTGTCGCTGTTGGGAATGCGCTCGCGCAGGTTCTTGATGAAGTTGCCGTACAGCTCAGGAATGGCGTAGCCCACGGTGTCAGGCACGTTGATGGTAGTAGCGCCTTCGGCAATCACCGCCTCGATCACGCGGCAGAGAAAATCAGGGTCGCTGCGGTAGCCGTCTTCCGGGCTGAATTCGATATCGCCCACCAGATTGCGGGCAAAGCGCACCGACATCTTGGCCTGCTCGAACACCTCGTCAGGCGACATGCGCAGCTTTTTCTCCATGTGCAGCGGGCTGGTTGCAATGAAGGTGTGGATACGCGCGCGGTTGGCAGGCTTGAGCGCCTCTGCAGCACGAGCGATGTCACGGTCGTTGGCACGGGCCAGCGAGCACACGGTGGAATCCTTGATGATCGACGCAATGCTCTGCACACAGTCGAAATCACCATTGGAGCTGGCTGCAAAGCCCGCCTCGATCACATCCACCTTCAGGCGTTCAAGCTGGCGGGCAATGCGCAGCTTCTCGTCCTTGGTCATCGACGCGCCAGGCGATTGTTCGCCGTCACGCAAGGTGGTGTCAAAAATAATCAGTTGATCGCTCATCGTGTTCTCCATGGCATGGGTTTGCAGGCAGCGCTTGTGGCGCCACCTCTGTTATTCAATGCGCAGCACGTCGCAGCCGGGCTCAACCTGACAGTGTACGTGCTTTGCCTGCATTTGCTTACGCGGCAACCGTGTCGCCCGCTGGCGTATTCACACGGGTGACAGCACCGCTGCGCGCCAGGGCGCTCATCACGGCGCGGAAGGCCGCCTGGGTGATGTTGCTGTCCATGCCTGCACCGTACAGGGTCTGACTCTCATTTACCCGCAACTCCACATAGGCTGCAGCCTTGGCGTTGGCACCATTTTGGCCTCCGGCACCCACCCCAAAAGCGCCATCAGCTACGGAATGCATAGCATGCTCGCTGTAATCCAACACCCGCACCGGCACGCCGGTGGCGCTGCTGATGGCGTGGACAAAGGCGTCGATAGGTCCGTTGCCCTGCCCTTGCAGCGAAATGGACTGGCCCGCAATCTGTACCTTGCCGGACACCCGCACCTCACCATCGTTGCTGCCCGCAGGCTCCACGCGGCATTGGGCGACGGCATAGTTGGCGTCCAGCTGGTATTCGCGCTCAAAGATCCGCCACAGGTCTGGCGCTGTGAACTCAGTGCCCGCCACATCCATGGCGCGCTGCACCACCTGGCTGAACTCGATCTGCAGGCGCCGCGGCATGGTGAGTCCGTATTCCTCTTCGAGCAGATACGAGATACCGCCCTTGCCCGACTGGCTGTTGACGCGGATCACCGCTTCGTAGCTGCGCCCCAGGTCCTTGGGGTCGATGGGCAGGTACGGCATCTCCCACACATCGCCTTCGTTGCGCGCTGCAAAGGCTTTCTTGATGGCGTCCTGGTGCGAGCCCGAGAACGAGGTATAGACCAGATCGCCTGCGTAAGGATGGCGGGCAGGTACGGGCAACTGGTTGCAGTGCTCGACCTCGGCACGGACCGCGTCGATATCCGAGAAATCAAGCCCGGGCGACACACCCTGCACATACATGTTGAGCGCCACGTTGACGATGTCGAGGTTGCCGGTGCGTTCGCCATTGCCGAACAGGCACCCTTCCACACGGTGCGCCCCTGCCAGCAGCGCCATTTCGGCGCTGGCGGTGCCAGTGCCACGGTCGTTGTGCGGGTGCACGGACACCACGACTTCCGGGCGCCCCTTGAACTGGCGCACCATCCACTCGATCTGGTCTGCAAACACATTGGGGGTGGTGTTTTCCACCGTGGTGGGCAGGTTCAGGATGATGTCGCGGCCCGCACCCCAGGCGGCGATCGCGGTTTCGCAGGCCTGCAGCGACACATCCAGCTCTGCCAGCGAGAAAGTCTCGGGCGAATACTGCAAGATCCACTCGGTGCCGGGCTGGGCGTCGGTCAAGGCCTTCAGGTGGGCCACCTGCGATTGCACGAGCTCCATCACCTCGGGCACGCTCATGCCAAACACCACCTTGCGCCACACCGGAGCCACCGCGTTGTAGATGTGAACGATGGCGCGCGGAGCGCCTTGCAGGGCTTCGACGGTGCGGGTGATGAGCTCGGGGCGGGCCGGGGTCATGACCTGGATCGTCACATCGGCGGGAATCCGCTTTTCCTCAATCAACTGGCGCACGAAATCGAATTCGATCTGCGACGAGGCCGGAAAGCCGACTTCGATCTCCTTGAAGCCGATCTTGACCAGCATGTCGAACATCCGCAGCTTGCGCGCCAAGTCCATGGGCTCGATCAGGGCCTGGTTGCCGTCGCGCAGATCGGTGGACAGCCAGATGGGCGCCTGGGTGATCTGGGCATCGGGCCAGGTGCGGTCCTGCAACTGAACGGCTGGAAAGGCGCGGTACTTGCTGGCGGGGTTCTTCAACATGGTTGTCTGGTCTTTCTCATCGAAACAAAAAGTTCGGGGGGTGGAAACCAGCAACCTGCAAAAACAGAATCGGCCCGTTGCTGGTGCAAACGGGCCGATGGATGTAGGGTGAAAACTGTGCGCGCTACTCTACCTGCCCGTTGGACATTAGTAGTAGAGCTAGGGACAGGTTTTGCATGTGGGCTACTCTAACACAGGTTTTTCGGCCTGTGCAACAGATTCTTCAATCGTGGTGCAGGCCGCGCTCGTCAGGCTCGTCGGTCGAAGTGGCCACAATCGAGACCTGCTGGCCCTTGGCGCGGCGCCATGCATAGATGATGTAGCCCGAGACGGAGTAGGCCACGAAGATGAGGAACAGCATGGTCGCAGGCTCAATGCTCACCAGCGCCAGCACCAGCACCACCACCACCAGCGAGATGAACGGCACGCTCTTGGCCATGCCCGCATCCTTGAAGCTGTAGTACGGGATGTTCGTCACCATGGTCAGGCCCGCAAACAGAGTGATGGCGAACATGATCCACGACAGGTCTTCACGGCTCGCCGGGTGGCCGCCGAACAAGGCGATCACCTCGCCAAAGATCGGCACATCGCGGTGCGACACCAGCAGCGCGCTGGTCAGCCAGATGAAGCCCGCCACCAGGGCCGCAGCCGCCGGCGAAGGCATGCCCTGGAAGTAGCGCTTGTCCACCACGCCCGTATTGACGTTGAAGCGCGCCAGACGCAGTGCGGCGCACGAGCAGTAGACGAATGCCGCAATCCAGCCCCAGCGGCCCAGCGGGCGCAGGGCCCACTCGTAGGCGATGAGCGCAGGCGCCGCGCCGAAGGACACCATGTCCGAGAGCGAATCCATCTGCTCGCCAAAAGCGCTCTGGGTGTGCGTCATACGGGCCACGCGGCCGTCCAGGCTGTCGAGCACCATGGCGCAGAATACGCCCACGGCAGCGGCTTCAAAGCGGCCGTTCATCGCCATCACAATGGCGTAGAACCCACCAAACAGCGCCGCCAGGGTGAAGGAGTTGGGCAGCACATAAATGCCTTTGCGCCACCTGCGTTGCGCAGCGGCCGGGCCTTCTGCGCCCTGCCTGGGCTTGGTTTCGTTGTTATCCAGCATTCAATTGAACTCCAGCGCTTGCTACAACAGCGCAATCAGCTATTCATTTTATAGTTCTCGACAAGGCCAGCGCCTTGTAACGCAAGGTTCACAGTGTACCTTTACCGGTATGGCGTCCGGCCCAAGAAAACACCGCGCCAGCGTATGCGCAGGCGGGATACCTGCCGCTCAATGCCCCCAGGCTTCATCGCGCACGCAACCAACTGTCAGAGGGCGCTTTCGCGTCCACCCCGACCCACAATAAAAAAGGACTGCCGAAGCAGTCCTTTGGGAGCACAGACTGCAGCCGCCTGCGCGGCCGCAGCCATACACCGATCAGTTGCGGGTCTGGTCCACCAGCTTGTTCTTGGCGATCCAGGGCATCATCGCACGCAGCTGGCCACCCACCTTTTCGATCTGGTGATCGGCAGTGTTGCGGCGGCGGGCGGTCATGCTGGGGTAGCCCAGGCGGCCTTCCGAGATGAACATCTTGGCGTATTCGCCGTCCTGAATGCGCTTCAAGGCATTGCGCATGGCCTTGCGCGATTCTTCGTTGATCACTTCAGGGCCGGTCACGTATTCGCCGTACTCGGCGTTGTTGGACACCGAGTAGTTCATGTTGGCGATGCCGCCTTCGTAGATCAGATCCACGATCAGCTTGAGCTCGTGCAGGCACTCGAAGTAGGCCATTTCGGGCGCGTAGCCGGCTTCCACCAGGGTTTCGAAGCCCATCTTCACCAGTTCAACCGCGCCGCCGCACAGCACGGCCTGCTCGCCGAACAGGTCGGTCTCGGTTTCTTCCTTGAAGTCGGTTTCGATGATGCCGGCCTTGCCGCCACCGTTGGCCATGGCGTACGACAGCGCCAGGTCACGGGCCTTGCCGGACTTGTCCTGGTGCACAGCGATCAGGTGTGGCACGCCGCCGCCCTGGGTGTAGGTGTTGCGCACGGTATGGCCAGGGGCCTTGGGAGCGACCATCCACACATCCAGATCCGCGCGGGGCACGACCTGGTTGTAGTGCACGTTGAAGCCGTGAGCGAACACCAGCGAAGCGCCTTGCTTGATGTTGTCCTTGACGTTTTCGGTGTAGACCTTGGCGATGTCTTCGTCAGGCAGCAGGATCATGACCACGTCAGCAGCCTTGACCGCATCATTGACTTCCATCACGGTCAGGCCGGCCTTTTCGGCCTTGGGCCACGAAGCGCCGCCCTTGCGCAGGCCGACGATGACCTTCACGCCGCTGTCGTTCAGGTTCTGTGCGTGGGCGTGGCCTTGCGAGCCATAGCCAATGATGGCGACAGTCTTGCCCTTGATGAGGGACAGATCACAATCCTTGTCGTAAAAAACTTTCATGCTTCGCTCCGTTGGTATCAGTCAAAAAATCAGAAATTCAAACAACCACTTGTCAAGAATCTGCATCGTCAGGGGGCCTTGCGGTGTTTCCTGAAGCCAGCAAATAAGCTCCCGCTACAAAAGCGCCCAATCCTACTATGAGTACTAGCCAGGGGTTGGTACGCTGTGAAGCGTTTTCGTCGGGCTCGCCAGAGGCGCCATCACACAAACGTTGCTGCGTGAAAAGGTCTTGGTACAAGCTGCAATCCGGGTCATCCGTCTGCACCCATGCCACCACCAGCACAAGCCCCACCAGCAACAACCCCATGCCCGCAATCTGGCGGGAATGGCGCCGCAGCCGGTGCCACCAGCGCATTACACGCGCAAGATGCGTTCGCCACGACCGATGCCACTGGCACCGGTGCGGACGGTTTCGAGAATGGCCGAGCGGTCAATCGCGCTGAGGAACGCATCGTTCTTCGATTGGTCGCCGGTCATCTCGATGGTGTAGCTCTTCTCGGTCACGTCGATGATGCGGCCACGGAAGATGTCCGCCATGCGCTTCATCTCCTCACGCTCCTTGCCCACAGCGCGCACCTTCACCATCATGAGCTCACGCTCGGTGTAGGCGCCCTCGGTCAGGTCGACCACCTTCACCACCTCGATCAGGCGGTTGAGGTGCTTGGTGATCTGCTCGATCACGTCATCCGAGCCCGCCGTGGTGATGGTCATGCGCGAGAGCGATGCGTCTTCGGTCGGCGCCACGGTGAGCGACTCGATGTTATAGCCACGGGCCGAGAACAGGCCCACCACGCGTGACAAGGCGCCTGGTTCGTTCTCCAGGAGAACCGCAATGATGTGTTTCATGGGATGAGATTCCTCTTTTCGCTGCCCTCCCCCTGCACCGGTAAGTGCAGGGCTCGGCAGTCAATAGATTCGTCAATAAGGGGATAAGCTATAAAAAAATGAGCTAACGGCGCACTGTAGGTGTGCGCTAATACGCAAATTTCCTATAGATCTTCAGCGCCCAGCAGCATTTCGGTAATACCTTTACCGGCCTGCACCATGGGGAAGACGTTTTCGGTCGGGTCCGTGCGGAAATCGATGAACACGCTCTTGCGCTCTTCACGCGCAATGCGGCGTGCTTCGCGCAACGCGGGCTCCACGTCTTCGGGCTTTTCGACCAGAATGCCGGCGTGACCAAAGGCCTCGGCCAGCTTCACAAAGTCGGGCAGCGAATCCATGTAGCTGTGGCTGTAGCGACCGGAGTATTCGATCTCCTGCCACTGGCGCACCATGCCCAGGAAGCGGTTGTTGAGCGCGCAGATGATGATCGGCGTCTCGTACTGGCGGCAGGTGGCCAGCTCCTGGATGTTCATCTGCACCGAACCTTCGCCGGTGATGCAGAACACTTCGGCATCGGGCTTGGCCAGCTTGATGCCCATGGCGTACGGAATGCCAACGCCCATGGTACCCAGGCCGCCCGAGTTGATCCAGCGGCGCGACTCCTCAAAACGGTAGTACTGCGCAGCCCACATCTGGTGCTGGCCTACGTCGGAGGTGATGTAGCAGTCCGCATTCCGGGTCATATTCCACAGGGTTTCGACCACGTACTGCGGCTTGATGACTTCCTTGTTGTCGCGGTCGTAGCGCAGGCAGTCGCGGCTGCGCCAGCCTTCAATCGTCTTCCACCAGGCTTCCAGCGCGGCGGCATCAGGCTTGGTCTGGGCTTCGCGAACCATGGCAATGAGCTCGGTCAGCACTTCCTTGCAGTCGCCCACGATAGGCACATCGACCTTGACGCGCTTGGAAATGGACGATGGATCGATGTCGATATGGATGATCTTGCGGTCGGCCACCGACATGAAGTGCTTGGGATTGCCGATCACGCGGTCATCAAAGCGCGCACCCACCGCCAGCAACACATCGCAGTTCTGCATGGTGTTGTTGGCTTCAATCGTGCCGTGCATGCCCAGCATGCCCAGGTATTTCTTGTCGCTGGCCGGATAGGCGCCCAGCCCCAGCAGGGTGTGGGTGACGGGGTAGCCCAGCAAGTCGACGAGCGTACGCAACTCCTGCTCGGCACCGCTCAGCAGCACACCGCCGCCGGTATAGATATAGGGGCGCTTGGCAGCTAGCAGCAACTGCAGTGCCTTGCGAATCTGGCCGCTGTGGCCCTTCTTGACCGGGTTGTATGAGCGCATTTCCACGGTCTGTGGATAGCCGCTGTACGCCACCTTCTTGAAGGACACATCCTTGGGAATATCAACCACCACGGGGCCTGGTCGGCCGGTGCGGGCGATGTGGAAGGCCTTTTTCATCGTCATCGCCAGATCGCGCACATCCTTCACGAGGAAGTTGTGCTTGACGATGGGACGGGTGATACCGACGGTGTCGCATTCCTGGAACGCATCGGAGCCGATGGCCGTGGTCGAGGTCTGCCCCGAGATCACCACGATGGGAATGCTGTCGGTGTAGGCGGTGGCAATGCCGGTCACCGCATTGGTCAGGCCCGGGCCGGATGTGACCAGCGCCACGCCTACTTCGCCCGTGGCGCGTGCATAGCCGTCAGCGGCGTGCACGGCAGCCTGTTCGTGGCGAACCAATACGTGGTTGATGGTGTCTTGTTTGTAGAGCGCGTCGTAGATGTACAGAACAGCGCCGCCTGGGTATCCCCACAGCTGCTGAACGCCTTCCGCCTGCAGTGCCTTGACCAGCACTTCGGCGCCCATGAGATCTTGTGCTTTTTGTGCGGACTGATTGGCCGCTTGTGCCGAGTTTTGTTCGGCCTTGGACATTTCCATGATCAACCTTTGCGAATTTCTCTAACGAAAAACCTCTGGTGCCCCTTGCCCAGCTCTTGTGGAGCCTGCTCGGAACTTGAGGCCAACGGACATGGGCGAGATGCTTGCGACGCCGGACCGTGACCCTTTTGCCTTGATGTGACTTGAAAACATTATCGCACTGCAACATTGGTTTGCGACAAAGCGCAGAAAAAAATTGCATACGATGCGATAATCCTGCGTTTAGCGCGGTGTTTTTTGCCACACGACAGGGTTTACCCAGGTATAAACCACCTGATTGCGCGAATAACCATGGTGTTGGGTACGATTTGGCAACAGAACGAGAACTGTCCGATTTTCTGAAAAGCGTTGAAAAGCGAGCTTTCAAGCGCTCGCTTTTTCATGTGCGCGACGAAGAAGCGGCCCTCGACATCGTGCAGGACAGCATGATGAAGCTGGCTGAACATTACGGCGACAAACCCATTACCGAACTGCCCATGCTGTTCCAGCGTATCCTGTCCAACAGTACGCTGGATTGGTTTCGCCGCCAGAAGACCCGCAACGCGCTCTTTACCAATATGAGCGCCTTCGAGGGCCCTGACGACGAAGGCGGCGATTTCGACCTCCTGGAAACCTACAACGCCCAGCAAGGCGAGTCCGAACAGAGCGCCGAAGACCACACCAACCGCAAACAAACACTTGCATTGATAGAAAAAGAGATACAAGAGTTGCCCGCGCGTCAACGCGAAGCGTTTTTGATGCGTTATTGGGAAGAGATGGACATTGCAGAGACTGCAGCGGCCATGGGTTGCTCGGAAGGCAGCGTGAAAACCCATTGCTTCCGAGCCATCCAAACCTTGAGCAAAGTGCTCAAGGCCAAAGGAATCGTGCTATGAACCGCCCAAACACCGCCCAACAAGTTGCCCACGCCGAAATCTTTGCCCGCCGCGTCACCGCCCGGCTGAGCGAAGCTGAGGCCGATCTGGACTATGACATCACCGAGCGCCTGCGCGCTGCGCGTGAACAGGCACTGGCGCGTCGCAAGGTGGTAGCCACCCCGGCAATTGCCCGTCACCCCGAGCAGGAATCTGCCGCTGCGGCTGCCTCTTCCGGTAAACGCAACTGGTGGCGAGCGGTGGTGTCTGCGGTTCCCCTGAGCGCCATGGTAGCTGGCCTGACTTTCTTCAATGGCGTGCAGGCAGACGAAGGCGCGACAGAAATGGCCGAGTACGACGCCACCCTGTTGGCTGACGAATTGCCGCCAACCGCCTATACTGATCCTGGTTTTACCCAGTATCTGAAGATCGCTGCCCAACAAAAGCAGCCCACCGACAAGCATTGAGACACGATCACGACTTTGACGAGGTGGCCGCCAAGGCGCCCACCTCCTCCCTCCCCACTCTCGCAGCCAGCATTTTGCTGGCTGCTTTTGCTGTAACTGGTATCTACGCCAGCACCCAGGCCCGCAATGTGTACGGTAGCGCGCCCAGCGATCTGGTCAGTGCCGGCGGCAATACGCGCACCGTTACACCACGTAATGAAGGCCCCAACTGGGACAGTCTCGATACCGACCAGCAGACCACACTGGCTCCGCTGCAGGAGCAATGGTCCTGGCTGACGGAGCAGCAAAAGCGCCGCTGGCTCCTGATTGCCGATAGTTTTGACGATTTTTCGCCCGACGAGCAGTACCGCATCGGCGAACACATGAAGGAATGGGCCAAGTTCAGCCTGGTGGACCAGAGCCAGGCGCGCCTGAACTACTCCAACACCAGCAATCTGTCTGCCGAGGAAAAGCGCCAGCTCTGGGAGGATTACCAGGCCCTGAGCGCCCGCGAGCGCAAACGGCTGGCCCAGGGCGGCGCCCTGCGCCCCGGAGGCGTTGCCCTGGCCCTACGCCCCAACAGCAAGACCAGCGGACGCCTGGTCAAGGTACCGGCTGCGGCGGTCAACCCCAACCGCGCCAACCCGCCCAAGATTCTGCCGCCGCCCGAGATTCGCGTGCAGTCGCGCGGCGTGGTGACGCCTGTAGAAGTCGGCCCGCTGCAAGGCCCTTCTGCAAACCCCAACAACGTGCCCGGCCCAGGCGGTGTGAGCCCCACCAGCATCACGCCCCCTCCAGCGACAACCCCCCCGGCAGAGACCGCGCCGGTGCAGGTGCCTTCGCCAGTCACCTCATCGCCCCTGCCGCCATTGGACAGCCGCCCGGCCCCGGTTGCGCCCGCCGGTGAGCCACAGTCGCGCCTGGGCGATAGCCCGGTCCATCCGCCTGCCTGACACCGGCACCATGACTGGCAACATGCCTTCCTCACACGCCACCACTGCCCCCGATCAGCCTGCCCCAGCCCCCCTTTTACAGGCACCCACCCTCCGAAGGCGCATGGCATGCTGGCTGTACGAGGGCATGCTGATGTTCGGCGTGGTCTTTATCTCGGGCTATCTCTACAGCACCCTGAGCCAGACCCGCAATGCGCTGGACAACCGGCATGGACTGCAATTGTTCCTTTTCATCATCTTTGGCATCTACTTTGTGTGGTTTTGGTACAAAGGCCAGACCCTGGCGATGAAGACTTGGCACATCCGTGTGGTGGATGCCATGGGCCAGCCATTGAGCCAGCGCCGCGCGCTCGTGCGCTATGCCTGCAGCTGGCTGTGGTTTCTGCCACCACTGGTCGCTACCCTACCGTTCCACCTTCCGGTGACAGAGGTTTTGGTGCTGCTGACAGGCTGGATCGCCGTCTGGGCCCTGGCCAGCCGCCTGCACCCGCAAAAACAGTTCTGGCATGACGCACTGGCTGGTACACGCCTGATCAGTAGCGAGCCCCCCGCGACGCGCAACAAGGCCTGAGCGGGCAGGATCAGCGCGCCTGGGCAGAAAACCATGTCCATCGCAAGACTGCCATGCGCCATCAGCTCTGTTTTGCATAGCAAATACAAGCGTGCTGTGAACCCATTCCTGCATCGCTTCCCCGGCCTGCTGCAGTGCAATATGGTTATAGTGACGGCTTGCGCTGCCCCCTTGCCTGGGCCACACGCAGATAGCCTGCTCCCAGATCTCACCCCCGCTCACCATTGGCCCGCTCCATGACCGAACCGCTTGCACCACGCCCCCGGCAAGAATCCGCTCCGACGCAACAGGCGCAGCAAGCGCACCAGGACCCGGCCTCAGAGGCCTTTCTGCAGATCAACCCCCACAAGGCGCGCAGCGGTTTCAGCCGGTTGAGGCATGCAGCCGGCTACTCGCTGCAGGGCCTGCGCGCTGGCTGGGGGGAAAAGGCCTTCCGCATGGAAGCCTTGCTGGCTCTGGTGCTGCTGCCTGCCGCCTGCTGGCTGGCAAGGGACTGGCGCGAATGGGCACTGCTGATCCTGCCCGTGTTTCTGGTGCTGATCACCGAATTGCTCAACAGCGCCATTGAAGCGGCCATTGACCGCTTTGGCCCCGAATGGCACCTGCTGTCCAAAAAGGCCAAGGACATGGGCAGTGCTGCCGTGTTTCTGGCCCTGGTATTGTGCGCCGCCGTATGGCTGGCGGCGCTGTATGAAAGATGGTTGAAATGACGATGACTTCCCCTGCTTTTTCGATGTGTGTGTACTGCGGCTCGCGCCCAGGCAAGGATGAGGCCTTTGCTGCCACGGCAGAGGCCGTGGGCACCTGGATTGGCCGCCACGGAGGCCAACTGGTCTATGGCGGCGGCAAATCGGGGCTGATGGGCATGGTGGCGCGCGCCACCCGCGAGGCGGGCGGTCGGGTGGTCGGCGTCATTCCCAAGGCGCTGGTCGATCGCGAACTGGCCAACGAACTGTGCGACGAATTGCACGTGGTGACCACCATGCACGAGCGCAAGGCGATGATGGCAGAGCGCAGCAACGCCTTTGTCGCCATCCCCGGTGGCATCGGCACGTTTGAAGAGCTGTACGAGATCTGGACCTGGCGCCAGCTGGGCTACCACGACAAGCCCATCGGCATCCTCAACACCCAAGGCTATTACGACGGCATGCTGCAGTTTCTGCAGCAGTGCGTGGGCCAGGGCTTCATGGACGAGTGGCAGATGGGCCTGGTGCAAAGCGGAAACGACCACACCACACTGCTGGCCCGGCTGGTGGAAGAAGCCGGTCTCTCGCGCCAGAAGGATGCCCTGCGGGACGTGATCTGAACGCGCAGCCTGCCAGGCCGTTTTCGGTACCGATCAAACGGCCATCAAAAATATGAGCACAGAGCGCAAGCCACCGTTTAACTGCAGATTACTTTTAATCTGAATACCAATACCCGACGGCGCATATCGCTTCCGTTTTGATAGCAAACAAGTGACTCGTCCTGTCATAGGTTGACACCTATTCGCGACTAATCTCCAGCCCAAGCTGGTTGGCGAGAGACGCCCGATGTACTGCATCGGGCGTTTTGTATTTTAGGGACAGGTGCGGCCGGCGCTCGTTGTACAGCCGTACCGATTCGCCCACCATGGTGCGGGCCTGCGAGAGATCGGCAGGTCGTTGCAACAAGTATTCCATCTTGAGGATTCCATTGACCCGCTCAGCCAGAGCGTTTTGGTAGCAATCGTAGCCATCGGTCATGGAGCAGGTGATGCGGTGGCGTGCATGGATGCGCTGGTATTGAGCCGAGCAGTACTGAACACCTCTATCAGAGTGGTGTACGAGCGGCTGATCTGTTCGCCGCTGACGCAGTGCCATCTTCAACGCTTGGCTGACCTGCTTGGTCTCCAGACTATCGTGCACGTGCCAGCCCACGATCTTGCGCGAGTAGGCATCGGTCACCAGGCTCAGATAGGCAGTCTTCTCCTTGGTGGGTAGATACGTGATGTCAGCGACCCATAGCTGCTCACAACCACTTGCCACTGTTTTGGTCGGGCCCTCCTTGAGTAGATTGGGGTGCCTGCGGTAGTGATGATGGCTATTGGTGGTCTTGTGGTACGCATGCCGTGGCAGCACCAGCATGCGTGCTTGGCGCAGGACAACGAACAGTGCATCGCGCCCGATCTGGATTCCCGCCTGTTCAAGCGGCGGCTTGAGCAAGTGCAGCAGTTTGCGCGTGCCAATGCGTGGCTGATGGCGCCTCTCTTCACTGGCCAACTCCACCACCGCCTTGTCCCGCTCGCTGCGTGCACGCTGGCAGACCAGGCGCTTGTAGTGCGCTTGGCGGCTGATTCCCATGTAGCGGCAAGCCCTCGTGACGCTTAACCCTTTGACGAGCTTTTGCGTGAGGACTTGCCCGCAGGCTTTTTTGTGACTTGGACTCCGTAGTCGCGCTTGAGCACGTTCACTACCGCTTCAAAGAAGGCCGCTTTCTCGCGGGCTTCTTTCAGCTGCACTTCCAGCTCCTTGATGCGCTGCTCTGGAGTCAGCAGCTTGGGCGATTCAGGCATCTTCTGTAATCCTTTGCCCCTTGATGATGCAGCTTTCCAGTCCTGCCGTCCGTGCTTGCGAAGCCACACCAGTAC
Organism: Comamonas odontotermitis; assembly: GCF_020080045.1. NCBI lineage: Bacteria > Pseudomonadati > Pseudomonadota > Betaproteobacteria > Burkholderiales > Comamonadaceae > Comamonas > Comamonas odontotermitis. Next base: position 2,886,047 of record NZ_CP083451.1, read on the forward strand.
AGTTGAGGCGCCCTGGATTCCGTACCGCTCATGGGCCTGCCGGTAGGTCAGCTCACCTCTTTCTACTTGATCGACTACTGCGAGTTTAAAAGCCAGCGTGTAGTCCCGTTGCGTTCTCTTAACCCACTGTTCCATTTGACTTTCCTTTCTGTTCTTCAGAAAGGTGTCAACCCAATTCAGGACGGGTCAAAGTGACAAAAAAAGGCGACTGCTCTTACCAGCAGTCGCCTTTTTGCTTCCGGGTCGCGCCCGGACGCGTACCAAGGTGTCAGTCGTTGTCTGCCACGGTCTTGGCAAAGGCGATGCCGATCAGCGAAATCACCGCCGTGCCAACGATGTACCAGGCCACGGGCACCCACGAGCCGTCATAAGTCTTGAGCAGCCAGGTGGCCAACAGCGGAGCCGTGCCGCCCGCCAGGGCTGCGCCGATCTGGTAGCCCAAAGTGATGCCGGTGTAGCGCACGCGGGTCGAGAAAATCTCCGAGAACAGGGTTCCCAGCACGGCCGTGATCGGCGCCCACACGAGGCCCAGGCCGATGACGGTGGCAATTACCAGGGTCGCGGTGGTGCGCTGCTCCAGCAGCATGAAGTACGGGAAGGTGAATACCGCCATGATGACCGTGCCCGCCACAAACATGCGCTTGCGGCCCACCGTGTCGGAGATGCGACCCATGATCGGGATCATCAGGGTCGTCACCAGGGTGGCCAGCGTCACGGCATTGAGCACCGAGATACGGTCAAAGCCCAGGCTGCTGGTGGCATAGCTGACGATGAAGGTCGAGAAGATGTAGAACGGCGCCGTTTCGACGAACTTGATCGCCACCGCCACCAGCACGGCGCGCCAGTGGTAGCGCAGGGTTTCCACGAGCGGCATCTTGGCCACATTGCCGCTGGCCTTGGCCTGCTTGAAGGCGGGCGTCTCGTCAATGCCCTTGCGAATCCACAGACCCAGGAACACCAGCACCGCGCTCAGCAGGAAAGGCACGCGCCAGCCCCAGGCGAGGAACTGCTCATCCGGCAAGGTGCTCATCACCGTGATGGCCAGGGTTGCGAGCAGCATGCCGATGGTCACACCCATCTGCGGCACGCTGCCGAACAGGCCCTTGCGGTTTTGCGGCGCGTATTCGTAGGCCAGCAGCAAGGCACCGCCCCACTCTCCGCCGATGCCCAGGCCCTGGATCAGGCGCAGCACGATCAGCAGGATGGGCGCCCAGATGCCAATCTGGTCATAGCCGGGCAGCAGGCCGATGAGCACCGTGGCACCACCCATCAGCGACAGGGTGATTACCAGGGTCTTCTTGCGCCCGATGCGATCACCGATGTGCGAGAAGATGAAGCCGCCCAGCGGACGGATGAAGAAGGTCAGCGAAAACGTCAGGTACGACAGCATCAGCCCGACGACCGGGTCGCTGGTGGGAAAAAACACCTTGCTGAACACCAGTGCAGCCGTGGTGGCATACAGGAAGTAGTCGAACCACTCGATGGAGCTGCCCATGAGGCTGGCCATCAGTACGCGCTTGTTCGTGGCCGCGCTCGCCGCGGGCATGGTTGGGGTTGGGCTCATGAAAAGAGAGGGGGATGAGGTTGTAGAAAACAGCCCAAGCCGCCCGCGCAACACCTTGGAGGGCGGCTGCACGGGCAGAAAGGATGTCAGAAAGTCATGAAACGATGGTGGGCGTAATCAGGCAGTTGCCATGAACGCGTCATAGGCGAGCGATGCCGCGGCCACATCTTCGAGCGCCGTGCCCACAGCCTTGTAGACCGTGATTTCTTCTGCGCTGCTGCGGCCAGCGTGCTTGCCTCGGCACAGGTCTTCCAGGGTAGCGGCCAGGCGCGCCGCCTCCCAGGCACCGCTGGCAATCGGCTCCAGAATATCGCCCGATTTCATCAGCGCTTCGCTGGTATCGACAAACACCGTGCCGCGCGCAAAGCAGGCATCGTCACTCTCGCGCATGGCAGGCGTAAAGCCGCCGATCAGATCCAGGTGCGTGCCCGGCTGCAGCCACTCGCCGCGAATCAGGGGCGCCGTGGACAAGGTGGCGCAGCTGATGATGTCCGCCGCGCGTGCCGCCTGCTCCAGATCAGTCGCCACACTGGCATCCACCCCCTGCCCCTGCAGGCGCTCCACCATGGCTTGCGCCGCCTCCGGGCGAATATCCCACACCTGCACGCGGGTGATGTCACGCACGCAGCGGTAGGCGCCGGGCAGCAGGCTGGCGACGCGGCCTGCGCCCACCACCAGCAGCCTGCGCGCATCGGGGCGGCTGAGCCAGCGCGCCGCCAATGCCGATGCAGCCACCGTGCGGCGCGAGGTGATCGTGTCGCCGTCCAACACCGCCAGCGGCACGCCGGTGGTCGCGTCGTACAGGATGAACACCGAATGCAGCCCCGGCAGGCCCTTGGCCTGGTTGCCCGGGAAGATGGAAACGGTCTTGATGCCGATGCGCTTGCCACTCTGCCATGCAGGCATCAGCAGCACGATGCCATCTTCAGCAGGCGTGCTGCCCGCAATCTTGTGGTTGTGGCGCAGCGGCACTTCGCAGCCTTCGATGAACATCTGCTCCAGGCTGTCGATCAAGGGCCCAAAAGGCAGGTGCTGTACGGTGGTGGTCTGGTCAAGTATCTGCATGCGGGTACGGGTGTTTCAAAAATCTACTAAAGAGGAATAAATTTCGTATAGGAAATTTTATGTAGAATTGTTCACGGGTTTTCCCGAGCGGCACCGGTTTTTTCCTAGGGTTTACCCCTGTGAACGGAAAGATAGATGACCTGCGCCTGCGCTCCAAAGGCGCGTGCCGGGCCCTACACTTGCTGGCGCCCAGAAGAACACGAGACATGCCCCATTCCACGACCGCCACCCCTGCCCCACCCCAAGGCAGTGCCAATGCCGACGCCACCACCGATGTGCTGGCCCACAAGCTGCGCCTGCTGCGGCGCAATGCGGGGCTGACCTTGCAGCAGCTCAGCCAGCGCTGCGGCATCTCGGCCTCGGCGCTGTCGAAGGTGGAGCACGGCCAGCTCTCGCCCACCTACGAAAAGATCGCGGCACTGGCGCGGGGACTGGAGGTCGATGTGGGCGAGCTGTTCAGCCCTGTGCAACAGCCTGCGCTGCGGGCGCGCCGCAGTGTGACGCGCGCGGGCGACGGCCTCGCGCACCGCACGCCGCAGTATGCATACGAATTGCTGCATGCCGATCTGGCGGACAAGCGCTTCATTCCCCTGCTCACCACTATCAAGGCGCGAGAGCGCACGGAGTTCCCACAACTGCTGAGCCACGACGGGGAGGAGATGGTCTACGTGCTGCAAGGCAAGGTGGTGATCCATACCGACTGCTATGCGCCACTGGAGCTGGCGGCCGGTGACTCCTGCTACTTCGACAGCGCCATGGGCCATGCCTGCATCTCCGGCGGCGACAAGGACGCGCAGGTGCTGTGGATCTGCTCTCACATCACCATCAAACCATAGCTACAGGCGCCCGGCCCGCGCCATTTTCAGATAAAGACTGATCTGAAGAGCGCACGAAGTAAGCGCTAAGCACTTCTATTTTCATAGCATCCGCCAATAAAAAAGCGCCTTGCAAGCAAGGCGCCTTTCACTTCACGGTGCAGCCAAAGGGTCAGTTGCGCATGCGCATCAGACCGCAGCCTCGTCCATATCGCCGGTGCGGATGCGGATCACGCGCTCGACTTCGGTCACAAAAATCTTGCCGTCGCCAATCTTGCCGGTGCGGGCAGCATTCACGATGGCGTCGACACAGCGGTCCACGTCCTCGTCCTTCACGGCCACTTCGATCTTGACCTTGGGCAGAAAATCGACCACGTACTCCGCACCACGGTACAGCTCGGTATGGCCCTTCTGGCGGCCAAAACCCTTGACTTCGCTGACCGTCAAACCCGTCACGCCCACATCGGCCAAGGCCTCACGCACCTCGTCCAGCTTGAAGGGTTTGATAACGGCGGTAATCATTTTCATAGGTCACTCCTCGGATCGGCCAAACATACACCGCGTGTCACGGCCACACGGCAACTGCAGCTATTGTGCGTCAAGAACTCCGCGCCCACATGGGCGGGCAGATTCAACCGCGAAAACCGTTCGTGATCGGGTAGCGCCAGTCGCGGCCAAAGCCCCGTGCCGACAGGCGTGGCCCCACGGCAGCCTGGCGGCGCTTGTATTCGTTGACGCGGATGAGCCGCACCACGCGCTCCACATCGGCACGCGCGTAGCCAGCGGCCACGATGCTGTCGATATCGGCGTCCTGCTCCATGTAACGCACGATGATCGCATCGAGCACCTCATAAGGTGGCAGGCTGTCCTGGTCCTTCTGATCGGGACGCAGCTCGGCGCTGGGCGGGCGGGTGATGATGCGCTCAGGAATCGGCTCGCGCCCCGTGCCGAAGGGATCGTTCGCATTGCGCCAGCGTGCCAGCTCGAACACGCGGGTCTTGAGCACATCGCGGATCACGGCAAAGCCGCCTGCCATGTCGCCATACAGGGTGCAGTAGCCAGTGGCCATTTCGCTCTTGTTGCCGGTGGTCAGAACGATGGAGCCGAACTTGTTGGACAGCGCCATCAGCAAGGTGCCGCGAATGCGCGCCTGCAGGTTTTCCTCGGTCGTGTCCTCGGGGCGACCCGCAAAATCCTGCGCCAGCGCCGCCTTGAAGCTCTCGAACATCGGCGCGATCGAAATCTCTTCGTACTGCACGCCCAGCCGCCTGGCCATGTCGCACGCATCAATCCAGCTGATGTCAGCGGTATAGGGAGAAGGCATCATCACCGTGCGCACCTTGTCCGCGCCGATGGCATCCACCGCAATGGCCAGCACCAGCGCCGAATCAATGCCGCCGGACAGGCCCAACACCGCACCGGGGAAGCCGCTCTTGCCCAGGTAATCACGCACCGCCAGCACCAGTGCATGCCACAACTGCTGGTTGGTATCGCCCTGCGGAGCGATTTCACCAGACAATTTGATAGCAGGCCCCGAAGTATCGACAGTGGTGAGCAGCAGTTTTTCGTCAAAACCCGGCGCGCGTGCCGCCACGCTGCCATCGGCATTCATCGCAAACGAATGGCCGTCAAACACCAGTTCGTCCTGCCCGCCAATCAGGTGCGTGTACACCAGCGGCAAACCGGTTTCGCGCACACGCTCGGCCACCACCTGCTCGCGCTGGCCTACCTTGTCCATCTGGAAGGGCGATGCATTGATGACCACCAGTACCTGCGCGCCTGCTGCCCGGGCAGCGCGTGCGGGCTGGCTGGCCCAGGCGTCTTCGCAGATCAGGAGACCCACCTGGGTGCCCGCCACGTCGAACACGCAGGTCTGCGCGCCTTCGACAAAATAGCGCGTCTCGTCGAACTCGCGGTAATTGGGCAACAGCTGCTTGCGGTAGCTGGCCAGCAACTGACCGCCGCGCACCACGCTGGCGACGTTGTAGCAGCGGCCATGCGGCGCATGCAGGGCGGCCTTGGGGTGGCCCACGACGATCGTCAGCTCCGGCCACTGGCTGGAGGCATCCACCACCGTCTGCAGCGCCACTTCACAGGCAGCCAGGAACGAGGGGCGTTGGAACAGGTCTTCGGCCGCATAACCGCAAATGGCCAGCTCGGGTGTCAGCAACAGCTGCGCACCCTGGGCCACGGCCTCGGCTGCCGCGTCAATGATCTTGCGGGCGTTGCCCTGCATATCGCCCACAACGAAATTGAGCTGGGCGCTGGCGATGGAAAAGTTGGACATGGTGCTTTATGAACCTGGTGCAGCGAATAACGTGCCTGCCTGTCTCCGCGCCGCCGCATTCGCGTTGCGGCGCGATGAGAGCATTGATATGTTCTATGAGTCTAGCGCGAAAACCAGTCGCAACCTGGCTCGTTGGCTGCAGTCAGGCAAATCAGCCAAGGCAGGCCTGTCAGGCAGGTGCGCCCCGAAATGGGTTTACCCAGGCAAAATCACAGCCTTCCCCGGCAAAACCCTGATGACAATGAACTTTGGCAGCGACAACCAGGCCGGCGTCTCCCCGGCCATCCTGCAGACCCTGGTGCAGGCCGCGAGCGGCATCCAGTCCGCCTATGGCAACGACGACTGGTGCGCGCGCGCCGAGCAGATGCTGTGTGAGGCCTTCGACACACCACTGAAAGCCTTTTTCGTCGCCACCGGCACCGCCGCCAACTGCCTGGCGCTCTCTACCATCGCCCAGCCCTGGAACGCGGTGGTCTGCCACGACATGGCCCATATCGCGGTAGATGAGAACAGTGCGCCCGAATGGTTTACCGGCGGCGCCCGCCTCCTGCCGCTCGCCACCGGCAGCGGCAAGGTTCTGGCTGACGATCTGGACCGCTTTCTGACCAGCTACCCGGCCAGCCCGCCGCACAACATGCTGCCCAGCGCAGTGAGCATTTCGCAGGTGTCGGAAAACGGCTTGGTCTACCGGCCGCACGAGGTGGCCGCCCTTGCCGCCAGCGCCCACACCAAGGGCCTGCGCCTGCACATGGACGGTGCACGCCTGGCCAATGCGGTGGCCGCCCTGGGCTGTCACCCGGCGGACATCACCTGCAAGGCAGGGGTGGATGTGCTCAGCCTGGGGGCCTCGAAAAATGGCGCGCTGATGGCCGAAGCCGTGGTGTTTTTTGACGACGCGCTGGCCGAGCATTTCCGCATCCGCCAGAAACGCGCCGGGCAACTGGTGTCCAAAAGCCGGCTGATCGGAGCGCAATACTGCGCCTGGCTGCAGGACGGCCATTGGCTGCAGTTGGCCCGCCAGGCCAATGCCTCTGCGCGCAGCCTGGCCGATGCCCTGATGGCAACCCAGGCGGCGCGCCTGGCCTGGCCCGCCGAGGCCAACGAGGTGTTTGCCATTCTGCCGCGCGCGCTGCATGCACAACTGGTCTCCCACGGCGTGCGCTGCGCCGACTGGTACGACACCAGCGTTCCGCCCGGCACGGCCCTGGCGACCGACGAGATGGTGGTGCGCTTTGTTGCATCGTGGTCGTCCACCAGCGACGAGGTACAGGCGCTGGCAGACCTGGTGCGGCGCCTCGCCTGATTTCCGCACCCCGGCGCAGGCACAGCACAGCCGCCACAATCGGGCCATGACCCTTTCTTCGCCCGCTTCCCTGCAACTGAAAGTGCTGCACCAGATGGCCGATGTGGATGCCGCCGCCTGGGATGGCCTGCTGGCCCTGCAGGCCCGGCCCACCCCCTTCATGCGCCACGCCTATCTGCAGGCGCTGGAGGACAGCGGCAGCGCCACGACGGAAACAGGCTGGCAGCCCTGCCACATCACTCTGTGGGAAGGTGACGCCCTCGTAGCCGCCTGCCCGCTGTACGCCAAAACCCACTCCTACGGCGAGTACGTGTTTGACTTCGCCTGGGCGCGGGCCTATGCCGACCACGGCCTGCACTACTACCCCAAGGCCGTGGCTGCGGTGCCCTTCACCCCGGTACCCGGCAGCCGCTTGCTGGTGGTACGCCCTGCGCTGCGTGCCACGTTGCTGCACGCGGCGACTGCCTGGTGCCGCGAGCAAGGCCTGTCTTCCCTGCACCTGCTGTTTGCCGATGCCGCCGATCTGCAGGCCGCGCAGCAGGCAGGCCTGATGCAGCGCGAGACCGTGCAGTTCCACTGGCACAACCGCCATGCACGCAACGCGCAAAATGACGGCGCTGCGCCCTATGCCGATTTCGACGACTTTCTGGCGGAGCTGCAGCAGGAAAAGCGCAAGAAAATCCGCCAGGAGCGGCGCAAGGTGCGCGACGCCGGCGTAACGTTCCGCCACGCAACGGGCCGCCAGATCACTGCCGCCGACTGGGCATTCTTCTACGAATGCTATGAGCGAACCTACTTGGAACACGGCAACGCGCCCTACCTGACCCCCGCCTTCTTTGAAGCGATGCGCAATGCCATGCCCGAGCATTGGCTGCTGTTCGTCGCCGAACGCGACAACCGGGCCATCGCCTGCAGCCTGGTCGCCATCAGCGGGCTGCAAGGCTGCACCAGCGGGCCGCTGGAGCCTACCGCCTATGGCCGCTACTGGGGAGCCATCGAGCGCGTGGACAACCTGCATTTCGAGGCCTGCTACTACCAGCCGCTCGAATGGTGCATTGCCAATGGCTATCTTCACTTTGAAGGCGGCGCCCAGGGCGAGCACAAGATGGCACGCGCGCTGTTGCCACTCTCAACGCCCAGCGCGCACTGGGTGGCTGAGCCGCAGTTTGCCCGCGCCATTGCCCATTACCTGCAGCAGGAATCCGCCCACCTGCAGGCCTACCAGCAAGTGCTGCAGAGCCACAGCCCGCTCAAGTGCAATTCGCCACCCGCGTGAAAGGCTCCGCGCCCGCCCCATTTGTAATTAGTTTTAACGATGTCGGCCATCCCGCACAGCCATGTGTTGGCATGGCTGACATGGCCTGCGCCCCCGCCAACCCACAATGCAATCCATCCCCAACGCATCTGAAGGAGTTTGCATGAACAAGGATCAAGTGGTCGGCAAGATCAAGGATTTGGCGGGCGAAGCACAGGCTGGCATTGGCAAGGCCATCAACAGCCCAGAGCAGATTGCCAAAGGCAAGGCACTGGAGACCGAAGGTGAACTGCAGAAGGCCGCAGGCGATGTGAAGCAGGCCGCCAAGGATGCCGTCAAGGAAGTGAAAAAGAACCTCTGATAGTCAGCCTCCTCGCTTGTAACAGCCAAGCAAACGATAGTCACCAACTTAAACAAATTTGGCTGCACTGCCCTGCCGATTTCGGGCATCATGCCTTCATCGGTTTTCACAGAACCCCTCCTTGGCCAGCCTCAGTGCTGGCATTTTTTTGCCCGCATCTGTGGTGCCACCGAGCCTCGGGCAGGCATGCCATACAGCAGCGCTTGCATACCCTGGCGCTGGCAGGGCGCAAAAAAAAGACGCCCGCTGCGTGTGCGGGCGCCTTTGGTTCTTCAAGCTGGCTCACAGGGGCACATGGCGAAGGCGCTCGCTACCCCATCCCTCACATATTGGCAATCATCTCATCGCCAAAGCGCGAGGTGCTCACCTGCGTGGCGCCATCCATCAGGCGCGCGAAGTCATAGGTCACGCGCTTGGACTCGATGGTGGCCTCCATCGAGCGGATGATGAGATCGGCAGCTTCGGTCCAGCCGATGTGGCGCAGCATCATCTCGGCCGACAGAATCATCGAACCGGGGTTCACATAGTCCTTGCCCGCATACTTGGGCGCCGTGCCGTGGGTCGCTTCGAACACGGCGACGCTGTCCGACATATTGGCGCCCGGCGCAATGCCGATGCCGCCAACCTGCGCCGCCACTGCGTCCGAGATGTAGTCGCCATTCAGATTCAAGGTGGCGATCACCGAGTAATCGGCCGGGCGCAGCAGCACCTGCTGCAGGAAGGCATCGGCAATCACGTCCTTGACGATGATCTCCTTGCCGTTTTTGGGGTTCTTCAGCCGCAGCCAGGGGCCGCCGTCGATGGGCTCGGCACCGAACTCCTTCTGCGCCAGTGCATAGCCCCAGTCGCGGAAGGCCCCTTCAGTGAATTTCATGATGTTGCCCTTGTGCACCAGGGTGACGCTGGGCTTGTCATGGTCGATGGCGTACTGGATGGCCTTGCGCACCAGGCGCTCGCTGCCTTCGCGCGAGACGGGTTTGATGCCGATGCCCGAGGTCTCGGGAAAACGGATCTTCTGGCTACCCACCTCCTTGCGCAGGAACTCGATCAGCTTGACGGCCACGTCCGAGCCTGCGGCAAACTCGATGCCAGCGTAGATATCCTCCGAGTTCTCGCGGAAGATGACCATGTCGGTCTTCTCGGGCTCGCGCACCGGCGACGGCACGCCCGCAAAATAGCGCACCGGGCGCAGGCAGACGTAGAGGTCCAGCGTCTGGCGCAAGGTGACATTGAGCGAGCGGATGCCGCCGCCCACCGGCGTGTTCAGCGGGCCCTTGATGGCAACGAGGTACTGGCCGATGGCGTCCAGCGTCTCCTGCGGCATCCATTGGTCTGCACCGTACACCTGCGTCGCCTTCTCGCCTGCGAACACCTCCATCCATGCAATGCGGCGGGCTTCGCCATAGGTCTTGGCCACTGCAGCGTCGACCACCTTGCGCATCACCGGGGTGACATCACGGCCCACGCCGTCGCCTTCGATGAACGGAATGATGGGCTGCGGCGGCACCTGCAGCGCATGGCCCTCGCGCGCAGTGATGGGCTGGCCGCCGTCAGGCAGGCGGATGTGTTGGTAAGACATGGAACCTCTCTCCAGAATCATCAGGAACCGTGAAGCGCTGCATGCCATGGCGCACATGCAGCGGCGTTGCTGCGATGGATTCTATCGACAATGGCCACCTCTGCTGTCGCGCACATCGGGCCTGCGCATCTCGTTCAACGATGCAGCCAGATCGTGTATAAAACCCCCACGGCGCCTTGCGCTGCCCGTTTTTTGAGAAGGCCCTGTTTCCCTATGTCCTGCCTGAATTTTCTTGCCCGCACCTCCACCGTCGCCCTGGCCCTGGGTCTGTCGGCACTCAGCTTTTCCGCCACGGCCCAGACGGCTGGCGAGCCGCAGATGAATCTGCAGCGTACCGAGTTGTCGGCCGGCATGCACCGCATCCATGCCCAGGTAGCCCAGACCCCTCGCCAGCGCGAAGTGGGCTTGATGCATCGCAAGGAAATGCCTGCCGCCGAAGGCATGTTGTTCGTGTTCGAACAGCCCGCCATGCAGTGCTTCTGGATGAAGAACACCTTGCTGCCACTGACCGCCGCCTTTGTGGCCGACGACGGCACCATCGTCAACCTCGCCGACATGCAGCCCATGACCGAAGACTCGCACTGCTCGCGCAAGCCGGTGCGTTACGTGCTGGAGATGAACCAGGGCTGGTTCAAGCAGAAAGGCATTGCCGAAGGCGCGCAACTGCGGGGCAAGCCGTTCAGCCAGTAAGGGCTCGGGCGCTGCAAGTTTGGCGGGCGCCAGCCTCCGCATACCCATAGATGAAATACCTGTAGCGCCTGATGGTAGAGCGTCAATCGCTATAGAAAATATAGCGAAAAGAAACACTTTACCCACTTCAATGGCTGAGTGCATAAAAAAACCGCAGTCCGAAAACTGCGGTTTTTTTATGGAGGCCCCTGCCTTGTGCAGGACACGGGGCTTGTCAGACCTTATTCACAGGTCTCAGATTTCTGCAACCACCTTGTTGAAAGTGGCGCTGGGGCGCATCACGGCGTCCAGCTTGGCGGTATCGGGCTGGTAGTAACCGCCGATGTCCACGGCCTTGCCCTGCACGGCCTTCAGCTCGGCAACGATCTTGGCTTCGCCATCGGCCAGTTGCTGGGCAATAGGCGCAAACTTGGCAGCCAGCTCCTTGTCTTCGGTCTGGGCGGCCAGCGCCTGGGCCCAGTACAGCGCGATGTAGAACTGCGAACCACGGTTGTCCAGCTCGCCGGTGCGGCGCGATGGCGACTTGTCCAGGTCCAGCAGCTTGCCGGTAGCCTCGTCCAGGGTCTTGGCCAGCAGCTTGGCGCGGTTGTTGTTGTTCTTGATGCCCAGCTCTTCGAACGACACAGCCAGCGCCAGGAACTCGCCCAGCGAATCCCAGCGCAGGTGGTTTTCTTCCACCAGTTGCTCCACGTGCTTGGGCGCAGAGCCACCGGCGCCGGTTTCGTACAGGCCACCGCCCTGCATCAGAGGCACGACAGACAGCATCTTGGCCGAGGTACCCAACTCCAGGATCGGGAACAGGTCGGTCAGATAGTCGCGCAGGATGTTGCCGGTCACCGAGATGGTGTCCAGGCCACGGGCGGCGCGCTCCAGCGTGTAGCGCATGGCGCGCACTTGCGACAGGATGTAGATTTCCAGGCCGCTGGTGTCGTGCTCCTTGAGGTACTTGTTGACCTTCTGGATCAGCTCGGACTCGTGCGGACGGTAGGGGTCGAGCCAGAACACGGCAGGCATGCCGGAGTTGCGGGCACGCGTGACGGCCAGCTTCACCCAGTCGCGGATCGGTGCGTCCTTGACCTGGCACATGCGCCAGATATCGCCTGCTTCCACGTTCTGGCTCATCAGCACTTCGCCGGTGGCGATGTCCACAATGTTGGCCACGCCGTCTTCGGAGATTTCGAAGGTCTTGTCGTGCGAACCGTATTCCTCGGCCTTCTGCGCCATCAGGCCCACGTTGGGCACGGTGCCCATGGTGCGGGGGTCGAAGTTGCCGTGCCACTTGCAGAAGTTGATCACTTCCTGGTAGATACGGGCAAAGGTCGATTCAGGCATCACGGCCTTGCAATCGTAGGGCTTGCCATCGGCAGCCCACATCTTGCCGCCGCCGCGGATCATGGCAGGCATGGAGGCGTCCACGATCACATCGTTGGGCGAATGGAAGTTGGTGATGCCCTTGGCCGAGTCGACCATGGCCAGACGCGGACGGTGCTCCTGGCACTTGTGCAGGTCGCGGATGATCTCGTCGCGCTGCGACGCGGGCAGCGTGTCGATCTTGGCGTACAGATCGGCCATGCCGTTGTTCACGTTCACGCCCAGTTCGTCGAACAGCTTGCCGTGCTTCTCGAAAGCTTCCTTGTAGAAGATCTTGACGCAGTGGCCGAACACGATAGGGTGGGACACCTTCATCATCGTCGCCTTGACGTGCAGCGAGAACAGGATGCCCGATTCGCGGCAGTCTTCGATCTCGCGCTCGTAGAAAGCCAGCAGGGCCTTCTTGCTCATGAACATGGAATCGATCACTTCTGCATCCTGCAGCTTGACCTTGTCCTTGAGCACGATGGTCTTGCCGGACTTCGTCTCCAGCACCATCTTCACATCGCGGGCCTTGTCCAGGGTCATGGACTTTTCGCCGTGGTAGAAATCGCCCTCTTCCATGTGCGAGACATGGGTCTGCGACCACTGCTTCCATTCACCCATCGAGTGGGGGTGCTTCTTGGCGTAGTTCTTGACGGCGGCAGGCGCGCGGCGGTCCGAATTACCTTCACGCAGCACGGGGTTCACGGCCGAGCCGATGCACTTGCTGTAACGCGCCTTGATGTCCTTTTCTTCCGGCGTGCCGGGGTTCCCAGGATAGTCGGGCAGCTTGTAACCCTTGTCCTGCAGCTCCTTGATGGCTTCCTGCAACTGGCCCACCGATGCCGAGATGTTGGGCAGCTTGATGATGTTGGCGTCTGGCGTCAGCGTCAGCTTGCCCAGGTCTGCCAGGTTGTTCGGAACGCGTTGTGCCTCGGTCAGGAACTCAGGGAACTCACCGAGAATGCGGGCTGCCAGCGAAATATCACTCTCGGCCACATTGATGCCTGCCGCGCCCGCGAAGCTGCGCACGATGGGCAGGAACGACGCGGTCGCCAGGCGAGGCGCTTCGTCGGTCAGGGTGTAGATGATGGTGGGTTGCTGGGTAGTCATCTGGTCTTTCAAGTGGCAAAAGTTCAGGGGAGCGTTGCTGCTGAAGGCAGTGGTCTCGTCTGCCTCTATATACGTAAACGCCCGCGTGAAGCCATCTTATGACGCGCACCGCAACCAGCTCTGGGTAATCCCATAAATGGCGCAATGCAATATCACAATACGGAATTCAACAGGAAAGGATTGTCGCTGGTTTTTAAGTCTTATACAAGAGTTGACCCAGCGAATTGATCGCCCAAGGCGTCCGCATGTGCACACCCCTGTGCTGTCACAAACCACGCCGCCTTCATAATGCACGCTGCCTGCTGCACATTTGTGAATCCCCACAACGACACACCCACCATGACCAACCCACGCCCCGCTGCACTTGAGCTGCTCGAGTCCGATGTGCAGTGGACCGCCGTGCGTGCTCAGGGGCCAGGGGGACAGAACGTCAACAAGGTGAGCAGCGCCGTGCACCTGCGCTTTGACATCCGGGCATCGCGCCTGCCCGAGGATGTGCAACAACGCCTGCTGGCCTTGAGCGATAGCCGCATCACGACCGAAGGCGTGATCGTCATCAAGGCCCAGCAGTACCGCACGCAGGAACACAACCTGTGGGATGCCCTGCAGCGCCTCAACGCCCTGGTCGCGCAGGCTGCTGCCGTGCCCCGCAAGCGCCGCGCCACCAAGCCCACATGGGGGTCTCAGCAGCGCCGCCTGCAGGGCAAAAGCCTGCGCGCCAATGTGAAGGCGCTGCGCGGCAAGGTGGTGGACTAGAACGTAGAACGCACCCGAAGCTCAGCGGTCCACCAGGGCCAACGCCGCTTCGGTGTACCGGCCACCCCGTACGCGCGCAGGGTCCATCGCAGCGCCAATCTCGCGCAGCTCCGCATCGCTGAGCACCACGTTGGCCGCGAGCGCGTTTTCGCGCAGGTGCTGCTCACGCCGCGCGCCGGGAATCGGCACGATGGATGGCGACTGCGCCAGCACCCATGCCAGAGCCAGCTGCGCTGCCGAGAGGCCGCGCTCTGCCGCCATGCGCTGCAAGGTGGCCACCAGCGACTGGTTCGCACCCCAGGCCTCGGCCTGAAACCGTGGCAGGCTGCGGCGGAAATCATCCTCGGACAACTCGCCCGGCGCAGGCAGCTTGCCGGTCAGTGCGCCGCGCCCCAAGGGGCTGTAGGGCACAAAGCCGATGCCCAGTTCGGCGCATGCGGGCAGCACCTCCGCCTCAGGCTCGCGGCTCCAGAGCGAATACTCCGACTGCACGGCCGAGATGGGGTGCACGGCATGCGCCTTGCGCAGCGTGGCCGCCGACACCTCCGACAGACCTAGAAAGCGCACCTTACCTTGCCGCACCAGATCGCCCATGGTGCCAACCACCTCTTCTATCGGAACAGCCGGATCGACCCGGTGCTGGTAGAGCAGATCGATGGCCTCGATCCCCAGCCGCTCAAGCGACGCTTCGACAACCGCACGGATATGCGCGGGGCGGCTGTTCACCCCCACCATGCGCTGCGCCCCGCGCTGCTGCGGCGTCTCGGGGGCAATGTCAAAGCCGAACTTGGTGGCCACCACGACTTCATCGCGGCGCCCTTTGAGCGATTGCAGCGCCCGGCCAATGAGCTGCTCATTGGTGAATGGCCCGTACACCTCTGCCGTGTCCCAGAAATTCACACCGAGATCGAGCGCACGGTGCAAGGTGGCAATGGACTGCGCGTCGTCGGCATCGCCATACGCAAAACTCATACCCATGCATCCCAGCCCGACTGCCGACACCTGCAAACCCTGTGAGCCCAGTTTCCTCATTTGCATTTCAGATCCTTTCAATGAAACGGACCCAGTGTGCGACAGCAGACTGTATTTGATAATCCATATAATATTTAATGAATCATTGAGCAAAATTCATAAATGAAAAATCTCTCGGAGACCGGCGAAGCCAGCCTCGACGCCCTTGCCGCCTTCGTGCGGGTGGCCCAGCTGTGCAGCTTCAGCAAGGCGGCCCGCCAGTTGGGGGTGACGCCATCGGCCCTCAGCCACAGCCTTCGGCAGGTCGAAGAAGTGCTGGGCACGCGCCTGCTCAACCGAACGACGCGCAGCGTGACGCCAACCGATGCGGGGCAACTGCTGCTGCAGCGGCTCTCCCCCGCGCTGCAGGACATCCAGGGAGCGCTGCGCGAGGTGCGCGAGCTGGGGGGCACGCCATCGGGTACGCTGCGGCTCAATGTTCCCAGGCAGGCGGCCCGTCTGGTGCTGGCGCCGCTGCTGGCGGCGTTCCACGCGCGCTGCCCCAAGGTGCTGCTTGAGATCGTCACGGACGACCGCATGGTGGATATCGTGCGGGACGGGTTTGATGCCGGCATCCGCTTCGGCGGGCGTGTGGCAGCAGACATGGTGGCACTGCCGCTGCGGCCTGCACCCCGCTTTCTGGTGGTGGCCACGCCCGCTTACCTTGATCTCCATGGTCGCCCCAAGCACCCACGCGACCTGGCGGCACATGCCTGCATCAACCGCCGCTTTCCCGGCAGCGCCCCCTACGCATGGGAGTTCGCCAAAAAAGGACAGTCCATGGAAGTCCCCGTGAACGGCCCCTTGACGCTGGACGACGACCAACTGGTTCTGCAGGCCGCACTGGACGGCATGGGTCTGGCCTATGTCTATGACGGCATGGTGGGCGAAGCACTGTCGTCGGGCCGGCTGGAATGCGTCCTGCAGGACTGGTGTCCGCAGACCGAGGGGTTTTACCTCTACTATTCAAGCCGCCGCCATGTGCCCGCTGCACTGCGCGAGCTGATACGCCTGCTGCAGGCATCGTCCTGAAGCGCCTGCCCGTCATTGAAAGGGGCAAAAAGAAAACGCCTCCTTGCGGAGGCGTTCGTGCTTGCCGGAAAGCAAGCCGCTGTGCGCCGGACGATCAGGCGAAATTGGCTTCGGCAAACTTCCAGTTCACCAGGCTTGCCAGGAAGGTCTCGACAAACTTGGGACGCAGGTTGCGGTAGTCGATGTAGTAGGCGTGTTCCCACACGTCCACCGTCAGCAGGGCCTTGTCGGCGGTGGTCAGCGGCGTGCCTGCGGCACCGGTGTTGACGATGTCGACCGAACCGTCAGCCTTCTTCACCAGCCAGGTCCAGCCCGAGCCGAAATTGCCCACGGCCGATGCCTGGAAGGCCTTCTTGAATTCGTCGAAGCTGCCCCACTTCTTGTTGATGGCATCTGCCAGCGCGCCGCTTGGAGCACCGCCGCCATTGGGGGCCATGCAGTTCCAGAAAAAGGTATGGTTCCAGATCTGGGCTGCGTTGTTGTAGATACCGCCGGAAGACTTCTTGACCACGTCTTCCAGTTCCATGTTTTCGAACTCGGTGCCCTTTTGCAGGTTGTTCAGGTTCACCACATAAGCGTTGTGGTGCTTGCCATAGTGGTACTCCATGGTTTCCTTGCTGTAGGCAGGGGCCAGGGCGTCAAGCGCGTAAGGCAGGGGTGGCAGAGTGCGTTCCATCGTCGTTTCCTCGTGGTTGGTATGGTTGCAAAATGGGCAGCAGCGTGCGCTCCGCAAAGGGCGCCGCGCTTTCGCTGGCATCGGTCGATTGTAGAAAGGAAAATCGACCTGATGACCAATAGGGTTCAACAGAAATTCATATGGCCACCATAGCATGCAGACATGGCAGCATGGGGTCAGCGGTTGCCGACAATCCACCACACCCAAACACCGGCATGCCTCGTTCGGATCTGGCCTGCACCGTTACACGACAAAGCCGGCAGCCCCACACTCACACCAGCAAGCGCTGGGTAGCCACTACATCCACACTGCCATCGGCCAGTTCCGCATGCATGGCCTTGCCCGGTGTCGCCTGCGTTACTGAGTGGATGACCTGGCCATCCATGCCGGTGAGCAGTGCATAGCCGCGCGAGAGTACCTGCCTGGGATTGAGCAACTCCAGCCGCGCCCCCAGGCGTTCGACATGCTGTTCCTGCCGCTCCAGACTGCGAGCCACGCTCACCGGAAAAGTACTGGCCAGATGCTGCACGCGCTTGTCCTGCCCATGCAGCTGGCTTTGCACCGCTGCCTGCAGGCGCTGCGCGTTGCGATCGAGCCCCTGCTGCTGGCGGTGCACCAGGCCTGAGGGCCGGGCGATCTGGCGTGCAGCCATGTCCAGGCGCTGCAATTGGCGGTCAATATGCCGCTCGACCGCGTCGTCCAGGCGCTCCTGTACCAGATCAAGCGCGCCCAGCCACACGTCCCGGGGCTGGCACACCAACTCGGCTGCCGCCGTTGGCGTGGGTGCGCGCAGGTCGGCACAGAAGTCTGCGATGGTGAAATCCGTCTCGTGCCCCACGCCGCTGATGAGCGGCACCGGGCTTTGCACAATGGTGCGCGCCAGTTGCTCGTCGTTGAAAGCCCACAAGTCTTCCAGCGATCCGCCGCCGCGCACCAGCAGGATGGTGTCGATGGCCGCTGCCGGAACCTCATCCGTCAAGCCTGCATCCAGCGCAATCTGCGCATCTGCCAGCCGGTACAGTTTCTGTAGCGCATCCACCATCGATGGAGCCGCCTGCCCCCCTTGCACCAACGCAGGCACCAGCACCACAGGCAGTTGCGGCACACGGCGGCGCAAGGCGGTCACCACATCGTGCAGCGCTGCCGCACCCAGCGAGGTGACGATGCCAACGCCGCGCGGCATCAGCGGCAGCGGGCGCTTGCGGGCCGCATCGAACAGGCCTTCGGCTTCCAACTGCGCCTTGAGGCGAAGAAACTGCTCGAACAAGGCGCCCTGCCCGGCACGGCGCATGTCCTCCACCACCAGTTGCAGGTCGCCGCGTTGTTCATACACGCCGAGCTTTCCCACCACTTCCACCAGTTCGCCATCGCGCGGGGTAAATCCAAGCGACTGTGCCGCACGCTTGAACATGGCGCAGCGGATCTGGCCGTTCACATCCTTGAGATTGAAGTAGCAGTGGCCGCTGGCCGCCCGTGAAAAGCCGCTCAGCTCTCCCCGCACCGCCACCGGGTTGAAGCGGGCTGACAAGGCATCGCCCACCGCACGGCACAACGCGCCCACTTCCCAGATGCGGGGAGCAGCGGTGGGAGAGGTGTCGAAATCATTCATAAATTGCCTCTAGCGCCCAATCAACAGGCGCAAACAGCTACATTTTCAATAGCATATTCACCGATACCACACAGAAAGATCGGCCCGGCCACCACCATCCAGCGCCAAAAAGCAACATTGCACGCCATCACGGTTGGTTTTGTTCGCAACTTCTTCGATGCCCGCCCTTCCGGCCCCCGTCCAGACGACCTGCCGTCCAGTTCCGCACAGGAGCCAGGGCAGTAGTCCACAGCAGGCAAAGCGCCAGGGTGCGTCATCTCACCGTCATAGTCTGTAGCGCAAAGCGCCGAATACAGGTGCAACAAGTTGATTTATATATATTTTTATCAGCTTATTTTTTAAGCAATCTAAGAAAAACCCCGTGCTTTCAGCAATTTTTCCGGCTGATGACAGATTGCCCACAAAGTTATCCACACATTCTGTGGAAGACTTGGCCCCTGGCGCCACCAATGCCCGTACCCTGTTGGCTACAGGCCGCGTCCGCCATGATTTTAGGCTGACAGCAAGCCACGTTGCGCCATAATGCATTGCTGAAAAGAACGAGCGGAGAGAGATTTTGTTTTCCATTATTCAAGCCGCAGGCTGGCCGATCTGGCCGCTGATCGCCTGCTCCATCCTGGCCCTGGCGCTGATTGTTGAACGGTTTCTGGCACTGAAGACGGCCAAGGTAGCTCCCCCCAATCTGCTGCAGGAGGCGATTTCCGTCTCCTCCACCAGCGTGCCCAGCGCGGAAGTGGTGAACCAGTTGGGACAGAATTCGGCCCTGGGCGAAGTGCTGGCCAGCGGCTTGCGCGCCATCAACAGCGAGCCCCGCATCTCCGAAGCCGATCTGCGCGCCACCATGGAAAGCGCAGGCCGTCGTGCTGCACAGAACCTCGAGAAATACCTCACAGCGCTTGCCACCATTGCGTCAGCCGCTCCTCTTTTAGGACTGCTGGGAACCGTGATCGGCATGATCGAAATCTTCGGCTCGCAAAGCGGCGGCGGCAACAACCCCACCCTGCTGGCCCACGGTATCTCGATCGCGCTGTACAACACGGCCTTCGGCTTGATCGTCGCCATTCCTGCGCTGATTTTCTGGCGCTATTTCCGCAGCCGCGTCGATGGCTACCTCCTGACGCTGGAGTTGTCGGCTGAACAGTTCCTGCGCCACCTGAACAAGCTGCGCCGCGGCTGATCGCGTCAGGAGCCGCGCATGAACTTTCGCCCCCGCACCAAGGAAGAGCCGGAGATCAACCTGATCCCCTTCATCGATGTGCTGCTGGTGATCCTCATCTTTCTGATGCTCTCGACCACCTACAGCAAGTTCACCGAGCTGCAGCTCACCTTGCCCATCGCCAATGCAGAGCAGTTGCGCGACCGCCCCAAGGAAATCATTGTGGCCGTGGCGGCTGATGGCCGCTATGCCGTCAACAAGACCGCTCTGGAAGGCAAGACCGTGGCCGATATGGCAGCCGCCCTGCGCAGTGCTGCCACTGCCGGCAAGGACAGCGTGATCATCATCAGCGCCGACGCCATGGCGCCCCACCAGGCGGTCGTCTCTGTGATGGAGGCCGCACGCCGTGTGGGCCTGAACCAGGTCACCTTTGCCACCCAATCGGCGGCAGGCAAATAAACGGCGCTGCAGGTCTTCAGCAACGAAGCCCTGCAGTGCTAGCATGCAGCCTGCATGACTGCCCCCCCGCCACACGCATCCCAGCCCCTGTCCAGCCGCCCCCTCTCTGCCCGCATCACCGATGCTTGGCAGCGCAAGGGACTGCTGGCTTGCGCACTGCTGCCACTCTCATGGATCCATGCCGGCCTGGGCGGCCTGCGCCGCAGCCTCTACCGGGCGGGCGTGCTCAAAAGCTGGCATGCGCCCGTGCCGACCGTGGTGGTGGGCAATGTGATCGCAGGCGGCTCGGGCAAGACGCCCGTCACCATTGAGTTGGTGCAGGCCTTGCAGGCCAGGGGCTGGCGGCCGGCCGTCATCTCGCGCGGTTATGGGCGAACCACCTCGGGCAACCCTGCTGCACTGGAAGTGACCGCGCTCAGCGATCCGCGCGAGGTGGGCGATGAACCCCTGCTGATTGCCAGCCGCACCACTGTTCCTGTTTTTGTAGCAAAAAAACGTGCAGATGCAGCGCAGGCAGCACTTTCGGCACATAAAGATATTGATGTACTCATCTGCGACGATGGTCTGCAGCACCTGGCTCTGGCGCGAGATCTGGAGATTGCCGTGTTCAACCGCCAGGGCGTGGGCAACGGCTGGCAACTGCCGGCCGGCCCGCTGCGCGAGCCCTGGCCGCGCCCGCTCGATATCGCCCTGTATGCAGGCGCCCCCCCCGCCAATCTGTTGCGCAGCGGTGCTGCAGCCTGGCCTGTAGAGCGCCAGTTGGCCGATTTCGCCATTGCCAAGGACGGCCGCCACATTCCCCTGGCCAGCCTGCGCGGGCGCCGCATCCACGCAGTGGCCGCCATTGCCTACCCACAGGAGTTCTTTGCCATGCTTCATGCGGCCGGACTGCCGCAGGCGCGCAGCGACGCCCTGCCCGACCATGCCGACCTGACCGATCCCCAACTGCTGACCCGGCTGGGGCTGGCAGATTCCGCAGCAGCCGGTGCAGCACCTACAATGGAGGAGCCCGTGTTGCTGTGCACCGAAAAGGACGCAGGCAAGCTGTGGCACATCGCGCCGCAGGCCCTGGCTGTGCCACTGCAGGTGGCGATTGCTCCCGCCTTTGCCCAGCACGTGCATGAGCGCCTGCTGACCTTGCCAACCGCTCCGCACACACCCCAACCACAGAAGGATTGATTGCCGTTATGGACCCGAAACTGCTCGAACTGCTGGTGTGCCCGGTTACCAAAGGCCCCCTGCGCTACGACCGCGAACGCCAGGAGCTGGTATCGCGCAGCGCCCGCCTGGCCTACCCGGTGCACGACGGCATTCCCGTGATGCTGGAGGTGGAAGCCCGCCCGCTGACCGACGATGAGATCGATGCCATCGCAGCAACCCCTGGCGAAAGCGCCTGACCCGCGTTCACCGCCCCTGGTAAGCAGGCACTTGCCACTGCTGCTTCATAGGCCAATCAACGGCCTGCACCCATGCGGGAGCGTGGCTCCGGAAAATCCCTAATACACAGTTTCTTTCAGTTGGTCACAATTCGTTGACATTTTCGTGACACATCCAACCGCCCACTGATGGCGGGATGGCTTTTTCACCGACAGCGAATTGCCATGCAAACCCTCATCCTGAAAAAGACCGACAAGGGCCTTGAGGCGCTACGGGCACGCGACCCAGCCCTGCCTCCGCGCATGCGTACAGCTTTCATCCTGTTCGATGGCAACAAAAGCGTCGAACAGGTCATTGAGCTGCTCCCCGGCAACACGGGCCGCCTGCAACTGCTGGAAGATATCAAGCTGCTGATCCAACAGGGCCTGCTGGAACTGCTGCGCCCGGCCCAGGCGGGTGAAGTGGGCGGCTGGCTCAACCATCCATCCGAAACACCCGGTGCCGCCCATGAGCCCGTTGCCCCGGCCTCTGCGGCCCCTCCGCCCTCCTTGGCTGAAGAGCGCCAGCAGGCAGCACGCCACACCATTGCACCGGCACAGGTCAGCGACCCGACAGACCGCTACATGAAAGCCTATCCAGTCGCCAGCCAGTTGGTGAGCGAGCTCGGGCTCAAGGGTTTCCGCCTGCAACTGGCCCTGGAAAAAGCCCAGGGTTATGAAGGGCTGGTGGCTTTGCTGCCGCGCCTGCGCGAGGCCATCGAGGCCAAAAAGCTGCGCGCGGTCGAAAAAATCCTGCTGGCACCCGATGCCGTGAGCGTGCCCGCGAGCAATGCGCCCACGCCGGCAATCATTCCCTGATAGGAGCGCTGCCTCCGTCGCTACAATGGCCTTTCGCCTCTGGGTTGCATCCGTCGGGTGCAACCCTTTTTGTTTTGCTCCTCTCCAACCCGGCACACCATGGCAACCGTCTCCACACCTGCGCCTTTCACCGTTCTGATTCCCTCGCGCATGGCGTCATCGCGCCTGCCCGGCAAGCCTCTGGCTGATATTGGCGGTCTGCCCATGGTGGTGCGGGTGGCCCAGCGCGCGCAGCAAAGCAATGCCCAGCGCGTGGTGGTGGCCGCCGACGATGCACGCATTCTGGAAGCCTGCAAGGAACATGGCGTGCAGGCCGTGCCCACATCCGCAGACCACCCCAGTGGCAGCGACCGGCTGGCCGAAGCCTGCCAACGGCTCGGCCTCACGGGGGACGACATCGTCGTCAACGTGCAGGGCGACGAGCCATTGATCGCACCCGGACTGATCGATGCCGTCGCACAGCTGCTGACCGACCGCCCCGAAGCCAGCATGGGCACCGTGGCCCACCCCGTGGCGGATCTGGAATCGCTGCTCAACCCCAACGTGGTCAAAGTGGTGCTGGATGCCAAGGGCCTTGCAGCCTATTTCAGCCGGGCGCCCATCCCCTGGGGGCGCGAGCACGTCAATGCCAGCTGGTGGAAGAACCCCAATGCCACCGGTACACCCGGCTTCTCCCCGCTGCACCATATGGGCCTGTACAGCTACCGTGCCAGTTTCCTGCAACTCTTTCCCACGCTGGCCCAGGCGCCGACCGAGCAGATCGAAGCGCTGGAACAATTGCGCGCCCTCTGGCACGGCTACCGCATTGCCGTGCACACCACGCAGGGGCAGCCCGGAGCAGGTGTCGACACCCCCGAAGACCTGGTGCGCGTACGCCAGTTCTTTGCCTCCCAGATGTGATCGGGCGCAAGCCCCTGCGGACAGCCCGCAGCACCAGACACCCCGGATGCAAGCGCCTCGTAAGCAAGACGGTGCATGCTGAGAACCCGTTTCAAGGCAGGGTAACATTGCACATTCGGAGACACTACATTAGCTTGCATTTTGGTGACAATCCCCTGATGCGTGATATGCTCAAGCCCAGTTTTTTTGTGTAAAAGCGGGCTTGGCGGCCCGCTTTTGCCGTGCAAGTTTTCTAATTTCCAAGGACCGTCATGAAACTGATTCTGTTGGGAGCGCCCGGGGCCGGCAAAGGCACGCAAGCCGCGTTCATCTGCCAAAAATACGGTATTCCCCAAATCTCCACCGGCGACATGCTGCGTGCCGCCGTCAAGGCCGGCACCCCGCTGGGCGTGCAAGCCAAGGCGGTGATGGATGCAGGTCAACTGGTCAGCGACGAGTTGATCATCAACTTGGTCAAGGACCGCATCGCCCAGCCCGACTGCGCCAACGGTTTTCTGTTTGACGGCTTTCCCCGCACCATTCCCCAGGCAGATGCCATGAAGGCGGCCGGTGTCAAGCTCGACTATGTGCTGGAGATCGATGTACCGTTCGATGCCATCATCGAACGCATGAGCGGCCGCCGCAGCCACCCTGCATCGGGCCGCACCTACCACACCAAGTTCAACCCTCCCAAGGTGGCTGGCAAGGACGATGTGACCGGCGAAGACCTGGTGCAGCGCGACGACGACAAGGAAGAAACCGTCAAGAAGCGCCTCGATGTCTACAGCAACCAGACCCGCCCGCTGGTCGATTACTACAGCAACTGGGCCCAGCAGGACCCAGCCGCCGCTCCCAAATACCGCGCCATCAGCGGCCTGGGCAGCGTCGAGGAAATCACCCAGCGCGCCATTGCCGCATTGGAAAACTGATTTCATGCCGCCAGCGATGCGAAACGTGGCGCCATAGATTTTTAAGCCCGCAGCATCCATGCGATAAGCGCAAGCTACTATCTTTTTGATAGTGGCTTTTTTGATTGCCCTGTGTGATTGCAGCTACGCTGCGGTCTGCTACTGGCTCCGACGCCGCCCGGTTTGCATTGCTATCTGTTTCAATAATTCCGGTAAATCTGGGCAGAAATGCTGCCTGCCCCATTCAATTCACATAACAAGGACGCAATGGCATGAAGTGGATCGTCACAGCCTTTCTGGCATTGGTGTTTGCGGTGCTGTCATTCAATGCCTTCATCGGCAACAAACTCGGCACGCACAGCGGCAATCGCATCATTGGCCTGCTCTCCGAAATCTACGGCTGGTTGATGACCACCATTGGCGGTATTCCGACAGGTGTTCTTTTTGCAGCCTGCGCCGTGGGCATCGTGGTAGCAGCCGCACGCGATGGGCGTTCCACTTCTCAAGCGGAGTAAATGCCACCTCGGGGATGGCAGGGCAGTTTTGGCCTGCCCATGCCTATTGTTCATTACCGCGCTGCAAATCATCAGCAAGCAAATCGAAAGCCGCACGCTTGGCTCTGAATCCGCCGTTGCTTTGCATGGGCGCCTGGTCAAGAGCGCTTAGTCAGGAGTCCCTGGCTGTCTAGCCATGGGCATTTAACCGGGCCACGCCTTCTCCGAAGCTTGTCCCACCTGTCTGCATCTGCACTTCGTTTGGCGCAGCCCGTGCCTCGTTTTCGTGGCACATCCGCTTTCTGGCAGGCTTGGTGAACAGTTTTGAGCGCCTTTCAAAAAGCGCTTGCCAAAATAAAACTACCGGTGCTTGCAATACAAGCACCGGTAGCTATTTCAGTTCTGAACTGGGTTCAGATCGCTTTCAGTTACACCTGACGGCGGCGCCAGGCTCCCAGCAGACCCAGGCCCAAGCCCATGATCAGCAGCGCAGGCAGACCCAAGGCAGGCACACCCGTGATCACGCCACCAGCCACGGAGGAGGTAACCTTACCGCTACAGCGTGCAGCCGCTGGGCAGAGGCTATCGCCACCGCCGGTAGCCGTTGCCGTATTGGTCACAACCGCGCTGGCAGAGGCATCCACGGCCACAGCGATGGTGATGGCAGGTGCGCTGGCACCCGCTGCAATTGCTTGTGTGGTGGTGCAGGTCACCGTCTGGCCAGCAATGTTGCAAGTCCAGCCAGTGCCCGTGGCAGAGGTAGGCACGATGCCGTTAGGCATTGCATCAGTGACCGTGACGGTGCCCTCGGTGGAAGCCACCTTGGCCAAGTTGGCCAGTGCCAGCGTGTAAGTGCCGGTACCGCCTACAGCCAGTGGGCTGGCAGTCTTGGTGAGAGCCAACTCAGGCATTACACCACCAGTAATAGTGGAAACGTCCAAGCCGGTGCAGGCAGGGTCAGCCGGGCAGTTACCGCCACCACCGCTCGCCGTAGCACGGTTGGTCACGTTTGCACGGGCTGTCGGGCCCACATTCACAGCAATGGTAATGGCCGGCGCGCTCGCACCTGCGGCAATGATTGCCGTAGTAGTACAGGTCACGGTCTGGCCTGCAATGGAGCAAGTCCAGCCAGCACCCGTGACAGAGGTAGGCACCAGGCCAACAGGCATTTCATCGGTAACGGTGATCGTGCCATTGGACGGAGCCACCGTAGCCCGGTTAGCCAAAGTCAGCGTGTAGGTACCTGTGCCACCCACAACCATGGGGCTGGGGCTTGAGGCCTTGGTCAACGCGAGCGAAGGCAGTGCACCTCCATCAACAGTAGAGAGATCCGTGCCAGTGCAGCGGGCAGCCGCCGGGCAGTTGTCATCTCCACCACCAGTCACTGTGGCGTTGTTGGTCACAACTGCGCTGGCAGTCGGGCCTACATTCACAGCAATGGTAATGGCCGGTGCGCTCGCTCCTGCCGCAATGACTTGCGTGGTGGTACAAGTCACAGTCTGGCCTGCAATGTTGCAAGCCCAGCCGGTGCCGGTCGCAGAGGTTGGCAGCAAGCCCGTAGGCATTGCATCTGTGACCGTGATCGTGCCACTGGTGGATGCCACCGTAGCCTGATTGGCCAAAGTCAGCGTGTAGGTACCCGTACCACCCACAACCATGGGCCTGGGGCTCGAAGTCTTGGTGAGCGCCAATTCAGGCAACAAACCGCCAGTCACACGGTGGGTAGACAAGCCAGTGCAGCGGGTAGCAGCCGGGCAGCCGTCGTCACCGCCACCCGTGGCAGTTGCCGAGTTGGTGACAGTTGCGCTGGCCGTGGGGCCCACGCTCACCGCAATGCTGATGGCCGGAGCAGTAGCCCCTGCAGCGATGACTGCCGTAGAGGTACAGGTCACCCCCTGGCCTGCAATGGTGCAAGTCCAGCCCGTGCCAGTGGCAGCGGTTGGCACAATACCGGCAGGCAGAGTGTCCACGATCGTAATCGTGCCATTGGTGTCAGCCGCCGTAGCCGTGTTTGCCAACGACAGCGTGTAGGTACCCGTACCACCCACAGTCATGGGGCTGGGGCTAGCGGTCTTGGTCAGCGTCAGCTCAGGCAGCAAACCGCCAGTCACACGGTGGGTGGTTGGGCCTTCACAGTTAACATCAGCCGGGCAATTGCCACCACCGCCACTGGCTATGGCGCGGTTCGTCACGGTTGCGCTGGCCGTGGGGCCCACGTTCACTGCAATGGCAATGGTCGGAGCAGTCGCGCCTGCGGCAATGACTGCCGTCGTGGTACAGGTCACATCCTGACCAGTAATGGAGCAAGTCCAGCCCGTGCCAGTGGCAGAGGTTGGCACAAGACCGACAGGCAGCGTGTCCGTGATCGTGATGGTGCCGCTGGTGGAAGCCACCGAAGCCCGGTTGGCCAGCGACAGCGTGTAGGTACCCGTACCGCCCACAGCCATGGGGACGGGGCTTGCATTCTTGGTCAGCACCAGTGAAGGCGCAGGATTACCGCCGGTCACAAGGTGGGTGGTCGGACCTTCGCAGCCTGGATCAGCCGGGCAGTTGCTGCCACCACCGCTGGCTGTAGCACGGTTCGTCACGGTTTCGCTGGCCGTGGGGCCCACGGTCACAGTGATGGCAATACTCGGTGCGCTCGCACCTGCAGCGACAACTTGCGTGGTGGTACAGGTCACAGTCTGGCCTGCAATGGTGCAGGTCCAACCCGTGCCTGCGGCAGCGGTTGGCACAATACCGGTCGGCAATGTATCTGTAATCGTAATGGTGCCATTGGTAGGGGTTGTCGAAGCTACGTTGGCCAGTGCCAGCGTATAAGTGCCCGTGCCACCCACAGCCATGGGGCTGGGGCTTGCTGTCTTGGTCAGCAGCAATGAAGGCGCTGGAGTGCCGCCAGTCACACCGTGGGTGGTTATACCTGTGCAGGTAGGGCCAACCGGGCAACTGCTGCCACCACCGCTGGCCGTGGCACGGTTCGTCACGGTTTCGCCGGCGGTAGAGCCCACGCTCACAGCAATGGCAATGTTCGGTGCACTCGCACCTGCAGCAATGACAGCCGTGGAGGAGCAGGTGACAACCTGACCCACAATATTGCAAGTCCAGCCCGCGCCAGTGGCGGTGGTTGGCACAATACCGATAGGCAGGGTGTCCACGATCGTGATCAGGCCACTGGTAGCCGCCACAGCAGCCGTGTTGGCCAGGGCCAGCGTGTAGGTGCCTGTACCACCCACAGCCATGGGGCTGGGGCTCGCGGTTTTGGTGAGTGTCAGCTCAGGTTTTGGAAGGCCTGTGATTGTAATAGTGCTAGAGCCATTGCAACGGGCAGTTGCGGGGCAAGTAGAGTCGCCACCACCATTGACAGTCGCGGTATTGGTAACGCTCGCGCTAGCGGTAGGCTGCACGGTCACCGCAATATTGATAGCCGGTGCGCTTGCACCTGCAGCAATAACTGCCGTGGAGGTACAGGTGACGGTTTGGCTTGCGATATTGCAAGTCCATCCCGTGCCAGTCGCAGCAGTTGGCAGCATGCCGGTGGGCAGCGT
Source organism: Comamonas odontotermitis (assembly GCF_020080045.1). Lineage (NCBI taxonomy): Bacteria > Pseudomonadati > Pseudomonadota > Betaproteobacteria > Burkholderiales > Comamonadaceae > Comamonas > Comamonas odontotermitis. The sequence goes on from NZ_CP083451.1 coordinate 2,914,191, forward strand.
ATCGGTTACCGTGATGGTGCCGCTGGTAGGTACCAGGGTCGATTGGTTGGCAAGCGCCAATGTGTAGGTACCGTTACTACCCACAGCCATGGAGCTGGCGCTGGCGGTCTTGGTGAGCGCCAACTCAGGCATTGCACCGCCACCGGTCACATTGTGCGTTACCGTGCCTGTGCACCGGGTAGCCCCCGGGCAAACCGTGTCGCCGCCGCCAGTGGCTGTGGCCGTGTTGGTAACGGTTGCGCCCACGGTAGGGGCCACATTTACCGCAATACTGATAGGCGGCGCACTGGCACCGCCAGCGATGGACAGCACATAGGTGCAAGTGACAGTTTGACCGGCAATTGAGCACGCCCAGCTTGTGCCAGTAGCAGCGGTAGGCGTCATGCCAGCAGGCAGCGTATCAGTGATAGTGATAGCACCGCTGGTAGGCGCCGGCAGAGACTGGTTGCCCACTGTCAGCGTATAGGTACCTGTGCCGCCTGCCGTCATAGGCGAGGCAGCCTTGGCGACCACCAACTCAGGCGGTACAACCGGCAGACTTGTAAAATTTAACGCAACGAATGCAGGGTCGCTGCGCCCAGACAGATTCTGGCGGAAGCGGGTAATCTGCCCGGCATTGGCAGCCGTGATACCCAGGTCTGCAAAGTCGAAGGCAAGCATGCGAATGTCGCGCACGCCATTGAGGGTGAAGTGCTCGGTCCCCGATGTCTCATAAAACGCCCATTGCTGCTCCCCTACCGGCAGGACGGTGCTAAAAGCCGCAGTAACCGGAGTACCAACTGGATTACCCGCCGCATCATAAAAGCCAAATGTGTCGCTCAACCCTGGCAACCCCATCTGCGTGACCAGAATGTCAGGAATGCCGTCGCCAATGAATGCAGGGTTGATTGCCGCACCGTTGACCGCCACTCTCGGGTCGTTGCCAGGAAGATCCGGTATATTGAAGATGCCGGTTGCCAACTCCAAGCCTTTGCTGCCATCATCCAGGTAATATGACCAGGGATAGCCGGAGTTCGCTGGCACCTCGCCGCCAGGATAGGCTGCAGCTTGATCTACACCGCCCCAATTGCTACCAATGCCAATATAGGTAGTGGCGTCCGATGCGGTCAGACCAGCCATGCTCAACGCACGGAAGTCTTGTGGCGTAAATGTTACGCCATTGGCCGTGAGGGCAGCATTGTTTATGCCAGTCCCATAGGTGACGCCATTTACCGTAAAACCCAACAGCAGATTGCTGCCATCGGGCTGTATGGGGTTGAGGGCCAAATCGGACGAAGCCCAATACCCGCCGTAGCTACCGTATACGCCCGTTACCGACGCTGCCTGCGCCTGCGGCGCCAGCCCGGCCAAGCCCAGCAGCCAAGCGGCGCAGGCAGTGGCCCAAGCGGCGCGGTGGGGCGCTCGTTTTGATGAAAGCGGTAATTGCATTACTCCTCCTTGAATCGAGAATCGAATCAATCTATCAACGCCATTTGAAGGCTGTTGAACTTGCAAATCCTTGCTTCCGCATACCAACAAGGCTTGCCCTGATTTACCAGTAATCGATTCTCACAGATTCTTCATCTACAACATGCAAAAACCAAGATGCCTTCAACACTCAAATAATGGCGCTTCCATTACTCATGTATATTTTTATAAAAAAGTAAAATTAAAAATTAGTATACATTGTGTGGATTTTAAAAAATCCAAACGAAAAACAAATCAACTTCCCCTTTTTTGAAAATATAAAAATCAATATCTTCCAAATACTTGCATACTTTCAACGCTATAAATCTTCAATTACCCCGGTAAAATTTTCACAACACCGATCCATCATTCATTAAAATTTTTATCGATGTAGAATATTTTTTAAATTAATAATATTAGAAAATTGATATAGGAAGTTTATTAATAAGAAATCACCGCGAGGATTCGCTCAAAATACCAGCAAGGATTGCGGCGCTTGAAGCCATCGATTCACACGAATGCTGAATCCGCAATACATAAAGGCTGAAGGGAGTGAGAGGTTCAATTCATGGCCGATGACCACGTCTTTTTCGTCCTGCACGATCAGAGACGCCATCTGCTCTGGCCTTGAACGCGCCGCAGCAGTGAATGCAAACAACAGGCTACCGGCTATGCACTGCGCCTGATAGCTCGTCCTCCAAAATCGCTGAGGTGGAACGAAGAGCTTAAGGACACGCTCTTGAGGCGGGCAAACACATCGTTGGTGCAACGTTATGCGCGGGTGCGCCTGGTCTGCTGGGTAGGTACGCTAGCGCTTCGATGCCTACCCTCACCTCTCATAGACTTCCAGCGGCAACCCATCCGGGTCGCTGAAAAAGAAAAACCGCTTGCCTGTCACCTCGTCCAGACGAATCTCTTCGCACATCACACCTTGCGAAACCAGATAAGTGTGCGCAGCCTTCACCGCCTGCACGGCAATGGCGAGGTGGCGCAGGCCGCAGGCCTCGGGCCGGGACACGCGCGGTGGCGGCGATGGAAACGAGAACAGCTCCAGCTGCCCGCCGCCGGGCACGGCAAGATCCAGCTTCCAGGAATCACGGGCAGCGCGGTATTCCTCGGCAATCACCGTGCAACCCAGGGTATGGGTATAGAACGCCTTGGAGCGGGCATAGTCCGATGCAATCAGGGCCACATGGTGCAGGCCGCTGGCCCCCAGAGGATTGCTGATATTTGCTGAAAATTGGCTTGCAGCGCCCAAAGAACAAGCGCCAACAGCTTCCTTTTTCATAGCAAACCCTATCAACGCAAAGCGCCCAGCAAGGCCAGTTGCAGGCTGACGCGTGCTTTGTAAGGGTTGAGTGCCACGGCAAGCTCTGCCCCCAGGTCGGCATGCACCGGCAGCCTGCCGCCGCTGATCACGCCTTCACTGCAACGGCTGCTGCGCCACACGGGCACGCCCTGGCTGCGGGCACGCGCCAGGGCCGGTTGCAACGCTTCGTGCACCGTGCCGTCCCCGGTGGTTGCCACCACCAGGCCTTGTACACCCTGCGCCAGCAGGGCATCCACAGCAGCAGCTCGCGCGCCTGCGTGGCTGGTGATGATTTCTACCCAAGGCCAGGCCTCTGGCGCAGGCAAGCTGGGCACAGCGAGAGATGCCTTGGCAGTCGTCAAGCCGCCGGGCACCTGACCGTCACGCAGGCGCACCCCCTCACTCCCCACCCAGCCGATAGCCCCCTGCTCACCCGATGAGAAGGCCATCAACCGGTGTGGATGCGCTTTTTGCAGCCATTGGGCGCTGTGCAACTCGCCGCCACCCGTGATGGCAACCACTTCTGTCAGCAAGGGCGCACCGGCGGCAGTGCGTGCGGCGGCGGCAAGCACTGCATCCTTGAGGTTTTGGGGGCCGTCCGGCATCAGGGCATTGGCCGGTCGCATGGCGCATGTCAGCACCACAGGCTTGGGCAGGCGCCCCAGACAACTGTGCAGAAACCATGCGGTTTCCTCCAACGTGTCCGTACCATGGGTGATGACGATGCCTGCCACGGCATCGTCGTGCAGTGCCTTGTCGCATGCATGCAACAGCGCCAGCCATACCGTGTCGTCCATGTCCTTGCTATCGATTTGCGCAAGCTGCTGCGCATCCAGGCTGCCACCAGCAGCCTTTTCAATGCCAGGGATCGCTGCCGCCAAGGCTCCGATGGAGAGCTGCGCCGCACGGTATTTACCAGGGTGCTCGGCATCTTCCGCCATACCTGCAATGGTTCCGCCAGTGCCCAGGATCAAAATTTTTTGCTGCAAGGCTTGCCTCTCCGAAAAAACTGGTTAAAAATACAGTTACTGGATTGATGTACAGGTGTTTGAATGCACAGCCCACCGGCAGTGCACCTGGCACCACAGATCACACGGAGATCTTATGCGAGACCACCCCAAACTGACCGCGCGCCAACAAGAAATTCTGGACCTGATCCAGACCGCCATCTCGCGCACCGGTGCTCCCCCTACCCGTGCCGAAATCGCCAGCAAACTGGGCTTCAAATCCGCCAACTCGGCAGAAGACCATTTGAAGGCCCTGGCCCGCAAGGGAGTGATCGAACTGGTCAGCGGTACCTCGCGCGGCATCCGCCTCAACAATGACACGGTGCGCTCCATCAATGCGGCGCGCGGCACGCGGTTTTCTTCGCCGCTGGCCGGCCTCTCCGCAGGGGTTTCCAGCATGGCAGCGAGTGTGGGCCGCATCGTGCAGGAGCTGGCGCCACTGTCGCTACCCCTGATTGGCCGGGTCTCGGCAGGCTCGCCCATTCTGGCGCAGGAGCATGTCGACCAGACCTACAGCGTGGAAGGCAGCCTGTTCCAACAACAGCCCGATTACCTGCTCAAGGTGCGCGGCATGTCCATGCGTGATGCAGGCATCATGGATGGCGACCTGCTCGCTGTCAAATCCACACGCGAAGCGCGAAACGGCCAGATCATCGTGGCCCGGCTGGGAGACGATGTCACCGTCAAGCGCCTGCAGCGCACCAAGGACGGGATCGAGTTGCTGGCTGAAAACCCCGACTACCTGCCCATCGTCGTGCAGCCCGGCGAGCCTTTCGAGATTGAAGGCATCGCCGTTGGCTTGATACGCAACACGATGCTGATGTAGACAGCACGTCTGCCGTAAAAATGTGACCCAGCTTCAGGTAGCGGGCGCCGTGGGAACCATCTCACTGCCCTGAGGTCGGCGTCTGCCATGAGCAATCCTGCTGTCGTTCCCGTACACAAGGAGTCCCTATGCTCGTCGCTGCAGCATTGCGCGCCCTCGCGCCCTTTTCTCTCGTCGCTGGCTCGCCCATCTTCCACATGGTCAGCCGCACCCTGTCCACTCTGCCAGTGCGCCGTGGTCGCAAGGCCCACCGTGGTGCAGCCAATGATGGCCAGCATGCAGCCCAGGTGCACTGCTTTCTGTCTGCATCGTCTGCCGCCCAGCGCAGCACCACAGGACAGATGAGCCTGCTGGACGCCCCGGACGACAAACCTGTCGCTCCGGTGCAAGGCCCTGTTGATCGCCCTATTGACCGTATCCGCCTGCCGCGCAAACCCGCCAGCCGTCGCCGCACCCAGACAACCGCAGAGGCCGCCAGCGATATCTTTCTGTCGGTGCAACGCTGCAGCGCCCAGGCCGCCAATGATGCCTCCATCAAACGCTACTGGGCCAAGCCTGCCAGCCTGCAGCGCGAGCGTGGCATGCGCTGGGCGATGACCGGCTCTATGGCTGATATCTGCGCAGAATTGGAGCGACTGGAACGGCTGGAGCGCCAGCACTGCTGAGAGGCGTTGCACAGCACCCAGGAGCCTGCCAAACGCAGACCAACCGCGACACGAAAAGCCTGCTGGCGGAGTTGCGTTCGCTTGCGCTGCATGGCGTGCGGCCACCCCGCACATGAAGCCGGTTTCGAAATTGCTGCATAACCGGCTCTGCGGCCAGGCCACAAGCTCTGGCTGCACGCCGTTCAGTCGCTCTATACCCAAGAATGTAGACGGCAGCGCAGATGGCCGCATTGAGCGGCCATCTGTTTGCTATTCCTGCTTAATTTGCTGTGCCCGGTATTGCGTATTGCATTTGCCGGGCTGCTTCAACCCTTGAAATCCGGCTTGCGCTTTTCCAGAAAGGCGCTGACCGCTTCGCGGTGATCTGCGGTCTGGTGGGCCAGCGCCTGGTAGGCGGCCGACAGCTCCAGAATGGATGCCAGGCTTTGGTGCATGCCTTCGCGCATGAGCTTTTTCGTCATGCGGGTGACCTGCGGCGGGTTGGCGGCAATTTCCTCCGCCAGCGCGCGGGCAGCAGGCATCAGTTCGTCATGCGGTACCACCTGTGACACCAGTCCCCATTGCAGCGCGGTAGCAGCGTCGATCATGCGGCCGGTCAGCGACAACTCGGCTGCACGCGACATGCCGATCACGCGCGGCAGCAGCCAGGCGCCACCGTCGCCCGGAATGATGCCCACCTTCACAAAGCTCTCGGCAAACTTGGCCTTGTCCGACGCCACACGCAGGTCGCACATGCAGGTCAGATCAAGGCCCGCGCCCACAGCAGGGCCGTTCACGGCGGCAATCGTCGGCACCTCCAGATTGAACAGCGCCAGCGGCAGGCGCTGGATGCCCTGGCGGTAGTCCTCGCGGATGCGCATACCGTCCACGTCGCCAAACGACTGCTCCTGCATGGTCTTGATATCACCACCAGACGAGAATGCCGGGCCCTCGCCCGTCAGGATCACGGCACGCACCGTGCTGTCGGCACGGATTTTCTCGATGGCGGCGAGAAACTCCTCCACCGCCGTGTTACCGGTCAGCGGGTTGCGGCGCTCGGGTTGGCACATGGTCAGGGTGACCACATGGCCGGATTGTTCGTACTTCAAGAATGCGCTCATGGCTTGCTCCTCATGCATCGTTTGCCAGCAAGCATACGGGCAAAGCCACTGTTGCATTACATATCAGCTGAGAGCAATTTGATATTGGACGCGACTGACAAAACGACCTAGTGTGGTTGCAGGTGCAGTAGCCGCTGCGGCCTTCACCACCAAAAGAGCAGACCACTGCCAGCGCTACATCATGCATAGCAGACAGGAGACAAACATCGTGCCCAACAACCATTTTCGGAGCCGTTTGCGGCGCCATTTTCTGCACCGCGCTTTCTGCTTTGCGGCAGGCGCTGCCATTGCCGCAACGGCGCTGCACAGCCAGGCCGCCGATGCCCCGCTGCGCTGGGTGGTGCCCTACCCCGCTGGCGGCGCTGCCGACCAGATTGCCCGCATTGTGGCCCAGGACGTGGGGCAGGCCAGCGGCCAGGCTATCGTCATCGAAAACAAGGGTGGCGCCGCAGGCATGATTGCTGCAGAAACCGTACTGCGCGCCCCCGCCGATGGCCAGACGTTTTTCGTCGGATCGAACGCCCCACTCGTCATCAACAGCGCCATCTACGCCAAGATGAACTACGACCCCGCCAAGGATTTTGTGCCGGTAGCGGGCCTGGGCAAGGCGCCACTGCTGCTCGTCACCCGCAAGGATCTGGGTGTGCAGGACGCCAAGGGTTTGATCGCCAGGGCCCAGCAGGCGCAAAAGGAGGGAAAGACGCTCACGATGGGATCGGCCAGCAGCGGCAACATCACCCATCTGGCAGGCGAATTTGCCAGCGACCGCATGGGCTTCAAGGTAACGCATGTGCCGTTTGCGGGCAGCGCCCCGGCCATCACCAGCATGATGGGCGGCAATGTGGACATCATGTTCGACGCCCTACCCTCGTCGATGCAGCAGGCCATCAGCGGCCGCATTGTGCCGCTGGCGGTGCTGGATAACCAGCGGTTTCCGCAGATACCGAATGTGCCCACACTGGCCGAGCTGGGCTTTGCGGGCACCGAGGCAAGTGCCTGGTTCGGCCTGGTGGCACGCCAGGGCACACCGCAGGCCGCCATCGACCGGATGAACCAGGCTGTCAACCAGTCGCTCGCCAAGCCCGATGTGCAGGAGAAGCTGCGTCGCATAGGTGCCCAGCCGATTGCCGGAAGCGCCACAGAATGGGGCCAGTTCATCACCGCCGAGCGCGAGCGCTGGATTCCCGTTGCCAAGCGCCTCGACATCAAGGCGGAATGAGCCTGCACACCGCAGCCGTTTTTTCTCTCCAAGCCACGCCATGACATCCTTGACCCTCACCATGCACGGCAGTACTGCCGTGCTGACCATGAACCGCCCCGAAGCCCGCAATGCGCTTGACCAGAGCATGCGCGAAGAGTTCACCCGCCTCGTACCCCAGATCCGTGACGACCGCGCCATCAAGGCCGTGGTGCTGACCGGCGCAGGTGGCCATTTCTGCGCGGGTGGCGATATCAAGAGCATGCAGGCCACGGTGGCTGGCAAGCAGGATGTGTTTGACAGCCGCAACCGCATGCTGGGCCTGCACCGCTGGTTTGACGAGCTGCTCGATCTGGAAAAACCGGTCATCACCGCCGTGCAGGGCAGCGCCTTTGGTGCGGGCCTGTCGCTGGCCCTGGCAGGCGATTTCGTGCTGGCTGCGCCCAGCGCCAAGTTCTGCTGCGTATTTGCCAAGATCGGTTTCGTGCCGGACCTGGGCGCCATGCATCTGCTGCCGCGCCTGGTGGGCTTGCAGACCGCCAAGGAACTGGCCTTTACCGCCCGCGTGGTGGGTGCCGAAGAGGCGCGGCAACTGGGCATGGCCTACCGGGTGACGAGCGAGGATGTGCTGGCCGATGCCATTGCCTTTGCGGAGCGCTTTGCCAGTGCACCTACCGAAGCCATTGGCTACACCAAGCGCGTGATGAACCATGCCTTTGAAAGCCAGCGCGCCGAGGTGTTCCAGCAGGAGGCGCTGGCCCAGACACTGTGCCGCGAAAGCGCCTTTCACCAGGAGGCCATCCAGCGCTTTGTCAGCAAACAGCCCGCGCTGTACCAGTGGCAGGATTGAGCCTCAATCACTATGAAAACAATAGCTACTGGCGTTTGACAGATAAGCACCAGCAGCCTTTTTTCTATCGAGCTCAGTATTTCACGTTCACGATGGTTGCCTGCATCAGCGCCACCACCTTGGGAGCGGCGTCGATGTCTGCGGTGTAGGCGAGCAATTCGCCGGTGCACACGGTCAGCAGCTTGCCAGCGTTCTGCACCTTGCCCACCGCCACAAAGTGCTCGCCAATGGCCGGGCGCAGCAGATTGATCTTGAATTCGGCGGTGACCACCTCGTACCCCGCAGGCGCCTTGGTGAGCGCCGCGTAGCCAGCGGCGCTGTCAACCACACTGGTCACGGCACCCGCATGCAAGAAACCGTGCTGCTGCGACAGGGCCTTGCTATAGGGCAACGCAATCTGCACCTCCCCATCGCTCACCTGCCGAAGACTGGCCCCCAGGGTGTGCATCAGCCCCTGGGCATGAAAACTGGCGGCAACGCGGTCAAACATTTCGCTCATGGAAGTCGGTCCGAAGGAATGAGAGGGCCAATCTACCATGCGCTACCACGCAGACGGCAACACCGCGTCGTGCACATGACAAGGCACGGGCCATGCCGGCGCCAGCTTTGCCGCTATGCTTGCGCCATGGCTGCTCCGCAATTGCTCATCGTCTACCACACCCTCACCCAGGGCACGCTCCAGATGGCGCAGGCCGCGTGCGACGGCGCTCTGGCAGAAGGCGGCGTGGATGTGCGCCTGCTGCACGCGCAGGCCACCCAGCCCTCCGATGTGCTGGCCGCCAATGCCTATGTGTTTGCCACGCCGGAGAATCTGGCAGCGATGAGCGGCATGATGAAGGATTTCTTTGACCGCTGTTACTACCCGGTGCTCGATCGCATCAATGGCCGTGCCTATGCAAGCCTGGTGTGCGCGGGCAGCGATGGCCACGGCGCCGCGCGCCAGATCGAGCGCATCGCCACAGGCTGGCGGCTCAAGCCGGTGGCCGAGCCGTTGGTCATCTGTACCCATGCACAGACGCCCGAAGCGATATTGGCCACCAAGCACATTCCCGATACCGATCTGCAGCGCTGCCGCGAACTCGGCGCAGCACTGGCGGCAGGCCTGGCGCTTGGCGTTTTCTGAACCGGCTTCTATATTTTCCATAGCAGCCTGCGCACATCCATCCAGCGCTACAGGCAGTTTCCGCTCAGATTCACAGCAGGCTGGGGCCGATCCAGAGCCCACTGCGCAAGCGCGCGGGCGGACTGGGCGCCCAGACCTGGCCGCTCACTTCCCAGCTGTCCTCCTGCACATTGAGACCTGCAAACACGCCGTAGCCATCGCCTGCGCAGATGGCGTCACCTGCGGCCAGGCTCTCCCCGGCCTTGATGGCGCCACTGGCGTGGATGTGTTCGCCCGCACGAATACCCCAGCCGGCATCAATATGCGACACCCCTTCAATCGCGCCGCCCACTGCAATACCATGACCCGCGCGCAGAGGGCCCGCCCCGGTCAGATGCCCGCCCACCCGCAGGTTTTTCTCGCAATGGAGGCTGCCCTTTGCAATCACATCCTGCCCGACCATGGCCGAGCCGCGCACGCTGATCGCACCATGCGCCACCAGATCCCAGGCCACGCGCAGATCGCCGCCGACAGTCACGCCCTGCTGCACATCCACGCCCCAATCGGTGCGCAGATGGCCGCCGCACTGCAGCCTGCCCCCCGCAAAGATGTTGGCACCCGCACGGATGTCCTCACCCACCACCAGATCGCGGCCACAGCGCACGCCTCCCCCCGCCTGCAGGGATCGGCCTACGTGCACCGCACCATCCACCTCCACGCCACCACGCACCTGCACGCTACCGGCAAACACGATGGCATCGGCCTCCAGCCGGTCCAGTTGCAGCACGGCATTGGTGGGGCCAAAATTGTTCAACAGCCATAGCGCATCGTCCACGCGGCCAGCGGCCACCAGGGTGTCCAGCGCCTTCTGGTAACTCACGCCATCTTCGATGTTGCGCACGAACCAGCGAAAACCCATTGCACAAGGGCTCTTGGAGCGTAGAAACTGCTTGGTAAATTCCATGGTTTGGTCCATGACGGTCTTCCCCTTCCGTGTGACGGCGCAGCGCGTGGTCACGAGCTTGTTCCATGGCCGGGCGCCTGGCAGGCGAGCAGCCGCGATCGCGCGGGATAGAAGCCCGGCGATACTGCGTTTGCGCAAATGAGTGTGGGGTTATCGCCGGGCGGGGGAATGTGCGACGGGCTTGTAATTCATCCCGCGCAGCACGGCGCCTCCAGGCAGGGCAACTGGCGCGTGCAGGCAGTGCGTGGAGGCAGAAGACAACATGCGGCGCATGGTAGCAGCCAGCCAGAGCGCCAGCAAATGCCCGCAGCCATGTCGCACGATGCAGCGTGGTCTTTGGCCAGACAGGTTCTGCCCTCGTCCGCCCTGTTTTCGCCTGGGACTGCAGACAGCCTGCATGACTAAACGATCAACAGCTCAACAGACAAGGCAGGTACGATACAGGCCAACGTCCGTCCTCCTATTCCTATACCGCCCCCTATGATTTACATCATTCTCAAAACGCTTCACCTGCTCGCCCTCATCGTCTGGCTGGGTGGCATGGCATTCGCCCATTTCTTTCTTCGGCCTGCAGCAGCGCAGTTGCCGCCGCCCCAGCGCCTGCCGCTGATGCGCGATGTGCTGCAGCGCTTTTTTGCCGCCGTTCTGATTGCCATCGTGCTGATTCTGGTCAGCGGTCTGGGCATGATTGGGCTGGTGCACCAGATGGCCGCACAGGCTGGCGCCAAGGCACCCATGCCGGTATCGTGGATTGTGATGGCGGTGCTGGGACTTGTGATGATGGCGGTGTTCGGCCATATCCGATTTGCACTGTTCAAGCGGCTCAACGCCGCCGTGGACGCCAAGGACTGGCCGGCTGGAGGCAAGGCCATGGACCAGATCCGCAAATGGGTGGCCTTGAACCTCGCCCTCGGCACTGTGATTGTGGTGACTTTACGACTCCCTTTTTGAGAGCCTTTTCATACGCTGTAGGTGCAGTCCCAGCCCGGATTGCGGCAAATACTGATGGGCAAGCCGTTCCTGATAGGTGACAGTAGGCATTGCAGCCTATTCTCTCAGGAGGCCCTATGACACCGATGCTCACCATGCCAAGCCGCCCCTTGCTTGCCAAGCCGGGCGAAAAAAGTCTGCGTTACACCAACAAAGACAATACGGACATCCGCAAGACCTTCGAGAAGGCAAGGCGTGTGCTGGCACAGCAGCACAGCAAGCATTGAAGGCGCTGGCGCCCCTCGTCCTGCAAAAGCCTGACCTCTTTGCCTGTCCCCCTACGCCGCGCCCTCTTGCGCGGCGTTTTTCCGGGCGCGCCTCCACTGCAAAAATCATTGATTCAAGCTTTGGGCGCTTGGCTGGTCTGCGCAGACCGCTATCAAAATAGGATCTACACCGCAGAAAGCGGTACCCATGAAAAAGCCACCCGAAGGTGGCTTGCGCTCTGCCGAAATGGGCGATGGACGTCAGATCAGTAGATCCAGGGCACGCCGTAGTAATCGTGCACCTTGCGGCCGTATTCATCAGAGTAGTCCTGCGTCGTCTCTCGCCCATAACGCGGCGCGCCTTCCAGTTGCTCGCGCGTCAAGGTCACCACATAGCCACCCAGGTCGGTGTCGTACTTCAGGGTTTCCCAGGGCAGTGGGTAGACATCGGTGCCCATGCCCAGAAAACCACCAAACTCCATGACGGCGTAGCGAACCTTGCCTGAAAGCTTGTCAAGCACCAGAGACTCAATCGAGCCCAGCTTTTCTCCATTGGGATTGAACACGTTCGTGCCATGAACCTTGTCCGAAGAGATGACGCTGGATGCGGTGTGAACGGTATCCATGTTGTCCTCCTTTTTGGGAAGCGTTGAACAAAAGACAAAGCATTGCGGGCCTTGCGGCCGCTGCAGTCAAAACCATTGCTTTGCCCTGGTATCCATGCTACGTGCCTGTGTGGCACGGCGGGGTAGTCGAGCCTGTTGCACACGGGTAGGACATGCCGCGCAACGGTCAAGACCTGCTACACAAACATACGTTTCCAAACAGGCGACTGGAATCGAGCGGCGCTGCTCCAGCCGCTCTTTCGCTAGAGAATTTTCCGCTCGCCCACCACAAACGCGGTGATTTGGGACAGAAAGGTCTTTGCATGCGCCATCGTCTTCCTGCCCGCTTGGGAGTTGAATGCTGCTTCGAGCGTTGCCGCGTCCTTGAACCATAGCTCGACGATACCGTCCATGGGCAATTCGTCGTAACTGCAGGGCAGCCCTTTCACGCGCTCCCGACCCACGATGACGTTCTGGCGATAGGCGCTCACACCGGCCATGCGCCGTACCAGTTCGCCATGGATCGTCCACTCCCGGCGAAAGTCTTCCTCGCTCACCGAGGGCAAGCGGGTGATGATCGACATTCGTTTCAACAATGCCGAGCGATCCTGTTGCGCAGGTATCGCGATGACCACGGTTGGCTCGGCGGTGACGATGTGCAGACCATCCAGAAAGTACTGCTCGTCCTGGAGGAGTTCGGCTGCGAGAGCGCTGCCATCGAATGCCTGCGCAGACTGACTGGCGTCGTCAAATCGAAGCTGCGAAATGCCGTCCAGCTCCCACGGTCCTCTGTCGAATTCAATGCCGCGTTGCAGCCTGTCGAGAACCAGGTTCTGCCAGTACTCCCGCAACTGCGGCGCCCGCCGGGCCAAGGAGCCATGGCTGGCATGCCAATAGGCGTCGAAATCCTCCAACGTCCAATCTGCCTTCTTGCGGATCAATCCCATACGCACGGTCATGGATGGCCTCCTTTCGTCAAATGGGTGGTGTGGTCATTGAGTGGCTTGCGCACGCGCCTTCTCAAGCCCGGGGGCGCGCTTGGCCAGCCACACGCCGTGGCGAACGGGCCAGCGCTGAAAGCCCGGGTCCACGCCCAGCGCAACTGCGGCGTGGTGCGCCCAGTACGGATCGAACAAAGCTTCCCGGCCCAGGGCGATGAGGTCTGCCTTGCCCTCCTGGAGCACCGCCTCAGCCTGGTTCGCGTCCACGATCATGCCAACCGCCTGGGTGCGTACTGCAGCCTCTTGCCGGATGCGCTCGGAAAACGGCACCTGAAATCCCAATCCGCGCGGAACGGGTAGCGCCTTTGTCTCTTCGGTCAGGCCACCAGAAGAGCAATCGATGACATCCACACCCAGTTGCGCCAGCGCACGGGACAACACCACCGAATCATCCAGGCTCCATCCTTCGGCGCTGCCATCTACAACGGAAAGCCTGCAAAACAGGGGCTTGCCAGCCGGCCAGACCTCGCGCACCCGCGCTGCAAGCTGCAAGGCCAGCCGCATGCGGCCATCGCGACTTCCTCCCCATTCATCGCTACGCAGGTTCGAGTTCGGAGACAGGAAACTCGCCACCAGATAACCATGGCCAAGGTGCAGTTCCACCACGTCGAACCCGGCCCTGTCGGCACGCCTGGTGGCCTCGACAAAGCGCACGATCGTGTCTTCAATGTCCTGCGCACTCATGGCTTGCGGGCTGGACCAGCCAGGCCCTGCAGCCAATGCGCTGGGCCCCAACCGCCGCCACGGTTCGGCGTCGCTGGCCATCTCTGCCTCGCTGAGCGCTGCCCCGCCCTCCCACAGCGGCTGGCTGCCCGCCTTGCGCCCGGCATGGGCCAACTGCACGCCTGCGGCGGCTCCGTTGGCGTGGATGAAATCCACCACGGCCTTGAGCGGCTCAATCTGGTCATCGTTCCACAGGCCCAGGTCAGCAGTGCCGATACGGCCGCGCGGGTCGACCGCCGTGCTTTCGGTGAGAATGAGGCCCGCACCCCCGAGGGCAAACTTCCCCAGGTGAACCAGGTGCCAGGGTGTGGCGCACCCCCGCTGCGCGGCGTGCTGGCACATGGGAGAAATCACGATACGGTTCTTGAGTTCAAGCGATCGCAGTCTGAGCGGCTGGAAAAGCAAAGGAAGCGTAGAGGTCATCTTGAGAATCAGAACTCCTGGGTTTCAGGCAATGTCGGCCCGTGTCGGTACCCCGTACAGGCATGTTGGCGCCATGGCAGCGCGGAGGGCTCACTGCAGGTTCATGGAGGGCCTTGCCGCTGAAGCAGCATGGCAAACACGGCACCCACCATGAAAAGGCCTGCTCCGCAGACCGCAAATACCGCAGATGCACCCAGGTGGTCTACGACCCAGGCCGCCCCAAAAATCCCGGCAGACTGTCCGAGAAAGAGGCTGCAGGCAAAAAGCGAGACTGCCGTGCCACGGGCTGCTGGCACCATCTGTGTGGCATTGGCCTGCAATGTGTTGTGCAGTGCATAGAACCCAAAGCCGGCCAGCAGGCAGGCAGGAGGTATGAAGCTCCAATGGGGAGCCAGCGCCATGGCGGCGAATGCCACGCCGATGCAGATGCCTCCGGCTCTTGCCAGCTCCGGCTCGCGCCAGCGCGCAAGCATTCTTTTTGCCGCACGGCTGTACACCAGGCCGCCAACACCATACAGGGCCACCAGCCCGCCAGCCACAGGCATCGACAGCCCGAAGCGCAAATGGAGGTCACTAGGAATGAATGCCAGCGCGCTGAATGCAAACGCTCCCTCCAGCGCGGTCACCAGGAGAACCACCCTGGCCCAGGGGTTGCGCAGCACCGATTGGAATCCTTCCACCAGCCCCGCTGGAGTGCTTTGCACCCTCGGTTGCGCCGCCGCAAGCTGCCGGGTCAGGAACATGCCAGCACAGCAAAAAAGCAAAGCCAGTACCCAGAACGCAGAACGCCAGCCCCATGCGTGTGCAAGAGCGCCGCCCACCCACTGTCCACTGATCATGCCGAACACGGTAGCGCCCAGCAGTTGTGCCAGCACAGCCTGACGGCCCTGGTAAGGCACTGTATCGCCGATCCAGGCCATGGCCAATGGAATGATTCCGGCAGCGGCACCGCCTGACAGCACACGTGCGGCAACCAGCCACTCCATGCTCGGCGCCATGGCCGCCAGAACGCTTCCAACGGTGCAGGCCAGGGTCGCCAGTCCGATAACCCGGGTTTTTCCAAAACGATCGCCCAAGGGGCCATAAAGAAGCTGAAGCACCCCGTAAGCCAGGGCGAATGCGGAAATCGCACCCGCAGCCCGACCCTGCGTCACGGAAAAATCCTGGGCAAACGCGGGCAGCATGGCATCACAGATACGCATGGAAGCCATGCTGGTGAACGCGCAACTTCCCACAAGCCAGAACTGGGCAGGCCTTTGGGGTAGCACAGCCGATTGCGGCTTCTGCACGGACATTTCGCTGGCGGAACGGGTAAAGAGCGATCGGGCCGGGCTTCAGCCTTCCAGCGTCTTCCACATCTCAATGTCACGCTCGGCAGTCCAGATGCGCGGATCCGCGTACTGGGTGGCCTCGTCATAGCAGCGGGTCACGTCGAACGGCATGCAGTGGTCAAAGATGACCCAGTGCCCATACCTGGGCCGCAGCGCCGCATAGGTCTCCTTGTAGACAGCATTCAAGTCCTTGCCAGCGGCCACACCTTTTTGCACGCTCAGGTACACATCGGCAATGAAATCGCGGGTCTCGCTCAGCCCTCTGCTCACGTCTTCGGGGGTCGTGAGTGCTGCACCACGGCCAGGCACAAGCGTCTTGGGTTTAAGTGCCGCGAGATTCTCCAGCGTCCGGGGCCAGTCCTTGAAGTAAGCATCCCCCGCATAAGGTGTGGCGCCGAATTCCACCAAGTCGCCCGAGAGCAATGCGCCCTCTCCCGGCAGCCAGACAATGGTGTCTCCCTTGGTGTGGCCACGGCCCAGTTGCAGCAGCTGGACTTCGAGCTTGCCAAGCCATAGCGTCATCTTGCCGGTGAAGGTCATGGTCGGCCAGGTCATTCCGGGAGGCACGGTCTCGACATTGCTGAAGAGCCGGGGAAAGCGGCCGATTTCACTGGCCTTGTCCTGTTCGCCACGCTCCACGATCAGGTCATAGGTGTCCTGGCTGGCGATGATTTCCTGCGGCTGGTAGGCACTCGCCCCCAGTACGCGCACGGCGTGGTAGTGCGTCAGCACCACGTACTTGATCGGCTTGTCGGTCACCTCCCGGATGCGCCGGATCACATCGGCTGCCATCGCTGGAGTGGCCTGCGTATCGGCAACCAGCACTGCGTCGTCACCGATGATGATGCCGGTATTGGGGTCTCCTTCTGCCGTGTAGGCCCAGGCATGTTCGGAGATCTGGCTGAAAGTGACTTTTTTCTCTTCCAGGTCAGCCTGGCTGGCGAATTTCTTGGTCTGGGTCATGGAGATCTCCTTGGAATGGTTCGATAGGTTGAAAAGAAGTATTCAGAGCCGTTAACACAACCCAGCAAATCGCAGATTTGCGGTTGAGACGAGGCGCCGGGCCGCGTCAGGCCGGGCCGCGCTAGGCGAAGCCGCAGGCAGTACAGACGTACGACAAGGCTGGGCGCCCCCGGTTAGGCGCCCCCGACGAAGCAACGACATATCAAGGGTTGTGTTTGCGGCTCTCAGTGCGCCCCCAGGTAGGCTGCCTTGACCTTGGGATCATTCAGCAGTTCCCTTCCCGTGCCTTCCAGGGTGATCAGCCCTGTCTCCAGCACATAGGCGCGGTCGGCCACGCCAAGGGCCTGCTTGGCCATCTGCTCCACCAGCAGAATGGTCAGGCCCGAATGGCGCAGTTGCCGGATGGCATCAAAGATGTCCTTGATGATCAGAGGAGCAAGCCCCAGAGAGGGCTCGTCGAGCAGCAGCAGTTTCGGCTCGCTCATGAGCGCACGGGCAATGGCCAGCATCTGCTGCTCTCCTCCGGACAGGGTGCCCGAGAGCTGGTGCTGCCTCTCCCGCAAGCGGGGGAAGCGGTTGAACTCCCGCTCCATGGCGTCTTCAATGGCGCGCGGCGCTCCTCGCCGCGAATAGGCCCCCAGCATGAGGTTCTCGCGCACCGTCTGGTCTGCAAACACGCCGCGCCCTTCGGGAGACATGGCAACGCCAAGGCCGACACGCTGGTGAGGGGCGACCTGGCTGCAGTCCTTGCCGCCAATAACGATCTTCCCATCCTTGAGTGGCTCCAGCCCGGCGATGCTCTTGAGCAAAGTGCTCTTTCCTGCGCCATTGGCGCCGATGATGGTCACCACCTCGCCGGCACGGACTTCAAGATCTACGCCTTTGACGGCCTCAATGGCGCCGTAGGACACCTTCACGGAATCAAGTTTCAGCATCTCTTCGTCCTTCAGATGGCGACATGTGCATCGCAGGTCTCACGGGCCTCAATGTCGTCTTCGTCGTCGACACCAAGATAAGCCTCGATGACACGTGGATTGCACTGAACCTCCGCCGGCTTGCCTTCCGCGATCTTGATACCGTAGTCCAGCACGATGACGTGGTCGGAGACGGACATGACGAGATCCATGTGGTGCTCCACCATCAGGATGCTGACACCGCACCGGCCTATGCGCAGCAGCAGTTGCCCCAGCTCGGCCGTCTCATGGGGGTTGAGACCCGCCGCAGGCTCGTCCAGAAGGAGCAACTGGGGCTCGGTGGCAAGTGCACGGGCCAGCTCGGCCCTGCGTTGGAGGCCATAGGAAAGGCTGCCCGCCGGCTGATGGGCGAGATGCGCGAGGCCCACCAGTTCCAGAAGCTCCAGTGCGCGCGCCCGGGTTCCCGCTTCTTGCCGGCCTGCAACGGGTAGCCCCATCAACGATGAGAAAAAACCATTGCGCATCCGCGTATGGCGGCCCAGCATGACGTTGTCCAGCACCGAAAGATCGGAAAACAGCCGCAGGTTCTGAAAGGTTCGTCCCATGCCCATGTTGCATATCAGATGCGCAGGCTTGCCTGCAATCTCCTGGCCCAGGAACCGGATGGAGCCGGAAGTCGGTTTCACAACGCCAGTCAGCATATTGATCATGGTGCTCTTGCCTGCGCCATTGGGGCCGATCAAGGCATGGATATGGCCTCGCTGGAGCCGGAACGACACGTTCTGCGCCGGCGTGATGCCACCATATGCCTTGGTCACCCCTTCCACCGCAAGCAATTCGCCCTCTCCTGCCGGCCCGATGCGCGTCGCCTTGGGCGGCTCCACAGGCCTCTCGCCCGCTTCTGCTTCGGCGCGCCCTTTGAACAGCGCCCTGAAAACACCGGCTACGCCGCCCGGCATCACATACAGGGCAAACAACAACAGAAAGCCATAGAGGAAATGCTGTGCCGAAGGCCACCGGGCCAGGGCCGCGTCGACAGTCGTCAGAATGACTGCTCCGATCAAAGGCCCGTACATCGAACCGGCCCCACCAAAAAGCACCAGCAGCAAGATGAAGATCGAAAGATGGAAGGTGATGAAGTCGGAGTTGATGTATTGGTTTTGCTGCGCAACCAGTGCTCCGGCAATGCCGCAGGTCACGGCCGCCACCACGAAGGCGATGACCTTGGCCCGGTAGACGCGCACCCCCACCGACGCAGAGGCGATCTCGTCGGCCTGCAGCGACAGCAGTGCGCGACCGAAGCGCCCCTGCAGAAGATTGCGCAGCAGAAGATGCGCGAGCGCACACAGCACCATGGCAAACCAGACCCACTGCTGTGAGGTCAGGGGCTGGTCATTCCAGGTAATGGGACGGATGCCATAGATGCCTTGCGCCCCACCGAAGACCTCCGTCCACTCCCCCACCAGCTTCTCCACCACGATGCCGAAGGCCAGCGTCACCATGGCCAGATAGGGACCTTTGACGCGCAGCGAAGGTAGTGCGATCAGAACGCCACAGACGCCTGAAATGGCCGCAGCGGCAATGAGCGCGAGCCAGGGGCTGATTTCGGTCTTGGTGGTCAGGAGCGCCACCGCATATGCGCCCGCAGCAAACAGCCCCGCTTGCCCCAGAGATTTTTGACCAGCAAACCCCACCAGGACATTCATGCCTGCAGCGCAGAGGTAGTACACGCACATCATGAAAATGATGCGCAGGTAGTAGTCGTTGCCCACCAGGGAGGTCACCCCGATCACCGCTGCGGCGGCAGAGGCGACACCGATGAAGTGTTGAGCGCGCTTCATACCTTTTCCACCATCGGCTTGCCGAAGAGACCTGTTGGCCGGAAGGCCAGCACCAGAATGACAAGGGCAAACACCGCAACCTCACGCCACTGCGCCTGCCACAGATTGACGAGGGATTCCAGCACCCCGAGCGCAAAGCCGCCGATGACGCAGCCGCGCGGGTTGCTGAGCCCACCAATCATCGCCCCCGAGAAACCTTTGAGCCCGACGGCAAGCCCCATGAAAAGCGATGCCTGGGCAATGGGCGCCAGAAGAAAACCGGAAAGGCCCGCCAGCGCGGAACTGACGACGAAGGCGCCCACCATGATCGCGTTGGTATTGATGCCCATCAAGCTGGCAACGCTCCCATTGGCGGCCACGGCACGCATCGCCTTTCCCACCATGGTGCGGTTCATCACCCAGTCGAAAACAAGCATGATGGCGATCGCCACGGCCAGCATCAGCATCTCTTGTGGCCGTACCCCGATTCCCAGGATCCGGATGACCGAATCTCCGACGGGCCCAGGCACCACTACAGGCTTGGGCCCCCAGATGGCCAGACCAATGCTCTGCAGGATGACACCGAATCCGAGCGTGCTCATCACCCATGCCATGCCAGGGCGCCCGGCGAACGGGCGCACTCCCACCAGGTAAAGCACCCATCCGAGCAACCCCATTACGCCCAATGCCGCAGCCAGCGCCAGCAATTGCGCGCCCGCGCCAGGCAGGACCGAGCCAAAGGTGGTGGAGCTGATGGGAAGACCCAGCATCAGAAAGAGCGCGCTCATGCCAATGAAGGCGCCCGCCGACACAAACTCGCCATGCGAGAAATTCAAGGTCTTGGTCGTCGTGAAAGTGATGCTGAATCCCAACGCCACCAGCGCGTATGCACCACCCACGGCCAAGCCGCTGAGAATCGCCTGTAAGAGCGCCTCTGTCATGATTGTCTCCAAGTGAACGGGCAGAGCCGCGCTGTGCGGCCCCATCCTGCGCCGCGTGCGTTATTGTTTGAAGTCGGCGGGCGAGAGCGAGCCCACGATAGGGTCCGTGTAGGGCTGGAGCTTGCCATCCTTCCAGCGGATCCACACCAGGTCCTTGGCCGTCAGCGCTTCGTGATTGGCCTTGCTGAACGGCTTTTCGTAGGTTTTCAGAACGCCTTGTACCGGCGCCTTCAGGTCTTCAAGCGCCAGGCGCACGGCATTGCCGTCAACGCTGTTGGCCTGCTTGACGGCAGCCGCGTAGAGCTGGATGGAGTCATAGCCGTGCAGTGCAAAGGAGAAGGAGCCCGGCGCCTTGAGCTTGGTGCCGATGCGGTCAAACAGCTTTTGCTGGGCGGGCGTGCGGTTTTCGCTGACCGTACGCATGAAGATGGGTTTTTCCGCCAGCGCCTTGCCCGCCGCATCATAGAAGGTGATGTTGTCTGCAGCCCAAGAGGTCAACACCAGGGGAAAGTAATTGATCTTCTCCATGCTGCGCACGAGCTGGGCAATCGGCGTTCCCTGGGCCCACACCACGACCGTGTCCACGCTGGCCGATTTCATCTTGCTCAGCTGAGAGGTCATATCCGTATCGCCCACGCCGAACTTTTCGGTGGCTGCAATCCTGATGCCCTGCAGCTTGGCAATCTCCTCCATGTCCTTGAGACCGCCCTGCCCGTATCCAGTGGTCTCGGCCATGAGGCCCACCACCTTCGATGTATCTCCGTTCTTTTTGACATAGGCCATGAGCGCTGCCACTTGTTCGCGGTCCACCATGGAGACGCGGAACATGTAGTTGTCGGCGCCCGCGCTCATGGGTTTGGTGATGTCGGTTCCCGAGCCCACGTTGCCGATGACTGGAATCTTTTTCTGGTTGGCAATGTGCTTCCAGGCCATGGCATTGCCGGAGTTGGTCGGCCCGAAGACGGCCGATACCTTTTCGCTGTCCACCAGTTCGCTCATGTTCTGGATCGACTTGGGAGGCGCCGAGATGTCGTCCCGCGTCACAAGCACCATTTTCCGGCCCAGCAGCCCGCCACCGGCATTGATGTCTGCAATGGCTGCCTCCATGCCCAGGACAGCGGCCTGACCGCTTTGGGCAGACGGCGAAGCGGACAGGTCGCCGTTGTAGCCCACCTTGATGTCCTGTGCACTTGCAACGGCAGCAGCCAGCAGGCCCGCCGTCAGGATGACGTTCTTGATGAACGAAGGATGATTCATGGTTGTCTCCATTTTTTAGTGATTGAACCCATCGAGTTCCAGGTTGCAGTCGCGGAAATACCCCTCTCAGGCGGCCAGAAAACCTCCATCGATGGGAAGCGTGACGCCGGTGACATAGGTAGCCATGCTGGAGGCGAGAAACACGACCGGGCCGACGAGTTCCTCGGGCTGGCCCACGCGTGCCATTGGCGTGCGAAGCATGAACTTGTCCAGGCGTTCGGGAGCCTCACGTGTGTAGGAAGTCATGGGGGTTTCGATGACTCCGGGCGCAATGGCGTTGACGCGTATTCCGTCCTTCGCCAGCTCGACGGCCAGCGCCTGGGTCAGCATCTTGACTGCACCTTTGGATGGCGAGTATCCGACCACATTCGGAATACCGGTGGTCGACGCAATGGAGCCCACATTGATGATGACGCCCCGGGTCCTTCTCAACGATGGGAGCCACGCATGCGTGGGATGAAACGTTCCCATCACGTTGACATCGAGAGTCCGCTGAAGATTGGCAGCCACTTTCTGGCTGTCCACCCCTTCGCGGATGATGACCCCTGCGTTGTTGACCAGGATGTCTATGTCACCGACCTCATTGCCAACGTCCTCCGCCAGTGCATCGCACTCAGTGGATGAAGTCACATCAAGCCGGTATGCAAAGGCCTTTTCCCCTGCCTCCTGAATCTCTCCAACCACCGATTTCGCATTGGCCTCGTTGAGATCGGTGACGATGACAGTGGCTCCAGCCTTGGCCAGGCCCTTGGCGATGGCTTTGCCGTTTCCCTGCCCCGCGCCCGTGACCAGCGCGACCCGCCCGCTCAGCAAACGAGGCGCCATCCATTCCGTGATTTCCATGTTAATTCCCTGGTTTTGGCTATACGGATCACGCAGCGTGCACGGGCTCGGCGATCTGCGTGTGTGGCGTGCTGGACAGGTCTGGCTGCCCGGCGAGGGTCTTGCCCGCAACGTAGCCAAAGGTGAGTGCCGGGCCCAATGTGATGCCCGCTCCCGGGTAGTTTCCGCCCATGATGCTTGCGGCATCGTTGCCAACCGCGTAGAGGCCAGGCACTGCCTTGCCATCCTTCGTCAGTACCTGGCAGTCCGCATTGGTTTCCAGTCCTGCGAACGTGCCAATCTCGCCGACCACCACCTTGACCGCGTAATAAGGCCCCTGGCGTATGGGCGCCATGCATGGATTGGGCGTCACCAGCGAATCCCCCTGGAAGCGGTTGTAGGCGGTGCTGCCCTTGTCGAATCGACTATCCCTGCCGCTGCCGGCGTCGCGGTTGAAGGCTTCCACCTCTTCTTGCAATGCCGCATAGGGAACACCAATGCGCTGGGCGAGCTCCTGCAGGCTGCTGCCCCGTTGAAGGTAACCGCTGCGAATGTGCTTTCCGATAGGAAGCGGAAACGGAGCCACGGCACCCAGACCGTATTCACGCAGATGTTTGTGATCGCAGATCAGCCAGCAGGAGACTTCGCTCGAACCAGCGCATGCCTTGACCAGATCCTGGATGAAGTCGTGATAGGACAGCGCCTCGTTGGTGAACCGGCGGCCGCGAGCAGTCACCGCGATGACACCGGGTTTTGCTCGATCGATGAAGTGCGGCATCACGCCTTGGGAGCCATCCTTGCGCCGGGTGACAGAGGTCGGACACCATGCGGCGGCATTGGGAATGGATGGATCCACCCAGCCTCCAACCGATTCTCCCAGGCGCAATCCATCTCCCGTATTCAGCGCAGGGGACGGGGTGAAATGCTCATGCCCGGTGGGCGCGTGAGGAAACAATTGCTTGCGGCGCTCGATGTCATAAGGGAACCCGCCACAGGCCAGCACCACGCCCTTGCGCACCCGAACGTTCACGGGCGATCCGCCATTCACGACTGACGCACCAACCACGACGCCATTTTCGACAATCAGGCCCTGGACCGGCGAATCAAGCCAGACGGATACGTTCAGATCCATGCCCGCCTTGGCCAGACGCCCCGCCAAGGCGTTGCCGTTGGTCAAGGTCATGCCCCGGCCGTGGCGCACGACGTCGGCGAGATGGCCGCCAAACCGCTTGGTGACATACCAAAAGGATTCCAACGATTTGAATGCGCGCAGAAAGTGCCACAGCTCCTTGCCAGAGCCCAGCATCATTCCAAAAACAGTGAGTTCCGGAACTGGCGGCGCCAACTGCTGAATGCGCGCTCCCAACTCCCGGGCATCGAAAGGCCTCGTGACCATGGAGCGGCCACCCGGCTGGCCGCCCGGTGCTTCCGCGTGGTAGTCCGGGAACACGGGAGGCATGTCGAACTGAACGCAGGTCTTGCTGGTGAAAAAGTCGATCGCCTTGGGGCCGTTTTCCAGAAATGCATCGACCCTTGCCGGGTTGAAGTGCGTCGTGGCCTCATGCTGAAGGTAGGAGCGCGCGGCTCCGGCGGGCTCATGGATGCCCTGCTCCTTGGCCAATCGGGTGTTGGGAATCCAGAGCCATCCACCCGATCTCGCCGTCGTGCCGCCATACAAGGATGCCTTGTCGACCACCAGCACTTTCAGACCTTCGTACGCAGCAGTGATTGCCGCCGACATTCCGGAGGCACCAGTGCCGACCACCAGCACATCAAATTCGGTTTCCCGCTTGCTCATTGACCTTTGCTCCTTCGCAGAGACTGCATTCGCTTGCTCTTTTGCGTTAGTATTACGCTAATGCTTATGTTTAATACTAATGATTTACCCTAATCTAATCCTGTAGTTAAAATTAAATCGTTAGGGAGATTTCATGAACACACTTGATACAGAAGTCGGAGACAGTGGCTCCGAAAAGGAACGGCGCGGCATCCAGTCGATCGAAGTCGGCGGTCAACTGCTGCTTGCACTGGGCGCCCAGGGGCGCCCCATGCCGCTGAGAGAGCTGGCAAAAGCGGCAGACATGGCGCCGGGCAAGGCACATCCCTATCTGGTCAGCTTTGCCAAGCTGGGGTTGGTCACGCAGGAAGCATCCACGGGCTACTACTGGCTTGGGCCCACTGCCATGCAATTGGGTCTGGTGACGCTCAGAATGCTCAACCCGGTGCGGGAAGCCACCCCATTTGCAGAGGCACTGGCAAGGGAGACCGGGCACAGCGTTGCACTGTCGGTCTGGGGCAACCAGGGCCCTACCATCGTGTTCCTGTTCGACGCGATTTATCCGCTGCACACCAACATCCGCACGGGAACCGTCATGTCGCTGGCAGGCACCGCGACGGGGCGCCTTTTTGCAGCCTACCTGCCCGCCAAGCTCATCGAGGAATCGCTGCTGGAAGACGAACGGCGCCTGGGGCCCGATATTGCGGCCTCGATTGACCGGGACGAGTTGCAAACGGTGGTGAGCGAAATCCGCAAGCACGGCACTTCTCGCACCATCAACAACCCGACGCCCGGCGTTTCGTCCTTCGCGGCGCCCGTCTTCGACTACTCGGGCAACATTGTTCTGGGTATCACCCTGATGGGTCGCACCCGCTCTTTCGATACCGACTGGGAGGGCAAGGAGGCTGCCGCAGCCAAGGCTTGCAGTGAAGAGGTTTCTCGCCGGCTAGGCCACCATCGCGCCAGCGTGCTCTTTCGCTGATACCCGGACGACAGTGCCGAAAAGGAAAAAGGCGCCCCGGCCATGAAGCCGGAGGCGCCTTCTTCCATACACCCGCTGCCCGGAGCTATGCACGCGGCAGGTATGTCTCTTTCCAGAGCGCAACCTTGCCCTTGTCGTCGAACCGCATCAACAGCATTGCAATGAAATGCTCCTGGCGTCCGTCGGTATGGGCAATCTGCACAGCCATATCGAACACCACCGCGTCATCGTCGGCCACGGTGTGAATGATCTGGTACTCGATCCCTGCCATCGACGCCCGCATTCCATTGAGGAACTCCAGGTAGTTGCTGGCGTTGGCCTGGTAGTGTCTGCCATTGGGTTCGACAATGAAATCCTCCCCAAAGCACTGACTGACCGTCGCCTCGGTCAGTGATGCATCGTGTCGCAGATAGGTTCGGTTCCAGTCCAGCACTGCATGGGCCAGCTGGATGTTCTTCTCTCGTTTTTCACTCATTGCCAAAGAATACAGCACCGGCACATCCATTGCATGCAGACATGAAGATCTCCGCCGGTATGCCTTGGCCATGGGCTCGGCCAGGATGCTATGCGTCCCGGCAAGAGTCAGGTGACTTGAGCCTAGGCCGCTCCCCGCTGCTGCCATGGAGGTAGCCAGCCAGCATGTCGATGATGGCCTGCTCGGTCTTCTCGATCGGATGTGGGGCGCCTGGCGGAACGACCGCAGCATGGATCAGTGATTCCATGCTCTGCAGAATTATCCAGGTTGCGAGATGCAGATCCTGCGGCACCAACTCGTTCCGGTGGTCTTCCAGCAACTGGCGAACGCACTTATGAATGCTTTGATCGGCGGGGCTCTGGTCCGACGGTGCATCGAAGAATGGAAACTCCTTCTCCAGCACGCGATGCAACTCTGGCGCCACCTGATGAGCCGCCACCCATGCGCGCACGATGGCGGCCAACTGCGCTCGCAAACCCAGCGATGGCGTCCTTGCCAGCACTGTCTCCATTGCCGCGTGCATTTCTACAGCATGCCGCTCATGCAGTGCGGTGATCAGCGAATCCTTGTTCGGGAAGTACTGGTACACGGAACCCACGCTAACACCTGCGCGCTCGGCGACCAGATTCGTGTTGGTTCCGGCATAGCCACGTTCGCTCAAAACGCGAGCCGTTGCCTCCAGAATGGAATCCACCAAGGCGCGAGAACGGCTCTGGCGAGGAATACGCCGGGGTTGCGGCAAGTCAGGCATGGCGCTCTCCAAACGCGAGTTTTCAACATGAGCTATCACTCATATTATTTCATATATCGAGCAAATGCTCATATTTGGAGTAATCGATGCTGAACCGCATCCATGCCACCGACAACAACCTCTCGCATGCAGGAGTACGCCATGCTTGAGACTGCTTCCAAGCCAAACACCAAAAAAGCCCTGGGAATTGTGCAGGCCGTCCATTCCATTACGCCACATATGCAACGAATCACGGTGGGTGGCGAAGGAATGGCCGAGCTTCTCGACACCGAGGGCATCAACGACCCTGCGGCCTGGGTCAAGGTCTTTCTTCCTTCTGGCGAGGGGCGCGCCTACACCGTGCGAAGTATTGATTTCGCAGCGGGCACCCTGGATCTGGATTTTGTACTGCATGGCGCAGATGCCAACTCCGGCCCCGCCTCTGCCTGGGCCTCTCACGCATCGGTTGGCGAACACCTGGGGATTGCCGGGCCACGCAGCGGCGGGTTCCTTCTGCCTGGCAATGCAAGCTGGGTCATGCTGGCGGGAGACGCAACCGCCCTGCCCGGCATTCAGAGCATTGCCAGCCGATTGCCCGCTGATATCAACGTAAAGATCTATGCGGAGGTGTCTTCGCCAGAAGATCAGCAGCCAATCGACAGCCCGGCCAAACTGCGCACCCAATGGATCCATGCACAAGCGGAGCACGGCCTCGCCCTGTGCCAGTCGCTGTTGCACCGCCCATTGCCAACAGGGGCCGGTTATATCTGGATAGCGGGAGAGTCGGCTGCCATCCGGAGACTGAAAATGCACTACCTGCAGGAGCGGGACATTCCTCGCCACTGCCTTAGCGCCAAGGGATACTGGAAAGCCGGAGAGGCCGATCACCGAGACGTATAGCCGCAGCGACGCCGCCCGCCCCCTGGAGCTCACGGATTCGGGTCTGAAGGTGCCGACCGGATGAAATCGCTCGGCACCCGCCCGAGCCGCTTGCGGAACATGGTCGAAAACGCACTGGGACTGTCGTAACCCAGATCAAGTGCTACCTGCGTAACCGATTGCCCCGCCGTCAACCTGGGCAGAGCAGCAAGCAAACATGCCTGCTGCCTCCAGGCACCAAAGCTCATTCCGGTCTGCAGCCTGAACAGCCTCGTGAAAGTGCGCAAGCTCTTGTGCAACTGATCCGCCCATTCCTGTGGCGCCACCTGAATGCACGGAGATTTCAGGAACGCCTTGCACATCCCGGCAAGCGCCCCATCCTGTGGAATCGGTGCATATAGCGGCATGGTCTGTGCCAGACGCACCTCGTGCAAAAGCAGTTGGGCCAATGCGCCGTCTCGCCCCTGCTCGTCATAGAGTGCAGGCATGGCAAGCGATGCCAGGAGCAGCTGATGCAGCAGCGGAGTGATCACCAGGGCCTCACAACGCGCGCCCGCTCTCGGGGCGGCACCAGGCTCGATATAGAGGCTGCGCGTGCTAACGCCCTGCATGCGTACCCGATGCCGCTTGCCCGCTGGAATCCATACCCCGCTGTAGGGCGGAATGACCCACGCGCCATCGTCGGTTTCCACCTCCATCAACCCTGACATCCCATAAAGCACCTGCGCACGACGATGGGTATGGGTGTCCAGCAGCGTGCCGGGCGGATAGTCAGTGCCAATAGCCAGCAAAGGCCGCGCCACTGCATCCACAGAATCAAGAGGAATGTTGTGCATCGGAACAGTCTGGCTTAAATGCGAGGGTCATTGGCTCATTATCGAATGCCAGCCAAGCCACTTCTTTCTATCGTGGAGCTTTGCAACATCTCGATGACTGCCTCCCATGTATTTTCTGCTCTTGTTTTTTGGTGTGCTCGCTGGCGTTACTACCGTCTTGTTTGGTTTTGGAGGCGGCTTTGTCGTCGTTCCTGTCTTGTACTCGGTACTCTTGGCTGTGTATGGCGCCGATAGCGAAATGGGCCGGGCCGCCATGCATGTCGCCGTCGCCACCTCTACCTGCGTGATGGTTTTCGGGGCTGGAATGGCTACGCTGCGGCACCACAAGGCACGCACCGTGCCATGGAGGCAGGTGCGCCCACTCATGGGCTACCTCGCCCTTGGCGCGGTGCCCGGCGCCATTGCTGCGCTTATGCTGAGCGGTAGCTGGATGCGCTGGGCGTTCATCATTTATCTAGGGCTGACCATTCTCGACAGCCTCCTTCGCCCCGGCTTCACCCGGGGTGCCGCACTACAGATTCGCCCTCTGGAAAAATCCGTGGCGGCCATGGCCGGCCTGTCGATTGGCGCAATCGCGGCGTTTCTGGGTGTGGGCGGAAGCGTGATGACGGTTCCGCTGATGCGCCGCCGCGGTGCCAGCATGACGGCAGCAACAGCTGCCGCCAATCCACTGTCGCTGCCGATGGCCATCGTTGGCTCGGCCACCTATGCATTGCTCGCATGGCGTGCAGCTGCGCTGGGAGCATGGCATGTCGGTTATATCGATGTGCGTGCATGCATGGCTTTGGTACTGGGTTCGTGGGTTGGCATTCGGCTGGGCTCGCTATGGATCGGCAAGATTCCCGACAGCATCCACGCCAAGGTCTATGTTGCCTTGCTATGCACGGTTCTCCTGGTGATGTTGGCAAGCTAGCTCGGTGTGCAGCAGCCAATGGGACTACGGAGACAAATCCCTCTGCCGCCCCTCCTTTGCCGAAGAAACTCCCGCAGCCTCTGTAAGCGCCGAACTTCCCCAAAACTCCCCAAGAGCCCCAGGCTCACCCACCTTCCCCCCGGTATTGTTTGTAACTATCGATGATACAAACGCAGAGCCATCCTCTATACTGGAGTCTCTTCATGGACAGACTTTGGCCCGCTTCTGGCGGGCTTTTCTTCGTTCCAAGCCACTTTCTGACGCAGAGCTTACAGCTTACTTTTGTTAAAACAATTGCCAACATGCATCGATAGAAATCATTTATGATTTCCACGCTTCCGAGGGAAAAGAGGAAGAAGCATTTCTGAGCTAGTCCATCACTGTGCCCGCATTGCGCGGGCTCTTTTTTTGTCAATTGATGACATATTTCTCTTTGACCCCGCTTATCGGGTACCGAAGAAGCGATAAGATGAACCTAACGGTTTGTGCCGAGTTCGTGCCTCTCCTCCCTCCCTCTCTTTATTTGCACGAGATCCTTGAGTGATCAAGGTCGGCTTTTTTCTAGTGAGTGACTCGTCCTGTCATAGGTTGACACCTATTCGCGACTAATCTCCAGCCCAAGCTGGTTGGCGAGAGACGCCCGATGTACTGCATCGGGCGTTTTGTATTTTAGGGACAGGTGCGGCCGGCGCTCGTTGTACAGCCGTACCGATTCGCCCACCATGGTGCGGGCCTGCGAGAGATCGGCAGGTCGTTGCAACAAGTATTCCATCTTGAGGATTCCATTGACCCGCTCAGCCAGAGCGTTTTGGTAGCAATCGTAGCCATCGGTCATGGAGCAGGTGATGCGGTGGCGTGCATGGATGCGCTGGTATTGAGCCGAGCAGTACTGAACACCTCTATCAGAGTGGTGTACGAGCGGCTGATCTGTTCGCCGCTGACGCAGTGCCATCTTCAACGCTTGGCTGACCTGCTTGGTCTCCAGACTATCGTGCACGTGCCAGCCCACGATCTTGCGCGAGTAGGCATCGGTCACCAGGCTCAGATAGGCAGTCTTCTCCTTGGTGGGTAGATACGTGATGTCAGCGACCCATAGCTGCTCACAACCACTTGCCACTGTTTTGGTCGGGCCCTCCTTGAGTAGATTGGGGTGCCTGCGGTAGTGATGATGGCTATTGGTGGTCTTGTGGTACGCATGCCGTGGCAGCACCAGCATGCGTGCTTGGCGCAGGACAACGAACAGTGCATCGCGCCCGATCTGGATTCCCGCCTGTTCAAGCGGCGGCTTGAGCAAGTGCAGCAGTTTGCGCGTGCCAATGCGTGGCTGATGGCGCCTCTCTTCACTGGCCAACTCCACCACCGCCTTGTCCCGCTCGCTGCGTGCACGCTGGCAGACCAGGCGCTTGTAGTGCGCTTGGCGGCTGATTCCCATGTAGCGGCAAGCCCTCGTGACGCTTAACCCTTTGACGAGCTTTTGCGTGAGGACTTGCCCGCAGGCTTTTTTTTTGACTTGGACTCCGTAGTCGCGCTTGAGCACGTTCACTACCGCTTCAAAGAAGGCCGCTTTCTCGCGGGCTTCTTTCAGCTGCACTTCCAGCTCCTTGATGCGCTGCTCTGGAGTCAGCAGCTTGGGCGATTCAGGCATCTTCTGTAATCCTTTGCCCCTTGATGATGCAGCTTTCCAGTCCTGCCGTCCGTGCTTGCGAAGCCACACCAGTACAGTTGAGGCGCCCTGGATTCCGTACCGCTCATGGGCCTGCCGGTAGGTCAGCTCACCTCTTTCTACTTGATCGACTACTGCGAGTTTAAAAGCCAGCGTGTAGTCCCGTTGCGTTCTCTTAACCCACTGTTCCATTTGACTTTCCTTTCTGTTCTTCAGAAAGGTGTCAACCCAATTCAGGACGGGTCAAGGCACGTTGACAAGATCTGCAAAAACTCCCTTTATTTCGGAGAAATTCTGACCACGCAGCTCACCAAACCGCTCCAAGCTTGACCATCCACGCTGCGAACCGACCAACTAGTATCCTCTTCGCAAATGGCCTTGACCCCATAGCCGGATGCCCATGAAGGCTCAAGTCCACGTCCAACCAGCAAAAGCGCTGGGGTTTTGGGTGTTCCCTGAGCACCAAGAGCGCAATGCGCAACAGGTCGCAACTCTACTCCCACGATCCACATCCAGCTTAGCGGTATCTGCCGCACTTCAGAAGTACGCCTTAGTCGCACAAGCATGCTGCCACCGGCCTTGATAACTTTTTCGACGTCTTGAACTACATCCTGGCCTGTACCAAGCTGCATATTGACTTCGAATTTTGGCAACAGCTCCCGCAATGCAGACGCCACACTAGCCGGATCACCCGTTGGAATAGGCGAATTTTGCATATGCGTCAGCGACACAGGTCGCTGTCCCAAAACAGAGGCGCAGCAACGCACGCACCATCCTGCACCTTCCGGGTCATCTTCGACCGCCCATGGATACGCGGCTGACCCCAGATCCAAATGAGCCCAACTTTTACGCCCCTTTCGTGAGCGTGTTTGGTAGTCCCACATGGCGTCGAAGCACAGGCCATGCATGTAGTGGTGTTGCACGCCTCCAGTGTGCGCACCATCATTCATGACTGACCTCCCGCTGGCGCATTCTGGGTTGAACGTCTGCTGGAACGTCTGCCGCGGCAGGTTCGTCGCTCGGTGGATAGAACTCCTGGACGATCTCGGCAGCTTCTGCGCTCAACTCCTCGAACAACCCCAAGGCATAGCCCGTTCTTGCCGCTTGTTCGAGCGCATCCTGATCCCGCCCGGTTTTGCAGTCATGCTCTGCAGTCGATATGGCTTGGCCGATAGCGGCATCCAAAGCGATTCCATCTCGAATACCGAGATCCACATAGTAGATGGGTGTTCTGCGGGACATGGTGGTGGACTTGGCGCGCAGACGAATCTCCAATGGCAGAAAGCTAAGCAAACCACCACTCACTGCCTGTAGATACTGCATGCGTGTCAGCAAGGTGCGCATGGAGTTGATACTCGTCGTTCGCAGCACAAAAGTACTCAGTGCATCCGCCTGACATTCCGGATGATCAATGCGAACATGGAAACGACCGAAGGGCTTGCATCCGCCGTCGATCGCCAAGGCACAGAGATCCGGGCCTTCACACGACATCGACTCAATGCCTTTGGCGGTCACGCGTTTGCAGGTTTGACCATCGCCCACGCAGATAGGCCGTGCCGTTGTACGGTCAAACAAGGTGTAGTTCGCACGAAGGTTCAGATCGGGATCGTTGAACAAAACCTTCACCGGAATACTGCGCAACTTGGTTCTCGCTGTCGACGTTTTGGAAAATGCATCCTCAGGCACGTTATCGGGCTCAGCGTTAGAACTGCTCGATGCAACTGCCTGGGTTTTCTTGGCATCGGTCGCTCGCTTCGCCAGCTTGGAGCGAAGCGTTGCAGGCGCTTGTGCCGGTGCAGAAAGCTCTTCAGGCAAATACGCAAGCTCTTTGACTTCAACTCCATTGGCCATCAACTGCCGATCTTCCAGCTCCCTGCGCAGAATGCCATCCATGGGATGGAGCATCCAGCCATTGCGGCTTTGCACCTGAGTGGTGATGGTGAACTCGTCATCCTTTTCCGGAAGACGCTTGCCATTGCGTTCCACGACGCGGCCAATCGAAATACGCCCTACCACGGGCGGGGTCATCATCAGTCCTTTGATCATGGGTTTCTCCATTCATAAATGCAAAAGACCCGTCTGCCTGGTTTGGCGGACGGGTCTTATGCGTTGGGTTAGTAAATTGCTGGTGTGGTGTGATTTGGTGTGACGTGATGTGCGGTGCTCAGTTGGCCAAGCTCTCTGCATGAAGCACAAACCGCCGGGATCCTGGTTTGCTGCCCATGTAGGCCTTGGCAATCTCAGGCCACTCTTGCTGCAGCAGCGCTGCATTGAAGACCTTGCTGTCCTTGCTGCGCTTCCAGCTGACTGTCCCTCCTGCAAATCGGGCAAAGCTGGCGGCGCCCATGCGTTGCTGGATCTGGTGTTTGAGCAAGGCTTCTTGAGATTCCCAATCACTGATGAGCTGGCGAACGTGACTGAGTTGCGCAAAGGCACCAGATGCCGCCTCGTCTTCTGACAGATCAATGTCCTCTGTTGATTTCCACGCAGAAATGACCCAGTAGCCCCCGGGAGGGGATGCGGATAAAAACTTGGACTGGTTTACGCCGCAAGTCCAAGGCTCGCCCGGTATTCAACAGGGCTGAGAGAGCCAAGGGATATCTTGATCCGCTTCTCGTTGTACCAGCGGATGTACGAGTCGACCACCTCAATGAACTGCTCGATGGTCGTGCCCTTCCAGTCCCGAGGATAGAACAACTCGTTCTTGAGGCGGCCGAAGAAGCCTTCGCAAGCCGCGTTGTCAGGAGAGCAGGCCTTGCGAGACATCGAGCGGGTGAGGTTCGCCTCGCTCATCCTAGAGAGCCAGCCTGGCCAACGGTAGTGGCCACCACGATCAGAGTGGACCACTGGACGATCGCTTGTGTCTGCCACTGTCTCAATAGCTGCATCCAGCATTGAGTTGACCAGCTCTGCGTCCGGGCTCGTTCCAATGGTCCAGCTCACCACCATGCCGTCGAAGCAATCGATGATGGGTGACAGGTACACCTTGCCTGCTGGGATCTGGAATTCTGTAATGTCCGTGAGCCACTTTTCATTTGGGGTGGCCGCCTGGAAGTCACGGTTGATGATGTTATCTGGTGCCGGGCTGATCTCGCCGAGGTAGGACGCGAACCTGCGCCGCTTGGGCTTTGCGACGACCAGATTCTCTTGCTTCATCAGCCGCTGCACCACTTTCTCGGAGATCGGGCCTTGCTCTCTGGCCAGAGAGGCTTGCAGCCTGCGGTAGCCGTAGCAGCGGTGGTTGGACTCAAAGATCTCGGTAAGGGACTGGCGCACCACAAGGTACTTGTCGCCGACCACTGTGCGGGACCGATGGTAGAAGTACGAGCTGCGTGCAAGACCCAACTGTGCGAGGAGCTCTGGCAGGCGGTAGTGCTCCTTGAGGGCGTCAATCAGCAGTGTCTTCTCCCGGTTGGACAGGAGCTGCAGATCGACGCCCAGACCTTTTTTTAACAGTTCATTGGCCTTGTTCAAGAGGTCCTGCTCAAGGCGCAGTTGCCTGACTTCGCGGCGCAGTATCTCAACCTGGCGCTCGAGTTCTTCGCGCTCTCGCTCCTGCGGTGATTGATCGGTGTGTTTCATTGATGCGGGTGCCTCACGTCCCAGCAGCTGGTTCTTCCAGTTGTACAACGTTGGCCGGCATACGCCGAACTTATCAGCCACTGTTTGCGCACTTTGCTGCCGAGTGCAAAGCTCCATGACTCCCGCTTGCTTCAAGCTCTCGGGATACCTTCGTTGACCCACACTGCTAACCAGAGCCCTTCTGGCCTCAGGGAATGCCTCACGCACCCATTTGGTAAGCGTTCCACGACCGGGGTAGCCCAGCGCCCTCATGGTGGCCGCGATGCATCGGTCATGGGTGAGGTAGTGCTCGATGGCTGCGGCCTTCTGCGCCTGCGAGAACTTCGGTTCACGGCCTGCGTAGCCAGCGGACAAGTCGAGCTTGAGTTGGTACTCGTTGTACCAACCCTTCAAAGAATTCTTCGTCGGATAGCCCAGCTGCCGGATGGTGGGCCTGACGCGCTTGCCCAGCTTGATGTAGAGCTCAACGGCTCGGATTCGATCTTCGTAGGAATACATGAACTACCTCCTGGTAGTCCAAGTTTTCGTCCGCATCCCCGGTGGGTCAGGTTTGCGTGGAAATCAACAGTGAGGTCCTCTGGTCTCGGCATCATCTTGAGCCGTGGGTCTGATCCCCCGAAGGTTCTAGGAACCCAAACTGCGTCATAGGAACCCACTGGCTCGGTATTTCGGCTTCTCAAGCGCTCTACCAGAAGCGCATTGAACGCCGTCGCAGCGATGTCAAGACGCTCCCAACGTGGCTCATCACAAGGAAGCTCGCCTCGCTTCGAGCCCATGTAGGCCAGAAGGCGAGCATGGTTCAGTCGGGCCCGAGCGTCGTTGAGAAACTCTTCTGACAACGAGCCATGCGCGTCCGCCTTGGCTTCGGCTAGGTGAGCCGCCCAGTCCATTAGAGCTTGAACGCTGTGTGGGCTCCCCTCGGTCGGACTGCCGATCTGGATGAGCGAAGCGGCATCTTTGCCGGCAACTCGCCTCAGTTGCCCTGATGCACGCGTGAAGGCACGCATCCTTCGCGAGCGAGGCGCCGCTAGCCATGTCGAGTCATTGAGCGTGTCGTCTGCGGTTGTGCCGAATGCGAATGCAAGAATTGCCAGCGATGCGTTGTACGTAGAGCGCTTCAAAAGATCAGTCGCCATCCCAGCAGATAGCGCTGCAAGGTAGTCGTTCGGATCCTTGGCGTGTTCTGTTGGCACGCCCACTTCATCCAATCTCGCATCGGTCGGCCAACAGAAATTGCAGTCCAGACCGGCCGCCAACAGCTTCAAGCATGCGTCGGCGGCGCCCCTCAGGCCGGCTTCGTCTCTATCGAAGCAGACGTTCACGGTCACCGTGGTCGCCTGACCAGGCAAGCTATTGCACAAGAACTTGATCAGTTGGACTTGCTGCTCGCTCAGCGCGCTACCCATGACGGCGACCGCATCGAGACCGACACTTTCTAGCCTCAGCGCGTCCAGAAACCCCTCGCACAGATAGAGCGACTGCTCCTTCTTTCCCTGCTTTGCACCTTGTCGTAGCATTTCAAAGGCGTGCTCGGCGCGATAGAGGACTCGCGCCTTCGCGAAGCCGCGGGTGAACTGGTACTTCGGGCTGACTGATCCGCCGGGATCGCCTACAGATCTAGCCCCCAGGCCGACCAGTTGCTTCTGGTCGTCGTACAGCGGAAAGACGACACGCTCACCAACGAAGAAATCGCTGTACTTGGTCGACGATGCGTCGCCCGCGTTGAGCGGCAGATGCAGCGCCGCTTTGACGCCTGGGAACAGTCGCCTTATGAGATAGGCGTCCTCCAGAAGTCCTGCTCGTTCGCGCCTTCTAGATCCATCCTTCTCCGCATCAAGTCGTCCGGACAGGAAGTTGCTGCTCGCATGTGCGAAGCCGGCCCGCCGAATGATCGCTGGGTCGAGATTCCGCTCAGTTATCCATGCGTCAAGGCGTTCAGCACTAGAGCCGCGTTGATACATGCTCAGTGCCAGCTCAAGGCCCGAACTGGCCTCTAATCCGCTACTACTCTTCGACCGGCGCGTGTTTGCAGGCTTGCCCGTCGAGCCGATTGCAAAGCCGCTGGACAGCCACTCTACGGCTT
The DNA here is from genome assembly GCF_020080045.1 of Comamonas odontotermitis. Classification (NCBI taxonomy): domain Bacteria; kingdom Pseudomonadati; phylum Pseudomonadota; class Betaproteobacteria; order Burkholderiales; family Comamonadaceae; genus Comamonas; species Comamonas odontotermitis. Next base: position 2,950,574 of record NZ_CP083451.1, read on the forward strand.
CTCTGAAGCCGACATTGAGACGTTCCTTGACTAGGTCAATTGCATCGCCGTGTGCGCCGCAGGCGAAGCAGTGGAAGTGCTGTCGGCCGTGGTCTCGGCTTGAGTCGATGAGCAAAGACGGCGTCTTGTCATCGTGGAATGGGCATAGAGCCTTCGCCTTTGTGCTGGTTTCAACGCGTAGCTCCATGCCTAGACGCTTCGCAACTTCATCGATTGGAACGCTGGCAAGAAGCCTGTCGTAGTCGATTCTTGGCACTTTTTTCCTCCCTTGTTGGCGCGTTGACCTCGGCCTGCTCTGCCACGGATTGTTTGGCAACTTCGCTCTTTATCGGAGCCCCCACAAACGTGCCGCCGACGGTCAAGAACGATCCATGTAGATAAAGTTTAGCTGCGGGGCACCCATGTAGATTCGTGCATACCCGCTAAGGTGCGAGTTGCCGTCAGGCGTAGCGGGGGCAGCGAGTGGACGGACTACCAGCTTGTAAGCCGCCGAGGCTGGCGCGGCGACGATGGTGTCATCGAGTCGAGCGCCGACGCTCATGGCCGAGTACCAGTGGCCACAAGTGGCTGCTTACGGGTGCCTGAGGGCAAGGCGCCGTTGTCATGCAGCTTTGGTGCGCCTTGACTGGCTGCAACGGGTCGGTAGCGGAACCTGGCCGCATTCATACCGGCTTAGCCCGTGCCTGAAGCGCCGAATGTCCGATATCTGACCCACACCGATCATTCAGTGCACGACGACAGACGTCTGCACCCACTGCATACCAATCCATCGCCAGCAGCACGCCATCCGCCCCATCTTCACGCCTGTCGCACCAGAGGAACAACCTCGGCGCCTAAACGCAGCCGGTCAAGGTAATCTGCCCACATCTGGACTTGATCATACCGCTTTTTTAGATACTGAGTCCGGTTATAGCTGCGCCCGTTGGAGTCTTTGACCGCGTGAGCCAGATTGGCTTCGATGGCCAAAGGATCAAGATCTAACTGGTCAACCAGCATCGTCCGAGCGCTGGCACGAAAACCATGCCATGACTGCTCCGTTCCAAACCCTAGCGAATACAGAGCACTGCGAACAGAGTTATCGGACATCGGCCTTTCATGGTCACGCTGCCCTGGGAAAGCATAAATGCCACGCCCCGTAAAAGCTTGCAGGTTTCGCAACAGCTCTACAGCCTGCGTCGGTAGCGGAACCACATGTGGCTCTCCCTGCTCCTTTTCTACCTTCGTGCGCTTCATCTTCATGCTGGGAATTGTCCAAAGCGCGGCATCAAGGTCCACTTCTGCCCATTCCATCGTGCGAAGGTTTCCAGGACGCTGGTATAACAAAGGTGCCAGCAAAAGCGCCGTTCGCACGGTGTGACTGCCTTTGTAGACATGCATTGCGCGCAGCAATTCACCAAACCGCTTTGGCTCAACAATTGCGGGGAAGTTTGTTCCCCGGTACGGAGTCAGTCGGTTCTTCAATCCGACCGTGATATCACGCTGGGTGTTCCCTGCTGTAGGCAACCAGTAGCGCCAAATCTGACGACACAGCATCAGGGCACGATCCGCCGTTTCCAAGGCACCACGCTCTTCAATTTTTTGCAGTGTTGCGAGCAACTCCATTGGCTCAATATTGGCCATTTGCCGCTCACCAATCCAGGGAAACAGGTCACGCTCCAATTGGCGCTTCGTACGCCCTGCATGGGCGTCACTCCATTGATCAACCTGCCTGCCATGCCATTCGAGGGCAATGGCCTGAAAGGTATCTCCATCACTTCGGGAGCCCTTCAGTTTTTCAAGCTTGCGTTCTTGAATGGGATCAACACCATCTGCCTTTTTCAATTTGGCGATATCGCGAGCTTTACGCGCATCAGCCAGGCTCTGAGCAGGATAGCTCCCCAGCGCCATTCGCCCTTCCTTGCCATCAAAGTACGTTTTCCAAAACCAGCGCTTGGAACCCGATGGACTTACCTCCAGGTACAGGCCAAGCGAGTCGGTGAAGCGCGCTCGCTTCTTATCTGGTGGGCAGGTGGCGTTCTTGCATTGTTTGTCAGTCAACATGTCCAAGGCTCCAAGTGGGGAACAGGTAAACCGGGGAACAAACCCCGTTACGCACACTTTACAGGGTTTTGTTCCCCGATACGTTCCCCGGTCAGCACTTGGCTGCCATGGGACACCATTGGACTAGATTGGATTGCAAACCATTGATTTCACAAAGAAAAAAGGCGTTCACTGGACTTCAGTGAACGCCTTTGGACAGTGTAATGGTGGAGCTGGCGGGAATTGAACCCGCGTCCGTAAGCCTTCGTCGAGCAGATCTACATGTTTAGCGTTCTGGTTTGAATCTCACCTGCTATATCGCGCAGACGCACGCTACATAGTAAGCCAGTACCCTATTTTCTTGTCATCTGCCAAGGCACCCGGCAGACGACCAGCTGATGAAAATTCCCTTGCAGCCTGGAGGTATTGCTACCCCCTTGCCCAGCCCATCAGCGTGCTGTTGCAAGGCTCACCGGATTTAAGCGGCGAGTGCGAAACGTTCGTCGTTTGCAGTTAGTTTTTTGAATGGAGATTTACGAGCGTCACTCAAGCTCGACATGCACCACACCGATCCCGAACCCACGTCGAAACCAGGACAGCCCCATGGCGTCTATTTTAGGACAGATTCAGCCGTTTCAAGAGCTCGTGGGGAGATTCGATGACATCATCTGCCTGCCAATGGGCAACAGATTGCTTTTCGCCCAGGTAGCCATAGACAGCAGCCACGGTATACATGCCTGCCGCCTTGCCTGCCAGGATGTCGCGCTCATCGTCGCCCACGTATACACACGACTCAGGCGCAACACCAATACGGCGAGCCGCTTCAAACAAGGGTTCAGGATGTGGCTTGGCGTGCGGCGTGGTGTCGCCACTGACGACTGCCCCCGCCGTCGCAAACAGGCTCATCTGCTGGGACAAGGGCTCCGTAAAACGCTTGGACTTGTTGGTAACCACGCCCCACTGCAATTGGCGTGTCACGATATTTGCCAACATTTCTGAAACACCATCGAAAACCGTGGTGTCCTGCGTCATACGGCGTTCGTAGTTCTGAAAGAACTCTTCACGCATGACGGGGAATTGCTCATCTTCCGGGTGCAGACCAAAGGCAACACGCAGCATTCCTCTTGCGCCTGAGCCTGCAAAAGGACGGTAATCCGCCATAGGCAGCGAGGGCAAGCCACGCACCACGCGCATCTGGTCCGCCGCAGCCCCCAGGTCAGGGGCACTGTCGATCAAGGTACCGTCAAGATCAAACAAGATGGCTTGGATGGAATTTTTCAGGCGGCCGAGCGACATCAGACTGGCTTTCGGGTTGCAATCATGTAATTGACACTGGTATCGTCATCAAGCCAGTAGCGCTGCGTAAGTGGGTTGAACTGCAAGCCCTTGCTGTGCTCCAGCACCAAACCTGCATCGCGGCAGTAGCCAGCCAATTCTGCCGGGCGGATGAACTTGGCATACTCGTGGGTTCCTTTGGGCAGCATCTGCAGCAGGTATTCGGCCCCTACGATTGCCAGCGCAAAGGCTTTGGCATTGCGATTAATGGTGGAAAAAAACACCCACCCCCCAGGCTTGACCAAGTCGTGGCAAGCTTTGGCCACCGAAGCCGGGTCGGGTACATGTTCCAGCATTTCCATGCAGGTCACCGTATCAAAGCTCTCGGGTTGCAGCATCGCCAGGGCTTCGACAGCGATTTCCTTGTAAGCCACATTGGGTGTCTGGGCCTCCAAAGCGTGCAGTTGCGCAACACGCAAGGCCTTGGCGGCCAGATCGATACCCGTGACAGTTGCACCCTTGCGCGCCATGGAATCACTCAGAATGCCACCGCCACACCCTACGTCAAGAACTGTCTGACCTTGAAGGGGACTGTAGGTGTTGATCCAATCCAGGCGCAAGGGGTTGATCTGGTGCAGAGGTTTGAATTCACTGTCCGGATCCCACCAGCGCATGGCGAGCTCGGAAAACTTGGCCAATTCGGCCGGATCGGCGTTCACTGTCTGGTTCATGGCCTCATTGTCCACCATCTGCAAGTCGGTGAAGGCATAAAAAAAGCCCCATTGCTGGGGCTTTTTTGCGAATGGGCAAGAGAATTACTTCTGGGTGCCCACCACTTCGATTTCCACGCGACGGTTCTTGGCGCGGCCAGCAGCAGTCTTGTTGTCTGCCACAGGTTGCTTTTCGCCCTTGCCTTCGGTGTACACGCGGCTCTTGTCGATGCCCTTGGACACCAGGTAAGCCTTCACAGCTTCAGCACGGCGCACAGACAGCTTCTGGTTGTAAGCATCGGTACCGATGGAGTCGGTGTGACCCACAGCAATGATGACTTCCAGGTTGATGTTCTTCACCTTGCCGGCCAGATCGTCCAGCTTAGCCTTGCCTTCTGGCTTCAGCACCGACTTGTCGAAGTCGAAGAATGCGTCAGCAGCGTAGGTAACCTTTTGGACGGTTGCAGCTGGAACAGCAGCTGGAGCAGGAGCTGCGCCAGGGGCTGCAGCAGGAGCTGGAGCCGCAGGAGCTTCAGCTGCCTTCACCAGAGCGCCATCGCAACCTTCAGCTGCGGTAGCAGGCGTCCAGTTGGCATCACGCCAGCACAGTTCGTTGGTACCGTTCTTCCACACCAGCTCGCTGGTGCCGTTTTGCCAGTTATCAACAACTTTGCCGCCGTCAGCAGCCTTAATTTGTGCTCCAGCGGCGGTTGCAAGCGCTGCAGAGGCAAACAACATCGCCACTTTGTTCAGTTTCTTCATGGTTCTCCTCTTGGGGAAAAAGCCGCAGCCGCGCTGCGAATCAAGACGTCGTCAGTGACCATCACCAAAAACGTTCTTACTTATTGTGCCATAGGCGTACCGGATCGCCATAGTTATCTGTAGCACCAAGGGTAAGACAAAAGCGCATTGGGCCTAGAATGTTGCCAGCATGCAACATCAGCTTGCGCCTAAAATGCCTGTTGTACTTCGTCACTCATGTCAGATCTATGACCCAGTTTGCAAAAGAAACTCTGCCCATCAGTCTCGAAGAGGAAATGCGCCGCAGTTATCTCGATTACGCGATGAGCGTGATCGTTGGCCGCGCACTCCCCGATGCACGCGATGGCCTGAAGCCAGTGCATCGCCGGGTTCTGTATGCGATGCACGAACTCAATAACGACTGGAACCGTCCCTATAAGAAATCGGCGCGTATCGTCGGTGATGTGATCGGTAAATACCACCCGCACGGCGACCAGTCGGTGTATGACACCATCGTGCGGATGGCCCAAAACTTCTCCATGCGCCACATGCTGGTGGATGGCCAGGGCAACTTCGGCTCGGTCGATGGCGACGGTGCCGCCGCCATGCGATACACCGAAATCCGCCTCTCCAAGATCGCCCACGAGATGCTGGCCGATATCGACAAGGAGACCGTGGACTTCGGCCCCAATTACGACGGCAGTGAGAGCGAACCACTGGTGCTGCCCAGCCGCCTGCCCAATCTGCTGGTCAATGGCTCCGGCGGTATCGCGGTCGGCATGGCCACGAATATTCCACCGCATAACCTGAATGAAGTGGTGGATGCCTGCCTGCACCTGCTGCACCATTCCGATGCCACTTTGGATGATTTGATGGAGATCGTGCCTGCGCCAGATTTCCCGACCGCAGGCATCATTTATGGCATCAACGGTGTCAAGGAAGGCTACCGCACCGGCCGTGGCAAGGTGGTGATGCGCGCCAAGGTGCATTTTGAAGACATCGACAAGGGCCAGCGCCAATCCATCATCGTTGATGAACTGCCCTACCAGGTCAACAAGAAGACCTTGCAGGAGCGCATGGCCGAGCTGGTGCACGAGAAGAAGATCGAGGGCATCAGCCACATCCAGGACGAGTCGGACAAGTCTGGCATGCGCCTGGTGATCGAGCTCAAGCGCGGCGAAGTGCCCGAGGTGGTGCTGAACAATCTGTACAAGCAGACCCAGCTGCAAGACACCTTCGGCATGAACATGGTGGCGCTGATCAATGGTCAGCCCAAGCTGTGCAATCTGAAGGACCTGATCAAGGTGTTTCTGGAGCACCGCCGTGAGGTGGTCACCCGTCGCACCGTATTCGAGCTGCGCAAGGCACGCGATCGCGGCCATGTGCTCGAAGGTCTTGCCGTGGCACTGGCCAATATCGACGACTTCATCGCCATCATCCGCAACGCGCCTACACCCCCTGTGGCCAAGGCCGAGCTGATGAACCGCAGCTGGGACAGCCAGTTGGTGCGCGAGATGCTCACCCGCACGCGCGCCGATGGAGGCGTCGTCAACGCCGATGACTACCGCCCCGATGGCCTGGAAGTCGAATTCGGCATGCAGCAGGATGGCCTGTACCGCCTGTCGGAAACCCAGGCCCAGGAAATCCTGCAGATGCGCCTGCAGCGCCTCACCGGCCTGGAGCAGGACAAGATCGTGGCCGAATACAAGGAGATCATGGCGGTCATCGAAGACCTGCTGGATATTCTGGCCAAGCCCGAGCGCGTCTCCACCATCATCGGTGAAGAACTGGTAGCACTGAAGACCGAATTTGGCCAAACCAAGCTGGGCGCCCGCCGCAGCCTGGTGGAATACAGCGCGCAGGATCTGTCCACCGAAGACCTGATCACACCTACCGACATGGTTGTTACGCTCTCGCATACGGGCTATATCAAGAGCCAGCCCTTGTCCGAGTACCGTTCGCAAAAGCGTGGCGGCCGCGGCAAGCAGGCCACCGCCACCAAGGAAGACGACTGGATCGATCAGCTTTTCATCGCCAATACGCACGATTACCTGCTGTGCTTCTCCAACCGTGGGCGCCTGTACTGGCTCAAGGTCTGGGAAGTTCCTGCAGGCTCGCGCGGATCGCGCGGCCGCCCTATCGTCAACATGTTCCCGCTGCAGGACGACGAGAAGATCAACGTGGTGCTGCCCCTCACCGGCGAATACCGCAGCTTCCCCGCCGACCACTATGTGTTCATGGCCACCAAGATGGGTACGGTCAAGAAGACCTCGCTGGATGAATTCAGCAACCCTCGCAAGGCCGGCATCATCGCAGTGGGCCTGGACGACGGCGACTATCTGATCGGCGCGGCGCTCACCGACGGCAAGCACGATGTGATGCTGTTCAGCGATGGCGGCAAGGCCGTGCGTTTCGACGAAAACGATGTGCGCCCCATGGGCCGCAACGCCCGCGGCGTGCGCGGCATGAACATCGAAGACCACCAGAGCGTGATCGCCATGCTGGTGGCCGATGCCGAATCGGCCGATGCCATGCTGTCCGGCGACGTGGAAGCTGCCGCGTCCTCCAGCGCCCAAAGCGTACTGACTGCTACGGAAAACGGCTATGGCAAGCGCACCCACATCAGCGAGTACACGCGCCACGGCCGTGGTACCAAGGGCATGATTGCGATTCAACAGTCCGAGCGCAACGGCAAGGTCGTGGCTGCCACCCTGGTGAGCCCGGATGACCAGATCATGCTGATCACAGACACCGGTGTACTGGTGCGCACCCGCGTGGCCGAGATTCGCGAGATGGGCCGCGCCACCCAAGGCGTCACGCTGATCAGCCTGGACGAAGGCGCCAAGCTCAGCGGCCTGCAGCGCATCGTCGAAAACGATGCGCAGGCCGATGAAAACGCGGAAGGCGCCGACAGCGAGGGAAGCGAAGGAAACGCAGACGACACGCCCGCAACCGAGTAAGCCCTGAACAAGCCATGTTGCGACATGGCTTTTTCTTCGATTAATTTGCTCCTTTTTATATAGCTACTACCGCCCCATGGTTGGGCGCAAGAGGCCTTTTTGATGCAACGCCCCTATAACTTCTCGGCCGGACCGGCCGCCATCCCTGAAGAAGTGCTGCAGACGGCAGCCGCCGAAATGCTGAACTGGCATGGTTCGGGCATGAGCGTGATGGAAATGAGCCACCGTGGCAAGGAGTTCATCTCCATCGCCGAGAAGGCCGAAGCCGATTTCCGCAAGCTGCTCGCCGTTCCCGATAACTTCCACATCCTGTTCATGCAAGGCGGTGGCCTGGCGGAAAACGCCATCGTGCCGCTGAACCTGTCGCAAGGCGGCGCGGTCGATTTTGTGGTGACGGGCAGCTGGAGCCAGAAGTCCGTCAAGGAAGCGGGCAAGTTCTGCGATGCGCAGACGGCTGCGAGCGACGAGGCGCAGGGTTTCACCCACATCCCCGCTGCGGCAGGCTGGAAGCTGCGCGACGACGCGCAGTATGTGCACATCTGCAGCAACGAAACCATCAACGGCGTCGAATTCCAGGATCTGCCTGATCTGGCTGCACTGGGCAGCAAGGCGCCGCTGGTGATTGATTTCTCGTCGCACGTCGCATCGCGCCCTGTGGAGTGGAGCCGCGTTGGCCTCGCCTTTGGCGGCGCGCAAAAGAACCTGGGGCCTGCGGGCCTCACCCTGGTGGTGGTGCGTGAAGACCTGCTGGACCGTGCCATGGCCGCATGCCCCAGCGCCTTCAACTACCGCCTGGTGGCCGACAACCAGTCGATGTACAACACCCCGCCCACCTGGGGCATCTACATTGCAGGCTTGACCTTTGACTGGATTTTGCGCCAACGCGAAGGCGAGCTGACCGGCGTAGCTGCGCTGGAGGCCCGCAACCAGGCCAAGGCACAGTTGCTGTACCGCGCGATCGACGGCTCACAGCTGTACGAAAACCGCGTGGCGCATGACTGCCGCTCGCGCATGAATGTGCCCTTCTTCCTCAAGGATGAATCACGCAACCAGGCATTCCTGGATGGCGCCAAGGAGCGTGGCTTGCTACAGCTCAAGGGCCACAAATCGGTAGGCGGCATGCGTGCCAGCATCTACAACGCCATGCCGCTGGCCGGCGTGCAGGCTTTGGTTGATTACATGCAAACTTTCGAAAAACAGGCTTGAGTTACAAGCCCCAGGCTTTTACCCGGAGACATTCCTGAGCTATTCTTGCAGGCTGGCGCACGCGCCCTGCGTGGCCTGACCTGCACCAGTACCCATGAGCAACCAACCCCAAGCGTCCCCCGAACTCGCCGCACTGCGTGTACAGATCGACAATCTGGACACCCAGCTTCTGACCTTGCTGAACCAGCGCGCCCTGGTGGCCGAACGCGTTGGGGAGCTCAAAAAGCGCGAAGGCACGCCCTTCTTCCGCCCCGACCGCGTCGCCCAGGTCATCCAGAAGATCGAAAACGCCAACCCCGGCCCGCTGAAGAATGCGCATGTCTCAGCCATCTGGCGCGAGATCATGTCGGCCTGCCTGGCACTGGAATCTCCCCAGCGCGTGGCCGTGCTCGGGCCTGCAGGCACCTTCTGCGAAGAAGCTGCCATCCAGTACTTTGGCGGTGCCGCCGACATCAAGTACTGCAACAGCTTTGAAGAGGTCTTCCACTCCACCGCTGCTGGCAGCTCGCAATTTGGCGTCGTGGGCGTGGAAAACTCCAACGAAGGCGTGGTAACGCGTTCGCTGGACATGTTCCTGCACACGCCCTGCCACGTGGTCGGCGAGGTCAGCATGCTGATTCGCCACAACCTGATGCGCACCAGCAACTCGCTCGAAGGCATCGAAGTGGTCGCAGCCCACCCCCAGGCGCTGGCGCAGTGCCAGGGCTGGCTGTCCAAGCACCTGCCCAACGCCGAGCGCCGCCCGGTCGAGAGCAATGCCGAAGGCGCGCGCCTGGCCGCGCTCAACCCCAACTGGGCCGGTATTGCCGGTGAGCGTGCAGCGCAGCAGTTCGGCCTGCATATCGTCAGCCACGCCATCCAGGACGACGCATACAACCGTACGCGCTTTGCCATCATCTGCCTGCCGCACACGCTGACCATGCCGCAACCCTCGGGCAAGGATTGCACAAGCCTGATCGTCTCGGTACCCAACCGCCCGGGTGCAGTACACGACCTGCTGGTGCCGCTGTCCAAGCATGGCGTGTCCATGACCCGCTTCGAATCACGCCCTGCCCGCACCGGCCAGTGGGAATACTATTTCTACATTGATCTCGACGGCCATCCCGCCCAGCCCAATGTCGCCAAGGCCCTGGAAGAGCTGCGCGAGCTGTGCGCCTTCTTCAAGATGCTGGGCGCCTACCCTGTGGGAGCTTGATTGGTGAAAAAGTTTGAACACATGGCGCTGATCGGCTGCGGGCTGATGGGCGGCTCGTTCGCGCTGGCCGTCAAGAGGGCGGGGCTCGTCAAACGCGTTGTGGGCTACAGCAAGTCGCCCTCCACCACCAGCCGCGCGCGCCAGATGGGCGCCATCGATGAAGAGGCCAGCTCGGCCTTGATCGCCGTATCGGGCGCCGATCTGGTGGTGCTGGCGATTCCGGTCGCATCGACCGAGCCCACCTTGCGCACCATCAAGCACCTGATCCAGCCCAGCACCCTGGTCATGGATGTGGGATCGACCAAGGTGGATGTGGTGAACGCCGCGCGCAGCGCGCTCAAGGACCGTTTTGGCTGCTTTGTGCCTGCGCACCCCATCACGGGCAAAGAGGTATCGGGCGTCGACCATGCAGACGTCAACCTCTACAACGATGCCCAGGTGGTGCTCACGCCAACCGAGCTGACCAAGGTGGCCCAGTTGCGCCAAGCCGAAGCCCTGTGGAAGGGGTTGGGCACGCACGTCACCAGCATGTCGCCGGAAATGCACGATGCCGCCCTGGCTGCCAGCAGCCACGCGCCGCACCTGATCGCCATGGCCTATATGAATGCGATCCTCGCGCAGGAAGACGGCCACCGCATCCTGTCGCTGGCGGGCCCCGGTTTCCGCGATTTCACCCGCATTGCCGCTGGCGAGCCCAATATGTGGCGCGATATCTTCAGCGCCAACCGCACCGAGATCCTTCAGCAGATCCACTACCTGCAGCACATGCTCGGGCGCTATGAAGCGGCCCTGATGACGGACAACCAAGCCGCCGTCGAAAGCCTGATCCGCAGCGCCTCGGACACCCGTGCGCAATGGAAGCCAGGCAAGCTGTATACGCCAGAATCGCTGTCCAAAACCAAGCCCACGGCCTGAGCACCTTGACGCCTGCAACCACCGCAGGCGGTCAGCCGACAATGGGCGGAGTGGCAGCTTGTCGCAACGCCGCCTTCGCTGGCAACGCTGGGGCAAGCAAGGGGTTGTGGAGCGAATTTTGAATATTTTCAGGCAGCCGCTGACTGGGTCAGTCGCCTAAATCATTTTGAATAAAATTGGCCCCCAGCGCCCGCCATCTGTGCGCAATAACTCCTAAAAGCAGAGCAAATCATGTTCACCACCGCTTTTCTTGACATCCCCGCACTGCAAAGCGCCAATGGTGAAGTGCAGTTGCCCGGCTCCAAAAGCATCTCCAACCGCGTGCTGCTGCTCGCTGCGCTGAGCCAGGGCACCACCACCATCCACGACCTGCTCGACTCCGATGACACCCAGGTCATGCTCAAAGCCCTGGAGCAACTGGGTTGCGCCGTGGTGCGCAGCACCGATCCGGCGCACCTCAACAGCTACCACGTCACCGGCCTGGGTGGTCATCTGGCACCCGCGACGGCAGCACGCACGCTGCAGCTCTTCCTCGGCAACGCTGGCACCGCCATGCGCCCACTGACGGCTGCGCTGGCACTCCTGGGCGGCAATTTCGAGATGAGCGGCGTCGCCCGCATGCACGAGCGCCCGATTGGCGACCTGGTCGACGCACTGCGCCAGCTCGGCTGCAGAATCGACTACCTGGGCAACGAAGGCTACCCGCCACTGCGCATTCACCCGGTGACAACAGCCCAGTTGCACCTGCAGGCGCCCATTCCTGTGCGAGGCGATGTATCCAGCCAGTTCCTGACAGCCCTGCTGATGGCGCTTCCGCTGGTGGCGCGCCAGCAGGATGTGACCATCGAAGTGGTGGGAGAGCTGATCTCCAAGCCCTACATCCACATCACGCTTGAGTTGCTCCAGCGTTTCGGCATTGCTGTCAAAAATGATAGCTGGCAGCGCTTTACCATTCCCGCAGGTAGCCATTATCAGTCGCCACGCGAGATCCATGTGGAGGCCGATGCCTCGTCGGCCAGCTACTTCATCGCGCTGGGCGCCATCGCCGCAGGCAAGAGCAGCAAGCCCGGCCCCAACAACTCCACCATCCATATCGACCGCAGCGTCAAGGTGCTGGGCGTGGGTGCCCAATCGATCCAGGGTGACATCCGCTTTGTCGATGCCGCGCGTGCCATGGGTGCAGCCATTACCAGCGGCCCCAACTGGCTGGAAATTCGCCGGGGCACCTGGCCATTGCAGGCCATCGACATGGACTGCAACCACATTCCCGATGCTGCCATGACCCTGGCGGCCATGGCGCTGTATGCCAACGGCACCACCACCTTGCGCAATATTGCCAGCTGGCGCGTGAAGGAAACCGACCGCCTGGCCGCCATGGCCACCGAGCTGCGCAAGCTCGGCGCCACCGTCGAGGAAGGCGCCGACTACATCAGTATCACACCGCCCGCGAATCGCGAAGCCTGGAAGCCCGCCAGCATCCACACCTATGACGACCACCGCGTTGCCATGTGCTTCTCGCTCGCAGCCTTCAACCCGGCGGGCGTGTCAGTACGCATTGAAGACCCCAAGTGCGTGGCCAAGACCTTTCCGAGCTATTTCGAAGCACTGTTTTCTGCCGTGCGCCCCGTGCCCGGCAGCGTGCCCGTGATCTGTGTGGATGGCCCCACCGCCTCGGGCAAGGGCACTGTGGCATCTGCCGTGGCTGCCGCACTGGGCTACCACCTGCTCGACTCGGGCGCGCTCTACCGCATCACCGGCCTGGCTGCCACGCGCGCGGGCATCCCCATCGATGCCGACCACGCCGGCCAGATCGCTGCGCTGATTGCCCAGCTGGACATCACCTTCACATCTGACCAGCGCGTGCTGCTCGATGGCGAAGACATCAGTCTGGCCATCCGCTCCGAAGAGGCTGGCATGAACGCGTCACTCGTCTCCGCCCTGCCCGCCGTGCGCCAGGCACTGGTACAGATGCAGCACGATTTTCGGCAGCTGCCCGGCCTTGTGGCCGACGGCCGCGACATGGGAACCGTGATTTTCCCCCTCGCCCCACTCAAGGTCTACCTGACGGCGAGCGCCGCCCAGCGCGCGCAGCGCCGTCATAAACAGTTGATAGAAAAAGGAATACCGGCTACAATAGCCGACCTTCGTGCTGACCTTGAGGCGCGCGATGCGCGCGACATGAACCGCGCCACCGCCCCGCTGCAAGCTGCACAAGATGCTCTCCTGCTCGACAACTCCGACATCACGGTTGAAGAAGCCGTGGCCCAGGTGCTGGCGTGGTGGGAAAAGCGCCAACCGTTTGCCGCAATGGCGGCCCACTCCCAGGCCAGCGCCTGATAGTGTGTTTTTTGCCCTGATGCAGGCGGTTTGCAAGGCCCCGGTCGCCTTCCACTGGTGCGTTCCATACCGCCATGGGTAGCCGGGTTGTTTAACTTTTAACCTGCGGAACCTCCGCAACCTGCATAGCCAGCCTTAAAAACGATAGCAATAGTGCTAACGGAAACCTGACTATGTCTAAGGAAACACATGTCTGAATCTTTTGCCGCCCTTTTTGAAGAGTCGTTGACACGCACCGAAATGCGTCCTGGCGAAGTCATCACCGCTGAAGTCGTGCGCGTTGAGCACAACTTTGTCGTGGTGAACGCCGGCTTGAAGTCGGAAGCCTATGTGCCAATCGACGAATTCAAGAACGACCAGGGCGAAATCGAAGTCCAAGTGGGTGACTTCGTGTCCGTGGCCATCGGCTCCATCGAAAACGGCTACGGCGACACCATCCTGTCGCGCGATACCGCCAAGCGTCTGGCCTCGTGGCTGTCGCTGGAAAAGGCGCTGGAATCGGGCGAATTCGTGACCGGTACCACCTCCGGCAAGGTCAAGGGCGGTCTGACCGTTCTGGTCAACGGCATCCGCGCATTCCTGCCCGGTTCGCTGATCGACACCCGTCCTATCAAGGATCTGACCCCTTACGAAAACAAGACCCTGGAATTCAAGGTCATCAAGCTCGACCGCAAGCGCAACAACGTGGTGCTGAGCCGCCGCGCTGTGGTGGAAGCCTCGATGGGCGAAGAGCGCGCCAAGCTGATGGAAACCCTGAAGGAAGGCTCCATCGTTCAAGGCGTGGTCAAGAACATCACCGAATACGGTGCGTTCGTGGATCTGGGCGGCATCGACGGCCTGCTGCACATCACCGACATGGCATGGCGCCGCGTGCGTCACCCATCCGAAGTGGTGACCGCTGGCCAGGAAATCACCGCCAAGATCCTGAAGTTCGACACCGAGAAGAACCGCGTGTCCCTGGGTCTGAAGCAAATGGGCGACGATCCATGGCTGGGCGTGTCGCGCCGCTACCCATCGAGCACCCGTCTGTTCGGCAAGGTCACCAACATTGCCGACTACGGCGCGTTCGTGGAACTGGAACCAGGCATCGAAGGTCTGGTGCACGTTTCCGAAATGGACTGGACCAACAAGAACGTTGCTCCTTCCAAGCTCGTGTCCCTGGGCGACGAAGTCGAAGTCATGGTTCTGGAAATCGACGAAGACAAGCGTCGCATCTCCCTGGGCATGAAGCAATGCAAGGCCAACCCATGGCAAGAATTTGCACAGAACACCAAGCGCGGTGACCGCGTGAAGGGCCCGATCAAGTCGATCACCGACTTCGGCGTGTTCGTGGGCCTGGCCTCGGGCATCGACGGCCTGGTGCACCTGTCCGACCTGTCGTGGAACGAAACCGGCGAAGCCGCTGTTCGTAACTACAAGAAGGGCCAGGAAGTGGAAGCCATCGTGCTGGCCGTGGACGTGGACCGTGAGCGTATCTCGCTGGGCATCAAGCAGCTCGACAGCGACGCCTTCACCACGTTCGCTACCGTGAACGACAAGGGCCAGATCGTGACCGGCAAGGTCAAGTCTGTGGATGCCAAGGGCGCTGAAATCGACCTGGGCGACGACATCGTCGGCTACCTGCGTGCTTCGGAAATCTCCCAAGACCGCGTGGAAGACGCTCGCTCGGTGCTGAAGGAAGGCGAAGAAGTGACCGCCGTGGTGATCAACGTGGATCGCAAGAGCCGCAGCATCTCCCTGTCGATCAAGCAGAAGGACCATGCTGAGCAGCAAGAAGCCATGGCTTCCCTGTCGCACCAGTCGTCCAAGGAAAATGCTGGTACCACCAGCCTGGGCGCTCTGCTGCGCGCCAAGCTGGACGCCGACAAGTAATTGACGGCCCCTGCTACCGACATACCTTGCGCAGCTTGGTATAGTCGGTAGCCAGCATTCAAGGTGGGCGCCCAGTGCGCCCATCTACGTTTTGCGTATATAGATTACTGAAGATTCCCATTCGTATGACCCGATCCGATCTGATTGAAGAGCTTGCCGAACGTTTTCACCAGCTGACCCAGCGGGATGCGGAGCAGGCTGTCAAAACGATTCTCGAGGCCGTCGAAGATTCCCTCGTGCGCGGCCAGCGCATCGAGATCCGTGGTTTTGGCAGTTTCACCATCACCCACCGCCAGCCGCGCCTGGGCCGCAACCCCCGCAGCGGCGAAGCCGTGCAGGTACCAGCCAAGCGCGTTACGCATTTCAAGCCAGGCAAGGCGCTGCGTGAAGCCGTGGACGACCCCGCCAACATCCTGGCATCGGCCAGCAACCCGCAAGCCCAGTCGCAGAACGACGACGAATAAGACAGCTTGCGCCGTGGCAAGCCACGCACCTGATCACTAGATGGATCACGATCAACAACGCTCCCGATGGAGCGTTTTTTTATTGCTCGTCTGTTCCAGAGCAATAAACATTCAGGATACCCAATGGCGTCCGCGGTTTCGGGTGCTTTTTGCGCCCTGTTTTACAGATGTGACAAACCGGCATGCCGCTGACGCGCTATGCTGGGGCGGTACTGTAAAAATTCATAGCAATCCACGCATATGCACCAAGCGCAAAGCAGTATTTTCACCAATATCTCCCGCCGCCAATGGCTGCAGTGGCTCGCTGCCACAGGCCTGGGCAGCATGTCACTCGCTGGTCAGGCCGCCTTGGCGATTGCTGCCTGGCCGGTCAGCGAGCAACTCTTTGGTCTGGGCGTAGCCAGTGGCGAGCCCGCCAGCGACGGTGTGGTGCTGTGGACCCGGCTCCTGCCCAGCCCGCGCATGCCCTTGCTTGCGCCGCAAGCGGTACAGTGGGAAATCGCGCACGACGCGCAGTTCCAGCACATCGTGCAAAAAGGTGAAGCGCTGGCCTCGCCAGACTGGGGCCACAGCGTGCATGTACTGGCAAGCGGTCTGGCACCTGACCGCTGGTACCACTACCGATTTCATTGCAATGGCCAGACCAGTGCCGTTGGCCGCACACGCACAACACCCGCAGAAGGCGCACCCGTGCAGCGCATGCGACTCGTGTTTGCCTCCTGCCAGCGCTGGGAACACGGCTACTACGCGGCTTGGCGCCATGCGCGGGCGGATGATCCTGACCTGGTGGTCTTTTTGGGTGACTACATCTACGAATACGCATCTCCCAAGGCCAACGCCACCGACGCAAAAACCCAGGCGCTGCTCTCCGAGCTGGCGCGCCTGCAACCGCTGCCCTACCCGCGCAGCCTGCAGGACTACCGTGACCGCTACGCGTTGCACAAAAGCGACCCAGACCTGCAGGCCATGCACGCCCACTGCCCCTGGGTCATGACCTGGGATGATCATGAGGTGGAAAACGACTACGCAGGACTGGATGGCGTGGGCAATGCCACCGCCTTTGCCGCCAAGCGCCTGGCAGCCTACCAGGCCTTTTACGAAAACATGCCGCTGCGCGCTGCCGTAGCCGCCAAGGCCGACGTCCCAGTCAGCTCGGCCCTGCGCCACATGCAGGTCTACCGCCGGTTCAGCTGGGGCAATCTGGCTGATCTGATGGTGCTCGACGCTCGGCAGTACCGCGACATACAGGCTTGCCGCACGCCCGGCGAGAAAAGCAACGGCGCCGTCAACGCAGCCAATTGCCCCGATCTGGCCCGCAACGCCCGCAGCTTTCTTGGGTGGGAGCAGGAACGCTGGCTAGCCGAAAATCTCAAAAACAATAGCGCTTCGCGCCCATCCAGCAAACGCTGGAGCGTGATTTGCCAACAAACCCTGTTTGCCCCGCGCCACTACCCCAATGGCCGCACCAGCACCGACAGCTGGGACGGCTACCCCGCTGCGCGCCAACGCCTGATCCGTGCCATCGACCAGGCTGCACTGCGCAACACCGTGCTGCTGGGCGGTGACATTCACCAGAACTATGTCTGCCGCATCGACAACCCCGAAGCCGAGGGCCGCGCGCCCCGGGTGGTGGCGAGCGAATTCTGCGGCACCTCCATCACATCGCACTCCGGCACTACACAGGCCCGGGTCGATGCCGTCGTTGCACGCAACCCACACGTCCTGTTTGCCCGCTGCGATGAACGCGGCTATGGCCTGTGCGATATCACCCCCACGCTCTGGACCACGCAGTTGCGAGCCGTCGATGACCCGCTGCGCCCGGACAGTGGCGCCCGCACCCTGGTGCGCTTTGCAGTGGAAGACCGCGTGGCCGGGCCGCAACTCGCCTGAAGCAAGCCCCAGGGAAATCGTTTACATCTGGATGCGTGTGTCGGTGCAGTCCCGCAATGGCTTATCCGGCAGAGCAGGTAGGATGCAGCATCCCACTACAGATATAGAGAAGGAACACCGCCATGGCACACCAGACACCACAGAATCTTGAAGCCAGAAGCAAGGCACGCCGACCGATCACACGAGGCGCGCGGCATGCGTTGCAGATCAGCACACTGGCGGCGGCCGCCCTGCTGGCTGCATGTACCAGCACCCCTTCTCTCCACTACACGCCCCCTGCCGCAGCCGACCAGCCCGAAGGCAGCTCCGGCTGGACCGACAAGCCCGGCTGGGCCAACGAAAAGTACGCCGTGGCTGCGGCCAACCCGCTGGCAACGGATGCAGGCTTTCAGGTTCTCAAGGCCGGAGGCAGCGCCATTGATGCCGCCATTGCTGTGCAACTGGTGCTCGGCCTGGTCGAGCCGCAGTCCAGTGGCATCGGCGGCGGCGCCTTCCTGCTGCATGCCCAGGGCAGCAAGGTCGAGGCCTATGACGGCCGCGAAGTCGCCCCCATGGCCGCCGACGAAAACCTGTTCATGAAGGACGGCAAGCCCATGGTCTTCCACGATGCTGTCGTGGGCGGCCGCTCGGTAGGTGTGCCCGGCGCCATCCGCATGCTGGAGCTGGCGCACAAGGAGCATGGCAAGCTGCCCTGGGCCACCTTGTTCGAGCCCGCCATCAAGCTGGCAAGCGACGGCTTCAAGGTCAGCCCTCGCCTGAACGCACTGACTGCACAGGAAAAATTTCTGGGCCAGGATACGGTTGCCAGCAGCTATTTTCTCGATGCCAACGGCAAACCCTGGCCCGTAGGCCATGTGCTGAAGAATCCGGAGTACGCAGCGGTTCTGAAAGACATTGCCAAGAACGGCTCCAAAGCCTTGTTGGAAGGCCCCGTGGCGGAGGCAATCGTGCGCAAAGTGCAAGGCCACGCCACCAACCCCGGCAAGATGACGGCAGCCGATCTGGCCGCCTACCAGCCCGTCAAGCGCGAGGCGCTGTGCAGCGACTACAGTCCGCAGGCCCCAGGCAATGCGGTTGGCAACCCTGCGTCTACACGCAGCTACCGGGTGTGCGGCTTTCCTCCACCCAGCTCTGGCGCCATTGCGGTGGGGCAGATCCTGGGCATACTGGGCAACACCCCGGCCAAGCAAATGGTGCTGGGCGCCGATGGCCTACCCACTGCCGACTGGCTGTACCTGTACGCCGAAGCGTCGCGCCTCGCGTTTGCAGACCGTAACCAGTACGTGGCCGACCCTGCTTTCGTAAAAGCCCCGGGCGACGACTGGCACAACATGCTGCGCCCGCAATACCTGGCCGAGCGTGCCAAGCTGATCGGTGCGCAAAGCATGAAGCAGGCTCAGCCCGGCCAGCCCGGCGCCGTGAAGATCGCCTACGCCACCCAGCCCTACCAGATGGAATATGGCACCAGCCACATC
Organism: Comamonas odontotermitis; assembly: GCF_020080045.1. Classification (NCBI taxonomy): domain Bacteria; kingdom Pseudomonadati; phylum Pseudomonadota; class Betaproteobacteria; order Burkholderiales; family Comamonadaceae; genus Comamonas; species Comamonas odontotermitis. Next base: position 2,969,633 of record NZ_CP083451.1, read on the forward strand.
AGCATCGTCGATGCCTATGGCAATGCGATTGCAATGACCACCACCATTGAAGACCAGTTCGGCTCGCGCCAGATGGTGAACACCGGCCGGGGCCTGTCCGGCGGATTTCTGCTGAACAACGAGCTGACCGACTTCAGCCTGGCACCGCGCGATGCCCAGGGCCAGCCCATCGCCAACCGGGTCGAGCCCGGCAAGCGCCCTCGCTCGTCAATGGCGCCTACGCTGGTGTTCGACAAAGCCACCGACAAGCTTGTAGTGAGCGCCGGTAGCCCTGGCGGCGCCTGGATCATCCACTACACCGCCAAAACGCTGTACGGCATGCTCAACTGGGGCCTGATGCCGCAGCAAGCCATCAACCTGCCCAATTTCGGCAGTCTGAACGGACCCACGGTGCTGGAGGAAAAGCGCTTCCCTGCCGCAACGGTGGAAGCCTTGGCCAAGCGCGGCGCCGAAGTCAAGGAGCAGAACCTGACCAGCGGCCTGCAAGCGATATCGCGCGGCGAGGCCCATGGCAAATCGCTGTGGTTCGGCGGCGCAGACCCGCGGCGCGAAGGCGTGGTGATGGGGCAGTAAGGCCTCGGCGCCCTGCATGAAAAAGGAGCCTGCGTGGCTCCTTGTCTATTTCAAGCGCATGGATATACGCACCGATACGTGCACCACTATGCCGTCACTGCTCGGCAATCACATCAATGAACACGAGTGGCTCCGTGCCCGTTGCCGTCAGTCCATGCGATTCGCCCTTGCGCACGATGGTCACGTCGCCCGCCTTCACCGGCACGTCCTTGCCGTCCTTGTCCTTGAAGACGCCGGTGCCCGAGACGATGATGTAGGTGTCCTCGTTCGTGGTGTGCGGGTGGTAGCCGATGGAGTCGCCCGGCTTCAAGCTCAGCCAGCTGATTTCCTTGATCGCCTCGTCCTTTTTGGCCTTGTCGCGGGTGAAGGCATATTCGCCCACCAGCACGCCCTGGCCGCCACCGGCCTTTTCCTTCTGCGCCTTGATCATGCCTTCCTTGGCGTACACCTCGGAATGAGCTTTTTCGCCCAATAGCAGAGCGCCAGCAGCTATCAAAACAGAAGCACTCAGCCACAACGTGCGGCGGTGCGAGATACGAGATGCTGTGCTTGGGGTGTGGTGCATGGCCTGTGTCCTTGTCGATGGAAATGTGAATGAACCAGGCCACTCTAGGCACTGAGCCCCACCTGGGCCATTGCGGCAAACCCGAGCGGCAGACACAACGCGGCTTTCAGCCAACACCACGCGGCATGCAGCCCGGCGGCAGGGCAAGCGCTGCCGTGGTGGTACGCACCATGGTTTCAAAGATGCGTGCAATATCGGTCAATGGCACATCACTGCGCCTGACCGTACAGATATTGCGCACCACGGTGGGAGCCTTGAGCAAGGCAAAGCGCAGGCGTGGCTCCAGCACCCGGTGGGCCGCCAGGGCCGGCATGAAGGCGATCCCCATGCCCTGGGCAACCAGGGCAGCCTGGGAAGTGGTGCTCGATGCCTCGTAGAACGGGGTAGACGCATTGGCAGGCAAGTCCGTCCGCGACCGCAGCAGCGCCAGAATTCCGGTTTCATCGACCACGCCGACCGACTTGCAGGCGGCCAGGCTTTTCCAGGTGACGTAGCCTTCGCTACCGGGAACCACCTGCGGGTCGTCAGCGCAGTAGAGCACGCCAAACGCATCGTCTACGAGCGGATCGAATTGCAGCCCCTGCGAGTCAGCCCAGCGGCTGGTGATACCAAAATCCACTTCGCTGGCAAGCACCTGGCGCTGGATGCGGCCAGAGTTGTCATCGCGCAGGTACAGCCTCACCGCCGGATAGAGGCGTGAGAACTCCGAGGCTGCAGGTGCCACCAACTCGGTAATGGCCGAAGGTGCTGCCGAGATACGCACCTTGCCAAACGACTGGCCACCATAGCGCAGCACGTCTTCAAGCACCCCGTCAAAGTCGGTCAGCAGGCGCATCACCCGGGGCAGCAGATCGCGCCCCACTGGTGTGAGCCCAACCTTGCGGCTGCTGCGCTCGAACAGCCGGGTACCCAGCGCCGTCTCCAGCTGATGCACCAGCGTGGTGACGGAGGACTGGGTCTGGAACAGGCGAGCCGCCGCCTGGGTGAAGCTGCTCTCCTGCGCCACCATGGCAAAGGCATGGAGATGCTTGAGGGTGATGTGCTTGGGCAGCCTATTCATTTCAAAAAACGATAGATCAATTACTTTAAAAAATTATTGTAATGAATGCTGCGATTTGATAATCGCCCCCATGAGTATGAATACGACAAACGACGGGGCCGCAGCGTCCTTCAAACCGATGGATGAGATGCAGCCCGGTGGCGCGGCGGGCAGAGTCGCGCTGGATCTGGTCATTGAAGGCGGCTGGGTGGTGGATGGCAGTGGCGAGCCGCGCTTTCGGGCGGACATTGGCGTCCTGGGTGGCCGCATTGCAGCCATCGGCGATCTGCATCAGCACATAGCCACGCGGCGCATCGATGCCCGCAACAAGCTGGTGGCGCCGGGTTTTATCGACGTGCATGGCCATGATGACCTGATGTTCATCCAGAAGCCCGGCCTGCCCTGGAAGACCAGCCAGGGCGTGACCACCGTGGTGGTGGGTAACTGCGGCGTCAGTGCTTCGCCTGCGCCACTGCCCCACAACACGGCAGCATCGCTGGCGCTGCTGGGCGATATTCCACTGTATGCAGACATGGAGCGCTACCTCGCCACCCTCGAATCGCTGCAGCCGCTGATCAATGTGGCGGCCCTGGTCGGCCACGCCAACCTGCGGCTGGCCATCATGCAAGACCCTACGGCCGAGCCTACGCCGCAAGAGTTACAGGCCATGCAGGGTCTGCTGCGCCAGTCGCTGGCAGCAGGCGCGGTGGGCTTCAGCACCGGTCTGGCCTATGAGCCTGGCTGCTACGCATCGCAGGCCGAATTGGAGGCGCTGGCCCGCGTGGCCAAGGAATTCGAGGCGCTGCACACCAGCCATATCCGCAACGAAGGCGACGAGGTGGAGCAGGCGGTGGAGGAAGTGCTCAGCGTCAGCCGCCACAGCGGATGCGCCATGGTGATCTCGCACCACAAATGCATGATGAACGCCAATTGGGGCAAGAGCGCGCGCACCATCGCCAATATCGACACCACGCGCGCGCAGGGCACGCAGGTCGCCATGGACATCTACCCCTACTCCGGCAGCTCCACCATCCTGATCCCCGAGCGCACGCACCGGATCGATCGCATCAAGATCACCTGGAGTACGCCGCACCCCGAGTGCAACGGCATGTATCTGACCGATATCGCCGAGCAGTGGAACTGCGATAAAGAGGAAGCCGCACGGCGCCTGCTGCCCGCTGGCGCCATCTACTTCGCGATGGACGAGCAGGAAGTGCAGCGCATCTTTCAGCATCCCTGCTGCATGGTGGGCTCGGACGGGCTGCCCAACGATGCCAACCCACATCCGCGCCTGTGGGGCACCTTCACCCGCATTCTCGGGCGCTATGCGCGCGAGGAGCGTCTGGTCAGCATCGAGCAGGCCGTGCGCAAGATCACCAGCCTGCCGGCCTCCGTCTACGGCCTGGCTGAGCGCGGCCAGATACGCCTGGGCTACTGGGCCGATCTAGTGGTGTTCGACCCCGAAACCGTCATCGACCGCGCCACCTGGGACGAGCCAACGCTGCCGTCCGAGGGCATCGAGCTGGTGGCGGTCAACGGCCAGATCGTCTTTCTCTCATCTGATGCCGTCCCAACCCCAGGCATACGGCCTGGTCAGGTACTGAGGCGCCAGTTGCCAGCCTGAAGGCGCGTGCGGCATACCCACCCCATAAAGCCCGACCCCACGGGCCATCGATAGATCACAAGGAGAAACAACACCATGTCTGCCACCATTGATGCCTCGCCAGGCAAACGCAACGCGGCCATTGCCGTCTTCCTGCTCGGGCTGGCCATCGCCATCACGACCCACTTCACCATACCGGGCCAGACCAGTCTCTGGGGGCTGACACCGGTGGTGGTGTTCGCCGTCATTGCCTTGCTGGGCGTGGACATCGTGCTGTCCACCATCGGTGCCATCGTGCTTGGCGCCATCATGACGGGAACCACACCCATTGGCATGGGCAAGCTGCTAGCCGAGTCGCTGGGCTCGTTCATTGCCGTGGTCGGCCTCATCATCGTGCTGGGCGCTGGCGTGGGCGAAGTGGCGGCACGCACGGGTGCTGCCGAGCAGATGGTGCGCGCCATCGTGCGCAAGATCGGGCTGTCCAACCAGTTGCGCGTGCGCCTCGGAATCATGGTCACCTCGGTGCTGATCTGCGGCGCCCTGGGTACCCTGGCTGGGGGCAACGCCATCATCGCAGCGGTGGTGATTCCCATCGCAGCAGCAGTGCGCCTGTCGCGCCCCACGGTGGCGGCGCTGTTCCAGACCGCAGGCTCGGCTGGCCTGGTGCTTGGCCCCTTCACTCCCAATGTGGTGACCGTGACCGGACTCACCGGCCTCAGCTATGGTGAATACCTGCTGGTGGCGGGGCTCCCCATGGCCGCAGCCACATTGCTGGCAGGCTGGTTCATGGCGGGGCGCATCCAGAAGATGAGCGAGGCTGATTTTCAGTACGAAGAAGCCAGCCTGGGCCAGGCCGCCTTCGACATGGACAAGAAGGCCGAGCCCTCAGCAGTGCGCGCCGCCTGGGGCTTTTGCATCACCATCGTCAGCCTGGCGGTGGTCGGTGTGCTGGCCAAGGCAGGCTTTGCATTTGCCATCGTGGTGATGGTGGCGCTGGGCGCGGTGACCGGCCTGGCAGGCGGCATGCGTCCCACCCAGATTCTGCAGGCCATGTATGCCGGCGCGGGCAAACTGATCTGGATCTTCTTCCTGTTCTGGCTGTTCAACCCGGTGCTGGTGCTGGTGGACAAGCTCAACGCCTACCATGCCCTGCTCGACACGGTGCAACCTTATCTGGTGGGCGTGAGCGGCGCCGCGCTGTGCGTGATCATTCTGTTGTTCAACGTGATCGGCCATATTCCCGGCGCTGCCGTGGCGCAGATGACATTCACTGCCAAGATCTTCGGCCCCGTGCTTGCCGCAGCAGGTGTGGGCCCGGCAGGTACGACGGCGGTGATTCTGGGCAGCTCGCAGATCGACTGGTTCGGCCCCTTCCCCAGCTCCGACATGTTCGGCCAGATGGGCCTGGCGCGCTCGAACCAGCTCAAATACATGCTCTACAACGGCTGGGCGGTGATGATCGTCAACATCGTCGTGCTCTCGGCCGTGTTCTACCTGATCGTGTAAGGATGCCCATGGAGCTCACTCACACCCAACTCGAAAGCCAGATACTTGCCCTGGCCCGGCAGCGGCTCAAGGCGGATGCCGCCGGTCTGTCGCTGTGCCTCATGACCGCCGAGGGCGACGAGGTAATCGCCATTCGCGCCGATCAGGCAAAGCCGTCTGCCAGCACCATCAAGATTGCCATCCTGCTGGCCTTGCTGGAGCAGGCGGATGCAGGGCATCGCCAATTGAGCGAGCGCATCGCCATCACGCCCGGAAACTGCGTCGGCGGCACCGGTATGCTGCACGCACTGCCGAGCGTGGAACAGCTCACGCTCGCCGAGCTGTGCGGGCTGATGATGGTGGTGAGCGACAACACCGCCACCAACCAGCTCATCGACCTGCTGGGCTTTGATGCCATCAACCAGTACCTGCAGGCCGCAGGCCTTGCGCACAGTGCGCTGCGCCGCAAGATGATGGACAGCGAAGCGCAAAAGGCCGGCCGCGACAACACCACCAGCGCGCGCGACCTGTGCCTGCTGATGCACCGCCTGCAGCAAACAGGCCCGCTCGGTGTCGCCATGCAAGGCTTTGCGCTGGATCTGATGGCCACCGAGCGCCACCAGCCCCTGCTCTGCGCAGCGCTGCCAGCAGGCGTGCGGGCGAGCAACAAGACCGGGCAACTGCCCGATCTGCGCAACGACGCAGGCATTTTTTGCAAAGGCAATCACTCGCTCGTCCTGGCCGTGATGGCCACCGGCTTCCAGGACCCAGTGACCAGCGCCAGCATCCACGGCGGCCAGGGAGAGCTGCTGCTGGCCGATATCGGCACGTTGGTCTGCAACACCTGTCTATGACTGCCAACGCAGAGGAGACTTTCATGCGTATTCGAATCGCCGTATTGCAGATGAACAGCGGCACCGACTGGGAGGCCAATATCCAGGCCCTGGAGCAAGGTGTGGCCGCAGCCGCCCGCGATGGCGCGCAGTTTGTGGTGAGCCCGGAATACACCGATATCCGGGGCGATGCCGCCACCATTGCACGCCACGCCCTGCCGCCGGACGGCGCCCTGGTGCCACGGCTTGCGCAGCTGGCCAGCCGCCACGGCGTGCATCTGCATGTGGGCTCGGTGCACGAAAAGGTCACCGCACAGAACAAGCTGGGCAACACCGGGCTGACCTTTGGCCCCGATGGCCGCTTGCTGGCCACCTACCGCAAACTGCATCTGTACGATGCTGAGGTGGGCGGCCTGCCGTACAAGGAATCGGACGACTTTTTGCAGGGAGACGCCTTGACCCTTGTAGACATGCTTGGCATGCGCGTGGGCATGAGCATCTGCTACGACCTCCGCTTTCCCGAGCTGTTTCGCAGCCTGCGCGCACAAGGCGCCAATGTCATCGTGGTGCCTGCGGCCTTCAATGTGCGCACGGGGCGCGATCACTGGGAGCTGCTGCTGCGCGCTCGCGCAGTGGAAAACCAGTGCTACGTTGTCGCCGCAGCCCAGATCGACGGACCCGGCCCGGCGCTGCCCTGTCTGGGCCGCAGCATGGTGATCGACCCCTGGGGCACGGTCATTGCCTGCATGCCCGATACCACCGGACACCTCTGCGCAGACATTGACCTGGGGCGCATTGCCAGCCTGCGCGAGGCGCTGCCCGCCTGGAGCCACCGCCGCATGGATATCTACAGCGCCTGACGCCAGCACGCCTCGGCGGCCGCAGCCACCAGGTATCACACATCGATGGCGTCTGCAGACCCGGCCTGCTTGCGCAGCTCGAATTTCTGGATCTTGCCGGTGCTGGTCTTGGGCAGGTCGCCAAACACCACGGCCCGTGGCACCTTGAACCCCGCCAGATGCTTCTTGCAGTGGGCCACAATGTCTTCGGCCGTCACCGCCGCGCCGGGTTTGACCTCGACAAAGGCGCAAGGGGTTTCGCCCCACTTGGCATCGGGCTTGGCCACCACGGCAGCGGCAAGGACGGCGGGGTGGCGGTAGAGCACATCTTCCACCTCGATGGACGAGATGTTCTCTCCGCCGGAGATGATGATGTCCTTGCTGCGGTCCTTGATCTTGATGTAGCCATCTGGGTACTGCACCGCCAGATCACCCGTGTGGAACCAGCCACCGCGAAAAGCCTCGTCCGTGGCGGTCGGGTTCTTGAGGTAGCCTTTCATGGCGATGTTGCCGCGCAACATGATCTCGCCCATGGTTTCGCCGTCTTCCGGCACAGGCTCCATGGTGTCGGCGTTGATGACACGGGCTGAGCGCTGCAGGTGGTAGCGCACCCCCTGGCGGGCATTGAGTCGGGCACGCTCGCCCACGTCCAGCCCACTCCAGCTGTCCTGCTTGGCACAGACGGTGACAGGGCCATAGACCTCAGTCAGGCCATACACATGGGTCAGGTCAAAGCCCATCTGCTCCATGCCTTCAATCATCGATGCCGGCGGCGCCGCGCCAGCTACCATGCACTTGACGCCTCCCTGCGGCAGGTTCTGCATGCCCTCCTTCATGGCCTCAGGGGCGTTGACGAGCAGGCTGTGCACGATGGGCGCGCCGCAATAGTGGGTCACACCATGGCTTTTGATGGCATTGAAGATCGCCTGCGCCTCCACCCGGCGCAGGCAGACGTTGACACCCGCCCGCAGCGCCACGGTCCACGGAAAACACCATCCATTGCAGTGAAACATGGGCAGGGTCCACAGGTAGACCGCAAACTTGGGCATGTCCCATTCCAGCACATTGCTGGTGGCGTTCACCGCCGCGCCCCGGTGGTGGTAGACCACGCCCTTGGGGTTGCCGGTGGTGCCGCTGGTGTAGTTGAGCGCAATCGCATCCCACTCGTCACCCGGCAGGGCCCATGCAAAGTCTGCCCTGCCCTGCGCCAGCAATTGTTCGTAGGTAAGCGCTCCCAGGCGCTCGCTGGCCTCGCCGTAGATGGCGTCTTCCACATCGATCAGCAGCAAAGGCGCAGTCGATTGACGCAGCTGCAGCGCCTTGGCCACTACACCGGCAAACTCCGGATCCACGATCAAAGCCTTGGCTTCCCCGTGGTCGAGCATGAAGGCAATGGTTTCGGGGTCGAGGCGGGTGTTGAGCGCGTTCAGCACGGCGCCTGCCATCGGCACGCCAAAGTGCGCCTCCACCATCGGCGGCGTATTGGGCAACATCACCGCCACCGTGTCGTTCTTGCCGATGCCCTGCTGCTGCAGGCTGCTGGCCAACTGGCGGCACCTCGCATAGGTTTGCCCCCAGGTCTGGCGCAGATCGCCATGGATGATGGCCAGGCGCTCGGGGTAGACCTCGGCTGCGCGCTCGATGAAGCTCAATGGGGTCAGCGGGGCATGGTTGGCCTCATTGCGGTCCAACCGGGTGTCGTACATGCTCGTCATCGGTCTTGTGTCTCCTTGGAAACCACTGTGCCACAGATGGCTGACATGGAAATTGCAATGGCCGATGGGCTCTCACCAAGAAGACGGATCGGTGAATATGGTAAAAATGACTGCTAGCGCCCGCCCATTGGTCATCATCAATCCTTTTTTCATAGCAATCCATGCCTGCTTGGCAAGCAACCGGTCAAGCCGAGTGCCGCAGCAATTTGCCCATGCAGCACCCGGGCATGGCTGCGCTTGGGCGACAATAGAACGGTGTCCATCCCCCAGTCATTCATCCAGGAACTGCTCTCCCGCGTCGATGTGGTCGATGTGGTGGGCCGTTATGTACAGCTGAAAAAAGGCGGCGCCAATTACATGGGGCTGTGCCCTTTCCATGGCGAAAAATCGCCCTCGTTCAGCGTCAGCCCCTCCAAACAGTTCTACCACTGCTTTGGCTGTGGCAAAAACGGCAACGCGATCGGCTTTCTGATGGACCATACGGGCATGGGTTTCCGCGAAGCGGTGACCGAGCTGGCCCAGAGCACCGGCCTGCAGGTGCCCGAAGACGATGTCTCCCCCCAACAGCGCGAGCGCGCCGCGCAGGCGCGCGAAAAGCAGGCAACGCTCACCGATATCCTGGAAAAGGCGGGCGAGTCCTACCGCAAGCACCTGTCGCAGTCGCAAAAAGCCATCGCCTATCTGAAAGGCCGCGGCGTCTCTGGCGCCACAGCCAAACGTTTTGGCCTGGGTTACGCGCCCGAGGGCTGGCGCGGCCTGGCCAGTGTCTTTCCGGCTTACGACGATGCCAAGCTGGTCGAAACGGGTCTGGTGATCGAGTCCGAAGACGACAAGGGGGGCGAGGCCAAGCGCTACGACCGTTTCCGCGACCGGGTGATGTTTCCGATCCGCAATGTCAAGGGCGAATGCATCGGCTTTGGCGGGCGCGTATTCGGCGACGAAAAGCCCAAGTACCTGAATTCGCCCGAAACACCGGTTTTCCACAAGGGCCGCGAGCTGTATGGCCTGTTTGAGGCGCGCACCGCCATCCGCGAACACGGCTACGCGCTCGTGACCGAAGGCTACATGGACGTGGTGGCGCTAGCGCAGCTGGGCTTTCCCAATGCCGTCGCCACTCTGGGGACCGCTTGCACGCCCGATCACGTGCACAAGCTCTTCCGCTTTACCGAAACTGTGGTATTCAGCTTTGATGGCGACGCCGCCGGGCGACGGGCCGCCCGCAAGGCGCTCGACGGCGCACTGCCCTATGCCACCGATACGCGCAGCATCAAATTCCTTTTTCTGCCTGCCGAACACGACCCGGACAGCTTTGTGCGCGAATATGGGGCCGATGCCTTTGCCCGCCATGTGCATGACGCCACCCCGCTGTCGCGCTTTTTGCTGGAGGCGGCCAGCGAAGGCTGTGATCTTGGGCAAGCTGAAGGCCGTGCGCGTATGTCCAGCAACGCCCGGCCGCTATGGAATCTGCTGCCAGACGGCGCCTTGAAGCGCCAACTGCTGGCCGAAATTGCCGACAAGGCCCAGTTGCCCGCCACAGAGCTGGACGGGTTGTGGCAGAAAACCACTGCGCTGGAGCAGGCCCGCCACGGAGGTGCAGGCCGCGCGCACCCCACCGGCGCAGAACCCCCCCGGTCCGCAGCGCCATGGAACGCGACAACCGAGTCGCCCCCCCCGTACGGTGACGCGCCCCCCTGGGACGGAGAGGGTGGCATGGACCGCTACCCCGGCCAGCGCAGCGATGGCTACAGCCCCCAGCAAGGCGGCAACTTCGGCCACGGCGCAGGAGGGGGCAATGCCTATGGCAAGCGCAGCCCCGGCGAATGGAAAGGCAAAAAGGGCAACTGGCAGCCACGCCCGGCGCCGCAGCCCCCCATGCCCTCCGTGGCAGTCACGCGGGAAGACCAGGCCGCACGCCTGCTGCTGTCGCACATGGCTTTTCTGGAGAACTTTTCCCCGGAAGATGCCGCCACCCTGGCGCAGCTGGATGCACCTTACGGCAGCCTGTTCGCCTGGATCGAGCAGCAGTTTCTGGCACACGGTGCGCAGTCATGGGCCGTGTTGCGGGAGCACATGCGCGGCCATGTGATCGAAGAGTTCGCCACACAGCTGATGCAGGGGCACCACGCCCAGATCGACGGCCCGCTCGACGAGATCCGCGACGAACTGCGTGATTCCCTCAGCCGCATCGTGCTCGGCCACCTTGAGGAGCAGAACCGCCAGCTCATCACCCAGGCCTCGGACCCCAAGGCCCTGCGACGCTACCAGAGCAATTTCCACCGTATCGGCCTGCTCAAGCGCCAAGTCAACAAATAAATCGCGCAAAGCCCTTGACATTCACCAAAAAGGTATAATATTTGTTGCATCGGCAAGAGCGACAGCAGCACCTCCGGACCGGGCCCGCGTAAAGACTTACGTGATTTGCCACCAGCGCAAGCGCCCAACATACCGCAAGGACTGCACCCCAAATGATCGCCCCAACATCTTGCCAAGAGGTTCCGCACCTCGTATAGCCCAGCTGCCCATTGCACCTGTTGCAGGCAGACGCTGTATTTTTTGTATGCGCCGGTAATGGCGCTTGCCAGTTTTCTTTGTGTGTTTTCTTTGATCTGAGGGTGTACATGCCTGCTACAAAGTCCGCGAAGTCGTCCGTCAAGTCGCCAACCAAAGCCAGCGCTGCCAAAAGTGCCAAGGCTGCAACCGTGACCAAAGCCGCAAAACCTGCGGCTGCCAAGGCACCTGTTGCAGCAGGCAAAACCGTAAAAGCCAGTGCTGCCGCCCCCTCTCCCTCCAAGGCAGCGACGAAGAAGGTTAGCTCCGTGTCCGAAAGTAAACAACGCCTGTCTCAAGCAGAATTGCTCAAGGCAGCCGACGCCCTGCTCAACGCAGGCGCCCCCAAGAAACGCGCCACCAAGAAGGTGGAAGCCGAAGAAGCGGAAACCCCGGTAAAGGCCAAGGCCGCCGCAAAGACCGCAAAACCCAAAGCCACCAAGGCTGCCGCAGAAGAAAAGCCCAAGGCCCCCAAGAAGACGGCTGCCAAGGGCAAAGCCAAGGCCAAAGGCAAGAGCGAAGAAGACATCGATGATGATGCCGATTTCTCCGACATCGAGGAAGATCTCGAAGGCGAGGAAACGGTAGAGGCCGAGGTCGCACCCGATTCCCCCGTCGAGAAGGTCAAGCCGCTGCGCATGAAGGTCTCCAAGGCCAAGGAACGCGCGCTGATGAAGGAATTCGGCCTGGACGAAGCCGTCCTGACCGAAGAGGAAATGTCTACCCGCCGCCAGCGCCTGAAGGCCCTGATCAAGCTGGGCAAGACCCGTGGCTACCTGACCAACGCCGAAATCTCCGACCACCTGCCCGACAAGCTGGTCGATGCCGAAACGCTGGAAGTCGTGATCTCCATGTTGAACGACATGGGTGTGGCGGTGTACGAGCAGACCCCGGACGCAGAAACCCTGCTGCTGAACAACACCGGCCAGTCCGCCACGACGGAAGAAGAAGCGGAAGAAGAAGCGGAAGCCGCCCTCTCGACCGTGGATTCCGAATTTGGCCGTACGACCGATCCCGTTCGCATGTACATGCGTGAAATGGGCACGGTCGAGCTGCTGACCCGCGAAGGCGAAATCGAAATTGCCAAGCGCATCGAAGGCGGCCTGCAGGACATGATGCTGGCCATCAGCGCTTCGCCTGCCACCATCGCTGAGATCCTGGCCATGGCCCAGGAAATCCGCGAAGGCAAGGTGGTCATCTCCACCATCGTGGACGGCTTCTCCGATGCCGACGAAAACGATGACTATGTGGCCGAAGAAGACTTCGACGAATACGACGAAGAGGACGACGACGACGGCAAGGGCGGCTCCAAGGCCATGACCCGCCGACTTGAAGAACTGAAGAACGAAGCGCTGTCGCGCTTTGACAAGCTGCACTCGCTGTTCGAGCAGCTGCACCAGGCCTACGACAAGAACGGCTACAGCTCCGCCCAGTACAAAAAGGTGCAGGATCAGCTGTCGGCCGAGCTGATGACCATCCGCTTCACCGCCAAGACCATCGAGAAGCTGTGCGACATGCTGCGCGAGCAGGTGGACAGCGTGCGCCAGAAAGAGCGTGCCCTGCGCAAGATCATCGTGGAAAAGTGCGGTCTGCCGCAGGAAAAGTTCATCCAGCTCTTCCCAGCCAACCTGCTGAACCTGCAATGGATCGAGAAGGAAGCCCAGGCTGGCAACAGCTGGAGCGCCATCATGGGCCGCAACATCCCGCCCGTGCAGGAGCTGCAGCAGAACCTGATCGACCTGCAGGCCCGCGTGGTCGTGCCGCTCGATGAGCTCAAGCTCATCAACAAGCGCATGAACGACGGCGAGCGTGCTTCGCGCAATGCCAAGAAGGAGATGATCGAGGCCAACCTGCGCCTGGTGATCTCGATTGCGAAAAAGTACACCAACCGTGGCCTGCAGTTCCTTGACCTGATCCAGGAAGGCAACATCGGCCTGATGAAGGCGGTGGACAAGTTCGAGTACCGCCGTGGTTACAAGTTCTCGACCTATGCGACCTGGTGGATTCGCCAAGCCATCACGCGCTCGATCGCCGACCAGGCCCGTACCATCCGCATCCCGGTCCACATGATCGAGACCATCAACAAGATGAACCGCATCTCGCGCCAGCACCTGCAGGAGTTTGGCTTCGAGCCCGATGCGTCCATCCTGGCCGAGAAGATGGAGATTCCTGAGGACAAGATCCGCAAGATCATGAAGATCGCCAAGGAGCCGATCTCGATGGAAACCCCCATCGGCGATGATGACGACAGCCACCTGGGCGATTTCATCGAAGACAGCGCCAACACGGCGCCCGTGGATGCTGCGATGCAGGCCGGCCTGCGCGACGTGGTCAAGGACATTCTCGATGGCCTGACCCCCCGCGAAGCCAAGGTGCTGCGCATGCGCTTCGGCATCGAGATGAGCACCGACCACACGCTGGAAGAAGTGGGCAAGCAGTTCGACGTGACGCGCGAGCGCATCCGCCAGATCGAAGCCAAGGCGCTGCGCAAGCTCAAGCACCCCAGCCGCTCGGACAAGCTGCGCAGCTTCATCTAAGCGCCTCAACGCCCCGTGCAAACCCCGCCCCGAGCGGGGTTTGTTTTTTCTGTCGCCCTTTTCGCTATCGAAGCAATAGCACTACGCACTCCAGGGGTGCGCGCGGAATGCTGTTTTGGTTCAGAATTGCGCCTATGGAAACCACCCTTCCCACTGCCATCGAGACCCTGCCAGCCACCGTGCTTACCCCAGCGCTGAGCACGCTGCGCATGGATGCCGTGGCCTCCGAGGTTCCGGTTGCCCTCGTGTTCAATGGCATATCCCACGCAGTGATGATGTGCACTCCGCAGAATCTTGAGGCCTTTGCGCTCGGCTTTGCGCTGTCGGAAGGCATCATCGACAGCGCCGAGGATTGTTACGGCATCGAAGTTGCGAACGCCCCTGCATGCGGCGGCGGTATCGAGTCGCCCGGCATCCAGGTGGAGATCACCATTGCCAGCCGCTCTTTTGCCCGCCTGAAGGACAAGCGCAGGACGCTGGCCGGGCGCACGGGCTGCGGCATCTGCGGCATTGATTCGCTGGATGCGCTGGACATGGTGTCCGAGCCGCTGGCGCTTGCGGCCTGGGCGCGCGGCATCGGGTTGGAGCAACTGCAAAGCGCCTTCAGCCAGTTGCCTGCACTGCAGCCCCTGAACCAGCAGGCCGGCGCCATCCACGCCGCGGGTTGGGCCACCGCAGACGGTCAGTTGCAACTGGTGATGGAAGATGTGGGCCGCCACAATGCGCTCGACAAGCTACTGGGCTGCATGGCGCAGCAGCAGTTGCTCCAGCAAGCCGGTTTTGTGGTGATGACCAGCCGCGCCAGCTACGAACTGGTGCGCAAATGCGCCCGCCTGGGGCTGCCGGTGCTGGCGACCATTTCTGCCCCCACCACCCTGGCCATCCAGGTGGCGAACCAGGCCGGCATGCGCCTTTTTGGCCTGTGCCGGGGTGACAGGGCCATTGCCTATACAGCCAATTGATAAAGACCACTTTCTGCCCCGCAGCGCCCCACAGATGGCCCTGAGGCACTCAAAAAACGTAGCATATCAGCAACACTTATCGCGCCATCGCCCCAGATTCGGGTACTGCGCCTATACATTGCGGATCAAGAGCTATTAAACTTGTAGCAGATATTTCTCGCGACTATGGTCGCGCCCAATATTGTGGATTTGAATGCGAAAGCGCCGCTTTCGCTCCTCAACATAGCGCAAGGAGAACCATACATGAGCGCCAAGGAAAATACCGCCATCAACCAGCTGTTCGAGCGGTTGGAATGCCGATACGCTTTGCGTGTGCTGTGGGCACTGCGTGACGGCCATCCACAGACCTTCCGACTGCTGCAGGACAGTGTAGGCGGCATCACTCCCAATACCTTGAACACCCGTATCAAGGAACTGCGTGAAGCGGGTTTCCTCGACCACAACAGCGATGGCTATACCGTCACCCCTTCGGGCCAGGATCTGCTCAAGCGCCTGTCGGACGTGCAAGCCTTTGCCACCCGCTGGGTAGCAGCCGGCCAGGCCAAGAAATAAAACACCCCAGGCCCGACAAAACCATGCCAAGCCCGCCCCGTGCGGGTTTTGTGCTTTATGGACAGGTATGATTGCCTGTTGCAAGAACATTCTCAAAGGATCACCATGGCATTCACTACCACCCCATCGGGCCTGCAGTACGAAGACACCGAAGTCGGCACGGGCGCAGAAGCAGCCAAGGGCCAACAGGTCACCGTGCACTACACCGGCTGGCTGTATGCCGATGGCCAGCAGGGCAGCAAGTTCGACTCCAGCAAGGACCGCAACGATCCGTTCGTGTTCCCTCTGGGCGCCGGCATGGTCATCAAGGGCTGGGACGAAGGCGTGCAAGGCATGAAGGTGGGCGGCAAGCGCACCCTCATCATCCCCGCAGAACTGGGCTATGGCGCACGCGGTGCAGGCGGTGTAATCCCTCCCAACGCCACGCTGAAGTTCGATGTGGAACTGCTGAAGGTATAACCCCGGGCAACCCAATGGGGAAAGACTGCCCGATGTCTGGCGCCCGATAGCAAGCAATCGCTGCAGCGCCACAAGAGGTGTTTCTCCCTTCAATGCCATCCCCGGCAGGAACTGCACCGCGCGCAAGCCCGGTGCAGTTTTTCTTTTCACTTTGCCAGCGACTGGCAGGCGAATCCGCAAAGCGTGGGTGTGGCTCCCATGAAATGAAACAGGCACCGGGGCATTTCTAAGGCTGCCGCTCCGTTGATGCCATCGCCGCCCCGGTTTTGCGGCGAGTGAGGCAACTCACCCCCCAGATCACCAGCACCCCCACGGGCACTCCGAAAACCGCTGCCAGCGTGGGCTGTATACCCCACCACAGATGGGAAGGCGGGGCCGATTGCCATCCCGCCGCACGCGCAGGCGATGTGTTCGCGACCATGTAATACAAAGTGATGCCCAGGCCTGCCAGCATGCCCCAGACGGCCCCCTGGCGTGTTGCTCCCTTCCAGTACAGGCCCAGCAGCATTGCAGGAACAAAGGCTGAGGCGGCTATCGAAAAGGACGCAGACACCAGCACCAGAATGCCGGAACTGCGTACCGATGCCACAGCGGCTGCCGCCAGCGCCACCATCAGCAAGGTGAATTTGGAGAGAATCACCCGCTGCTGTGGCGTCACGGACTTGCCCCGCTCCACCAGGTACAAGTCGCGCACCAGGGCATTGCTGATGGTCAGCAGCAGGCCATCAGCGGTTGACAGCGCCGCAGCCAGCCCGCCAGCAGCCACCAGGCCCGAGACCACAAACGGCAGCCCGCCCAGCTCCGGTGTGGCCAGCATGATCAGATCGGCACCCAGCCGTATCTCGCCCCACTGCACAATGCCGTCGCCATTCACGTCTTCGATCGACAGCAGCGAGCCGTCCACCCGCGTCCACTGGGCAATCCAGGTGGGCAGGGCATCGAAATGGCTGCCCACCAGGGTCTGCATCACCTGCAGCTTGACGAGCGCCGCCAGCGCGGGCGCACTGGTGTAGAGCAGCACCACAAAAAACAAGGTCCAGGCCACCGAGCGGCGTGCCGCGGCCGGTGTGGGCAAGGTGTAGTAGCGGGTCAACAGATGCGGCAGGCCCGCAGTGCCCAGCATCAGACAAAACATCAAGGCCAGAAAATTGCGCCGCGACACATCTTCCTGCACCTGCGCAGCCTCTGCCACACCGGGAATCACCGCATACGGCACCGTATGCTGCGGCATCCCGCCCAGCGGCTGGGCGCGGGCGTAGTTTTCATGCATGGCAGCCGTCCACTGCTCGCGCGCAGTGGCTTCGTCCTGCGGCAGAGCCGCCAACTCACGCCCCGCTGCCAGCACCTGGCTCAGGTCGGCATTGCTGATGCGCAACTGGTGCACCAGCTCACGCAGCCGCTCGCGCTCGGCTTCAAGCGCAACAGGAATATTGCGCAGCCGCGATTCATACACCATGCCGCGCTGCAGGTAGACCAGCTCCACATCGCGCTCGGCCGGATCACTCAGCAGGGTTTTCTCGTACTCTGCAATCTTGCCCAGCTCCTGCGTATAGACGGCCACTGCCACCGGGCTGCCCAGGCGTTGGTAGGCGAGCCAGGACACAGGAATCAAAAATGCCAGGAGAATCATCACGTACTGCGCCACCTGCGTCCAGGTGATGGCGCGCATGCCCCCGAGAAACGAGCAGACCAGCACCCCGCCCAGGCCCAGCATGATGCCGATCTCGAACTGCACGCCGGTCAGGCGCGAGGCAATCAGGCCCACGGCATAGATCTGCGCCACCACATACGAGAACGAGCACATCACTGCCGCGAGCGCTGCAATCACGCGCGGCCAACGGCCACCATACCGCAGCTGAAAGAAATCCGGCAGGGTATAGAGATTGAGCGCCCGCAACTGCGGGGCAATCAAAAGCGCCACCAGCACGAAGCCGCCCGTCCACCCAAGCAGATAGGCGAGCCCCCCCGGCTGCTGGCTGGTACCTGCAAAGCCCTGCAGGTACAGCGCCCCCGACAGGCTCAGAAAAGAGGCCGCGCTCATCCAGTCCGCCGCAGTGGCCATGCCGTTGTAGATGGGCGGAATGCGGCGGCCCGCCACGTAGTACTCTTCCGAATCGGCCGTTCGCCCCCACACGCCAATGGTGGCGTACATCATCACCGGCACAAACAGGAAGATCGGCCCGATCCATTGGCGCGACAGACCGGCATGCTCTGCCCAGCCCACCAGCCCGATGAAACAGGCCAGGCCCAGCAGATACAGTGCAAACAGCTTGTGAATTCGTTGCATGGGAGCTGTGCTTGCTTACTGCACGTCCTTTTCCGGGTGCAGCCGCAGATACAGAAGATATGCCACCACCAGCACCACGTACAGAACCGGCAGGCCCGAGGCAGCATAGCGGTAAGCCGCGCCCGCTCCCCAGACGGCATCGAGCTGCGGCGCCCAGTACAGGCAGGCGAAGGTGCTGAGCACCAGCACAAGCAACACCCACAGATGGGCCGCGTTCAAGCGCATCGAATCAAACGCGGCCAAGGGATCGGGCGAATTCACCTCGGGGCTGGTTCTTTCGTTGGCGGTAGTCATTGGCAATAGGCGGAAGCTGAGGCTGGGACGGTCATCAAAGTCCTTGGAGGATGGCTGGCTCTGCGAGGCTCTTCATTCTGCGCAGCCACCGCACCGCCATTTTGTCGCAGATGGGACTGGTTTGCGCCCTCTCTAGGGGGAAGCACGGTGCAGCGCCCTCCGCCTGGTTTTGATAATTCAGCCTGAATCGGCTCTGCAAGCCATGCGGTGGCCAGCCGCGCCCGTCGCGCAGCGCTTGCGCATACAACAAGCATTTTGGAGACAAACAGCCATGACCCATCTCACAACCTCTGCAGTTGCCGCCATGCTGGCCTGCGCCAGTCTGGCAGCACAGGCAGCCGGCATTTCGGACGACAAGGTCAAGATCGGCGTGCTCACCGACATGTCGGGCCAGTATGCCGACTCGGGCGGCAAGGGCTCCGTCGAGGCAGCCAAGATGGCGATCGAAGACTTTGGTGGCAAGGTGCAAGGCAAGCCCATCGAGCTGGTGTTTGCCGACCACCAGAACAAGGCTGACATCGGCGGCACCAAGGCCCGCCAGTGGTGGGACGCCGAAGGTGTCGACATGATCATGGACCTGAACAACTCGGCCATTGCCGGCGCCGTGTTCACCCTGGCCAAGGAACGCAACAAGGTTGCCATCAGCACCGGCGCGCTGTCCACGGGCCTGACCAACGAGTTCTGCGCCCCCACCACCGTGCACTACACCGTCGACTCCTACTCGCTGGGCAAGTCAGCGGTCGAGAGCATCATGGCGCAGGGCAAGAAGGACTGGTTCATCCTGGCGGTCGACTATGCCTACGGCAAGGTGACTGCGGCCACGGTGACCGACTTCGTCAAGGAAAGCGGCGGCAAGGTGCTGGGCACCGTCTACCACCCGTTCAATGCCAGCGACTTCTCGTCCTTCATGATGCAGGCGCAGGCCAGCAAGGCACAGGTGGTGGCACTGGCCAATGCCACGCAGGACACCGTCAACTCGATCAAGACGGCGCGCGAGTTCGGCATGACCAAGAACATCACCTTTGTGCCACAGCTCATCTACATCAACGATGCGCACGCCATGGGCCTGGAGCTGGGCCAGGGCCTGACCTTCGCCACCGCCTTCTATTGGGACCGCAATGACGAATCACGCGCCTGGTCCCAAAAGTACCAGGCTCGCATGAAGAAAATGCCGTCAATGAACCAGGCCAGCGTCTATTCCGCCGTCACCCAGTACCTCAAGGCCATCGATGCCGCGGGCACCGACGAAGGCTTGGCGGTGACAAACCAACTCAAGAAGATGAAGATCAACGACGTGTTCTCGCAAAACGGCTACGTGCGCGAAGACGGCCGCATGGTGCATGACATGTTCCTCGCCCAGATGAAGTCGCCCAAGGAATCCAAGGGCCCCTGGGATTACTACAAGATCCTCGACACCATCCCGGGTGACAAGGCCTTCCAGCCCCTGTCCAAGAGCACCTGCTCGCTTGTTGCAAAAAAGTGAGCATCTGGCGCGCATTGGGTATATGCCAGCGCCTGATTTCACATAAAAAAAACCTTTGTGGCCGAGCCCGGCATCCGCCGGGTTTTTTCATGCACACAGGGACAGGAGGCGCAGCACCGCCATTGAAAATTACAAAAACGTACAAATTACGCAGGGTGGCTTAACCCCGGAAGGCCAACTGCTTCGATTCAGCAGGTATCACAACCTGTCGGAGCATGCACCATGCCTACCACCGCCCCTTCTCGCTCGGCCCATTCTCGCTGGGTTCGTTGGTCACCACTTTTCTCGGCCTTGCTCACCCCTTGCCTGCTGGCAGCAGGCATGGCCACCGCCTATGCAAGCCCATCCACGCCGCGCGGCAGGCTGGCCGATATCAAGCTGGTGGACCGCACGACGGGCCAGCCCCTGCGGCTGTACCAGCACCAGGGCGAATACTGGGTGGCGGGCCGCCCTGGCGCCAGCTATGCCGTTGATATCACCAATCGTACTGGCAGCCGCATTCTGGCGATCATCAGCGTCGATGGCGTCAATGCGCTCGACGGCAAGACGGCATCGAGCGCACCGGATGATGGCTACGTCCTCAACCCCTGGCAAAACTGGGCCATCACCGGCTGGCGCAAAAGCCAGTCCCAGGTTGCGGCCTTCTACTTTTCGGAAAGCGAGGCGTCATACGCCAGCCGCACAGGCCGCCCTCTGGACGTAGGCGTGATCGGCGTCGCCCTGTTCCGCGAGCGCGTGCCCGAACCGGTGCGCCCGCCACCGATTGCGCGCCGCAACCCCGTGACTGAAGAACGTGCGCCAGCCCGCCTGAATGAATCGGAAAAATCCACCGCCGATGCTGCGGCCACGGCACCGCTGCCTGTGCCGCCATCCGCACCGCAGGCCTCTCCCACCGCCGTGCCGCCGCCCTCTTCACCTGCCGCAGAAAGCGCAGCCGAGACCTCTCCCGCACCCTCGTCTGCAGAGAGAGCCGCCAAGCGCGCGCCTTCAGCCACCGCCAACGCCGAGCCACGCTCACCAAGCCTTGGCACCGGCCACGGCGCACTGGAAACCTCGCACACCCGCACGGTGGATTTCGACAGCGCCACGCAACGGCCCGAGCAGATCGTCCGGATTCGCTACGACAGCTACGCCAACCTGGTGGCCAAAGGCGTGATCCGCGAGCCTCGCCCTGCGCCTGAACGCCGCCCCGATGCCTTTCCCGCCGATGCCGAGCGCAGCTATGTGCCCGACCCACCTCGCTATTGATTGTGGGCAGCCATGCGCCCCGCCCTGGCACGCACCAGCCTGGGCATGGGTTGCTGTGCGATTTTCTCCACATCGGCTCGCACTGCGCATCCGGCTTTGCATAATGGGCCCGATGGTGGACGAACAACAACCCGACGAAGCGCTGATGCTGGCCTACGCCCGCGGCCATGCCGCCGCGTTTGAGCCCCTCTACGCCCGCCACAGCCAGCGCCTGTGGCGCTATTTTTTCCGCAACACCGGCAATGCAGCCCTCGCCGATGACCTGGCCCAGGACACCTGGTTCGCCGTGGTGGATGCCGCGCCCGGCTACGAGCCCAGCGCCAAGTTCAGCACCTGGGCATTCACCCTTGCACACCACAAGCTGGTAGACCACTGGCGCCGCCACAAACCCCATGCCAGCCTCGATGAGGAAACCAGCGAAGGCATGGCACTTGCCGAGACCCTGTTTGCCAATTCCGGCTTTGATCCCGAGCGACTGCAAGGCCGCAAGGACATCGCCCGCGCCCTGCTCCACGCCCTGTCCCAATTGCCGCCCGAGCAGCGCGAAGCCTTTCTGCTGCAAGCCGAGGCCGACATGGCTGTGGCCGATATTGCCGCCGCCACCCGTGTGACCCAGGAGACCGCCAAGAGCCGCCTGCGCTACGCACGCGCCAAGCTGCGCCAGGCCCTGAGCGCGGGCGACGAAGAACCGCAAAAGGTGCCCGCATGACCGACCGCACCACGCCCCACAACGCAGCCGTGCCAGCGCCCGGCACGCCACCGGATGATCTGGTGCAGCGCTACCATGCAGCCAGCGCGGAAGACGGCAGCCCACGCGGCCCCAGCCCCGAGGCCAGTGCCCGCGTGCTGGCCTATGCCCGCGAGCAGGCCGCCCTGCGCGCCGCCAGCGACGTGCCACCTGCTCTCATGCCCGCACCAGACGCAGGCACCAATTTTGGAGGAGAGCCCGCCAATGACCGCCGCTGGCTGCGCCATGCGCTTGGCAGTCTGGCCGCCATCGGCCTGGTGGGCTGGCTCACCCTGCATCATTTGGACGAGCCCGGCGCGCCACAGCTCGACAGCCCCGCACCGGCTTCTTTGGGCGAATCCGCTCCCACGGCTTCACCATCCCCGGCAACTCAGCCCATGGCCAACGACACCATGGCAAGCAGTTCGGCAAGTGCCAGTCTGGAAGAAAAAGCGCCAACAGCGCCCACTCCAAGCGCGCCGTCAGCTGCCAAATCAGAAGCAAAATCGATGGAACGTGTAGCGCCTCCGGCTGCAAGCACCCCATCTGTGGCAGCTTCTGCTGGCGGAGGTAGTGACGGTGGTGTTGGGGCTGCAGCCTCCGCAGGCAAGGTGCAGCAGCATGCCCCTGAGCGCTCCCCTGCCATGGCTGACAGACACGCTGCCACAGCTTCAGCGACGCCCGCGCCCCCTTCAGCCGCCATGCCCGCCCCGGCAGCTCCTGTGGCGATGGCCCCACCTCCACAGCTGGAACGCCGCGCCCGGGTGAAAGAGGCAGAATCCTCCAGCAGTGCAAGTGCAGATGCCAGCATGAACGCCGACACGGCGGCAACCAAGCGCATGGCAGAAGCTGCGCCCCCGGCTACTGCGGAACACCGCGCTGCCAATGGCAAAGCCAAACCGTTGCCCTACTGCAACCCAACCATGTCCGCCGCAGCACAGGCCGAACAAGCGCGCCGTATCAAAGCCCGCGAAGACGCCCAGGCTGCGGGCAAGCCCTTGCCCGATCCTGCGCCGGTTTGCAAGCCGCTGCAGAACCCAGCAACGCCGCAGATCGAGCCTCTGGACAGCCGCTAGCCCCTATGCGGTGCAGCCTACGCCAACACGGGGTAGCCAACGGAAAAAGCCGCCCTGGTCTCAAAGCCAGGGCGGCTTCCCATGCGCAATGCATGGAGTCTTCAGCAACCTGCGCACCATCAACAGAGGCAGGGCTTGCATGCCGGAGGCGTGTTCTGCCTCCCGGGAATCAACCCCTGTAAAGGGCTTCCAGCGCCTTGCGCTCCTGCGGAGTCTGCGAGCGGAACTCGTTCACGACCTGCTCACGGGTCTTGCCGGAGGCCACGCTGGTGTCACGCGGCGGGAAGTTGCCGCCACGGAACGCGTCGGAGCCGCCCTGCTTCACAAACGCAGCCGCTTCGGCCTGCACTTCAGCCCGGGTTCTTTCGCTCTTGAAATGCTCGGGATAGGTGACATAGCCCTTTTCCGTGGTGGTCTGGTGGATGTAGCTGTTCGCAAAAGCTGCATTGCCTGCCAGCAGCGCTGCGGCAAAAACAGACACGGCGGCGATCAGGGAAGTACGGTTCTTTCGCATGAGGAAGTGCCTTTCAAAGGTTTGTAAACACCTCGAAGCGAGTGCATTCGAGATGACTCCATTCTGAAAAAAACACCCTGACGGATTGCCCACCGGAAGATGACATTCTCGCCACCTGCGTGTTACAAAAAGAATATACAAACCATAGCAGCCAGCACTTTCCCGGTAAACCCTGCGCCCCTTCCGATGCAGAATAAAAAACGCCATGCCGGGTTGGGCATGGCGTTTTTCATGGTGCCATCAGGCCACCGGTTCTTGCTCCTTCAATTCGTCTTCCGACGGGTCACTCTTGTGCACCATGCGGTACAGCAGTGGCAACACCAGCAAAGTCAATATCGTTGATGAGAGTATCCCGCCGATCACCACGGTGGCAAGCGGGCGCTGGACCTCCGCCCCTGTGCCGGTGGCAATCGCCATCGGCACGAACCCCAGCGATGCCACCAGCGCCGTCATCAGCACAGGGCGCAGGCGAGAGAGCGCGCCGCTGTGCACGGCCTGCGGAACGCCCAGCCCTGTCTCGCGCAGGGCGCGGATCGACGAGATCATCACCAGGCCATTGAGCACGGCCACCCCCGACAGCGCGATGAACCCGATGGCCGCAGAGATTGACAGCGGAATGTCTCTCAGCCACAGCGCCAGTATTCCGCCCGTCAGCGCAAAAGGAATGCCGGTGAAGACGACCAACCCGTCTCTCACGTTGCCAAACATGGCAAACAGCAGGGTGAAGACCAGGAGCAATGCAACGGGCACCACGATCTGCAGGCGCTGCTGAGCCGACTGCATGTTCTCGAAGGTGCCGCCCCACCGCGTCCAGTAACCCGCAGGCAAGGCAATCGCATCCAGCTCGCGCTGCGCCTGGGCGACGAACGAGCCGATGTCCCTTCCCCGCACGTTGGCACTGACCACGATGCGCCGCTTGCCGTCTTCACGGCTGACCTGGTTGGGACCCGGAGACAGGTTGAAGGAGGCCACCGAAGACAGCGGCAGGAAAGCCTGCCGGCCACCTGCCTGTTGCGGCAGTGCAATGGGAAGACGCTCCAGAGCCGCCAGATCATTGCGAATGGATTCCGGCAAGCGAACCTGGATATCGAAACGCCGGTCGCCTTCGAAGATCGTGCCCGCCTCCTGGCCACCAATGGCCGTGGCAATGGTTTGCTGCACATCGCCCAGGTTCAGTCCATAGCGCGATGCCTTCTCGCGGTCCACCTGCACGGTCAGCATGGGCAGGCCGGTGGTCTGCTCCACCTTGACTTCCGACGAGCCCGGCACTTTCTGCAGCATGGCAGCAATGCTCTGCGCGGTGCGCTCCAATACCTGCATGTCATCGCCAAAGATCTTCACGGCGACATCGCTGCGCACGCCCGAGATCAGCTCGTTGAACCGCAGTTGAATGGGTTGCGAAAACTCGTAGTTGCTGCCGGGAATCTCTTCCACCGCTTCCTGAACCGCAGCCAGCAGATCATCCCTGCTGCGGTTGGGATCGGGCCACTGTGCTTTTGGTGTGAGCATGATGTAGCCGTCCGAAATATTGGGCGGCATGGGGTCGGCCGCAATCTCGGCCGTACCGGTGCGTGCAAAGACGCGGTCGATCTCCGGAAATTTCTCCTTGAGCGTGCGCTCCAGCTGCATCTGCATGTCGAGCGACTGGGTCAAGCTCGTTCCCGGCACGCGCAGCGCCTGCACCGCAAAATCCCCTTCGTTGAGGTTGGGCGCAAATTCGCTGCCCATGCGAGACGCCAGCACCAGGCTCAGCACCACCGCCACCACGGCACCGGCAATGACGACGATGGGCATGCGCATTACGCCCCGCAGCAGCGGCTCATAGGCACTGCGCGCCCACGACATCAGGCGGTTCTCCTTCTCCGCCACCCGCGCTCCGATAAAGAGGGCAATGGCAGCGGGGATGAAGGTGATGGAGAGCACCATGGCACCGGCCAGCGCCAGCACCACCGTCAGCGCCATGGGGTGGAACATCTTGCCCTCCACCCCGGTCAGCGCAAAGATCGGCAGGTACACCACCATGATGATGAGCTGACCAAACAGCAGCGGCCGACGCGATTCCTTGGCGGCTGCAAACACCTCCTGAAAGCGCTCGTTGCGCGTCAGCAGCCGCCCCTTGTGCTCCTGGGCATGCGCGAGACGCCGCACGCAGTTCTCCACGATGACCACCGCCCCGTCAATGATGATGCCGAAATCCAGCGCGCCCAGGCTCATCAGGTTCGCGCTGATGCGGTAGTGCACCATGCCGGTGAAGGTAAAGAGCATGGACAGCGGAATGATGAGCGCCGTGATCAGAGCCGCGCGTATGTTGCCCAGAAAGAGGAACAGGATCACCACCACCAGGGCAGCGCCTTCCAGCAGGTTCTTCTTGACCGTGGCGATGGCCTTTTCCACCAGGGTGGTGCGGTCGTAGACCGTGACAATCTTCACGCCTTCGGGAAGGCTCTTGCGGATCGACTGCATCCGCTCGTCCACCGCCTTGGAGACCACGCGGCTGTTCTCGCCAATCAGCATGAAAACCGTGCCGAGCACCACCTCGCGCCCATTGTCCGTGGCAGCCCCGGTGCGCAGCTCGCGCCCCAGTTCCACATCGGCCAGATCGCGGATGCGTATGGCCTGGCCTTGCGCCGTGCCGACGATGATCTCCTTGAGATCATCGATTCCCTTGGCCTGGCCAGGGGCGCGGATCAGGTACTGCTCACCCTGCCGCTCGATGTAGCCCGCGCCGACATTGGTATTGTTGTTCTGCAGCGCCGCCACGATCCGGTCCATGGAGATGCCGTAGGACCCCAGCTTTTCCGGTGAAGGGGCCACCAGGTACTCTTTCGAGAACCCGCCAATGGAATTGATTTCGGTAACGCCAGGCACGTTTCTCAGCTGCGGCTTGATGACCCAGTCCTGTATCTCGCGCAGGTCCATGGGGGTATAGGGCGTGCCGTCCGCCTTCTTTGCACCCTCTTCGGCTTCCACGGTCCACAGGTAAATCTCGCCCAGGCCTGTGGAGATGGGCCCCAGGCTGGGAGAAATGTTGGCCGGCAGCTTCTCCTTGGCCTCCTGGATGCGTTCATTGACCAGTTGCCGGGCGAAATAGATGTCGGTACCGTCCTTGAAGATGACGGTGACCTGGGACAATCCATAACGCGACAGTGAGCGGGTCTGCTCCAGCTGCGGCAGGCCCGCCATCACAGTCTCTATCGGGTAGGTGATGCGCTGCTCGGTCTCCAGCGGAGAATAGCCGGGCGCCTGGGTGTTGATCTGTACCTGCACATTCGTGATGTCAGGCACTGCGTCAATCGACAGCTTCTGGTAGTTGAAAACGCCGAGAACGGCCATGGCTGCAGCGGCTACGAGAACCAGCCAGCGCTGCTCGATGGCAAAGCGGATGATGCGCTCAAACATGTGCTCTCCCCCGTTCAGTGCGCGTGCTCGGCAGAGGCCTTGCCCATCTCTGCCTTCAGCATGAAGCTGCCGTCCCTGACATACGCCTGCCCGGCTTTCAGCCCTGATTTGATTTCGACAAGGCGACCATCCGAGCGCCCCACCTGCACCACCTGCGCCTTGTAGCCGTCATCGGTGGGTACAAACACCACGCTTTCCTTGCCATCGGGCTGCTGGATCGCCTTGGCATCCACCGCAACGGGTACCTGCGATTCTTCCGCCAGCACCTTCACATCGACAAAGAGACCAGGGCGCCACACACCTTGCGGATTGGCAAGCGCAATGCGAGCGGGAGCGGTACGCGTCTGCTCGCCGATCAACGCGCCCACATAGGCCACGCGCCCCTCAGCACTGGAGTCGAATGCCGTCGCACGCACCGTGACGGGCGAGCCCACGCGCACAAAAGGCAGTTGCGGTGCAGAGACATTCATCTCGGCCCACACCGAACTCATGTCCGAGATGGTGAAGGAGGCGGTGTTCTCCGCCACCGACTCTCCGACCGTGAGGTGCTTCTCGACCACCACACCGGCGAGCGGCGCCCTCAGTTCATAGCGGCTGAAACCGCCAGCACCGCTGCCACCTGCGCCAGCACCGATGGAAGACAGTTTCTGGGAGGCATTGGCCACGGCGATCTCGGCTTCCTGCAAGGATGCTCTGGCCTGCTGGTAATCCTGCTCGGCAGAGATGCGCTCCTCCCACAGCTTTTTCTCGCGGTCGTAGGTCGTTCGCGCCAGCGACAGGCGCTTTTGTGCGGTCTGCAGCTCGCTGCGCTGGTCCGAAACCGCCGCGCTCTGCACTACCGCCAGCAACTGCCCCTTGGCTACCCGCTCGCCCAGTTGCGCATGCACCGACGCCACCACGCCCGGCACCCGGGGCACCACGTGCGCGGTGCGGTCCTCGTCAAAGCGGATTTCGCCCGACAGCACCATCTCCTTGCGGATGGATGCCGCATCCGCCTGCGCCACCACAATGCCTGCCGCCTTGGCCTGCACGGCGCTGAGCTTGACATGCCCTTCCTCCTCCTTTTCACCATGGCCCGCTTCTTCCGGCTGGGCGTTGACCGCCTGCGTGGCCTTTTTCGCGCCTCCTTCATGGTGCTCGCCATCCTGGTGCTGGTCCGCATCCTGGTGGGCGTTTTCGGCAGCGGGCCGCTCCCCGTGGTGTTCACCATCGCCATGTGCGTGGGATTCGGCGTGCCCTGCCTCCTGCGTCTGCGCCGGAGAAGATTTTGCTGCCGGCCGCAGAATGAGTGCGCCCCCCACCATGCCGGTGGCAAGGATTGCGGCAACCGCTATCCATTGCCTGGAGGACGAGAGAGAGGCGTCGAATTTGGTTTTTTCGGACATATTCAGATTCCAGTGACTGCAAGATCCACGGTGGGAGAACCCAGAAGACGGTCGATTTCCGCGCGTGCCTTGTGGGAGGCGCTGAGCTGCTCCAGCAATTGGCGCTGGCTGTCGAACAGGGTGCGCTGCGCATCCAGGGCGTCCAGAAAGCTGAACTTGCCCAGGCTGAAGCCGCGCACCGCCAGCTCGTACGCCGACTGCGCCGTCGGCACCACCTGGCTGCGCAGCAGCTGAACCTGGCTGTTGCTGCTGAGCAATTGCTGGCGCGCCGCAAACACCTGGGTCTGTATCTGCAGCCGCACGTCCTGCAGGTGTTGTTCCGCCTGGTCCACCTTGCGCAAGGCCTGCAGCTGGTTACCCTCGTTGCTGTCGAACAATGGCAGTGGAATGCTGACGCCGAACACGATCTGGTTGCGTCCCACTTCTTTGGCCCGCTTGACCCCCAGGCTGACAGTCAGATCCTGCACACGCTTGCTGCGCTCCAGGTTGGATGCTGCGCGGCTCTGCTCCAGCGCGAGGCGGGCCGTTGCAATGCCGGGGGCGCTGTTCAAAAGCGCGTCGATGTCATCAAAGTTGGGTGGCTCGGCAACCGCGGAAAAATCGCCCGTCGCCACGCCCACCTCCCGGGCCTGCCCACCCCACAGCGCGGCCAGATTCTGCTGCGCCACCAGCACATTGGAGCGCGCCTGGTTCAGCTCCAGCAGCGCATTGGCCTGCGCCACCTGCGCACGGCTGGCTTCCAGCGGAGGCACCTTGCCTGCCTCCACACGCCGGGCTGCAGCGTCTGCCGATTGCTGCGCCAGCGCATGCGTTTTGGCAGCGTAATCCACCCGCTGCTGGGCCAGCAGCAACTCATTGAACTGGCTCACCAGCTGAAACCTCAGCGCCACCTTGGCCTCCAATACGGCGCTGTTGGCAACATCCCTTTCCCGCTCGGCTACCTGGATGCGCGCCTCGCGCTTGCCGCCCAGCTCGACCAGCTGGTTCAACTGCACCGTGCTCGAACGCGACGACGAGCGGGTGTCTTCCTGGCTGTAGGCCAGTTCGGGGTTGGGCCGTGCCTGGCTTTGCAATACAGCGCCACTGCTGGCTTCTGCGCCATGGCGTGCGGCCTGCAGTCCAGGGTTGGCAGCCAGTGCCTTGCCCCAGGCTGCAGAGAGCGTGGTTTCTGCCCGGGCCACGACAGCCGCCCCGGAAGCGCGTGCAGGCGCCTCTGGCGGAGAGGCCCAGCCAGATGCAGCTTGCGCGGGATGAACGAAGGCTGCCGCTACCAGGACGGCAAGCGAGAGCGTTTTGATATGCATTGGGCCTATGAGCCGGCCATAGAGCGGGGTCGCCATGTGAGCTTCTCCAGAAATCGAAGTTCGCGCACACACGCCCTGCACTTGCGCGTCCTGCCTGCACCAAAGTGCCGCTCGGACGCCCAGACGGTCTCATGCATTCGCCATGCAATCCCAGACGGGCGCACTGTGACGTGCACTACGTCGACGAGGGTCAATGCGCGCTTGCAGGCACTCTATGAATTCGACGGCGACACGAAGCCGTCAGGCAGATTACAAATTTGTAATCTGCATTTCTGTTTCAAATGCCAGACAATCTGCTGCATGAGATTGCTTTTGATTGAAGACGAAGCGAAGCTGGGAGAGTACCTGCGCAAGGGCCTCTCCGAGGAAGGCTATACGGTCGATACCGCAATCAATGGTGTGGATGGCCTCCACATGGCGATGGAGCTGGAATACGACCTCATCGTTCTGGACGGCATGCTGCCCGGTATTGACGGGTTTGCCGTGCTCGCCGCGCTGCGGCAGTCGAAAGCCACCCCGGTTCTGATGCTCACCGCCCGCTCCGATGTGGAAGACCGGGTGCGGGGCCTGCAAAGCGGCGCCGACGACTATATGGTCAAGCCCTTTGCGTTTTCCGAGCTGGTGGCACGCATTCAGGTACTGCTGCGCAGAACCTGCATGCACCAGCAGTCACCGGAGCCCACCATCCTCAGTGAAGGCGATCTGGAACTGGATCTGATCCGCCGCAAGGCCACGCGCGCTGGCACCCGGCTGGACCTCACGGCCAAGGAATTCAACCTGCTGGCGCTGCTGCTTCGCCGCAAGGGCGAAGTGCTCTCACGCACGGAGCTGGCATCGCAGGTGTGGGACATGAACTTCGACAGCGAAACCAATGTGGTGGAGGTCGCGGTGCGTCGCTTGCGCATGAAGGTAGACCATCCGTTTGGCACCCCACTGATCCAGACCGTGCGCGGCATGGGCTATGTACTGGAGGCCAGGGCCGTCGGATGAACACTGCCGCCCCTGTTCCCCACCTCGGGAAATACCTTTTCCGCTGGCTGGCCATACTTACCATGCTCGGGCTGGGGGCTGTGAGCCTGGCGGTCTATCTGGTCTTTGACCATACGCTGTCCGTGCGGCAGCAGGAAATGCTGGACCAAAAGCAGGCCTCGCTCACCCATGTGCTTGCAGACGATCTGAAAGAGCACAGAACCAAGTCGCTGCAGCACATGCTGATGGATTTTCTGGCAGGCCACGGAGACTATGCGGTCTACATCAAGGACGATGCCGGAAACACCCTGTTCGACAGCCGCACTGCATCCTTTCCTGCGCACCACTCGATCGAGCGCTCATTCAGGGTGTCCTTCTATTCAGAACAATCCGAGCAACTGCTGAGCGCAAATGCCACTCTGGTGATGGATCGGCGGCCCGATGACGCGCTGCTCCGGTCACTGGCCTGGACGCTCCTCGCCTCCATGGTGGCAGGCTCGCTCATCCTGTCCCTGTTCGGCAGACTGCTGGTGAGAAAGAGCCTGCGGCCGATCAAGGCACTCGTTGCTCAGATTGGCGACATCACTGCCAAGGATTTTGAAAAGCGCCTGGATGGCAGCGCCTTGCCGCAGGAGCTCCATCCGCTGGTGACACAGTTCAACGCCTTGCTGGACCGGCTGGCCGATGCCTACCGCCAGCTCGAATCCTTCAACGCCGATGTGGCGCACGAGCTGAACACCCCGCTTGCCACCTTGATCAGCAGCTCGGAAGTGGTACTGCGCAAGCCCCGCCCCGTGGAAGAGATGCGGGAAGTGCTGGAGTCGAACCTGGAAGACCTGCGCCGCATCGCCAGCATTGTGGGAGACATGCTTTTTCTCTCCAGAGCCGACCGGGGCGCTGGTGCGCGGGAGAAGAAAAGCGCACGCCTGGCGCCCGTTGCTTCGGAAGTGGCCGATTTCTACGAAGCGGTGGCGCTGGATGCCAATCTGCGAATCGAAATCGATGGAGATGCAAGCGCACCCATTGATGCGCCCTTGATACGCCGCGCCCTCTCCAACCTGCTCAGCAACGCAACGCGCTATGCCCGCACAGGCTCGGCGGTCGTGATACAGCTTCGCAACCGGCAGCAAGCCGACCACCAGGAGGCAGTGATCACCGTATGCAATGAAGGCGCGGGTATCGAGGCCACACACCTGCGTCATCTGTTCGAGCGCTTTTACCGCGCAGATTCATCACGCCACAATGCCGACCACAACCATGGCCTGGGGTTGGCCATTGTTCAGGCGATTGCCAAGATGCATGGCGGCTCGGTGTTTGCCGAGTCCGATACCAGCGGCACGCGGATTGGCATCATTCTTCCTGCCAGCTAGCAATACTTTTGCAAACTCAGCCCCGCAAGCGGCAACAAAAAAGCCAGTCAGGCAACTGACTGGCTTTCGATCTTTCGCTCTTGCGATGTGAACGGCGCAGGGCCGGGCCGCTTACTTGGCAGCCAGGCGCTGCCAGGTGTCGATCACGCTGTCGGGGTTGAGCGAGATCGAGGCAATGCCCTGATCCGCCAGCCACTGGGCAAAGTCGGGGTGGTCCGATGGGCCCTGGCCGCAGATGCCAACGTACTTGTTCTGCGCACGGCAGGCACTGATGGCACGCTCCAGCATCTTCTTGACTGCAGGGTCACGCTCGTCAAAATCGGCAGCCAGCAGCTCCAGGCCAGAGTCGCGGTCCAGGCCCAGCGTCAGCTGGGTCAGGTCGTTCGATCCGATGGAGAAACCGTCGAAATATTCGAGGAACTCATCTGCCAGGATGGCGTTGGACGGCACTTCGCACATCATGATCAGCTCCAGCCCGTTGTCGCCGCGCTGCAGGCCATTGGCGGCCAGCAGCTCGGTCACGCGCTGTGCCTGCTGGAGCGTACGCACGAACGGGATCATGATCTTCACATTGGTCAAGCCCATATCGTTGCGCACGCGCTTCAATGCTTCGCATTCCATCTTGAAGGCTTCGCCGAAGTCCTTCGAGATGTAGCGCGCAGCGCCACGGAAGCCCAGCATCGGGTTTTCTTCATCGGGCTCGTAGCGGCTGCCGCCGATCAGCTTGCGGTACTCGTTCGACTTGAAATCGGACATGCGCACGATGACAGGCTTGGGATAGAACGCTGCAGCAATGGTGGCCACGCCTTCGGTGATCTTGTCCACGTAGAAGGCGCGGGGCGATGCATGGCCGCGCGCCACCGATTCAACCGCTTTCTTCAGATCGGCATCGACCGCTGGGTAGTCCAGGATCGCCTTGGGATGCACGCCGATATTGTTGTTGATGATGAATTCCAGACGGGCCAGGCCCACACCGTCATTGGGCAACTGGGCAAAATCAAACGCCAGCTGGGGGTTGCCCACGTTCATCATGATCTTGGTCTTGATGGGCGGCATTTCACCCCGCTTGACCTCGGTCACCTCAGTTTCGAGCAAGCCGTCGTAGATCTTGCCGGTGTCGCCTTCGGCGCAGCTGACGGTCACCAGGGTTCCGTCCTTGAGCAACTCGGTGGCGTTGCCGCAACCCACCACGGCAGGAATGCCCAGCTCGCGCGCAATGATGGCCGCGTGGCAGGTGCGGCCGCCACGGTTGGTGACGATGGCCGCCGCCTTCTTCATCACCGGCTCCCAGTTGGGGTCGGTCATGTCGGTCACCAGCACATCGCCGGCCTGCACCTGGTCCATCTGCGAGATGTCGGACACCAGGCGCACGGGGCCGGTGCCGATCTTCTGGCCAATGGCGCGACCTTCGGCCAGCACGGTGCCGCTGCCTTTGAGCTTGTAGCGCTGCTCGGCCTGGCCCTTGGACTGGCTCTTCACCGTTTCGGGGCGGGCCTGCAGGATGTAGAGCTTGCCGTCGGTGCCGTCCTTGCCCCACTCGATGTCCATTGGGCGGGCATAGTGCTTCTCGATCACCAGCGCGTAATGTGCCAGCTCCTGCACTTCGGCATCGGTGAGCGAGTAACGGTTGCGCAGCTCGGCTGGCACATCGGTGGTCTTGACCAGCTTGCCCGAAGCAGCCTTCTCCTCCGGCGTAGCAAAAACCATCTGGATCAGCTTGCTGCCCAGGTTGCGGCGGATGAGCGCCTGCTTGCCTGCCTGCAGCATGGGTTTGTGCACGTAGAACTCGTCAGGATTGACGGCGCCCTGCACCACGGTTTCGCCCAGGCCGTAGCTGGAGGTGATGAAAACCACCTGGTCAAAGCCCGATTCGGTATCGATGGTGAACATGACGCCTGCGGCGCCCTTGTCCGAACGCACCATGCGCTGCACACCGGCGGACAGCGCCACCACATCGTGGGCAAAGCCCTTGTGCACGCGGTAGCTGATGGCGCGGTCGTTGTACAGCGACGCGAACACTTCCTTCATCTTGTGCAGCACATCGTCGATGCCCACCACGTTGAGGAAGGTTTCCTGCTGGCCAGCAAACGATGCGTCGGGCAGGTCTTCTGCCGTGGCCGACGAGCGCACGGCAAACGATGCCTGGTCATTGCCCGCCTGCAGGGTCACAAAGGCTTCGCGGATGGCTTTTTCCAGGTCGGCAGGGAAAGGCTGGCTCTCGACCATGGCGCGGATTTCCGCACCCACTTGCGCGAGGGCTCGCACATCGTCCACATCCAGCGCCGCCAGTTTGGCGCTGATCTTGCCAGCCAGGCCCTCAAAGGCCAGGAATTCGCGGAATGCGTGGGCCGTGGTGGCAAAGCCGGTGGGGACGCGCACGCCTTGCGGCAATTGCGAGATCATTTCGCCGAGCGAGGCGTTCTTGCCGCCTACGACCTCGACATCGGTCATTCTCAGGTTCTCAAACGGTACGACCAGGGCGGTCGCGCTGTAGAGGTTGGACATGATGGAGCTCCGGAAGTTAAAAACTGTGATATCTGGCAGAGGCGTCCACGGCCGCAGATCAGGCGGTGGCACGCACGCAGGTACTCCATCCGGGCCATGGCTGGCGCGGGCGTCTGGCTTTGTATTTGTACTGGTAGGCCGGAGTACATGCGGGAAATGTGAATAATGGGCGTCATTGTAGGCGTGCCGCTGCCGTTTTGCTTGTGACTTGGTTAACACCAGGGTCAAGAATGACGAAGGCGCAGCAGACGGGCCGCTGCCTGCTACAAAAATAGTTTCCTATCGCTTGAAAACACGCAGTCGCTATGCACCAACGCACGATTTTCTTTATCTCTGATGGCACCGGCGTGACAGCCGAGACCTTTGGCCGCGCCATCATGAAGCAGTTCGACATCACCACGCGCGCCGTGCGCCTGCCCTTTGTCGACACCGTGGACAAGGCCCACCAGGCGGTGCGCCAGATCAACCACACCGCCGAGCAGGAAGGCAAGAAGCCCATCGTCTTCACCACCCTGGTTGAGCCGGACACCGTGCAGGTGGTGCACGACCACTGCAAAGGCCTGGTGATGGACATGTTCTCCACCTTTGTGCAGCCGCTGGAAGACGAGCTGGGTGCCAAATCGCACCACCGCATCGGCCGGTTCACCGACATCAGCGAAAGCAAGGAGTATTTCGAGCGCATGGAGGCGATCAATTTCAGCCTGGCGCACGACGACGGGCAGACCAACCACGACCTGGCTGGCGCAGATGTGATCCTGGTGGGCGTGAGCCGCAGCGGCAAGACCCCTACCAGCCTGTACCTGGCCATGCAGTTCGGCCTGAAAGTGGCCAATTACCCGCTGATCCCCGAAGATTTTGACCGCCAGCAGCTCCCGCCCGCCCTGCTGCCGTACAAGAAGAAGATCTTCGGCCTCACGATTGCCCCCGAGCGCCTCAGCCAGATCCGCAACGAGCGCCGCCCCGAGTCGAAGTACGCCAGCCTGCAGAACTGCCGCATGGAAGTGGCCGAAGCCGAATCGATGATGCGCCGCGCCGGCATCCAGTGGCTGTCCACCACACACAAATCCATTGAGGAGATTGCGGCGGTGGTGCTGCAGGAGCTCAAGGACGAGGATTGAGCGCTGCGGCCATCGCCGCATCCGGGGCCCGCGCATTCCGTCACACAGCTTTACACCGGCTATACGCCATGCCAGGCCCGGCTTGCTATAACGGATGAAATTCTTTACACGTCAAACAGCCCTCGATCATGCATTCATTGCGTTTCCACCTTGCCGGCTGCTGCGCCAGCGCCCTGCTGCTGTGCGGGGCCGCGCAGGCCGCCCAGCCAGGTGCCTTTTCCGTCACCGAAACCAAATCCGCCGTCGGCAACAAGGCGGCCAAGCCACCGCGCACCAAAGACCGCTGTATCGGGCCGGAGCTGGTGGACAAGGAGGGTTTTCTGTACCCCGACATGATCCTGTCGCAGCATTTCAGCCAGTGCCGCATCAAGGACAGCAAGCTGGTGGGCAAGAACCGCAAGGAATGGACGGTGGCCTGCGGCAAGATGCTGACCGCCCAGGCCTACCAGGTGAACACAGGCGCAGACTTTCGCCTGCACATCAATGCCCAGTTGCTGGGTGGCGCGATGAAACAAACGCTGGACTATGAAGCCACCTCGCTCCAGCGCGCCTGCACGGCAGACGACAGCCCCCTGGAATGAAAATGCGGCTTGGCGCACGGCTGTAAAGCGCCAACTGCTATAAAAACAATAGAGATTGCCTACCCGCCAACGCCTGCGCCTGCAAACAGGTATTGCTGCGTTCCGTCCGGCGCGGTAGTGGCAAAGCAGCCCACCCCCCACACGTCGCGCATGGTTTGCGGCGAAAGCACCTCGGCCACCGGGCCGTGCAGGCAGCCACCGCCGTGCACCAGCAGCGCGTCATCCGCATAGCGCAGCGCCAGGTTCATATCGTGCACAACGACGACCACGCCCACACCCCGCACCTGCGCCCAGTGCTGCAGCAGGTCCATGGAACGGTGCTGCCAGGCCAGATCCATGGCGGCGGTCGGTTCATCGAGCAGAAGCCAGCGCGCCTGACCGCCAGCAGGTGGCTCCCACACCTGTGCCAGTGCGCGCGCCAGATGTGCGCGTGCACGCTCCCCGCCTGAGAGGCTGCGTACGCTGCGGCCTGCAAAGCCCTCCATCTGCGTGGCAGCCATGGCGTCGCCAACAATGGCGGCCTCGTTGCGACTGGGTTGCAGGCGGTGGGCATAGCGGCCCAGTTCCACGACTTCCTGCACGGTAAAGTCAAAGGCCACCGAGCCGTCCTGCACCATCATGGCGCGGCGCCGGGCCAGATCGGCAGCCGACCACCTGGAGAGTGGCAGGCCATCGAGCAGAACGCGGCCCGCATGGGGCGCCCACTGGCCCGTCAGGGTGGCCAGCAGGCTGGATTTGCCAGCGCCATTAGGCCCCACAATGGCCGTGAGCCTGCCGGGCGCAATGTGGGCATGCAGGCGCACCAGCACATCGCCACCGGGCACGCCAACTTCCAGCCGATCCAGCTGCCAGCCACTGTCCTTGACAGACGGACTGTCACAAGCGTCCTGCGCCACCATTTTTGCTACCTTGTTGATAGCTATCTGCGCTTCATGGTCAGGCACCTGCGTGCTGGATTCTCTGAAAACCTCGAATGGTTTGAACATGCACTCCTCCCTACAGTTGCCGCCGGAACTGGCGCAGCATGGCGAGGAACAGCGGAACCCCGACCAGCGCCGTCAGCACGCCCAGCGGCAGTTCAGCCGGAGCAACCACTGTGCGCGCAAACGCATCGGCAAACACCACCATGGCCGCGCCCAGCAAGGCAGATGCTGGCAGCACCACGCGGTGATCCGGCCCGGCGATCAACCGCACCCAGTGCGGCGCCACCAGGCCAATGAAACCAATCATGCCGCACGCTGCGGTGATGCAGCCCACCACCAGCGCCGCCACGATGACGGCCAGGCGCTTGGTGCGCTCCACCGCCACACCCATCAGGCTGGCCTGCGCCTCGCCCAGCGCAATGGCGTTGAGGGGCTGCGCCAGGCGCTGCGCCACCAAGGCACTGGCAGCCACCACGGCGCACGCCACGATGGCCACCGGCCAGCGCGCGCCACCCAGGCTGCCCATCAACCACAGTTGCAGGTTGCGCAGTTGCTCGTCGGTCGACAGAAAACTGAGCAGGCCCAGGCCCGCCATGGCCAGCGCATTGATGGCCACACCTGCGAGCAGCATGACACCGATACGGGTGCCGCCACCTGCCTGCGCCAGGCTGTAGATCAGGCCCGTGGTCACAAGACCACCCGTGAAGGCGCACAGCATCAGCGGCCAGCTGCCCAGGCTGCGTGGCACCGAGGGAAACCACAGCGCGCCCATCACAATCAGTGCCGCCGCCGCCAGCGCAGCGCCGCTGCTCACCCCGATCAGGCCCGGGTCGGCCAGCGGGTTGCGAAACAGCCCCTGCATCAAGGCGCCCGCCAGACCCAGGCCGGCGCCTGCCGCCAGGCCCAGCACCAGACGCGGCGCGCGAATGGCGGCGAACACCTGTTGCTCGGTACTGCCTGCGTCCGTGCCGCCCTGCCACCAGTGCTGCAGCGCGCTCCAGGCAATGGCGGGAAGCCGGGCCGCGTCGATGGCAAAAGCCCCCTGCCCGGCCGCAAATACAAAGGCGGCCAGCACCAATAAAGCCATCAGGCCGATGGTGTGGGCCTTTTTCAGTCGAAAAACACCCTTCTGGCGCCTGGGTTGGACGCCTGACGCTATTAAAATTGAAGGATCACTTGATACACCCTGCCGCCCGGCACGTGGCGAACCGGCGGATTGCAATGGAGACTGGCGCTCGGTACCCGGCGCCAGGCGCGAGCCCGCGGCGCCAGTTGCAGTCACGGCATCGCTCATGCCTGCACGGCCTGCAAACCCTGGTGCAGGGTACGTACCGCCAGTGGCAGGCGCGGGCCAAAGCCGAGCAGCTGGCTGGCTTCCAGGGCGATCAAGGCCTTGTTCCTGTAGGCGGGAGTCAGCGCAAGTTCCGGGCGCGCCCAGAACTTGGCCTCTCCACCCACCGCCTCCACGCCCTGTGTAGTCGTCACGATCACCTGGGGCGCAGCCTGCGCCATGGCTTCTGCCGTCAGCGGCCGGTAACCGCCAAAGCCTTGCATGACATTGCTGGCCCCACCCATGCGCAGCAGCGCATCGCCCGCCGTGCCCTGGCCCGCCACCTGTGGCGTTCCGCTGTGCGACAGCACAAACAGGGCGCGCGGCAAACGGTTCGCTGCCACCGTGGTGCGTACCAGGGCCTGCACGGCGTCCCACTCCTTCTGCAAATCCTGGGCCATCTGCGCGGCCTGCGCCTGTCTGCCAGTGGCCTGCCCCACCAGCCGGATCTTGCGCAGTACCTCATCCCAGCTGTGGTCCGACTGCACCAGGGCAATGGCCACGCGGGTCTGGGCGATCTGCTGCAGCACCACGGGAGGGCCCGCTTCGGTGGTGCCGATCACCACATCGGGCTTGAGCGACAGCACGCCTTCGGCGGCCAGCTGGCGCACATAGCCCACCTTGGGCATGCGGTTGGCCGCTTCGGGGTAGTTGCTGGTGGTATCGCTGCCCACCAGCAGGGACTGCGCGCCCAGCTGGTAAACGATCTCGGTCAACGCACCACTCAGGCTGATGAGGCGTGTTGCCGCAGGCGGCTCAACGCCTACATAGGGCAGCAGCGCCGCCTTGGCGCCGCCATCCACTGCATTTGCTACATTTTTAGAAGCTGCTGGCGCAGACTGGGCAAGCGCCAGGGTGCCAAAGGGCATCAGGGCTGCGCCGCCAGCGGCCAGCAGCCACGCGCGGCGGTTGGCATGGGGGCCGTTGCTGCGCTGGCCCGCGCGAGAGAAATCATCCATGGCCGCCTCCTTACGCCGCAACCGCCTGGGCGTCCAGGCGTGGCAGGCTGGTTGCCAGCGCACGCCAGGGGGCCAGTTCGGGCTTGCCGGGCTTGCGTGCGCCAAAGAACATGGCCATCAGATCGCCATAGGCGTCAAATACTTCCACCGATGTCACGGTGCCATCGCTGGTGGGCTTTTCCACGAGCCAGACATTGGCAATCATGTCGGTGCGCATGTGCAGGTTGAAGCCTGTGTCGAGCACATTGATCCATTCGGCAGTCGGCGTTGTCATGGGTTCCACGCGCTGCACCGGGCCGCTGTGGATCTGGATGCAACCGCCGCTGCTGACGAACACCATGATGGGCGTGCCTGCAAAACTGGCCTCGTTCAGGAGTTGGGTCACGCTGTCCTTGGCCAGCGGCCAGGCAAAGCGCTCCTGCACCAGGCGGAAGGACTGCTGCCGCTCGGCGCCTGCATTCTTGATGACGCTGAAGAACTCGTGCGTATCCTGCATGGCAGCCCAGGCCGCTTGCAACGCCGGTACATCCACGCTGCTGTCAGGCGGCACGCTCACGGCCTTGCGTGGCGCAGGGGCATCAAAGCCGGGCAAAGCGGCCACATCCACATCCGCTGCGCAGGCAAAGCGCGCCACCAGCGCGCCCCAGGCGGCCAGGTCGGTCACCTCACGGGCAAACACCTTATGCACAGCGCGGCCCGCGCGGTTGTAGAACTGCAGGCTGCGCAGCACGGTGCTGCCGCCATGGGCAGACGCCTCCTGCACCGCGTAGGCTGCGTGCCAACCGGCAAAGAAGAGGCGCAGGTCAATGTCCTCCCCCACCGCCAGCCCCACCTGCATGCCCGGCTCGCCACTGGCGCTGAGCTGGGTGTAGATGCCGGTCTTCTCATGCACGGTACTGGCATTGCGTGTCAGCGCCATCACGGGTCCACAGGGCTCCAGTGCCTTGAGCACCTCGATCCATCCGCCCTGCGGGGCCTGCAGCGGCTGCACCTGCAGCGTGCTGGTCTCGTGGGCATCTGCGGCCAGCAGTTGCACGGCATGCGCTGCAATGGCCTCGCCTTCACTGCTGCCAGCGGCCTCTGCCGCATCCTTGGCGCGCAGGCCCTTGGCACGTTGCACGGCATAGGCCTCGCGGACCTGCGCGGCGCGGTCGCTGGTCAAGGCGGCAGGTTTGGTTTTCGTGGTGATCATCGGAATGCTCCTTTTTCAATAGCTAGTGGCGCTTATTACGAAAGCGCCATCGGCTCATTTGGCTTAAAACTCTGCCACCAGGGTGATCTTGGCGGACCGTCCGGGCTGGGTGTATGCATCGATCACCGCCAGATTGGAGGCAAGACCCCTCACGTCCGACCAGCGCCAGACCTTCTTGTCGGTCAGGTTGTAGAGACCGACGTTCAGGCGCAGATCCTTGCGGATGCGCCATTGCGCAGTCAGATCCACCACGGTGGCCGACGGGTTCAGGAACTGGGTGCCGCCCGAAGGATTGACGGTGTCCTTGGCCTTCTTTCCCTGGGAGTAGTTCAGGCCCAGCTGTGCTGTCCACTGGGCGGCATCGGCGCGCAAACCCAGGGTGAGGCGCTGAGGATCGATGGACGAAAGCGGCTCGCCGCTGGTGGTATCGTGCCCCTGGGTACGGCCCCATGCGAAAGGCGTGCTCCAGCCGATGCCCGCATAGCGCCCCCAGTCGGCACGGCCCTTGACCTCCAGCCCGCTGATATTGACCTTGCCGCGGTTGATGGCCTGGTAAATACTCGGATCGCCTGGCTTGCCCGTACCACCCACCTGCACGAGGTCGTCGATGAAGTCCTTGTACCGGCCGGTGAACGCGGCCACATCGAGCGAGACATTGGCAAGCCGGCCCCGTACGCCCACCTCGAGGTTCTGGCTCGTCTCAGGCTTCAGATTGGGGTTGGGAATGGTCTTGTAGTTGCCGACCGGGTTCTCAAAAAACGCATTGACCTGGCCCGCGTTGGGCGCGCGGAAGCCCTTGGCGTAGTTACCAAACACACGCCAGTCGGAATTCACCTGGTACATCACGCCCAGCTTGGGCGATGTGGCATTGCCCGACAGCGACACCGCCTGCGCGTTGAAGCCCGCCTGGTCGGCTTTGATGCGGAAATGGTCGTAGCGCAGCCCCGGCGTGATCGTCCAGTTGCCAAAGCTGATCTCGTCCTGCCCGTACAGCGCCCAGCTCGACTCGGTGGTGTCGGGAAAGCGCTTGAGCGGAAAGGTCTCGCCCACGGGCGGCGTCACGCCGGTCTGCAGGTTTTCTACATCGGTGCGCACATAGTCCAGGCCGTAGGTGAACTGCTGTGCCATGCTGCTGCCGCTCTTGATGAGCTTGCGCGCCTGCACGTTGGCCTGGAAGGTCTTTTCCTGGTAGGTCACATCGCGCGTGCGGTCTGCAGCAGTGAGGCGGTCTTCGTAGATGAACTCGCGCGAATCGGCGTTCTGGTAGCTCAGCGATGCCTTTACATCATCCAGCACCGGAGCATCAAAATTGCGCCACTCGCCCGCCCAGGTGCCGCGCGTACGTTTCATGTCGGTGGTGGATTCCGAATCGATCACAGCAGTGGAGGCCGTGGCCGGCGGCGCAGTGCGTGCCGTGTAGAGCTGGTAATCCACCTTTTTGTCGACATGCTCGGCCGTGAAGGTGTGTTTCTGGTCGGCTGTCGGGCGCAGCACCACCTTGCCGAGCAGGGAGGCATCCTTGTCATGCTGCGGATTGGGCAGGGTGCGGCGGCTGTCGATGGTGTCGATATCACCCATGTTCTTGAGCTCGCGGCTGCGCCCCAGGTTGACGCCCAGCAGCCATTCCAGGGAATCGCTGGGCTTGCCAGCCACCGTCAGGCCCAGGGTTTTGCCGGTGTTTTCGCTGTCAT
The DNA here is from genome assembly GCF_020080045.1 of Comamonas odontotermitis. Classification (NCBI taxonomy): domain Bacteria; kingdom Pseudomonadati; phylum Pseudomonadota; class Betaproteobacteria; order Burkholderiales; family Comamonadaceae; genus Comamonas; species Comamonas odontotermitis. Next base: position 3,011,697 of record NZ_CP083451.1, read on the forward strand.
AGCCAATGCTTGCACGGCCGCCAAAGGTCTTGCCGTCCTTGAGCAGGTTGGACGGATCGGTGGTGATGAAGTTGACCAGGCCCGCCATGCCGTCCGAGCCGTACAGCGCCGAAGTGGCGCCACGCACCACCTCCACGCGCTGCACCAGGCCCACATCCAGATAATCGCGCCCGAAGGCGTTGGCGCTGAACACATAGCTGCGCGGCAGGCGGATGCCATCGACCATCATCAGCACCCGGTTGCCATCCAGGCCACGGATGTTGAAGCCCGCATTCTGATCACGCCCGGTACTGCCCGATGCCAGCGTAAAACGCGCCGGGCTGCGCTTGACGGACACGTTGGGCATGTCTCGCGCCACATCCCGGATGTCGCGCACCTGTTGCTCCTCCATCTGCTGGGCATTGAGTACATCAATGCTCATCGGCAACTCGTCAGGGTCCTGCTCGTGGCGCGATCCGCTGATCACCATTTCCTTGAGCACGGGGCCATCGGCTGCAGCAAGCTGAACAACGGCCGGGTTGGCAGCGGCAACCGTGGTACTGGCGGAAGTGTCCGGCGAGGTTTGGGCTCCGGCCGCTTGCGCGGCACATAGCAATGCGGCCAGCGCCAGCGGTTGCAACACCAGCACCTTGCCGGGCTGGCCACCTGCAAATGCGCAGGATTCAGACGAAGGCATGCAGCGCATGCCGAAAAGAGGTGAAGCAGCCACGGACCGAGCTTTCAGACAACAGAGGTTGAACAGGGAAGCTGGCTGGGACGCGTGAGCACAAAGCGTTGCAGGGCGCGGTCAATCCGCGCTGGTCCGAGGCTGGCAGTTGCACAAATTATATGCGAATAGTTCTCATTTGAATCAAATTGAAAACATGTGGAAATGGCGGGTCTTGTGAGGCAACGCCTCTTTTGGTGCCAGGCGCTCGCCCTGTTCGCCTGAAAACGTGACGAAAGCCGGCCCGGCAACGCCCCTGCAGCCGTCTCTGCCCACCTGCAAGCCAAGCACAAACAGCTCAGGTGTCCCCTTGGTGAAAACAATTAGAAAGAAAGTTTTCTAAAAATATATTTTTATGTATTAATTGAAAATTAAATTACACACCCACCGGAGACGCCATGCCAAATCCTCTCGCCAATCCCGTCCTCGAAGCCTTGCGCCAGCCCGGCGAACACGCCCATCTGACGCAGCTGCGCCAAGATTTCCATCGTTGGCCCGAGATGGGCTTTGAGGAAAACCGCACCGCTGACCGCATTGCCATGGAACTGGGCCTGCTCGGCATTCCGTTTACCCGTGGCGTGGGCCGCACCGGCATCGTGGCAGTCATCGAGGGCGAGCGCACTGACAGCGGCCGTGGCGTTGGCTTGCGCGCCGACATGGATGCGCTTGCCCTGTGCGAACTCAACCGTTTTGGCCATGCATCGCAAAACCCTGGCGTGATGCACGCCTGCGGCCACGACGGCCATACCGCCATGCTGCTGGGAACTGCGCGCTTTCTGGCCAGAAACCGCCAGTTCAACGGCACCATCCACCTGATCTTCCAACCCGCGGAGGAAGGCCGGGGCGGCGCGCAGGCCATGCTGGCCGACGGGCTGTTCGAGCGCTTTCCCTGCGACGAGATCTATGCGCTGCACAACTCGCCCGTGCTACCCGTGGGTACCGTGGCGGTGGCGCCCGGCGCCTGCCTGTCGTCGGCAGACATGTTCACCCTGCGCATCATCGGCAAAGGAGGCCATGGCGCCCACCCGCACCTGGCAGCCGACCCGGTGGTGGCGGCCAGCCACGTGATCTCGGCACTGCACCACATCGTGCCGCGCAATGTGCCGCCCATGGAAAATGCCGTGCTCAGCATTTGCGCCATCCGTGGTGGCGACATGGAGGCACGCAACGTGATTCCGGATTTTGTCGAAATCGGCGGTACCGTGCGCACCTTCTCCAAATCGGTGCAGGACCTGATCGAGCGCCGCATAGCAGAAATCGCAGAGCAGACCGCAGCCGCCCATGGCGCGCGCGCCGAGCTGGAGTACTCGCGCCTGTTCCCGCCCACCGTCAGCACCGAGCGCGAGGCGGCCTTTGCCGCCCAGGTCGCCGCCAGGCTGGTGGGTGCAGAGCATGTGATCACCAAGCCCATGCCATCGACGGCGTCCGAAGACTTCTCGTGCATGCTGGAAGCGCGACCCGGCGCCTACCTGCGTGTGGGCCAGGGCGGTGCAGAACAGGGCCGCACTCTGCACAACCCCAACTACGATTTCAACGACGAAATCCTGCCACTGGGTGCAGCGCTGCTGGCCAGCTTGGCACTGGATGCGCTGCCGCTTCACACCAACCGCTGAGCAGCCGGACAGGCATCCAAGCAAGATAACAATCCAGGAGACAAAGCCATGCTGACCCACCGCCCCGCCACCCCCAACTCCCCGATTGCAACGCGCCATGCACCCTGCCCCTCCCGATTGCTTGCCAAGGCAAACGCGCTGGCCATTGCCGCAGCCGCGCTGCTGAGCCTGACTGCCAATGCCCACACCCTGCGTCTCGCCAACCAGGGCGATCCGATGTCGATGGACCCGCATTCGCTGCAGGAATCGTTCCAGCTGTCCTTTCTGGGCAACATCTACGAGCCGCTGATTGGGCGTGACCGCAATTTTGCGCTGACGCCGATGCTGGCCACCGCCTGGGAGGCGACTTCGCCCACCATCTGGCGCTTCAAGCTGCGCCAGGGCGTGAAGTTCCATGACGGCTCGGCGTTCACGGCCGACGATGTGATCTTCAGCTACCAGCGCACGCAGTCGGAATCGTCGGACACCAAGCTGTACGTGGCGCCGATCAAGGCCATGCGCAAGATCGACGCCTACACGGTCGAGATGGAGACGGCGCAGCCCATGCCCATCCTGCCCGACCTGCTGTCGGGCTGGCTGGTGATGGGCAAGAACTGGGCCGAGAAGAACAATGCCGGTGTTCCCGCCGATGTGCGCAAGGGCACGGAAAACCATGCCAGCCTGAACGCCAACGGCACCGGCCCGTTCCAGCTCAAGCAGCGCCAGCCGGGTGTGCGCACGGTGCTCAAACCCTTTGACGGCTGGTGGGGCCAGAAGGAGCACAACCTAACCGAAGTGGTTTTCACGCCGATCGCCAACAACGCAACGCGGGTTGCGGCCCTGGTCTCGGGAGAGGTCGACCTGATGGAGCCCGTGCCGCTGCAGGACATTCAGCGCATCCAGTCGAGCGCCAACCTGCAGGTGCTGCAAAAGCCCGAGTTGCGCACCATGTACCTGGGGCTGGACGTGGGCCGCGATGAGCTGCTCTACAGCAACATCAAGGGCAAGAACCCGCTCAAGGATGTTCGCGTGCGCCAGGCGCTCTACCAGGCCATCGATATCGAGACCATCCGCAGCAAGATCATGCGCGGCGCGGCCCAGCCTGCGGGCATCATCGTTGCACCCGGCGTGCGTGGCTACGAGGCATCGCTGGACAAGCGCCTGCCCTACGACCCCGCAGCCGCCAGAAAACTGCTGGCAGAGGCGGGCTACCCCAACGGTTTCGAACTGGGCCTGCACTGCCCTACCGACCGCTATGTGAACGACCAGGCCATCTGCCAGTCCGTCACCGCCATGTGGACCCGGGCGGGCATCAAGACCACCTTGTATGCAGAAACCAAGGCGCTGTACCTGCCGCGGGCCTTCAAGCGCGATGTTTCGGCCTTTCTGCTGGGCTGGCAGCCCGCCAGCAACGACGCGCAGAACACGCTGTGGGCCCTGCTGAACACGCCCGCCAACGACGGGCGCGGCCGCTTCAACCTGGGTGGGTACGCCAACCCCAAGCTCGATGCGCTGACGCACGACATCGGCGTGGAGATCGATCCTGCCAAACGCCAGGGCCTGATGAAGGCGGCCTGGCAGATCGTGCAGGACGACATTCCAGTTCTGCCACTGCACAACCAGAATCTGGCCTGGGGCGTCAAACGGAACATCGACGTGGTACAACAGCCGGATAACAGCCAACCGCTTCGCTATATCCATGTGCGCTAAACGCCAGCAGCCTGCCAACGACCCGACCGTTCCTCCCGCCTATACGCCGCAGGCACAGGATGCGCCTGACCGCATCCGTGTGCACTACGGCAGCCTGACGAGCAGCCAGAGACAGGTGGCAGACTACCTGCTTGCGCATCCTTTTGAAGCTGCCACCCTGAGTATCGATGCCATGGCCGCCGAATGCACAGTCTCGGTGGCCACCATGAACCGCTTTGCCAGCGCCCTGGGCTACGGCAGTTACAGCAGTTTCCGCAACCACTGGCAGCAACTGCTGCAGCCGGGCATGGCACCGCTCGACAAGCTGCAGCAGCAGCGCAACATGCCCAGCACCGCCCACCGGCGCCTGCAATCCACCCTGCACAACGGCGCCGCGCAGGCGCAGACTGCAGCTGCCCTGCTCGACCCTGCAGCCACCGACGCCATGGGGCACCACATTGCCAAAGCCCGCCGCATTGCGGTGCTGGGCAGCGATGTGAGTGCCTATATCGCGGGGTACTTTGCCAGCTACGCCAGCCTTTTTCGCCCAGATGTGGAGTGCCTTCCCCAGGCCGGAGGCCCCAGCGAAACGCAGCGCAAGCTGATGTCGCTGGGGCAGGACGATCTGCTGCTGGCCATCTCGCTGCCTCGCTATTCCAGCCAGACGCTGGAGCTGTGCGCCCTGGCGTACGCACGGCAGATTCCCATCATCGCCATCACTGACCGCCCGGACGCCCCCATTGCCGCGTACACGCAGCAGATATTGCTGGCCCCGGCCCAGCACCCCATGCTGCCTGCATCAGCCATGGGCGTGCTGGGTCTGCTTGAAGGGCTTTGCACCGTGCTGGCTGCCAGCAGCCCCTGGAGCGCGGAAGACATGCGCCAGCGTGCGCAGCTGGCCGATACGTTCCATGTGGACACCGGCCCGCGCGCCCGTGCGGCACGCAAGACCCCCTGAAACCTTCCCCTTCGCCCGCCTCTGCCCTGCCCATGATCACGTTCTCATCCGAGCTGCCCTATGCCAGCACCCGCCAGCCCGTGTATGGCGACGACGTAGCAGCCACTTCCCAGCCCCTGGCGGTATCGGCCGCAATGGCACAGTTTGCGCAGGGTGGCAATGCCATCGATGCCGCGCTGGCCGCCGCCATGGCATTGACCGTGGTGGAGCCCACCAACAATGGCCTCGGAGGCGATCTTTTCGCACTGGTCTGGGATGGAGCGCAACTGCACGGGCTCAATGCATCGGGCTGGGCGCCGCAAGGCTGGACGCCCGAGCGCTTTGCCGGGTGCGAGCGCATGCCGTATGAAGGCTGGGACAGCGTGACCATTCCTGGCCAGTTGCGCGGCTGGCAAGCCTTGCACCAGCGCTTTGGCTCACAGCCCTGGGCCAGCCTGCTTGAATACGCCGAGCACTACGCACGCTCCGGCTTCATCGTGCCGCAAGGCGTGGCCAGCAAATGGGGCCTGCATGTCCCCCGCCTGCACAACCAGCCCGGCTTTGCCGAGACCTTTCTGCCCGGCGGACGCGCGCCCCAAGCTGGCGAGCGGTTCACCAACCTAGCGCTGGCAGACACGCTGGCGCGCCTGGCCACGCACGGCGCCGATGAGTTCTACGAAGGCGAAACCGCGCAGCGCCTGCTGGCCCACGCACAGCAGCACGGCAGCGCCTGGCAGGCCAGCGATCTGCGCGACTACCGGCCCCAATGGGTACAGCCGCTGGCCCAGCGGGTGTGGGGAGATTGCTGGGTGCATGAATTGCCGCCCAATGGCCAGGGCATTGCCGCGTTGCAGGCCCTGGGGATGCTGAACGTCCGCAACCACGAGCTGCCCGCCGAAGTAGACAGCGCTGCTGGCGTGCACTGGCAGATTGAAGCCACCAAGCTCGCGCTTGCCGACCTGTACCCTCACCTGGGCGATCCTGCCAGCATGTGCATTCCGCCGCACGACTGGCTCTCTGACGCCTACCTGCGCCAGCGCGCCGCTCTGATCGATCCGCAGCGCGCGCAGCACCCTGCATCGGGCCTGGGCGGACATGGCACGGTATACCTCTGCACCGCAGATCGGCAAGGCCGCATGGTGTCGCTGATCCAGTCCAACTACGATGGCTTTGGCAGTGGCGTGGTGCCCACGGGCACAGGTGTGGCGCTACAGAACCGGGGGGCAGGCTTCAGCCTCCAGGCGGGCCACCCCAACCGGGTGGGGCCGCGCAAACAGCCGTTTCACACCATCATTCCCGGCTTTGTCACACAAGGCGGGCAGCCCTTGATGGCCTTTGGCGTGATGGGTGGTCCCATTCAGCCGCAAGCCCATGTACAGGTGCTCACCCGCATGCTGCGCCATGGCCAGAACCCCCAGGCGGCACTCGACGCACCCCGCTGGCGCATCGAGCCCGGTAAGGGCATCTATACCGAGCCCGGTTTTCCGCCCGGGCTGCGCGATGGCCTGCAGGCGCTGGGGCATCCGTTGCTGCCGGTGACTGACCCGACCATGGAGTTTGGCGCAGGTCAGGTGATCTGGCGCCTGCCCCACGGCGGCTATGGCGCGGCATCGGACGGCCGCCGCGATGGCCACGCAGCAGCTCGCTAGCCCGCCGGGCCGTTGATTTTGCTATTGAATCAGGAGTAAAGGCGCAGATGCATCAAGCGCTGGAGGCTGATTTATCAATATGAAATACGGGCACCAACAAAAAACCCATCTGCAGCAAAACAGGTGGGTTTACGCCGGGGCAGGCGCCGGCTCAAGAGCGGCTTATTTGAGCCACTTTTGCGATTCCTGCTGCAACACGCCACGCAGCGCCAGAACATCCCAGGTAAATTGCATCACACGGCTGTAATCAGCGTCATCGGCGGGCAGCATGAAGCCCAGTTGATTGACGGGAGTCAAGGGCTTATCCAGATACGCCGCATGCAAGCGCGGATCGGCCTTGCTGTAATGCAGCGCTTCGTAGGTCTCGGTGATCATCACGTCGCCCTTGCCTTCGGCAATCAGCGCGGGAATCTCGGCATTCTTGTCGTGGGTAGCAATCTGCGCGTTCTGCATGTTCTGCAGCACATAGGCCTCGTTGGTGCCGCCCGGATTCTTGATGACGCGCACACTGGCCTGGTTCAGCGCCTCGGGCGTGGTGAACTTGTCCTTGTCAGCTGCCCGCACCAGAGCCACCTTGCCAAACGGCGCGTAGCCCGGCAGCATCTGCACCTTGCTGATGCGTGCCACATTGCGGGTGATGCCGCCCACAGCCACATCAAACTTGTTTTCCTGCAGGTCCGCCATGAGCTTGGGCCAGGTCGTATCCACATACTGCACCTTGACGCCCATCTCCTTGGCCATGGCCTCGATCACTTCGATGTCATGGCCCGCATATTTGCCATCGGCCTTCATTGCAAAGGGGCGGTAATCGCCGGGCGTACCCACCCGTAGCACCTTGGCCTGCATGATGGCATCCAGGCGCGGTCCCGCATGCGCCGAGGCAGAGGAAAATATGGTCACTACGCCTGCCGCGCTGAGCATGGCAGCTATCAATTTTGATCTATTGCTTTGCAATTCTTGCTCCTAGGTCTTCATTCGCCACATATACAGCGTGGCCCGTCTACAGCCTACCGCGCAACTGCAGTAGCCCCCTTCGAGGAAAGCGCATTCCATGCTGGCAAGACCTGCCCATGAAAAGAGAACAGCGTGTACCCATTGCTGTGTACACGCTGTTTGTCACACGCCGAGGCCATTGTGATCCTGTGCGGCGCAGATGCCCATCAGTGCTTCACCCAGGAAGCACGGGTACGGTCACGGTCAGTAACGCGATATCTGGCCCTGGTTGATCTGCACGCGGTCGCCCGGACGCAGATCGCCTGGATGCGGCACATCAAAAACGCGCTGCCCACCGTTTTGCAGATTGATCACGATGCGATAGCCACGCGTCTGGTTGCGGTTACCGTTCTGCTCGATCGCATTGCCCGCCAGCGCGCCTGCACCGGCGCCTGCTGCGGTGGCAGCAGCGCGGCCAAAGCCGCCACCAATCTGGTTGCCCAACACACCACCAATGACGGCACCCAGGATGACGCCCACACCCGATGTGCTGCTGGACTGGCCGCGCAGCTCTTCGATGCGGCTGACTGAGCCGTACTCCACGCCGTAGCCGCCTTGCTGCGGCTGCTGCTGCGGATAGTTGCCCTGCTGGGGATAGCCGCCTTGCGGATACCGGTTGTCATAGCGAGGCGGCGCCTGGACACAAGCTGCCAGCACCGATGCGCTGGCCGCCACCACGGCCAGTTTGCCCGCTTTGCGCGCCAGCGCGGTGCGCCAGCCAATATTGCGTTGAGCCATTGCTCTCTCCTTTAGCATTCGTGCCTGACACTGCAGCGTATTGCCACCGTACGGCGTTTGAACTTTGCCTACTTGGTTCCCGTCGATCCGTAGCCGCCTGTGCCGCGCTCGGAGACTTCACCAAATTCCTGCACCACATTGAACTGCGCCTGCAGCACCGGAACGATCACCATCTGGGCAAGGCGCTCCATGGGCTGCAGAACGAAGGCCGTGTCGCTGCGGTTCCAGGCGCTCACCATCAACTGGCCCTGGTAATCGCTGTCGATCAGCCCGACCAGATTGCCCAGCACAATGCCGTGCTTGTGGCCCAAGCCGGAGCGCGGCAGGATCATGGCCGCATAGCCAGGATCGCGCAAATGGATGGCCAGTCCCGTGGGAACCAGTTGCCAGGCATTGGGTGCCAGGTTCAAAGGCTTGTCGAGACAGGCACGCAGATCCAGGCCCGCACTGCCGGGCGTTGCGTACTGCGGCAACTGATCCTGCATGCGGGGATCCAGAATTTTGATATCAACAATCATGGTTTGGTTTTGTTTCTCGGGATGGGCGAGGCTAGCACAGCCCACTCCACCTTAACGCAAGGACCGGGCCCAGGTGCACCTGGCCGGTCGCGGAAAACCGGAGGGAGCAGCAAAAATTCATGGATTTGTAACGGTGCTCGCAGGTTTGCGGCCTGCAGATGTAACTGCGAGATCGGATTTGCAAAGAGCTTCGCGCTACTTTTCACTTCTTTGCATTGTCCATCGCCTTTTTGATGACCCCGACCAGCATCACCAACCCCAATGGCGGAAACGCGACACCGATCACAGCCATGACGATCCAGCCGATGAGCTTGAAAATATTTGTCTGCTGACCATCAGCCTGCTTGCCGGTAGCCGCCGGCGCAGCAGGAGAAAACACATCTCCGGCCCTGTCGGCCTGCGCGCTGCCGCCTTGGCGCCTGGACTCCAATTGGCGAATGCGCTCAAGCAAGGCGTCTGCAGCATTCGAAGCCGAGGTTTTGTGCGTCGCAGCAGAGGAAGCGGCAGATACGGAAGCCTTCGCCTGGCGCTTCGAGGCCTTGGCAGAGGTGCTCGTCGACGTCATGACCATCTGCGAAGCTGTCTGGTGCGCATGGCCCAGCGACTGCCGCGCCAACAGTCTTTCCACATAGCGGACAAAATCGCCACCCGGCGGAGTCTGATAAATGCTGTCCGTTGCAAAATCATGCTTGGCCATGGATGGCACACCTCTCCTGCCTGTCTGGAATACCGAGCACCGCTACGGCTCTTCTGCGCTGCAATGGCTCAGTGATTGATAGTTTCAAAGTCGACCATAGTATGCATCGATATGCATGGCAGCACGCCTCTGGCGTGCAAGAACAGCATCCATGCTGACGGTACTGACGACCCATGGCGCGTACAGCGCATGGGCTTGCTTTCTGTCACAATGGCCCCAACTTTGAACACGGCGGTCGCTGAACCTCCACGACATTTGAAATTTAACAAGGAACCTGCCATGTCGGACTCCCTGATCAAGCATACCAACGAAGCCAATTTTGAAGCAGATGTACTGCAGCCGAACACCAATGTTCTGGTGGATTTCTGGGCCGAATGGTGCGGCCCCTGCAAGATGATTGCTCCAGTGCTCGAAGAGGTATCGGTCAGCTACAAGGAAAAACTGCAGATCGCCAAGGTAAATGTGGACGAAAACCGCACCATCTCCGCCAAGTTCGGCATTCGCGGTATTCCTACACTGATGCTGTTCAAGAATGGCCAACTGGCAGCCACGAAGGTGGGTGCGCTCAACAAATCCCAGCTGACGGCGTTCTTGGACGAGCAACTCGCCTGATATTGCGCCTTCGGATGCACCCGAGGGGCACCATGCCTCAAAAAACCAAAGCGCGGCCTGCAAGCCGCGCTTTTTTTACGAAATCGGGCACAAACGCTGACCTCTTGAGGGGCGAGATCAGCACTTTTCACCCCAAAGATACATATAGTTGATCATTTAAAGGGGGTGTTTTCCTACACCCTGTTTATAATACGGGTCCAGATCATCGATCTCCCTTTCTAAGAATAGATCACATCTGATCTCCGGCTTGGCGGTTTCCCGCTTGTTGCACCGGCTCTGCATTCCCCCTCCATCTAACAGTTACTCCGTTCTGGAGTCCATTCATGCACTTAAATGAGCTCAAGGCACTGCATGTGTCTGAAGTCCTCAAGCTGGCAGACGAGCTTGAGATTGAAAATACCGGCCGCATGCGCAAACAGGAATTGATGTTTGCGATTATCAAAAAGCGGGCCAAGGCCGGTGAACAGGTGTTTGCCGACGGCGTTCTGGAAATCCTGCCCGATGGATTCGGCTTTTTACGCAGCCTCGACACGAGCTTCACTGCCAGCACCGACGATATCTACATCTCCCCCAGCCAGGTCCGTCGATTCAACCTGCATACGGGTGACATGATTGAAGGTGAAGTACGCACGCCCAAGGATGGCGAGCGCTACTTTGCACTGACCAAGCTCGACAAGGTCAACGGCCTGCCCCCCGAGCAGAACAAGCACAAGATGATGTTCGAGAACCTGACGCCCCTGTTCCCCAAGGAACAGATGCGCCTGGAGCGCGACATCAAGGCCGAGGAAAACATCACCGGCCGCCTGATCGACATCATCGCCCCCATTGGCCGTGGCCAGCGCGCGCTGATCGTTGCCCCGCCCAAGAGCGGCAAGACGATGATGATGCAAAGCATCGCCCACGCCATCACCGCCAACTATCCGGATGTGCACATGATGGTGCTGCTGGTGGACGAGCGTCCGGAAGAAGTGACCGAGATGCAGCGCTCGGTCAAGGGCGAAATCATCGCATCCACCTTCGATGAGCCTGCGGCCCGCCACGTACACGTGGCCGAAATGGTGATCGAACGCGCCAAGCGCCTGGTCGAAATGGGCAAGGACGTCGTCATCCTGCTCGACTCCATCACGCGTCTGGCCCGCGCCTACAACAACGTCGTGCCTTCGTCGGGCAAGGTGCTGTCGGGTGGTGTGGACTCCAACGCACTGCAGCGCCCCAAGCGCTTCTTCGGTGCCGCGCGCAATGTAGAAGAAGGCGGCTCGCTCACCATCATCGCCACCGCGCTGGTCGACACCGGCAGCCGCATGGACGAAGTGATCTTTGAAGAATTCAAGGGCACCGGCAACAGCGAACTGCACCTGAACCGCCGCCTCTACGAAAAGCGCGTGTTCCCGGCCATTGAGCTCAACAAGAGCGGCACACGCCGCGAAGAGTTGCTGCTGTCGCCGGAAATCCTGCAAAAGACCCGCATCCTGCGCCAATTCATGTACAACATGGACGAAATCGAATCCATGGAAATGGTCATCAAGAGCATGAAGGCCACGAAGAACAACACCGAATTCTTCGACATGATGCGCCGGGGCGGCTAAACAGCGCACTGATTTGCCACACACCCTTCGTTTATGCAATAATGGAGGGCTTTTATTGCGGAAAGTACGCTCAGCTTATTGCGGTACAGAGGTTGTATCCGGCTTGGCACGGCTCCCGCACTTGACCAAAGGAAAGATCATGAAAGAAGGCATTCACCCAGAGTACCGCGAAGTATTGTTCGTGGACCTGTCCAACGGTTTCAAGTTCGTGACCCGTTCGTGTGTGAACACCAAGGAAAACGAAACCTTCGAAGGCAAGGAATATCCTCTGTTCAAGCTGGATACCTCGTCGGAGTCGCACCCCTTCTACACCGGCACCCAAAAGTCGGTGGACAACATGGGCGGCCGCGTGGAGAAGTTCCGCAACCGTTTCGGCAAGAAGTAATTTGCGGTTTGCCTCTGCTGTGGCCTTCGGGGCCACGGTTTTCTGGCAAAGCAAAGGCAGTGCGGATGACGTACTGCCTTTTTTGTTTGCAGGTCGCATACCTGGAATCTTTCTGAGGCAACCGCAAACCTCCTAGATTTCGCTCGCGCGCTCTGCTATCTTTGCTTGTTTGCTCCATTCGGTCTCTTACGGTGAATTTTCCAACCCCAGCGATTGTTCCTCAGGCTGCCGTGCGCCCCCTCCCCAGGGCGCTGCTGCTGTTGCTGTGCCTGGCATACGTCGTGCCAGGCTTCTTTGGTCGGGCACCCTGGAAAGCGCTGGATATCACCACCTACGGTTACTCGCTGGAGCTGGCACAAGGCAAGACATCCTGGCTGGCACCTTCCATCCTGGGCCTGAATCCGGACGCCGAGGGCCTGCTGCCCTATTGGCTGGGCGCCTGGGCCATCCAGGCCTTTGGCAGCGTGATCCCCGCAGACATGGCAAGCCGCCTGCCCTTTGCAGCCCTGCTGTGGCTGGCCTTGATGGCGACCTGGTATGCCGTGTACTACCTGGCCCGCAGCCCAGGTGCCGGCCCCGTGGCCTTTGCGTTCGGTGGTGAGGCGTCGGAGATCGACTATGCGCGCGCCATGGCTGATGGCGGCCTGCTGGCCCTCATTGCATGCCTGGGCCTGGCGCAGCCATCCCATGAAGCCAGCAGCTATGTGGTGCAGCTCACAGGTGTCTGCTTTGTCTTTTTTGCTGCAGCCTGCATCCCCAACCGGTTTGCACTTCCCCTCACTGTAGGAGGAATCGGGCTTCTGATCCTGGCGCTCAGTGGCGCCCCCACCTACAGCGTATTGATGGGCCTGGGCGCTGCCCTGATCCTTGCACTCACCCCCGTCAATACCGCACAGCGCAACAAGAGCCTGCAGGCCTCCATTGCTTTCGCGGTGATGAGCGTGCTGGCCTTGCTGCTGGCAGTCTATCTGCACCAATGGCAGTGGCGCATTCTGCCTGCGCAGGAATTCCGCCAGTTCCAGTCCTTGCTGGAGTTGCTGGTCTGGTTTGTATGGCCTGCATGGCCCCTGGCGCTGTGGTCGCTGTGGATCTGGCGCCGCCAGATTGCAGACTGGCGCTTTGTGCATCGCCACCTGTGGCTGCCGATACTGCTGGGTGCTTTGGCCCTGATCAATACCGTCACCACCAATCCAGGTGACCGCGCACTGCTGTTGGGTCTGCCCGCATTTGCTGCCTTGGCGGCGTTTGCACTGCCTACATTCCGCCGTGCGATGGCTGCATTGATTGACTGGTTCACCTTGCTGTTCTTCAGTGCCGCAGCCATCACCATCTGGGTCATCTGGCTGGCCGTCTACACCGGTGTACCGGCCAAGCCAGCCGCCAATGTGGCCCGTATTGCGCCAGGCTTCGTAGCCAATTTCTCGCTGCCGCTTTTCCTCGTGGCCTTGCTGGCCAGCCTGGCGTGGTGTGGCCTGGTGTTCTGGCGCGCCAGGCGCAACCGCCCGGAGATCTGGCGCAGCCTGGTGCTGCCCGCAGGCGGCACGGTGCTCAGTTGGATACTGCTGATGAGCATCTGGCTGCCCATGCTGGACTATGGCCGCAGCTACACGGCGCAGGTCGAGGCATTGGCCAAGGTACTACCCACTCCGTCGCAGGCCGGCTGCGTCGCCATCGGAAACCTGGGCCGTGCCCAGATCGTTGCACTGCAAGCGCAAGGCGGCTGGCAACTGACTCCAATGCACACGGATACCGCCAATACCTGCCGCTGGCTGGCGCTGCCCATCGAAGGGGCAAGATCCGCACACAGCCATGGCATCGATGAAGACTGGGAGCCATACGCGGTCGTTCCGCGCCCCACGGACAAAAACGCTGAAATTGTTATTTACCAGCGCAAGCAAGATTAGGAGCAGCCATGCTGAGCGCTGTGCGCCGCGTGTTTTCACGCCGCGATTTCGATGTGGTTGCCAAACACGCAGCAACGGTATTTGTAGGGCAGATTGCGGTGATGGGTTTCGGCGTGGTCGATACCATCGTTGCAGGCCGCCATGCCGAAACGTCATTGGCCGCGCTATCCGTGGGCTCCGCCATTTTCGTGACGGTTTATGTCTCGCTGATGGGACTGCTGCAGGCGCTGCTGCCCATCTGGTCCGAGATGCATGGCGCCCGCAGGCACGCAGACATCGGGCCATCGCTGCGGCAGTCGCTCTACATCTGCGTGGCAGCAAGCGCCGCTGGCATGGCTGTGCTGTTCCATCCCGCGCCGATACTGCGCTGGACTGAAGTACCAGCAGATCTGCAGCCCCTGGTGGAAAGCTATCTCGCCATTGTGGGATGGAGTCTGCCCGCAGCCCTGCTGTTCCGGATCTTCAGCACGGTGAGCCAGGCACTGGGTAGGCCGCAATTGGTCACCTGGCTCCAGGCCGTGTCGCTGCTCGTCAAGTTGTCGCTGTCCATCTGGTTCACCTTTGGCGGCCTGGGGTTGGCCCCCATGGGCGTGATCGGGTGCGCGTGGGCCACCTTTGCCGTCAATTTCTTCCTGTGCGGTGTGGGATGGATGCTGCTGCGCACGCAATCCTTGTACGCCCCTGCACAAATCTGGCGCAAGCTGGAGCGGCCTCACGGCCCCACATTGCTCCAGTTCACGCAGCTTGGTGTACCTGCCAGCCTGTCGATCCTGGTAGAAATCACCTCGTTCACCCTGATGGCCCTGTATGTTGCACGCATGGGCACGGCAGCCTCCGGTGCACACCAGATTGCCGCCAACGTGACGGCCTTGATGTACATGGTGCCCCTGTCGCTGGCCATTGCCACCAGCGCGCGCGCCAGTTACTGGCGTGGCGCTGGCGACGAACTCCGTGCGCGCCATGTCGTGTTCATGGGGCTGCTCTCGGCCATGCTGCTGGCCACTGTCTTGTCTTGCGTGGTGCTGATCGGCAGATCCTGGATCGTACCGGTCTATACCCACACCCCGGAGGTGGCAGCCATTGCCGTGGGCCTGTTGGCCTGGGTCAGCGTCTACCACCTGGCAGATGCCACGCAGACCGTATCCATCTTTGTGCTGCGCAGCTACCGCATCACCTTTGCTCCATTGCTGGTGTACTGTGGCCTGTTGTGGGGCATGGGTCTGTGGGGCGGCTTTCAGCTGGCCTACAAGGGGCTGGGCAGCATGGACGCCCTGCGCTCACCCATTGCATTCTGGATGTGCGCCGCAGGCGCTCTGGTGCTGGCCGCCGCCTGCTTTGTAGCCCTGCTGCAGCAGGTTACCCGCAAGGCCGTGCAGCGCAGCATGGCCTGACCTGCATCGCAAGCACCGGCTCGCGCTATACCAGCGCCTCCGTATCTGCGTTTCGCATCCGTGACGCCGGAAATACCACCACGAATTCCGACCCCTTGCCCAGGGTACTGCGGATCTGCAGCTGCGCGCCATGCCGCTGCAGGACGTGCTTGACAATCGCCAACCCCAGCCCGGTGCCACCAGTGTCGCGCGAGCGGCTGCGATCCAGGCGATAAAAGCGCTCGGTCAGGCGAGGAATATGCTCCGGTGCAATGCCCGGGCCTGTATCCACCACGCTGAAGCGGCCCGTGCCGTCTGCCTGGCGCACAAACTGCACCGTGATGTCTCCGCCTGCGGGCGTGTAGCGCACCGCGTTGTTGACCAGGTTCGACAGAGCGCTTTGCAGTTCGTTGCCTGCGCCAGCCACCTCCAGCCCAGCTTCATCGAGCGACTGCATCTGCGGAAAATTCAGACGCAGAGGCTTGTCTCCATCCTTGGCGATCATGCGTGCGAGGCCATGCGCATCCTCCTCGCAGCGGCGCATCAGGCTGCGCACCCCCACCCATTCGTTCAAGCTGGGCGGAGGATTACCCTCCAGGCGCGAGAGGGTCAGCAAATCCGCCACCAGGCTTTGCATGCGCTGCGCCTGGTTGGACATCAAGGCCAGGTACTGCGTGCGTTCCTCGCTGCTGAGCGGCAGGGTCTGCAGGGTTTCGATAAAGCCTGTCAGCACCGTCAGCGGCGTGCGGATCTCGTGCGATACATTGGCAACGAAATCGCGCCGCATGGCATCGGCCAGTTCGATCGATGTCACGTCGCGCGAGAGCAGCAGCTTGCGGTTCCCTTCGTACGGGAACATCTGCACGGACAGTTTCAGCGGGCTGGTGGCGCGCACCACCGGGCTCATCAGCACCACATCCCTGCTGAAATCATTGGCAGCAAAATAGCCTGCGAATTCCGGAGCGCGCACCAGATTGGAGATGAGCTGCATGTGGTCGCGCTGCAGATCAAAGCCGAAATGCTCGCAGGCAGTCTGGTTGCACCATTCGATATGGCCTTGTGCATCCAGAAGCACCACACCGTTGGGGGATGCCTGCAGCGCGGTCAGCACCTGCTGCAATTGCGCCACCGCCTGCTGCGCCTGCTTCTCATGCTGACGCAGCAGCCGGCGCGCCCGGTCCACCGCCTCTCCCCACACGCCATACAGCTGCGGAGGACGCTGCAGGTCACCTTGCTTGAGCCAGGAAACCACCTTGTTGCCACGCCAGAGGTCTGCAACAAACCAGCACCAGGCCCCCACCAGGGTGGCAACGAGTGCACCGGGCATCTGCCCCAGCCACCAGCCCAGCGATGCGCCGACGATCTGGAACAACAGAAAACTGACAATGCGAAACAGCATGCAGACCTAACTCAAAAAAGAAAAGCTGCGACAAGCGCAGCATACGAGAAATGGCAAGCCCGCGCATCAAGCGCGTTGCAGGGCCTGCGGTTGTGCAGTGATGCGATAGCCCGCGCCCCGCACCGTCTCCACCATCACGTTCGCAACGCCCAGTGCTTCGCGCAGGCGCTTCACATGCACATCCACGGTGCGCTCCTCAATGAACACGTGGTCACCCCACACCTTGTCGAGCAACTGCGAGCGCGAATGCACGCGCTCGGCATGCTTCATCAAGTAATGCAGCAGCTTGAACTCCGTCGGCCCCAGCTTGAGCAGCTCGCCCTGGAAGGTGACACGGTGCGTTGCCGCATCCAGCACCAACTCGCCGATCGTCACGCTGTCGTTGACCTGCTCGGGAATGCGGCGGCGCAGCACCGCACGGATGCGTGCCAGCAGCTCCTGCGTGGAAAATGGCTTGGTGATGTAGTCATCCGCACCGGCATCGAGGCCCGCGATCTTGTCAGGCTCATCGCCACGGGCGGTCAGCATGATGATCGGGATGCCTTTGACACGGGCATCGGCGCGCCATTTGCGTGCCAGCGACAGGCCGCTTTGGCCCGGCAGCATCCAGTCCAGCAAAATCACGTCCGGCAGCACGGCATCCAGCTCACGCTGGGCGGCGTCGCCATCTTCCGCCCAGATCGGCAGGCAGCCGTTGTGCCGCAGGTTCACCGCGATCAGCTCGGCAATGGCCGGCTCGTCTTCGACAATGAGTACGCGTGGCAATTTTTTCATACGTCAAACTCTACAAAACACTGGATTCGATTTCGTCCATCGTGGTGTGACGCACATCGATCCCCTTGACCAGGTAGATGATGAGCTCTGCCACGTTCTTGGAGTGATCGCCGATGCGCTCAATGGCCTTGGCCAGGAACAGCAGGTCCAGACTGGGAGAGATCTTGCGGGGATCTTCCATCATGTAAGTGATGAGTTTGCGGACAAAACCATCGAACTCGGCATCAATCAGATCGTCTTCCTTGAGGATCGAGACGGCGGCAGCGGTATCGAGGCGCGCAAACGCATCGAGCGTCTTGCGCAGCAGGCCCGAGGCAAGATCGGCCGCCACACGCAGATCGGTCGTGGGCAGGGAGCGCGCAGCGCCACTTTCGATGATGGAGCCCACCATGCGCGCCATCTTGTGGGCCTCGTCGCCCATGCGCTCCAGGTTGGCGGTCGCCTTGGAGAACGCGATCAGCAGGCGCAGGTCACGTGCCGTTGGCTGGCGCCGGGCGATGATGGTCGACAGTTCATAGTCGATGTCGACTTCCAGCTGGTTCACGCGCTTTTCAGCCTCGTCAACACGTTGCACGGCCTCCATGCTGAATTGCGAGAGCGCATAGATCGCCTGCTGAATCTGCGATTCCACGAGCCCGCCCAACTCCATCACGCGGGAGGAGATGTTGTTGAGTTCGCTGTCAAATTGTGAGGATAGGTGTTTTTCAGTCATGCGACTCTTTCCAATTCTGGCCAATTAGCCGAAACGGCCCGTGATGTAATCTTCTGTTTCTTTGCGCTGGGGCTTGAAGAACATTTGCTCGGTGGCGCCAAACTCCATCAGGCTGCCCAGATACATGTAGGCAGTGAAGTCACTGCAGCGCGCAGCCTGCTGCATGTTGTGGGTCACGATGACGACGGTGTACTCGTCCTTGAGCTCGGCGATCAGCTCTTCCACCTTGGCGGTCGAGATCGGGTCCAGTGCCGAGCAGGGCTCGTCCAACAGCAGCACTTCTGGCTTGATGGCAATACCGCGGGCAATGCACAGACGTTGCTGCTGACCGCCCGACAGGCCGGAGCCGCTCTGGCCCAGCTTGTCCTTGACCTCGGACCACAGCGCGGCCTTGCGCAGCGCCCATTCCACACGCTCTTCCATGTCACTCTTGCTCAGGTCCTCGAACAGCTTCACCCCGAAAGCGATGTTGTCGTAGATCGACATTGGAAATGGCGTGGGCTTCTGAAACACCATGCCGACCTTGGCGCGGATCAGGGCCACATCCTGCTTGCTGGTGAGCAGGTTTTCGCCGTCCAGCACGATCTGGCCTTCCGCACGCTGCTCGGGATAGAGCTCATACATGCGGTTGAAGGTACGCAGCAGGGTCGATTTTCCGCAGCCCGAGGGGCCGATGAAGGCAGTCACCTTCTTTTCCGGAATCTCCAGATTGATGTTCTTGAGAGCGTGGAACTTGCCGTAGTAGAAGTTCAGGTCGCGCACCGAAATCTTGGAGTTCAGTGCACTGGCATTGGCTGCATTGGTTTTCGTCAGCATGATGTTCATCCATCCGTATTTATTTTTGACGTGCGAAGGTGCGCGCCAGAATGTTCAGGCCGAGCACGGCGAGCGTGATCAGGAAGACGCCGGCCCAGGCCAGTTGCTGCCAGTTTTCATAGGGGCTCATGGCGAACTTGAAGATGGTCACCGGCAGGCTCGCCATCGGCTTGGACAGATCGGTATTCCAGAACTGGTTGTTCAGCGCAGTAAAGAGGAGCGGAGCGGTTTCGCCAGCGATACGCGCCACGGCCAACAGCACACCGGTGATCACACCGGCACGGGCAGCTCGCAGGGTCACCATGCTGATCACCTTCCACTTGGGTGTGCCCAGGGCATAGGCCGCTTCACGCAGGCTGGATGGCACCAGTACCAGCATGTTCTCGGTCGTGCGGATCACCACAGGAATCACGATCAGCGCCAGCGCCATCACACCGGCGTAACCGGAGAAGCTCTTGAGCTTGATCACGATCACGGTGTAGACAAACAAGCCGATCACGATGGATGGCGCAGACAGCAGGATGTCATTGACAAAACGGGTGACCGAAGCGAGCCAGCCGGTCTTGTTGTATTCGGCCAGGTACACACCAGCCATCACACCGATGGGCGTGCCTACACAGGTCGCCATGAACACCATCACCAGCGATCCCCAGATCGCGTTGGCAATACCGCCCGACTCATTGGGCGCAGGCGTCATTTCGGTCAGCAGGGCTACGCTCAGGCCACCAATGCCCAGGCGCAGGGTCTCCCACAGAATCCAGACCAGCCAGAACACACCAAAGGCCATGGCCGCCAGCGACAGACCGATCGCGATCTTGTTGATGCGATTGCGGCCACGGTATTTGGCTGCGCGGATGGTTGCAAGATCCGAAGCCTTGATCAAACGTTCTCCCGTGGTCATGCGCGGGCTCCTTCATTCTTTTGCAGACGGCTGAGCAGCAGCTTGGAGCAGGCCAGCACAATGAACGTGATGAAGAACAGCGCCAGACCCAGGTAGATCAGCGATGCCTGGTGCAGGCCTTCGCCCGCTTCCGCAAATTCATTGGCCAGGGCCGAGGTAATGCTGTTGGCCGCCTCAAACAGTGACAGAGAATTGAGTTGGTTCATATTGCCGATCACGAAGGTGACGGCCATGGTCTCGCCCAGTGCGCGGCCCAGTCCCAGCATCACGCCGCCGAACACGCCGGTCTTGGTGTAGGGCAATACTACCTTCCACATCACTTCCCAGGTGGTTGAACCCAGGCCGTAAGCCGATTCCTTGAGGAGCGCGGGCGTGACTTCGAATACATCGCGCATCACCGAGGCGATGAAGGGGATCACCATGATCGCCAGAATGACACCGGCGGAAAAAATGCCGATGCCCACAGGAGGGCCGGACACCAGGCCTTCCAGCACTGGAATGCCCTTGAACAGGGTTTGCAGAGGCTGCTGCACATAGGTGGCCAGCAGCGGGCCGAACACCATCAGGCCCCACATGCCATACACGATGGAGGGCACGGCGGCCAGCAATTCAATGGCCGTACCCAATGGCCGCTTGAGCCAGACGGGCGACAGCTCCGTCAGAAACAGGGCGATGCCAAAGCTCACGGGCACCGCAATCAGCAAGGCAATGGCCGATGTGGCCAAGGTGCCGTAGATCATCACCAGGCCACCGTACTGGTTCTGCACCGGATCCCATTCGCTGCGGAAGAAGAAGCCGATTCCATACTCACGGATAGCGGGCCACGCACCCACGACCAGGGAGCCCATGATCGCCAGCAGCAAAGCCAGGGTCAGCACTGCCGCGCCGCGCGCCAGCAATGCGAACAGGCCGTCGGCGACAGAGTTGGAAAGCCAGGGCTTTCGCGAAGGAGGCTGGCTGGACTGCATGTCTGCTTTATCCCCCGCGACCGCGCTGTTTTGTACTGGAAAAGATGTCGACACTTGTGAATTCCATGGAAGGTGGAAAAGGCCGCTACCCGAGCGGCCTGTGATGTTTGCGACTTACTTGGCTACAACAGCCTTGCCGCCGCTGTCCTTGATGTTGTTCCAGGACTTGTAGATGATGTCCTTCACGCTCGCAGGCATCGGCACATAGTCCAGGCCATCTGCCGTCTGGTCACCCGACTTGTAGGCCCATTCAAAGAACTTCAGCGAAGTGGCAGCCTGCGCTGGCTTGTCCTGGGTCTTGTGCATCAGGATGAAGGTGGCGCTGGTGATGGGCCACGAATCCTTGCCTGGCTGGTTGGTCAGAATCTGGTAGAAGCTCTTGGTCCAGTCGGCACCGGCGGCGGCGGCCTTGAAGCTGGTGTCATCGGGGCTGACAAAGTTGCCTTCTGAATTCTTCAGTTGGGCAAAGGTCATCTTGTTCTGCTTGACGTAGGCGTACTCCACATAGCCGATGGAGTTGGGCAGGCGGCCCACATACGCTGCAACACCTTCGTTGCCCTTGCCGCCGGCACCCGTAGGCCAGTTCACGGCAGCGCCTTCACCAACCTTGTCCTTCCACTCGGTGTTGACCTTGGAGAGGTAGTTGGTGAAGCCGAAGGTCGTGCCCGAACCGTCAGCACGGCGCACCGGGGCAATGGCAGCGTCAGGCAGTGCCACGCCAGGATTCAGGGCGGTGATGGCAGGGTCGTTCCACTTGGTGATCTTGCCCAGGTAGATATCGCCCAGCACTTGGCCCGACAGCTTCAACTGGCCCGGATTGATGCCCTTGATGTTGACCACGGGCACAATGCCACCGATCACGGTGGGGAACTGCACCAGGCCCTTCTGGTTCAACTCATCGTCCTTCAATGGCATGTCGGAAGCACCGAAGTCCACCGTCTTGGCATCGATCTGCTTGATACCAGCGCTGGAGCCCACGGACTGGTAGTTGATCTTGACGCCAGTTGCCTTGTTGTAATCGGCTGCCCACTTGGAATACAGCGGAGCGGGGAAACTTGCGCCCGCGCCAGTGGCTTCTTCCGCCTGAACCTGGGCAAATGCACCCGCAGCAACCAAACCAGCAACCAGCACTCGAATCGCGGACAGTTTCATGAAAACTCCTGTTGGTAATGAAACGCAATGGAGTGGACTGTAAAAAACCTTTATGACATTGATATGACATATTCCGTCATATTCCCCATGGAAATCAATCGATGCCCCTGAGCAACAAAGAGGCAATTGTCATATTTCAGTCATGCAAAAGACTTAATTTCAAAGCTTTGTCAGCATAGGGAATGGCTTTGCAATGGACAACGGTCGCGGTGCTATGCTCCCTGCCCTGGAGTGCTTTTGCTGGATCGCACATCTGGCGGACATGGTGTGCTGGTGAGGCCCGCCACGCCGATTTCCTTGCAATTTGTAAAGCGCACTCCTATTTTTGCAGACTTGATTGATGACGACACCTATGCTCGATGGAACCCTGCTTGCCGCCGTGGATCTGGGATCCAACAGTTTTCGCCTGGAGGTTGGGCGCTACGCATCCGGCCATATCGAACGCGTGCAGTATTTCAAGGAGATGGTACGCCAGGGCGCGGGCCTCGACGAAGCGGGCAACCTCTCGGTGGAGTCCATGCAGCGCGGCTGGGATTGCCTGGCGCGCTTTGCCGAACGCCTGAAAGGCTTTCCGCCCGCCCAGGTGCGTGCCGTGGCCACCCAGACCCTGCGCGAAGCCAAGAACCGCGACATCTTCATCCAGCAGGCCAACCAGATCCTGGGCTACCCGATCAGCGTGATCTCCGGCCCCGAGGAGGCCCGGTTGATCTACCAGGGCGCCGCCCATTCGCTGCCGCCGTCCGACGAGCGCCGGCTGGTCGTGGACATCGGCGGGCGCTCGACCGAGTTGATCCTGGGCCAGCGCTTTCTGACCGAGCGTGTGGCCTCCTACCCCGTGGGCAGCGTGGCCTGGTCGCTGCGCTATTTTCCCAATGGCGAATTCACCAAGGCCAGCCTGAGAACGGCGCACATTGCTGCGCAGGCCGTCATGGAAGAGGCCGCCCTGCACTTCGCCCCCAACAGTTGGGACATGGCTTACGGCACATCAGGCACAGCCAATGCAATTGCGGATGTGCTGGCGGCTTATGGCGGTGAGCCCGATGTGGTGCGCCGCGAGCAGCTGTACTGGCTGTGTGAACAGTTGCTGGCCGCAGGCAACGCCGCAAACATCAGGCTTGAAGGCCTGAAGGAAGAGCGCCGCGCGGTGATTGGTGGCGGCGTGACCGCGCTCTGCGCCATTTTCGATCTGCTGCAGATCGATGAATTGCGCATTGCCAGCGGAGCACTGCGCCAGGGTTTGCTGCGCGACATGGTGCAGCACGAGGAATATTCCGATATCCGCAACCGCACCATCAGCACCTTGGTGGAGCGCTACCAGGTCGATGGCGCGCAAGCGGCCCGCGTTCAACGAACCGCCGCCATGCTGTTTGAACAGGCCAGACGCTACACCGGCGTGACCGACCCAGTGAAACTGAAATCCCCCATGCTGGACTGGGCCAGCCAGTTGCATGAGATGGGCTGCCTCATCTCGCACAACGACTACCACCACCATGGCGCCTATGTGCTGAGCCACAGCGATGTGCCGGGCTTTACCCAGACCGAGCTATCGCACCTCGCCGCCTTGGTGCTGGCCCAGCGCGGCAAGCTGCGCAAGGTCGAGGGCTTCTTGCAGAACCCTGAGTTTGCACTGGAGCTGTTGTGCCTGCGCCTGGCCACCGTGCTGTGCCACGCCCGCCGCAATCCAGAGCTGGAACAGCTGAATCTGCGCGACAAGCCTGAGAAATGGTCGCTCAAGGCCCTGGCCGGCTGGTCGGAGCAGTTTCCACAATCCGCCTATCTGCTGGGCGAAGAGGTGCTCGCCTGGCAGAAGACCCCATACGTGTTCCAGTTCAAGCAGGCAGGCAGTATTCTTGCAAAGTGATTGACCATTGCATATAAAAATAGCCGATGGCGCTCATTCATCAAGCGCAAGAAGCTATTATTTATATAGCAAATAATGAACCATCGGGATGCAGGTGAATATGCGTTGATGCATCAGCCCAGGTCTACCGGTGCCACAGCGCCACGACCAGAGAACACCCCGGTCAGGTTGCCAATGAACTGATCCACACTGGCCTGCGTCGCCTCGGGCGACCAGCCGGCAACATGGGGCGTGATCAGTATATTGGGCAGGTCGATCAGCGGCTCGGGCCGGTGCGGTTCACTCTCGTACACATCAATGCCCGCACCTGCAATACGGCCTTCCTGCAGTGCAGCAGCCAGTGCTTCGGTATCCACCACCGAGCCGCGCGCGATATTGATCAGATAGCCCTGCGGACCCAGCGCCCGCAACACCTCCGCATTGACCAGATGGCGCGTGCCAGCACCGCCCGGTGTCGCGCACACCAGCACATCAGCCCAGGCAGCCAGCGCCAGTACCGAGTCAAAGTACGGCTGCTGCACATCGGGCTTGGGCTTTCGGTTGTGGTAGCCCACCGGCATGTCGAAACCCGCAGCGCGTCTGGCGATCTTGAGGCCGATGTGGCCCAGACCGATGATGCCCAGCTTTTTGCCCGATACGCCCGGCGGGTGCGGAATCGTGAAACGATCCACCCCGGCCCTCGCCTGCTGGTCCAGCGAGCGGAAATTACGCATCGTGGCCAGGATGAGGCCAAAGGTGTGGTCGGCAACGCTGGTGTCGTTGGTGCCCGCCCCGGTGGCCACGACGGCGCCGCGCGCCTTCAAGGCATCCAGCGCCAGCCCTTCATAGCCCGCGCCCAGGGTGCAGGCCAGGCGCAGGCGTGGCATGCGGGCCACCTCGTCGGCGCTCAAACCGATGGAGCCGATGGTGAGCACCGCATCCACCTCGGCCCCCTGCTCTGCGACAGCCTGCGCACGTTGCGCCGCCGTGGGCGCGTAGATGACCGTCGCATGCTGGCGAATCTGGTCCAGATGCTGCTCGGCCATGGGATTGAAGACCAGCAGCGTGATCGGGGAATGCGAGGACTGGCTCACCACAACTCCTTCATTGATAGCAAAAGAGCCGCTTGCAACGTATGCAAGCGGCTCTTTTGATTATGAAGGCCTTTTGACGACAGGGTTGTTCCCTGCCACACCATAGCCAGAGCCCCCTGGCAGGGCAGTTGCCGCATGCAGCGGCCATCAACCCAGAAAGTGCTTGCGATAGCGTGCCGGCAGGCGATCAAGCTGCATCAGCATGGGCAGATCGGCAGTGTTGAAATCCGGATCCCAGGCTGGCGCGCCGATCACCTCGGTGCCCACGCGCAGATAACCCTTGATGAGTGCTGGCGGCTCCACTTCGACCTGGTCATCCAGTTGATCCAGTGGCAGCGGCAGGCGTGGCGTGACCGCGTACTCCGTCGATACCTGCCTCTTGGCCTGCAGCTGGCGCCAGATGCTCGCTGCCGCATCGCCGCTGACGATGCCGTTGTGCCACATCGGAATGCTGGCGCAGCCCATCATGACATCGAGCTTGTTGCGCTGCATGAAGCTGGCCAGAGCCCCCCACAGCGCCATGATGACGCCACCCTGGCGGAAATCGGCATGTACGCAGCTGCGTCCCAGCTCCACCATGCGCGGGCGCAGCGCATCGATGGCAGTGAGATCAAATTCGCCATCGGAGTATGTACGCCCGGCACGCAGGGCCTGGGCGGGCGTGAGCAGGCGGTAGGTGCCGATCACCTGCTGCGTGCTGCTGTTGCGCACCAGCAGGTGCTCGCAGTAATCGTCAAAACCATCCACATCGTGGCCGGGCGTAGTGGTTTGCAGCTGCGCTCCCATTTCACCGGCAAATACCTGGTGGCGTAGGCGCTGGGCTTCGCGCACTTCGTCCAGATGGCGCGCCCAGGAAACCTCGATATCAGCCAATACCGCTGCAGCGGGCAAGGCAGAGGCATGCTTGGCAGCAGCCGGGCTGGAGACCAGGATGTCGGCTGCGCTGGAGAATTCGGGCTTGTTGTGCATGGCAGGGCTCCTCAATCGCTCTGCCGCCCTTTGCTGCACACCAGCCGCTATGCCGCGCCTCGTGCCCACACCGGGCTATCACAGAGCCCCGCCAGTTTCTCGCCGCCGCATGACAGTGCGATGTGCAAATCATGACGCTTGCATGACATGGCACCTATGCAACACCTTCAAAAGAGGGCTGCCTGCACGGGTCTGTACAGGTACAGACCAGTCACTCCGCTCAGGACTGGCGCGCTACTTCCGCCAGCTGTTCGGCGCAGCGGCTCGCCTGGGCAGCATCAAAGGCTTCCACCATCACACGCAGCAGCGGCTCGGTGCCGCTTGCGCGGATCAGCACACGCCCCTGGCCCGCAAAGCGCTCGGTGATGTCGCGCTGCAGATCGGCCAGCTTCTGGTTTCGGCTCCAGTCCTGTCCCGGCTGCAGGCGCACGTTCAGCAGAACCTGCGGGCACAGGTCGACGCCCTTGAGCTGCTCGGCAATGCCCTGCTGGCGACTCACACAGGCTTGCAGCACCTGCAGCGCGCTGATGAGGCCGTCGCCCGTGGTGTGCTTGTCCAGCGCCAGCAGGTGACCCGAGCCTTCACCGCCCAGTATCCAGTTGCGACGTTGCAGCTCTTCCAGCACATAGCGGTCGCCCACCTTGGCACGCACCAGCTCGATGCCTTGCGCACGCAGGGCCGCCTCCACGGCCAGATTGGTCATCAGGGTGCCGACAACGCCTGCTATCTTTTCGCCACGGTGCAGGCGATCCATGGCCATCAGGTAGAGCAATTCGTCGCCGTTGAACAGGCGGCCATTGGCATCCACCAGTTGCAGTCGGTCGGCGTCGCCATCCAGCGCCACGCCGACGTCCGCATTGTTGGCGCGCACGGCACGCACCAGTGCTTCGGGGCGGGTAGCGCCCACGCCCTGGTTGATATTGAGACCATCGGGGTTGCAACCGATGGTGATCACATCGGCCCCCAGCTCGTGGAAGACCTTGGGCGCTATCTGGTAGGCAGCGCCATGCGCCGCATCCACCACCACCCGCATCCCGTGCAGAGACAGCTGGTTGTCGAAGGTGCTCTTGCAAAATTCGATATAGCGGCCAGGGGCATCATCGAGACGGCGCGCCTTGCCCAACTGTGCAGACTCCACCCACACCGGGCTTTCGGCCAGCGCGGCCTCTACCGATTCCTCCCAGGCATCGGGCAGCTTGGTGCCTTCCGCGCTGAAGAACTTGATACCGTTGTCCTCGAAAGGATTGTGGCTGGCACTGATGACCACGCCCAGGCTGGCACGCAAGGCCCGCGTGAGGTAAGCCACACCGGGCGTGGGCAATGGCCCAAGCAGCACCACATCAACACCTGCGGAGTTGAAGCCCGATTCCAGCGCACTTTCCAGCATGTAACCCGAGATGCGCGTGTCCTTGCCGATCAGCACCGTCGGGCGATCCTCGCCCCGCCGCAGCACACGGCCTACGGCGTGACCGAGGCGCAGCACGAAATCAGGCGTAATGGGCGATTTACCGACCGTGCCGCGAATTCCATCGGTTCCAAAATACTGGCGTGGCATATTCTTTGTTTCCGTAGCAAGAAAGTAAGCACCCGCCTTGGCAATGGCAGGTTTTGGCGACCATTCAGACGCTCAGGTGAAGTGTAACGTTTGTGCCACGTTTCCAGTTGAAAGCGAGGCTCCCGCTTGTCATTCGTTAAAGATGCAAGGCCTCGGGCCGCCGCATGGCGCCCAGCACGGCCAGCGCATCGGCAGTTTCGCGCACATCATGCACGCGTACCACGGCCGCCCCATGCTCTGCCGCCAAGAGCGCCGCCGCAATGCTGGCAGGCATGCGCTCGCCCACCTCGCGCCCCGTGACCTTGCCCAGTGAACCTTTGCGCGACCAGCCCGCAAGCAGCGGATACCCGGCCGCAGCCAGCACGGGCTGCTGCTGCAGCAAGGCAAAGTTCTGCTCCACGGTTTTGCCAAACCCGGTGCCAGCATCCCACACAATGCGGTCCTTTTGCACACCCAACGCGCATAGTTCAAGCGTTTGCCGCTGCAAAAACTGGAGCACTTGCGCTGTCACGTCCTGTGCCGCGTCCATGTGCTGCAGGTGCATGGTCTGCGGATTGGCATGCATGTGCATCAGGCATATGCCGCAACTGGGGTGGGCAGCCACTGCGGCACGGGCTCCCGGCTGTCGCAGTGCCCAGATGTCGTTGATGATGTCGGCTCCGGCATCAAGCACTGCCTGCATCACTTCGGGCTTGTAGGTATCGACCGAAATGGGTACCTGCAATGCCACCGCTGCCTCCACCACCGGCAGCACACGGCGCAGTTCCTCATCCAGCGGCACAGCGGGGCTGCCCGGGCGGGTGGATTCGCCACCGATATCCAGAATGTGCGCTCCATCGGCCAGCAGCTTTTCTGCGTGCGCCATGGCGGCCGCAACGCCCTGGTGGCTGCCTCCGTCTGAGAAGGAATCGGGCGTGACATTGACGATGCCCATGATCCGGGGCTCAGTCAAGTCAATCGCAAAGCGGCTGGTTTGCCAGATTGGCATGGGTGAATCCTTTGCAAAAGAGAAAAGCGCTCCAGGAGCGCTTTTCGGTGTGGTGTTTCGATTCAGCAGAGAATCAGGCAGGCCCCATCAGGCGGCGTTGGGCGCATGGTCGGTCACCACGGAGGTACCGCCACCAGTGCTGCCACCATCGTTGTTGGACGGCGGGTTACGCGGCGTCCAGTCCTTGGGTGGACGCGGCTCCTTGCCAGCCATGATGTCATCGAGTTGCTCGGCATCAATGGTTTCCCAGTCCAGCATGGCCTTGGCCATGGCATGCATCTTGTCGCTGTTGTCCTCGATCAGCTTGCGTGCCAGGTGGTACTGCTCGTCGATGATGCGGCGCACTTCGGCGTCGACCTTCTGCATGGTCTCTTCGCTGATGTTGCTGGGCTTGCTCATCGAGCGCCCCAGGAAAGGCTCGCCCTCCTGTTCGGCATACACCATGGGGCCCAATGCATCGGTCATGCCGTAACGCGTCACCATGTCGCGGGCAATCTGGGTTGCGCGCTCGAAGTCATTGGAGGCGCCGGTGGTCATCTGGTTCATGAACACTTCTTCGGCAATGCGGCCACCAAACAGCATGGCGATCTGGTTCAGCATGAACTCCTTGTCATAGGAGTAGCGGTCCTTCTCGGGCAGGCTCATCGTCACGCCCAACGCACGGCCACGCGGAATGATGGTGACCTTGTGCACCGGATCGCACTTGGGCAGCAGCTTGCCGATCAGCGCATGACCTGCTTCGTGGTAGGCCGTGTTGCGACGCTCTTCCTCGGGCATGACCATGGATTTGCGCTCGGGGCCCATGATGATCTTGTCCTTGGCCTTCTCGAAATCCTGCATCTCGACAGTGCGCGCATTGCGGCGTGCTGCCATCAGCGCAGCTTCGTTGCACAGGTTGGCCAGATCGGCGCCGGACATGCCGGGGGTGCCTCGGGCGATCACGCCTGGGTTCACATCCTGGCCAACAGGGATCTTGCGCATGTGCACATTCAGGATCTGTTCGCGGCCACGAATATCGGGTAGCGTGACATAGACTTGGCGGTCAAAACGACCCGGGCGCAGCAAGGCTGCATCCAGAATGTCGGGACGGTTGGTGGCTGCCACGACGATCACACCAAGGTTGGTCTCGAAACCATCCATCTCGACCAGCATCTGGTTCAGGGTCTGCTCGCGCTCGTCATTGCCGCCACCCATGCCCGCACCGCGCTGGCGGCCGACCGCATCGATTTCGTCGATGAAGATGATGCAAGGTGCATTCTTCTTGGCGTTTTCGAACATGTCGCGCACGCGGGCCGCGCCCACGCCAACGAACATTTCCACGAAATCAGAGCCCGAGATACTGAAGAAAGGCACCTTGGCCTCGCCAGCAATCGACTTGGCCAGCAAGGTCTTGCCCGTGCCGGGAGGACCGACCAGCAGCAGACCACGAGGAATACGACCACCGAGCTTCTGGAACTTGTTGGGATCCTTCAGGAAGTCCACCACTTCCTTGACTTCTTCCTTGGCCTCGTCGCAACCGGCCACATCGGCAAACGTGACGGTGTTGTTGTTCTCATCGAGCATGCGCGCCTTGGACTTGCCAAAGCTGAAGGCGCCGCCCTTGCCACCGCCCTGCATCTGCCGCATGAAGTACACCCACACCCCGATCAGGAGCAGCATCGGGCCCCAGCTGATCAGCAGGCTCATCAGCAGCGAACCTTCTTCGCGCTCCTTCACGTCGAACTTGACGTTGTTGTTGATCAAGTCGCCAATCAGGCCGCGATCCATGAAGGTGGCGGTGGTCTGCAGTTTGCGGTCGTCACCGGTCGTGGCCAGAATCACCGTTCCAGAAGGACTTTCCTGCAAGGTGGCGGATTTGACGCGGCCATTGCGCACGTCCTGCAGGAATTCGGAATACGGCACCTTGGTCGCGCCAGCGCCTGCACGGTTGTCAAATTGCTTGAACACCGTGAAAAGCACCATGGCGATGACCAGCCAAACGGCAATCTTAGAAAACCACTGATTGTTCAAGGGGGCTCCAGTAGTAGGAAATCAGGGCATGACTTGCGCAAATCCGATTCAGCCAGGATATTTGCCCGGGGCAAATATCCTGTGTGCATCCTTGTTTGCATAAGCCTTGCAGGAAAGACACAGGAAACTGTTGTGTCATGTATGCGCTATTTTAGGACTTTCAAGGGCTCAATCCCCTGTTTGCCCCTTGGCTCCAGGGCGGAATCCCGGAAATGGGGCCGTGACTGACAGTGAAAGCCTATTTCTTCAAACGCATGCCAAGCAGATAAGTTTCCGACGATTTGTCGCGCGAAGCCTTGGGCTTGTAGGGTTTGACCACCTCGAAGGTCTGCTTGAACAAATCCACCAGTTGCGAATAGCCGCTGCCGTGGAACAGCTTGACCACCAGCGTACCTTCGGGCTTCATGTGTTTGATGGTGAAATCGACGGCCAACTCGATCAAGTGCGAAATGCGCGCAGCATCCACATTTTCTACCCCGGATAAATTAGGTGCCATATCGGAGATCACCACATCCACCTTGCGCTCGCCCAGAATCTCTTCCAACTGAACAAGCACCTCGTCTTCCCGGAAATCGCCCAGAATGAAGTCCACGCCCTCGATCGGCTCCATCGGCAGCATGTCGAGACCAATGATGGCGCCATTGAGTTCCCCCACCGCCGCGCCATCAGGCGAGAGGCGACGGCGGACGTACTGGCTCCAGGCGCCCGGAGTCGATCCCAGATCGACCACGACATCACCGGGGCGAATCAGCTTGAAATGTTCGTCGATTTCCTTGAGCTTGTAGACCGCGCGGGCGCGGTAGCCGTCTTTTTGCGCTGCGCGCACATAGGGATCATTGACGTGCTGGTTCAGCCACGCCTTGTTGATCTTCTTGCTTTTAGTACTTAATTTCATGTTTACTCCAAGGAACCCCGATAATACGGGTATGCCCCAAATACAACTCACCCCCGCCCAACGACGCGAACACCGCGCCGAAGCCCACCATCTTGACCCTGTGGTGTTGATTGGCGGCGACGGCCTGACCGAAGCCGTTCAGAAAGAGGTCGATCTGGCCCTCAATGCGCATGGTCTGATCAAGATCCGCGTATTCTCCGACGACCGTGCAGGCCGCGAAGCCATCTATGCAAAGCTGGCCGACGAGCTGAACGCCGCCCCCATCCAGCACATTGGCAAGCTGCTGGTGCTGTGGCGCCCCAAGGCCGCCAAGGAAAAGCAGCACGATGAAGACCGCAAGCCCGGCCCACGCGAAGTCAAAGTGCTCAAGTTCAGCAAGAACAGCTGGCAAAAGCCCGAGGTCAAGCAGATTCGCATCCTCGGCAACCAGCGTCTGACCTCCGGCGGCCAGATCAAGCGTGCCAAGCCCAAACAGAAGTCCGTCAAAAAACAGCAGGGCTGATAGTGTGACCGATCGCCACATCCTTTGCATGAAATGGGGTACCAAATATGGCCCCGAGTACGTCAACCGGCTTTATGCGATGGTCCGTCGCCACCTTCGTGGCGATTTTCGTTTTGTATGCCTGACGGACGACACCCAAGGCATCCGCAGCGAGGTGGAGTGCTTTCCCATCCCCGATCTGAACATCCATCTGGCCCCCGGCCAGCGGGATGGCGCGTGGAAGAAACTCACCACCTTCGAGCGTGACCTCTACGGCCTGCAGGGCCAGGCCCTGTTTCTGGATCTGGATGTGGTGGTTGTGGGCAGCCTGGATGATTTTTTTGCCCTGCCCGGCGAATTCCGCATCATTCACGACTACCCGCGCTTCTGGCGTTTTGGCGAGCGCATTGTCGGCAACTCGTCGGTCTACCGGTTCACCCTGGGTGCGCACGCCGATGTGCTGGAACACTTTCGCAGCAATACCGACCAGCTGCGTGCCCAGTACCGCAACGAGCAGGAATACCTGTCGCACTTTCTGCACCAGCAAGGCAAGCTGCAGTACTGGCCTGCACCATGGTGCCCGAGCTTCAAGTACTACTGCATTCCTGCCTGGCCCAGCAATTACTGGAAGGAGCCGGTGCCGCCCTCCGATGCGCGGATCGTCATCTTCCACGGCGAAGTGAATCCGCCCGATGCACTGGAAGGCCGCCGCAACAAGCGCTTTCACCATATTCAACCGGCAAAATGGATCGAGAAGGCCTGGGGTTGAGCAGCAGAACTTGCCAATTCTTCAAAAACCATAGCAGACAGCGCCCATCTTAGAACCGTTGGATCCGCAAAAGATATTCAGGCCCCCATGAATAGCGGCAATCAGCTCTTGTTGGTTTGTTGGCATTAAAGGCGTCGATACAAAGACAAAAGGCGTTGGTCTCTCGATCAACGCCTTTTTCCATGCCAATGTGCAGCAGATACACGCTTGGCTATGAGCCTCTCATGCGCCTGCTAACGCTGCGCTGCGTCTACCAGCGGGTGGCCCTTCATGCGCGTCAATATCGACAGCGGGCTGGCCGCAGGATCGTACTCGCTGCCAGGCGGCAGGAACAGGGTCTGCTCCAGCATGTACTGGCCAGACATCACGGCATGCACCGCCTGGTCCGAAAAGCACACCCAGGTGGAGCCTGCGGCGAAGGGCACGGTTTCCTGCGGTGCATTCTTCTGGTAATCCAGATCGCCCTTCATTCCATCATGCAATTGCAGCATCAGGTGGTCGTATTCGCTGCGGTGGGACTTGGTGACGTGCAGCAACTCCAGCGCCTTGGCCTGCCAGGCACTGTAGGGCTTGGCGCGGGGCAAGAATTTCTTTGCCACATCTTCAAATGGCTCCCCTACCCGCCATACGCGCGGCTGGCCATCGGGGTTCACATTGGTGAACACGCGTAGAATCCGCTCGCCGTAATTGGGGCGTGAGGGAAAGGCATCGACATGCATGCGCTTGTCGTCTGCGCGCCAGGACTGGGCGCGTGTTTCCACCTGGGATGGGCGGTAGCTGGTGGGCGCCATTCGCACCACAGGCATGTACGCCGGGAAAAGCCCGGCAATCAGCGCCGTAGCCTGTTCGCGAAAGCGCGCAACCATGGCGGCGACCGCTGCCTGCGTGGCGGCGTCACCGGCAACGCCTTTAATGGAGCCATCCACGTTCAGGCTGATATTGCGGGTCTTGGGATCGCGCACATCCGGGCGCAGCAGCGTTTTCTCGTGGTCTGACAGTGCAAAGCGCAGTTGCGGGAAATACAGAACCTTGCCGGCCTCGACGGCCGCCGTCCATTCATCGCAACCGTGGACCTGGTTCCAGTCCGTTGCGTCGATTTTGAGGATTTGAGATTGCATGGCGGCTCCAGTGTACCCTGGTCACCTGCCACTGTTTTGGCGCAGGTCAAGCCTTCTGGTCCATCGAGGCCGCCCCTTGTACACGGCCAGATACGTGCCATAGGACGATGGCAGCACACAGCCATTGCAGTGCGTACATGAGCGTGCCCAGGCTGTGCCAGAGCTTGAGGTTCTGGCGCGCCACAATTTTGGGCGAGATGCCGTACTGCACCACCAAGGCCAGCAGCATGCCGGCCAGAACGAAACCGATGGCAGCCCGCGCCCACGGATAAAGCGCATTGGCCTGCTTGTCCTTGGCCATCACCAGAAGCAGCAAGGTGCAGGCGACCGACACCCAGGTCTGCGCCGCAAACAGTTTGGCGGCCATGAAGCCAGCCATCGCAGCCAGTGGCAAGCTGGCAAACAGCATGGGCACCGCCATGAAGCCAATGACCGACAGGCTACCCCACCACAGTGCGGCGGCAAAAATCGGCAGGCGTTCTTTCATGCTGGCAATCATGGGCATGGTCTGCTCTGGCTCAGAGGTAGCGCACGCCCACCACTTCGTAGCGACGCACGCCACCCGGTGCCTGTACTTCTGCGGTGTCGCCCTCTTCCTTGCCGATCAGCGCGCGGGCAATCGGGCTCGATACATTGATCAGGCCCTGTTTCAGGTCTGCCTCATCTTCGCCCACGATCTGGTAGGTCACGGGGTCACCACTCTCTTCGTCTTCCAGATCCACGGTCGCGCCAAACACGACCTTGCCGCCGGCATCGAGCTGGCTGGGGTCGATGATCTGCGCTGCCGACAGCTTGGCCTCCACCTCCTGGATACGGCCTTCGATGAAGCCCTGGCGGTCCTTGGCGGCATCATATTCGGCGTTTTCGCTCAGGTCGCCGTGCGAACGCGCTTCGGCAATCGCAGCGATCACGCCCGGGCGCTCTACGGTCTTGAGGCGCTGCAGCTCTTCCTTGAGCTTTTCTGCTCCGCGCTTGGTAATCGGAATAGTGGCCATTTCGGTCTCCACAAACATGTTCAATGCCAGCATTTGCTGGCATGTGGCATACATACGCCCCGCACGGCGGCGGGTGGTTCAAAAGCAAACCGCCGCGCTGGGAGCGCGGCGGTTGCGAGTCAGTCCCTATTATGCCGATTTTTGTGCTCCGGCACAAAATCGGCGCACAGGCTGGCAGCAGGAATCAGGACTTCAAGCTGGCATGCAGTTCCTGCACGGAATGAACATCAAGGTTGTCCATGTTGCGCAGGCCTTCCACAGCAGCTTCAGCACCAAAAATGGTGGTGAAGGTCGTCACCCGGGCCAGCAAGGCGCTGGTACGGATGGCACGCGAATCGGCAATCGCGTTGCGACGCTCTTCCACGGTGTTGATGACCATTGCAATTTCATTGTTCTTGATCATATCGACGATATGTGGGCGGCCTTCAGTAACTTTGTTTACTGTTTGCACCTCGACGCCAGCTTCGGCAATTGCCGCAGCCGTGCCACGGGTGGCACACAGGGTAAAGCCCATGGCAGCCAGTTCCTTGGCGATCTGCACGGCGCGCGCCTTGTCAGCATTCTTCACAGTCAGGAACACCTTGCCCGAGCGCGGCAGCTTGGTTCCCGCACCCAGCTGGCTCTTCACAAAGGCTTCGCCAAAGGTTTTGCCCACGCCCATCACTTCGCCGGTCGATTTCATCTCGGGGCCGAGGATGGTGTCCACACCAGGGAATTTGACAAACGGGAACACGGCTTCCTTCACGCTGAAGTAAGGCGGCGTCACTTCCTGGGTAATGCCCTGCTCTTGCAGGGTTTCGCCCACCATGCAGCGCGCGGCCACCTTGGCCAGTTGAATGCCTGTGGCCTTGGAGACAAATGGCACTGTACGCGAAGCGCGCGGGTTCACTTCCAGCACGTAGATGATGTCCTTGCCGTCGCTTTCCTGAATGGCGAACTGCACATTCATCAGGCCAACCACGTTCAGGCCTTCGGCCATTGCTGCGGTCTGGCGCTTGATTTCATCGACCGTTGCCTTGGAGAGGTAGTACGGTGGCAGCGAACAGGCCGAGTCGCCGGAGTGCACGCCGGCCTGCTCGATGTGTTCCATCACACCGCCAATGAAGACCTTGCCGGTGCGGTCACGCACGCAGTCCACATCGCATTCGATGGCGTTCGAGAGGAAGTGGTCCAGCAGCACCGGCGAGTCGTTGCTCACCTTCACGGCTTCGCGCATGTAGCGCTCGAGATCGCGTTCCTCGTGCACGATTTCCATCGCACGGCCACCCAGCACATAGCTGGGGCGCACCACCAACGGGTAGCCCAGCTCGCGCGCATGCTCCATGGCCTGCGCCTCGGTACGTGCCGTGGCATTGGGCGGCTGGCGCAGGCTCAGCGATTGCAGCAGTTGCTGGAAACGTTCGCGGTCTTCGGCCGCGTCGATCATGTCCGGCGAGGTGCCGACGATAGGCACGCCTTCGGCCTCCAGCGCCAGAGCCAGCTTCAGAGGCGTCTGGCCACCGTACTGCACAATCACGCCAGCGGGCTTTTCGACAGCAACGATCTCCAGCACGTCTTCCAGCGTCACTGGCTCGAAGTACAGGCGGTCGCTGGTGTCGTAATCGGTCGAGACCGTTTCAGGGTTGCAGTTGACCATGATGGTTTCGTAACCATCTTCGCGCATGGCCAGGGCTGCGTGCACGCAGCAGTAGTCGAACTCGATGCCCTGACCGATACGGTTGGGACCGCCGCCCAGCACCATGATCTTTTTCTTGTCGCTTGGTTGCGCTTCGCACTCTTCGTCATACGTCGAGTACATGTAGGCGGTGTTGGTGGCGAACTCGGCTGCACAGGTGTCCACGCGCTTGAACACGGGGCGCACGTTCAGGGCCTTGCGCGCTTCGCGCACCGCCTTATCGGTGGTGTGCAGCAGCTTGGCGAGGCGACGGTCCGAGAAGCCCTTTTGCTTGAGGCCGCGAAGGTCTTGCGCCGTCAGCGACGAAAGCGCCTTGTCGCCCTGCGCTTCGGTGTGCTTGTCAAGCGCCAGCTCCAGCTTGACGATTTCTTCAATCTGCACCAGGAACCACTTGTCGATCTTGGTGATGCTATGCACCTCGTCGAGCGACCAGCCGGCAGCGAAGGCATCGCCCACGTACCAGATGCGGTCGGGGCCGGGCTCTCCCAGTTCCTTTTCCAGAATCTCGCGGTCCTGGGTCTTTTCGTTCATGCCGTCCACGCCCACCTCCAGGCCGCGCAGGGCTTTCTGGAAGGATTCCTGGAAGGTGCAGCCAATGGCCATCACCTCGCCCACGGACTTCATCTGCGTGGTCAGGCGGTTGTCGGCAGCAGGGAACTTCTCGAATGCGAAACGTGGAATCTTGGTGACCACGTAGTCGATGGTGGGCTCGAACGATGCAGGCGTCTTGCCGCCGGTGATGTCGTTCTTCAATTCATCCAGGGTGTAACCCACGGCCAGCTTGGCAGCGATCTTGGCAATCGGGAAGCCCGTGGCCTTGGAGGCCAGCGCCGACGAACGCGACACGCGCGGGTTCATCTCGATGACGATCATGCGGCCATCCTTCGGATTGACCGAGAACTGCACATTGGAGCCGCCCGTGTCCACGCCAATCTCGCGCAGCACCGCGAGCGAGGCGTTGCGCATGATCTGGTATTCCTTGTCGGTCAGCGTCTGGGCAGGCGCCACGGTGATCGAGTCGCCAGTGTGCACGCCCATGGGGTCGAGGTTCTCGATCGAGCAGACGATGATGCAGTTGTCCGCAGTGTCGCGCACCACTTCCATCTCGTACTCTTTCCAGCCGAGCAGCGATTCCTCGATCAGCAACTCGTTGGTAGGCGAGGCTTCGAGACCGCGCTTGCAGATGGTTTCGAACTCTTCGGGGTTGTAGGCGATGCCGCCGCCCGTGCCTCCCAGGGTGAAGCTGGGGCGAATCACGGTGGGGAAACCCACGTTCTTCTGCACTTCCCAGGCCTCTTCCATGCTGTGGGCGATGCCCGAGCGTGCCGAGCCCAGGCCGATCTTGGTCATCGCATCCTTGAACTTCAGGCGGTCTTCGGCCTTGTCGATGGCTTCAGGCTTGGCGCCGATCAGCTCGACCTTGTACTTGTCGAGCACACCGTTCTTCCACAGATCCAGCGCGCAGTTCAGCGCGGTCTGGCCGCCCATCGTGGGCAGGATCGCATCGGGGCGCTCCTTGGCGATGATCTTCTCGACCG
This sequence comes from Comamonas odontotermitis, assembly GCF_020080045.1. Classification (NCBI taxonomy): domain Bacteria; kingdom Pseudomonadati; phylum Pseudomonadota; class Betaproteobacteria; order Burkholderiales; family Comamonadaceae; genus Comamonas; species Comamonas odontotermitis. Next base: position 3,049,722 of record NZ_CP083451.1, read on the forward strand.
TCTGCCAGGTGATGGGCTCGATGTAGGTGACGTCGGCGGTGGCCGGGTCGGTCATGATCGTTGCAGGATTGCTGTTGATCAGGATGACTTTGTAGCCCTCTTCGCGCAGTGCCTTGCAGGCCTGGACGCCGGAGTAGTCGAACTCGCAGGCCTGGCCGATGATGATCGGGCCAGCGCCAATGATAAGAATGCTTTTAAGGTCTGTGCGTTTAGACATAGGGCTCGCCTTGCAATCGCGCACGCTGGAACGCTATATTTTGTATAGCTACCAGCGCTTTATTCATACGCGGTCGGTATCTAATTTATTCAAAATGGCTTGCACGCGGGCTTCGGGCAGGTTCTTCTGCATCAACTGCAGCAGACCATCGCCCTGCACCATGGGGCGCAGCACTTCAGCTTCGGCTTCGTAGAACTTGGCATCCCACTCCGCCATCACCTGGTTGAATTCCTCGTCTTCCATGGTCTTGCACTTGGCCACGATGGTGACCAGAGGCAAGGCCTTGTTGTCGAGGAAGGATTTCTTGTAGGGCTTTTGCTGCCAGCGCGCCATGAACCATTCCTTGTGGTCTGGCGACAACGTCATGATGCGCTTGCTGATGGCTTTTTCTAGCGTTGCGACTGGAAAAGAAAACAGTTTCATGGCAGCAAAATCCCTCTCTTATTCAAAATGATCAGGCCCGGCTGATTGCCTTTTTATGCCTGTGTTTACACCTTCTTGTGCTTGCGCATGAGGTTCACAAAACGGTCGAACAGATACGACACATCATGTGGCCCCGGCGATGCCTCTGGGTGACCCTGGAAGCAGAAGGCAGGCTTGTCGGTACGCTCCATGCCCTGCAAGGTGCCATCAAACAGGCTGACATGCGTGGCGCGGGCGTTGGCGGGCAAGCTGGCTACATCGACCGCAAAGCCATGGTTCTGGCTGGTGATGCAGACGCGGCCGCTGTCCAGATCCTTGACCGGATGGTTGGCGCCATGGTGGCTGTTCTGCATCTTGAAAGTCTTGGCTCCCACGGCCAGGGCCATGATCTGGTGGCCCAGGCAGATGCCGAACGTGGGGACGCCGCTGTCCATGATCTCGCGCGCCGCCACGATGGCGTAATCGCAGGGCTCTGGGTCACCAGGGCCGTTGGACAAGAAGACACCGTCGGGCTGGTACTTGAGCACGTCAGCGGCAGAGGTCTGGGCAGGCACCACGGTCACACGGCAGCCGCGCTCGGCCAGCATGCGCAGGATGTTGCTCTTGACGCCGTAGTCGTAGGCGACCACATGGAATTCATGGTTCTGCAGCTTGCCGTAGCCCGGCGTGCCGTCGGCACGGGCCAGTTGCCATTCGGTCTGCGTCCACTCGTAGGCCTCGGCAACACTCACCACCTTGGCCAGATCCAGGCCTTTCATGCTGGGCGCGGCCTTGGCTGCGGCGATGGCTTCGTCAATGCGTGCCTGCGATACGGTTTCGCCCTCCGCCAGGCCCACGATGGCGCCGTTCTGCGCACCCTTGTCGCGCAGCAGGCGGGTGAGCTTGCGGGTATCGATGTTGGCGATGGAAACGGTCTTGGTGCGCTTGAGGTAGGCAGACAGCGTTTCGGTGCTGCGGAAGTTGCTGGCCAGGAGTGGCAGATTCTTGATGATCAAGCCTGCAGCATAGACTTTGTCGGACTCAATATCCTCAGCGTTGATCCCGTAGTTGCCGATGTGCGGATACGTGAGCGTCACGATCTGCTGGCAGTAGCTGGGGTCGGTAAGGATTTCCTGGTAACCGGTCATGGCGGTGTTGAACACCACCTCACCGGTCGTGGTGCCTTGCGCACCAATCGAGTTGCCAATAAAGACCGTGCCGTCTGCGAGCGCCAGGATGGCGGGGGGAAACGCGCCCTGTTGAGACAAAAACACTGGGTTCTCCGGATGGTTACGGGTCGCCCGGAGCCTTCGGCGGATCTTTGATCCGCCAATGAAGACTGTGCTTATGAGAGATTGCTTTGAGTGCAGCCGGGCGACGTGATTACTTGAAAGCCACCCATTGTAGCGTGGAAGCTGCATCCTGAGTCAGCAGAGGTGCCGATTGCAGGGGTTTTCGGGCAAAAATTACACACTCTGCGCAGTTTTTAACCTACACATTGCGTATACATCGTAATTTTAAAACGCAAAGCGCATATCCGATACTTGATGCATTATTTTGCGCGCGCGGCGGCGCTCGCATGCAGGCAAATGGCTGCGGCAGCACCCACGTTCAGCGATTCCTCACCACCAGGCTGCGTGATACGGATGTGCTGATGGGCTCCTTCCTGCAGCGCGACAGACACTCCCTGCCCTTCATGGCCCATCACCCAGGTGCATGGCCAAGGCAAGGTTGCCTTGTGCAGCCAATCACCCTGGTGAGAACTGGTGACCAGCAACGGCTGCTGCAGCGCCAACACATCCTCGACGGAAGCGTTTTCCACCAGATGCAGCGCAAAATGCGCCCCCATGCCTGCGCGCAGCACCTTGGCACCCCACAGCGCCGCACTACCCTTGATGGCAATCACCTGACCAAAGCCGAAGGCCGAAGCACTGCGCAGGATGGAGCCCACATTGCCTGCATCCTGCACCCGATCGAGCACGACAGCTGCCTTGCCATGCACTGCAGAAACAGCCTCTGCTGGCAAATCCATCAGAAACCCAAAGGGTGCAGGCGATGGCAGCGGCGACAGGCCGGCATATAAGGCGTCTTCGATGACTATGTTTTTAGGAGCAGCTCGCGTATATTCAACGGGCGCTGTCTGCCAGAATTTCTCGGAAAAGACTGCCACGGAGGGCTGCTTGCCGCGTGCCAGTGCCGCTCGGCACAAATGATCGCCTTCAATCCAGACCCTGCCCTGCTTGCGATAGGCTGCGCCATCATCCATCAAGCGGCGCAGCTCCTTGACGAGCGCATTGTCGCGGGACTGGATGTAAGTTGCCTGTTTGTCAGTATGCACAGCTCTTCCTTTGACCCGGCAAGCCGGCAGGCTCGCTCAGGCATGTATTCATTTGGCCAGACCGCTGGCACCTTGTTTCATGGCCAATACCTGAGCCACCGGCGCAAAGGTGCGGCGGTGCTCGGGGCATGCACCATAGGCATGCAAGGCAGCCAGGTGCAAAGCTGTGCCATAGCCCTTATGCGCAGCAAAGCCATATTGCGGATGGGCGCGATCAATCTCTTCGCACCAGCGGTCACGATGCACCTTCGCCAGAATGGATGCCGCCGAAATCGCAGGTACCAGTGCATCGCCTTTGACGATGGCCTCTGCTGGAACATCGAGTTGAGGTAGCCGGTTGCCATCCACCAGAACGCACACGGGCTTGAGCCGCAACCCAAGAACCGCGCGTTGCATGGCCAGCATGGTGGCCTGCAGGATGTTGAGGGCATCCACCTCTTCCACCGTGGCCAGAGCAATCGAGCAGCACAGCGCCTTGGCGCGGATTTCGTCGTAGAGCTTTTCGCGCTTGAGTGCCGTCAATTTCTTGGAATCTGCCAATCCTTCAATCGGCGCGCGCTCATCCAGAATGACTGCGGCAGCCACCACCGGCCCGGCAAGCGGTCCTCGCCCGGCTTCATCCACCCCCGCAACCAGGCCTGGCGGATGCCATGGCAAAGGAGCCTGGTCAGGCAGCAAGTATTTTCTGGATGGCATCGGTGGCAAGCTTCGGTGTATCCCTGCGCAATTCTAGGTGCAGGTCGTAAAAACGCTGCTCCAGCAAAGCGAGTCGTGACGGATCGCGCACAGGCGCATCCAGCCACTGCGCAACCGCATCGGCCAGTGCCTGCGGCGTCGCCGCATCTTGCAGCAACTCGGGCACCACGAAATCTTGGCACAGAATATTGGGCAAGCCCACCCAGGGCTGCAATTGCTTGCGCTTCATCAGCCGCCAGCTGATGGGGTGCATGTGGTAGCTGATGACCATCGGGCGCTTGAAAAGCGCCGCTTCCAAGGTGGCAGTGCCGCTGGCAATCAGGGTGCAGTTGCAGGCTTCCAGCGCCAGGTGCGACTGGCCATCAAGAATCTTGATGCGATCCAATATCCCGCACTCAGCAGCCAGTGCGTCAATACGCGCACGCAAAGCCGGAACAGCAGGGACCAGGATTGTAAGCGAAGGGCGTGCTCGCAAAAGCATAGCCGCCGCCTGAAAAAACGGCTTGGCGATGTAGCCGACTTCCGATGCCCGGCTGCCTGGCAGCACCGCCAGAACTTCGCCCTCTTCGGCAAGCCCGAGCTTGCGACGGGCCGCACCGCGATCAGGCTCAACCGGAATCACATTGGCCAGCGGGTGCCCCACATAGGTTGCCGCAATACCGTGCTGCGCGAGCAAGGCCGGCTCGAATGGAAAGATGCAGAGCACATGGTCTGCTGCGCGGCGGATCTTCTCCACCCGCTCAGGCCGCCAGGCCCAAATGGAAGGGCAGACGAAGTGCACGGTCTTGATGCCATTCGCTCGCAAGCGCTCTTCAACGCCCAGATTGAAGTCGGGTGCGTCGATTCCCATGAACAGCTGTGGCTTCTGGGCCGTCAGGCGCTGCACCAGTTGCTTGCGGATGCGCAGGATTCCCCAGATGCGCCTGATCAATTCGGCGCTATAGCCATGCACGGCAAGGCGCTCGCTCGGCCACCAGGCATCAAAACCATGGGCCACCATTCGCGGACCGCCAATACCAGCGGCATGGAGATCGGGAAAATCGGCCTGCAGACCTTGGAGCACCAGGCTCGCCAACAGGTCACCAGAGGTTTCCCCGGCGACCATGGCCAGAAATGGATGAGACGGAGCTTGCATGGCAGCCTTGCGCTCTAGCGCACAATGCCGCGCGTCGATTGCGCCAAAAAGTCGAGCATCAGTTGCACATCGGCCTGCGCCTCAGGCTCGCAACTGCCATGCAGATTCTGCAAGGCGTCCACGGCGGCCTGCAAGGTCAGGCCGCTGCGGTACAAGACCCGATAGACCTGCTTGATGACGGCCAGGCGCTCGGCACTGAAACCACGGCGGCGCAATCCTTCCAGATTCAGCCCGCGTACAGCCAGCGGATGACCATCCACCATGGTGAAGGGCGGCACATCCTGGCTGATATGGCTGGCAAAGCCCGCCATCACATGAGCGCCGACCTTGCTGAACTGGTGCACACCGGTCAGCCCGCCAATGATGGCCCAGTCTGCCACCTGCACATGGCCTGCCAGCGTTGCATTGTTGGCGAGGATGGTGTTGTTCCCCACCTGGCAATCATGGGCAATATGCACATAGGCCATGATCCAGTTGTCATCGCCGATGCGGGTCACACCCTGGTCCTGCATGGTGCCCGTGTTGAAGGTGCAGAACTCTCGGATGGTATTGCGGTTGCCGATTTCCAGGCGGGTGGGCTCACCTGCATATTTCTTGTCCTGCGGTGCACCGCCCAGGGCTGCGTGCGAATGGACCTGGTTCGACTCACCGATAGTGGTGATGCCATCGATCACGCAATGGGCGCCAATGCTTGTGTGGGCGCCGATACGCACCTGTGGGCCGATAACAGCATACGGCCCAACCGTCACCGTAGGGTGAAGCTGGGCCGCAGAGTCAACAATCGCGGTGGGATGAATGGAACTGACAGCCGTCATCGACGGTCATTCCACGTGACGCATGGTGCACATCAGCTCGGCTTCGGCAGCCACTTCACCGTCCACGCTGGCGACGCCTTTGAACTTCCAGATACCGCCGCGCACGCGGTCGATCGTGATTTCCAGCACGAGCTGGTCTCCAGGCACAACCGGCCGCTTGAAACGCGCCGAGTCGATACCGACAAAGTAGTAGATATTGTTCTCGTCAGGAACCTGCCCCATGGCGTCGAACGCCAGCAGGCCTGCAGCCTGTGCCAGGGCTTCGAGGATCAGCACGCCGGGCATGACAGGGCGGCCAGGAAAATGGCCAGTGAAAAACGGCTCGTTGAACGTGACGTTCTTGATCGCCCTGATGCGGGTGTTGCGCTCCAGCTCCTGCACACGATCCACCAGCAAAAATGGGTAGCGGTGGGGCAGTTGCTTGAGAATTCCTTGAATATCCATCATAGTGAACTCGGCTTAGCCGTTTTTCTGTGTTTGCTCCAAGGCCTTGATGCGGTCCCTCAATGCATGGAGATGTTTTAAGGTGGCGGCGTTCTTTTCCCAGCGGCCATTGTCGTCGATAGGGAAGAAACCGGTGTAGTGCCCTGGCTGCTTGATTGAGCGGCTGACCACGGTCGCCGCCGAAATATGCACATTGTCTGCGATTTCGAGGTGACCCAGGATCATTCCAGCCCCTCCGATCGTGCATTGGCGCCCGATCTTGGCGCTTCCTGCAATGCCGACGCAGCCCGCCATGGCCGAATTCTCGCCAATCTCGACGTTATGGCCTATCTGCACCTGGTTGTCGATCTTCACACCGTTCGCAATCACCGTGTCTTGCAACGCACCACGGTCAATGCAGGTGTTGGCGCCGATTTCCACATCGTCACCGATCCGCACGCCACCCAGCTGCTCGATCTTGACCCAGCGCCCCTTGTCGTTGGCAAAGCCAAAGCCATCGCCGCCGATGACAGCACCGGGCTGCACCAGCACACGGCAGCCAAGCACGCAGCCAGCGCCCACGGTCACACGCGAGGTCAATACCGTCTCTTCACCGATCACGGCACCACTGGCCACATGGCACAGCGGCCCGATGGACGCCGTTGGGTGCACCTGGGCGCCCTCTTCCACCACAGCAGAGGGATGCACGCCAGCGGGCGCGGGCCTGAGCTGGTGATGCCTGCGCCACAACTGGGTCAGCCGGGCAAAGAACAGGTAGGGATCATCCACCACCAGATAGGCACCAGGGCGCTTGCGCGCCTCTTCTTCCATACGTGGGCCGACTGCCACGCAGCCTGCACGCGATGCCTGCATTTGCAGGTGCAGCTTGGGGTTACTCAGAAAACTGATGTCCTGCGGGCCCGCATCTTCCAGCGAGGCAATGGCATCAATCTGCAGATGCCGGTCACCATTTTCCAGGCGTCCGCCCAGGGCATCAACAATCTGTCCCAGCTGCAAGCTCACACCGCCCCCTGCTTACTTGGCAGCAGGAGCGCCGTTCAAGGCCTTGAGAACCTTTTCGGTGATGTCGTACTTGGGATTGATGTAGACCGCCTCTTGCAGCACCACATCATACTTTTCCTGCTCGGCAACCTGCTTGACGACCTTGTTGGCGCGCTCCAGCACGGCAGCCAACTCTTCGCTCTTGCGGGCGCCCAGGTCTTCCTGGAACTCACGACGCTTGCGCTGGAATTCACGGTCCTGATCCACCAGCTGGCGCTGGCGCGTCACGCGCTGGCTCTCGGACATGGTGGGCGCTTCGCGTTCGAACTTCTCACCGGCAGCCTTGAGGGAATTGCCTTGATCGAGCAATTCTTTTTCGCGCTTGGAGAACTCGGCTTCCAGCTTGGTCTGCGCTGCCTTGGCGGCATTGGCTTCGCGGAAGATGCGGTCCGTGTTCACAAAACCAGCTTTGAACTCTTGGGCCTGTGCTGCAGCGCCAAACGACAGGGCAGCTGCCAACACAACCAACGGAAAGGGACGAGAAAGGGTTTTCATTAGAAGGATGTTCCGATTTGGAATTGCAATTTCTGGATTTTATCGCCGGTAAATTTACGCACCGGTTGAGCATACGCCAATCGCAGCGGCCCCAGTGGGGAAATCCAGCTCAATCCGATACCAGCAGATGCACGCATTTCATTCAGTTTCAGATCTTGTTCATCACCCCAGACGTTGCCGGCGTCCACGAATGCGAACCAACGGAAGGTACGGTCATTGCCGGTACCAGGCATGGGGCCGATGAACTCTGCGTTCAAGGTGACCTTCTTCGGACCACCCAAGGTGGCGCCCGTCACGTCACGCGGGCCCAGCGTATTTTGCTCGAAGCCGCGCACTGAGCCCAGGCCACCGGAGAAGTAGTTCTTGAACACAGGGAATGCCTTGCCGCCCATGCCCTTGCCCCAGCCCACCTCGCCATTGAGCGCAATCGTGTAGCGCTTGTTCAGAGGCAGGTACTGCTGGATCTGGTAATTGGCCTTGAGATAGCGGGCATCACCGAACAGCGACCATTCTGAATTGAGCTTCTGGAAACGTCCCGAGTTTGGCGCCAGGGCGCTGTCACGGCTATCGCGCGACCACCCCACCGTCAGCGGGAAGTTCAGGCTGGTATTGCCATAGCGCATGGCGTAATCCAGGTAGGCAGCGGGCATGTTGGTGCCCAGCTTGATCTTGGTGTGTTCCAGACCGCCACCCACGTATACCGTGTCGGATTCGCTGAAAGGAATACCAAAACGCACGCTGCCACCCGTCGTCACGATCTGGTAATTGCCACCCTGCTCGTCATACGGGCGGTCGGTGCGGTAGTACAGGTCGTAGGTACGCGAGATACCGTCCTTGGTGAAGTACGGATCGGTGGTGCTCACCACCAGGGTTCGGTGGAACTTGCTGGTGTTGACGTCCACGCCCAGGTAATTGCCGGAACCAAACACGTTTTCCTGCTTGATACCGAAGGTGAGCGAGACCTTTTCGGCGCTGGAGTAGCCAGCACCCAACTGCAGCGAGCCGGTCGGCTTTTCCTGCACGGTCATGTTCACGTCCACCTGGTCCGGCGCGCCGGGCACTTCCTGGGTGTCGACCGAGACATCGTTGAAGAAGCCCAGGCGGTCCACGCGGTCACGCGAGAGCTTGATCTTGTCCGAGTCGTACCACGAAGCTTCGTACTGGCGGATTTCGCGGCGTACCACTTCATCACGGGTGCGGTTGTTGCCTGCAATGTTCACACGGCGCACATAGGCACGGCGCGATGGTTCTGCCTTCAGCACCAACTCGACTCGGTTGTTCTCGCGATCGATCTCCGGCACCGCCTCAACGCGTGCAAACGCATAGCCAAAGCTACCAAAATGGTCGGTGAAACGCTTGGTGGTCTCGGTCACGCGGTCGGCGTTGTAGGGTTCGCCGGGCTTGATGGACACCAGCGATTTGAACTCATCGTCGCGGTCCAGGTAATTGCCTTCCAGCTTGACGCCGGAGACTACAAACTTGGGGCCTTCATGCACCTGCAGGTTGATCGAGATGCGCTCCTTGTCCGGCGAGATCGACACTTCGGTCGAGTCGATGCGGAACTCCAGGTAGCCACGCGACAGATAGAACGACTTCAGCGTTTCCAGATCGGCGTTGAACTTGGAGCTGGAATAGCGGTCGCTCTTGGTATACCAGCTGAGCCAGCCACCGGTATCCTGGTCGAACAGATCCGTCAGCGTCGATTCCTTGAAATCGCGGTTACCCGAAATGTGGATTTCCTTGATCTTGGCAGCTTCGCCCTCGGTCACCGTGAATGTCAGGTTGACGCGGTTGCGCTCGATCGGCGTCACCGTGGTCACCACATCCGCGGCGTACATGCTCTTGTTGATGTACTGGCGCTTAAGTTCCTGCTCGGCGCGGTCGGTCAAGGCCTTGTCGTACGGGCGCCCTTCTGTCAGGCCCACATCACGCATGGCTTTTTTCATCGCGTCCTTGTCAAATTCCTTGGTACCCAGGAAATCGACGTTTGCAATCGTGGGACGCTCTTCCACCACGACCACGAGAACGCTGCCGTTGGCTTCCAGGCGCACATCCTTGAAAAGGCCGAGCGCAAACAGCGAACGAATGGCTGCCGAGCCTTTTTCGTCGTTGTAGTCATCTCCCACATGCAGGGGCATGGAGGCAAAAATGGTTCCAGGCTCCACACGTTGCAGGCCTTCGACGCGAATATCCTGAATGGTGAACGGGTCCAGCGCCCAAGACAGCTTGGCAATCAGCATCAGCGCAGCCGCGGCAGTGGTCTTGCGAAGAAGCGATGTAGGAATGGAATATGTCATTTGTGATAGCAACAAGAGCCGCCCATTATGCAGTAGAGCCGCGAATTTCAGCCCAATAGCCGAGACAAATCGTTAAAGAACGCAATGCACATCATGAGCAGCAGGACAGCGACACCGCCTTTTTGCAAGCGCTCCAGCCATTGCGCAGTAGGTGGCTTGCCGGTGATGGCTTCCCAAAGATAATACATCAGGTGTCCGCCATCCAGAACGGGCAGCGGCAGCAGGTTCAGCACACCCAGGCTGACACTGATCAATGCCAGAAAAGCAATGTATTGCGTCAAGCCGATCTGCGCAGACTTGCCTGCGTATTCGGCAATCGTCAATGGACCGCTGATGTTCTGCAGCGATGCCTGACCGATGACCATCTTGCCCATCATCTTGATGGTGAGCGCAGAAACCTCCCAGGTTTTCTGCACGCCTTTGGCAAAACCTTCCCAAGGCCCGTAGCGCACATTCACCATGGCGACGGGCGCTCCGATGTAGGCGCCCAGGCGGCCAATCCGGGCGCCACCGTCTTCACTCTGAACCAGTTGCACCGGGACATGGATCTGCGCACCATCACGCAAGACCAACCAGTCCTGCAAGGCAGGCACCTGATCCTTACCCGAGGCACGAATCATGCTGCGCAGTTGACCACCATCTCCAACAGCCACCCCATCAATCGCCAGCACCTCGTCGCCCTTGCGCAGTTGCGATTTCTCTGCGGCACTGCCGGGCTCCAGATCGCCCAGCACCGCCTCGGTCCACGGATGGGTCAGGCCAATCTTTTCGAGCAGTTTGGCGTCCGCGTCCGCAGCATCCAGGCGAGACAGAGGCAGCCGGTACTCACGCTGCGCACCACCAGCGCGTGGCGCAACGCCCGCCCCCATACCCGGCACAATGCCCAGCACTACATCCTTGCCGTTCAGCGCCGCCTGGGCCACAAACCAACGCAGATCTTCCAGCGAGCGCACAGGCTGCTGCTCCTCACCATCCAGAGCCATCGCCACAACCTTTTCGCCACCTTGCACGCCCGCCTGCGCCAGCAAGCTGGCAGGAGGTGGTGCACCAACGATGGCAGCTGGCTCACGCACCCCCATCCAGTTGACACATGCATACAAAACGATGGCCAGCAGCAGGTTGGCCAGAGGCCCTGCGGCAACAATGGCGGCACGCGAGCGCAGCGGCTGCGTGTTGAAAGCGAGGTGGCGCTCTTCGGCGGCCACAGGCGCTTCGCGCTCATCCAGCATCCGCACATAGCCACCCAAGGGGATAGCACCAATGACAAATTCGGTATCAGCGCCCTTCTTCTGCCAGCGCAGCAAAGGCTTGCCAAAGCCGATGGAAAAACGCAGCACCTTCACGCCGCAGGCGACTGCCACCCGGTAGTGGCCGTACTCATGCACGGCAATCAGAATGGCCAGTGCAACGACAAATGCAACAACGGTCAACATTGCTCAAGTCCTTGCTGTCAAAGTATAAAAATCATAGCTTGCTGCGCAACCCTTCACTCCATTCCAGGCATAAAACATATTGAAACCTGGAGATATCAAGCGCAAGCTGCTCTCTTTTTTATAGAGACGACCTCAGTCTCGTCGGGCATTCTCGCTCATGCCGCGCAAGCGGTGATGACACCTTCAGCGTAGGAGCGCACTTCAGCATCCAGCGCCAGCAAGCCCTCCACGCAATCGGGCGACTGCGGCTGCATACCTTCCAGCACCTGCGCGTTGACATGGTAGATCTGGTCGAAACGCATGCGTCCACCCAGAAACGCAGCAACCGCCACTTCATTGGCAGCGTTCAATACGGTAGTCGTGCCCTCTGGAGCCCGCAATGCCTGCCATGACAGGTGCAGCCCCGGGAAACGCTGCGCGTCCGCCTCCTCAAAGGTGAGCGCTGCCAGCTTCGAAAAATCCAGCGGCGCAGCACCGCTCTCCACGCGCTCGGGCCACGCCAGGCCACAGGCAATGGGCACACGCATGTCAGGCGTACCCAGTTGCGCCAGGATCGACGCGTCATTGAACTGCACCATCGAATGCACGATCTGCTGCGGATGGATCACCACCTTGATCTGCTCGGGCCGCATGTTGAACAGCCAACGCGCCTCGATCACCTCCAGCGCCTTGTTCATCATCGTGGCCGAATCGATGGAAATCTTTCTGCCCATCGAGAAATTGGGGTGGTTGCATGCCTGCTGCGGGGTCACATCCCGCAGGCTGGAAGGCTCACGGGTGCGAAACGGTCCGCCCGATGCGGTGAGAACGATGTGATCCACGCGTTGCGGCCACACGCTGGCGTCTTCTGGCAGGCACTGAAAAATGGCCGAATGCTCGCTGTCGATCGGCAGCAATGTTGCGCCACCCTGGGCCACTGCATCCATGAAAACCTGGCCGCCAACAACCAGAGCCTCCTTGTTGGCCAGCAGCAGCCGTTTGCCCGCCCGGGCAGCAGCCACCGCAGGCCGCAGGCCAGCCGCACCCACAATGGCAGCCATCACGGCATCAACATCGGGATGAGAGGCAATCTGCTCCAGGGCATCGATCCCGTCCAGCACCTCGGTCCGGCAACCTGCCTGGGCCAGACGATCACGAAGATCCCGGGCATGGAACGCGCTGGTCATCACCGCAAAACGCGGCTTGAACTGTAGGCACTGCGCCAGCAGCAAATCCACCTGGGAATGCGCGCTGAGCGCAAACACCTGATAGAGATCCGGATGGCGCGCAACCACATCCAGAGTATTGGTTCCAATCGAGCCCGTCGATCCGAGGACGGTTACTTGCATGGTCATTGCGGAATTCACTTATCCAAAAATTGCAGCAGCATCATTGCCAGCGGCAGCGTAGGCAGCAGAGCATCAATGCGGTCCAGCACACCACCATGGCCAGGCAGCAGATTGCTGCTGTCCTTCATGCCAGCACTGCGCTTGACCAGGGACTCCACCAGATCGCCCGCCACGCTCATTCCAGCCAGAAACACGCAGGCCACCACCATCAGCCAGGGCGAGAATGCCCACAGGCGCGAATACAGGCTCGGTACTGCTGCACCAAAATGGCGATCCGCCACGCACCACAGCCCTGCCAGAACCAGCACGCCAAGCGCTCCGCCCCACACACCCTCCCAGCTTTTACCGGGGCTGATGGCCGGAGCCAGCTTGCTCCGGGTAAAGCGCAGCCCAAAAGCACGGCCTGCAAAATAGGCGCCAATATCAGCCACCCACACCAGCGCAAAGACTGACAGGAGGAAGTTGACTCCGATCCACTTGGCCTGCGCCACCGCAAGCCATGCGGCCCACAGGGCCAGTACGCCGACGACAATCCGGACGGAGCGCGCAATATGCGGCCAACCGGCCACGCCCGCCTTGAGCAGATAGGCGGCCATCAGTACCCACACAGCGCCAGCGGCCAGCCACAGCGCAGGCAAAGCAGCCTGCGTCCAGCCCTGTTGCCAGGCAAGCCCACATAGCGCCAGACAAGCTGCGGCTACTGCATAGCTCGCCCCCCCCTTCAAGCCATTCAAGCGCGCCCACTCCCAGGCTGCAGCCCCCATGGCCAGCAACATCAGGGCGGCAAATGGCAAAGGACTGCCTGCAAAAATCGCCGGAATCAATACCAGCAAGAGAACGATGGCGGTGATGACGCGTTGCTTGAGCAAATGGCTTCTCCAGTAAAAAAGCGGTGGCAATCCACCGCTCACGATCACACTGTCACACTGCCTGCACCGGGGAGACTTGTTCGGAAGTCTTGCCGAACCTGCGTTCACGCTGGTTGAACTCGGCAATCGATGCATCCAGAGCCTGTTCATCAAAATCAGGCCACCACTTGTCACTGAAAATCAGTTCCGAGTAGGCCGCCTGCCACAACAGGAAGTTGCTGATGCGCATCTCTCCGCCGGTACGGATCAGCAGATCCGGATCAGGCACATGGGCCAGGGCCATGGCCTGCGCCATGGATGCCTCGGTGATCGCAGCGCCTGCCACCTGCAGCTTGGCTGCAGCCTGCGCAATATCCCAGCGCCCGCCATAGTTGAAGCAGACGTTGAGCACCATGCGGTCATTGCTGGCGGTGGCCGCTTCCGCCTGAACGAGACCCGCTTGCACCTTGGCGGAAAGCGAGGCTCGCTCCCCCACAAAAAACAGGCGGATGCCATCGCGCGCCAGCGAGGGAACTTCCTTTGCCAGCGCACCGGCCAGCAACTGCATCAGGCCATCGACCTCATCGGTCGGCCGGTTCCAGTTTTCCGACGAAAAGGCAAAGACCGTGAGCACCTTCACACCACGCTCTGCGCATGCCTTGGCGCAGCGGCGCAGCGACTCCACCCCTTGCTTGTGGCCGGCCAGACGTGGCAGAAACCGGCGCTTGGCCCATCGCCCATTGCCATCCATGACGATGGCAATATGGTGCGGAATGACAGCAGACTTCATGCGATACGCACCAAGGCTTAGACCGCCATGATGTCTTTTTCTTTTTCCACCACCAACTGGTCAATCAGCACAATGTGCTTGTCAGTGATCTTCTGCACATCGGCTTCCGAGCGTTTTTGATCGTCTTCCGACGCTTCCTTGTCCTTGACCAGCTTCTTGACGCCTTCATTGGCATCACGACGCAGGTTGCGCACAGCGATCTTGGCGTTTTCGCCTTCGGCCTTGACCAGCTTGGTCATTTCCTTGCGGCGCTCTTCGCTCATCGGAGGCATGGGAACGCGGATCAGGTCACCCATGGCAGCAGGGTTGAGGCCCAACTCGCTTTCGCGGATAGCCTTTTCGATCTTCGCCGCCATGTTCTTTTCCCATGGCGTGACGCTGATGGTGCGGCTGTCGATCAAGGCCACATTCGCGACCTGCGACAGGGGAACCATCGAGCCGTAGTAATCGACGTGGATGGTGTCGAGCAGCGCAGGATTGGCGCGGCCAGTGCGGATCTTGGTCAGATTGTTTTTGAAGGCCGCGATCGACTGGTCCATCTTGCCTTCGAGATTCTTCTTGATTTCAGCGATTGTCATTCTCTACTCCTCAATACCGCGCATGTTCAGAACAGCGTACATCCATTACGCGTAAACGAGCGTACCCTCATCCTCACCCATGACCACGCGCTTGAGCGCGCCGCTCTTGACGATCGAGAAGACGCGGATCGGCAGTTTCTGGTCGCGGCACAATGCAAAAGCAGTCGCATCCATGATGCCCAGATTGCGGCCCATGGCCTCGTCAAACGTCAATTGAGTATAGCGGGTGGCCGTTGGATCCTTCATCGGATCTGCGGTGTACACACCATCGACCTTGGTGGCCTTGAGCACCAATTCTGCGCCAATTTCAGCACCACGCAATGCCGCTGCGGTATCGGTGGTGAAAAACGGGTTGCCGGTACCAGCAGCAAACACCACCACCTTGCCTTCTTCCAGATACTGCAGTGCCTTGGGGCGCACATAAGGCTCCACCACCTGCTCGATACCAATGGCCGACATCACCCGCGCCGTCAAGCCCTGCTTGTCCATGGCATCGGCCAGTGCCAGCGCGTTCATTACCGTGGCCAGCATACCCATGTAGTCGGCAGTTGCACGGTCCATGCCGACCGAGCCACCCGCCACGCCACGGAAGATATTGCCACCACCGATCACCACCGCCACTTCCACACCCAGGCGAGTGACTTCCGCGATCTCTTCGACCATGCGGACGATGGTGGCACGGTTGATACCGAACGCGTCATCACCCATCAGGGCCTCACCAGAGAGTTTGAGAAGAATGCGCTTGTGGGCTGGGCTGTTGGACATGGTGAAAGCTCCGGAAGGTGGTGGTATGCAAAAACGACAGGTGAAACAAAGGGGCCTAAGCCCCTTTGTCAGGATGATTACTGGCCCTTGGCAGCCGCAACCTGTGCGGCCACTTCAGCGGCGAAGTCATCAACCTTCTTCTCAATGCCTTCACCCACCACGTACAGCGTGAACGAGCTGATCTTGGTGTTGGCAGCCTTGAGCATCTGTTCCACGGTTTGCTTGCCGTCAGCGGCCTTCACAAACACCTGGTTGTACAGCGAGACTTCCTTGAGGTACTTCTGCACCGAGCCTTCAACCATCTTGGCAGCGATATCTGCTGGCTTGCCCGATTCCTGGGCCTTGGCCAGCGCCACGCTGCGCTCTTTTTCAATCAGGTCGGCAGGCACGTCGTCCGAGCTCAAAGCCACTGGCTTCATCGCAGCCACGTGCATGGCCACATCCTTGGCAGCCTGGGCGTCACCTTCGTATTCGACCATCACACCGATACGGGTGCCGTGCAGGTACACAGCCAAGTTGCTGCCCGAGAAACGCTTGAAGCGACGGAAGGACATGTTCTCACCGATCTTGCCGATCAGGCCCTTGCGCACGTCTTCCAGCGTAGGGCCAAAGGTGTCCTGTTCGTAGGCCAGAGCGCCCAGTGCTTCCACGTCAGCAGGATTCTTTTCCGTCACCAGCTTGGCCGCTGCGTTGGCCATGGAGATGAAGCTGTCGTTCTTGGACACGAAGTCGGTTTCGCTGTTGACTTCGATCATGGCGCCTTCGTTGCCATTTACGAACGCGGCGATCACGCCTTCTGCAGCAATACGCGAAGCAGCCTTGCCAGCCTTGGTACCCAGCTTGACGCGCAGCAATTCTTCAGCCTTGGCCATGTCGCCATCAGCCTCGGTGAGTGCCTTCTTGCATTCCATCATGGGCGCGTCGGTCTTAGCGCGCAGTTCTGCCACCATGCTTGCGGTAATTGCCATTTTGATTCTCCGTATTCAGTTCAATTGGATGATTGGAAACGTAGGTAAAAAAAAGGGGGCCAGTGAGGAGCCCCGCTTTTCATTCGCGACCCTGAGGGCAGCCCTGTGGATCAAGCAGCGGAATTTTCCACTTCCACAAACTCGTCGCCTTCTTCGCCGGAAACAGCCTTGACCACTTCGGTCACGGCGTTCGCACGACCTTCCAGGATCGCGTCAGCGATACCGCGGGCGTACAGTTCCACAGCCTTGGCAGAGTCATCGTTACCAGGGATCACATAGTCGATGCCTTCTGGGTTGTGGTTGGTATCCACCACACCGATCAGAGGAATGCCCAGCTTCTTGGCTTCGGCGATCGCAATCTTGTGGTAGCCCACGTCGATCACGAAGATGGCATCAGGCAGAGCGTTCATGTCCTGGATACCGCCGATGTCCTTCTCGAGCTTTTCCAGTTCGCGCGAGAACATCAGCTGTTCCTTCTTGCTCATCGATTCCAGACCGGCTTCCTGCTGAGCCTTCATGTCCTTCAGACGCTTGATCGAGGTCTTCACGGTCTTGAAGTTGGTCAGCATGCCGCCCAGCCAGCGCTGGTCGACATAAGGAACGCCTGCGCGCTGAGCTTCAGCAGCCAGGGTTTCGCGCGCTTGGCGCTTGGTGCCAACCATCAGGATGGTGCCACGGTTTGCCGACAATTGCTTGACGAACTTCTGGGCTTCCTGGAACAGGGGCAGGCTCTTTTCCAGGTTGATGATGTGAATCTTGTTGCGGCTACCGAAAATGTACTGGCCCATCTTGGGGTTCCAGAAACGGGTTTGGTGGCCAAAGTGGACGCCGGCTTCCAGCATCTCGCGCATCGTAACGGACATAGTCTTCTCCGAAGGTTAGGTCTAAAATCCCGTCCAACAATTGCATGCACCGCAAGCGGCTTAGCAACACCTTGGCGGACGGGTTTGCGATTTGTTTCGCCAAAAACACAGGCACACCATGTGCACGGCATTCGGCAAAACCCTAGGATTCTAGCATATTCCTAGGAAGCGCCGAGAAGCCCGTTCCGAGCCACCCCCTTCGATTGTGAATTTCAATGAACAATCCATCCTCGCTTGATTTGGATGACCCAAAATCTGGGCACAATCTGGTAGTGGAATGCACCAATGTTGCAATTTCTTGCAGCCGGCGCGCATTCTGAGAACGTAGGCACGCTCCCAAAAAATCGAACCGGCCGGTCTATTGGCATCTATGAAAATTGCAGTCGTTGGTGCAGGCATAGCGGGTATTGCTACCGCTTTTGAACTGATGGAAGCCGGAAACGAGGTCTGCATCTACGAGCAGCACCGTACTGCTGGCGAGGAAGCGAGCTTCGCCCCGTCCGGCCTCATGTGGCCCTGTGTGATCAACCCTTGGGGCGCCACCGCCTTCCAGCACGTCTTGCGCCTGGGGCTGCACCGGCCCGTATTTGCCGAGCTGGACGTCCACGGCAACCTGCTGTCCGCGAGCCGCCGCTGGGCTCGCAAATACCAGTCCATCGCAAAGAAGCACATCGACATCGAATCCATCGACGCCCTGCAAGCGCTGGAGCTGCTGTCCATGCAGCGCCTCCAGCATGCGCAGGAACTGTTCGATATCGAAGCCCAGTTCAATGCCGGCCTGTTGCTGCCGCTGCGCAAGGAGCCCAATGCAGCCGCGCTCTATGAGCTGACACGACGCCTTTCGGCCGCGCATGTGGATTACAAGCAATGCACCGAAGCCGAAGCCCGTGCACTGGAGCCCGGGCTCGCCACCGAGATCCGCATGACAGGGGCCCTGCACCTGCCCCAAGCCTGGGCCGGCAATGGGCGGCTGTTCTCTCAAGGCCTTCTGCAGGCGCTGCAAGGCCATGGACTGCAGTTGCTCACGCAACATGCCATCACCCGCATCCAGCCGCAGAACCAGGGAGTGCGCCTGATCACCAGCGCTGGCGAGCACGACCATGACGCCGTGGTTCTGTGTACGGGCGAGCACACCACGCAGTTGCTGCAGGCAGTTGGCATCCGCCTGCCAGCCGCGCCCATCCATGGCTACAGCGCCAGCATCCAGATTGCCGAGCAGTCGCTGGCACCGCGCGGCTCGATCATCGATCTCGAAAACAGCATGGTATTGACCCGGCAAGGCACCCGTCTGCGCATCAGCGGCGGTGCCGAGCTGGGCTGCCAGGGCAGTCCGGAGCGCACCGAGGAAGCCCGTCACCAGCTCATCAGCGTGCTGCTCGAATGGTTTCCCGGCAGCATTCAGCGCAGCCAGTCGGTGCTGCAGATCTGGCGTGGCGCTCGCATGACCGTTCCTGACGGCCTGCCGGTGATGGGCGCCGCTGGCGCGCCAGGTGTCTGGATCAACGCAGCGCATGGCGGCTATGGCTGGGGACTGTCCATGGGCTGCGCCCACCACGTGCGTCAGCTCGTCATGGGGCAAGCGACCTCGGTCGATGCCGCGACCTTTGCACTAGGCCGTTTCGACTGAAGCCTGGACGGGCTCACACCCGACCACCCGGTGCCGCGCTACGATAGTGCATGGCACCCACCACACAAGCTGCCCCTTCCTGCCTTGACGGCAGTTATCCAACGCTACTGAATGCGGAGCAAACTCGCATTGCCGAGCAGGCCCTGGCAGCGCATCTGCCACCCTATACCTTGATGCAGCGTGCTGGCGAAGCCACTGCCCGCCTCGCGCTGGCCCTGGCTCCGCATGCCCGAACCATCTGGCTCGCCTGCGGCCCCGGCAACAACGGCGGTGACGGACTGGAGGCAGCAGTGCATCTGGCTGCTGCAGGCAAGGTCATTCATGTCACCTTGTTGCAGGCAGAAGGCAAGACCCTGCCAGAAGACGCCACACACGCCTTGCAACGTGCCCGCGCAGCCGGGCTGGCCATCAGCAGTGAACTACCGCCCCACTACGACCTGGCAATCGATGCCCTCTGGGGCATCGGGCTGCGCAGTGGCATGGAACTACAGCCCGACTCAACCGCCGCGCGCTGCGTGCATACCCTGCTCCACACCAAAAGCGATGTGCTGAGTGTGGACACGCCGTCCGGCCTGCTGTGCGATACCGGCGCACTGGCCCCCGCATTTGCGGCGCTTGCGCCGTCTGCGCCACGGGGGCGGCGTTTTACGCTCAGCATGCTCGGCCTCAAACCAGGGCTGTTCACCCACCAGGGCCGGGATTGGGCAGGCGAAGTCTGGGTCGCGCCATTGCGGGGCGGCAGTAATGCTATAAAAATTGACAGCTCTTCGCCCAACAGATATGCCCCGGCGGCCGATTTGGCATGCAGCACTCCCTCTGCTTACCTAGTGACCCACAATCGGCAAAGCCCACAGGCACAGAACACCCACAAAGGCCAGTTTGGCGATGTGGGCGTGCTGGGAGGGGCTCCAGGCATGGAAGGCGCCGCCCTGCTGGCCACCAGTGCTGCCCTGCACAGCGGAGCAGGCCGCGTGATGCTGCATCTCATTGGCAGCACGGGCGCCTGCCCAAGCACTCTGGCCCCCGACATCATGGTGCGCGGCCTGGATGGGCTGCTGGCCCAGCGCGGCGCGCTGGCCTGCGGGTGCGGCGGCGGCACGGCCATTGCAGCCGTGCTGCCACAGGTTCTGGCGCGCAGCGGGCCTGTGGTGCTGGATGCCGACGCGCTCAACGCCATCGCGGCCTCTCCTGCGCTACAACAGGCACTGGCGGCGCGCACCGCCCGTGGCGCCACCGTGCTGACCCCCCATCCGCTGGAATTGGCACGGCTGTTGGCCTGCACGACTGCCGCCATCCAGGCGGACCGGATCAATGCAGCGTGTCGGGCCGCACGGCAATGGCAATGCATCGTGGTACTCAAGGGCAGCGGCACCGTGATTGCCACGCCTGATGGAAGCTACGCCATCAACCACAGCGGCAATGCCCGACTGGCCATCGGCGGCACCGGCGACGTACTGGCCGGGTGCATCGCCGCACAGCTTGCCGGCCTGGAAAGCGAAGCCTACAAGACCCAGAACCCTGCGTGGCAGCACGCCTGGCAACGGGTTCTGAATGCAGTGTGGCTGCACGGCCATGTGGCAGACACCTGGGATCTTCACCACCCCACACAACCCACGCTGACCGCTTCTCGCTTGGCAGAGGCACTGCCCCGCCAGTCTGGATCTTGAGTTGCGTCAAGCGCTATTGAGAGCATGAAAAAATCATAGCTGCCAGCGCTTTCCCCACAATGATTTCAAAGGTAAAACGCACTGAATCCCAATACCAGAAAGCGCCAATAGCTCCTGTTTCAGACATTCAGCCCAGGGCTCACCCCGCCCAATCACCTCTCAACCACGCCCCACGAAAGGCATCTTGGTTGCCATCACGGTGTGGAAGAGCACATTGCATTCCAGCGGCAGATTGGCCATGTACAGCACGGACTGCCCCACCACATCCACATCCATCAACGGCTCAGGCGCAATCTCGCCGTAGGCCTGCATCACGCCTTGTGTCATGCGCATGGCCAGCTCAGTGCCTGCATTTCCCACATCGATCTGGCCCACGGCGATGTCGTACCTGCGGCCGTCGAGCGATGCAGTCTTGGTCAGCCCCGCCACCGCATGCTTGGTCGATGTATAGGCAATCGACATGGGGCGCGGCGTGTGCGCCGAGATGGAGCCGTTGTTGATGATGCGCCCACCCATGGGCGATTGGTGGCGCATCACGCGGAAGGCCTGCTGCAGGCAGTAGAACATGCCGTTCAGGTTCACATTCACCACATCGTTCCAGGTCTCGACGGGCAACTCGTCAATGGGAACGGCCGGTGCGCCTCGGCCAGCGTTGTTGAACAGCATGTCCACCCGGCCAAAACGCTCCACCGCAGCATCGAACAGCGCCTTCACCGCCACCGGGTCCGCTACATCGGTCGGCACTACCAGCACCTGATCGGCATCCTTGGCGTGGCTGGCTACCTCTTGCAGCGGCTCGGGGCGGCGGCCCGCCAGCACCACGGCCCAGCCATCGTTCATCAAGGCCAATGCGGCAGCGCGGCCAATACCGGTGCCTGCACCGGTCACCACGGCAATCTTGCGGGTTGGGTTGGTCATGGTCTTGTACTCCTTGTTGTTGTCTATTCAATAAAAGCAATAAAAAAGCCAGGTCACCTCCAATAGGTGACCTGGCTCGCATCATAGTGGCGCACACGCTGCGCTCAGCGCATCAGCGCCGGCCTTTGCGAGCCGCTTTTTTGGCAGCCTGCTTGGTGCCGGCATTGCGCTGATCCTGACGGCGCGCATTGCCCGCTTCGCGCGAGGCCGCCTTGGATCGCTTGACCCCGGCCCGCTGGGCGGCGTAAGCCTCGTCACTGCCGCTGCGCAGGCCACGGCCTGGTTGCCCTTCTGCAGCAGCATCGCGCTGGCGCGCCTTGGCCGATTTGGTAGATTTGGCCGAACGCGGCGCAGATGCCGCTGCGTCTTCACCCTCATGCACAAGGCGGAAGTCGATCTTGCGCGCATCCAGATCCACACGGCTGACCTGGATCTGCAGGCGGGTGCCGATGGTGTAGCGGATGCCGGTGCGCTCACCGCGCAATTCCTGCCGCATTTCATCGAAGCGGAAGTAATCACCACCCAGTTCGCTGATGTGGATCAAGCCCTCCACATACAGCTGATCCAGCGTGACGAACAGGCCAAACGTAGTGACTGCCGAGACCACGCCACTGTATTCCTCGCCCAGATGCTCGCGCATGTATTTGCACTTGAGCCAGGCCTCTACATCACGGCTCGCCTCATCGGCACGACGCTCGTTGGCGCTGCAGTGCAGGCCGGCCGCCTCCCAGGCCTGCGTTTCGCGCGAAACGCGCTGCGTGCGCTGTGCCAGCTGCTTGGTGGGAGCGGCCACCCGCGAGGCCAGGCGCTTGGCCAGCTTGGCTTCGGCCTCGCCCGGCGTCGGCAGCGCCGGTAACTGGTAGCGCTTGCCCGCCAGGATGGATTTGATGACCCGGTGCACCAGCAGATCCGGGTAGCGCCGGATCGGACTGGTGAAATGCGTGTACGCCTCGTACCCCAGGCCAAAGTGGCCGCTGTTGATCGGCGTATAGATCGCCTGCTGCATGGAGCGCAGCAGCATGGTGTGGATCTGTTGCGCGTCCGGGCGGTCCTTGGTGGCCTGCGCAATGGCCTGGAATTCGGCAGGCTGCGGATCATCGCTGATCGACATGCCCACACCCATGGCCTTAAGGTAGCCGCGCAGAATGTCCTGCTTCTCCGGAGTCGGGCCTTCGTGCACGCGGAACAATCCCGGCTGGCCGCTTTCCTGAATGAAATCGGCCGCGCAGACATTGGCCGCGAGCATGGCTTCTTCGATCAGGCGGTGCGCCTCGGTGCGCGTGCGCGGCACGATTTTTTCGATACGACCGCTCTCATCGCAGACGATCTGGGTTTCCGTCGTCTCGAAATCCACGGCACCACGGCGTCCGCGCGCAGCGAGCAAGGCCTTGTACACGTCGTGCAAGTTCAGCAGATCCGGTACGCGCTCCTGGCGCTTCATGGCTTCCTGTCCGCGCGTGTTGGCCAGGATGGCCGCCACCTCGGTATAGGTAAAGCGTGCATGGCTATGCATCACCGCCGGGTAGAACTGGTAGGCATGGATATCACCACCGGCAGTAACCACCATGTCGGCCACCATGCACAGGCGCTCCACATCCGGATTGAGCGAGCACAGACCATTGCTGAGCTTCTCGGGCAGCATCGGAATCACGCGGCGCGGAAAGTACACACTGGTAGCGCGGTCGTAGGCATCCACATCGATGGCATTGCCGGTCTGCACATAGTGGCTGACATCGGCAATCGCCACCAGAAGGCGCCACCCCTTGGTGCGGCCGATGCGCATCGGCTCGCAATAGACGGCATCGTCAAAATCGCGCGCGTCCTCACCATCGATGGTCACCAGCGGAATATCAGTCAGGTCGACCCGGTCCTTGCGGTCCGCCGCGCGCACCTTGTCGGGCAGCTTCTTGGCAAGAGCCAGGCACTCGTCCGAAAACTCATGCGGCACGCCATACTTGCGCACGGCAATTTCGATTTCCATGCCGGGGTCGTCGATCTCGCCCAGCACCTCCACCACGCGTCCCACGGGCTGACCGAACAGCGCAGGCGGCTCGGTCAACTCGACCACCACGACCTGGCCGGTCTTGGCTGCGCCGATGGCACCGCCGGGAATGAGGATGTCCTGCCCGTAGCGCTTGTCTTCAGGGGCAACCAGCCACACACCGCTTTCCTGCAGCAGACGGCCAATGATGGGGTGCGGGGGACGCTCGATGATTTCTACAATGCGGCCTTCCGGACGGCCTTTGCGATCAGTGCGCACGATACGGGCGCGGACCCTGTCGCGGTGCAGTACTGCGCGCATTTCGTTGGCCGGTATATAGATGTCGCTCTCGTTGTCATCCCGGATCACGAAGCCGTGGCCTTCACGGTGGCCTTGGACTACACCTTCAATTTCTTCTGACAAATTATCTGCTCCTGTGTTGGCAGCCGTTTTTTTGATATACAATCGCATTCTTTCCTGAAATGCCCAGGTGGCGGAATTGGTAGACGCACTAGTTTCAGGTACTAGCGGGTAACTCCGTGGAGGTTCGAGTCCTCTCCTGGGCACCAAGTTTAACGACAAGTAATTACTTGTTTTGTGAAAACGGTGAAATATCGGTCTTCACTTACCAAACAAACAGCGGTTTTCAGGAAAGTTGACGAAGAGCCTGGCTCTGAATCACAAGCCCAGGTGGCGGAATTGGTAGACGCACTAGTTTCAGGTACTAGCGGGTAACTCCGTGGAAGTTCGAGTCTTCTCTTGGGCACCAACATACAAGCCGTTGCACGCAAGTGCAGCGGCTTTTTCTTTACCCGCCCACACCCCGGGCCATGCCCCTGCCAGCGCAAGTTACCCGCTCGCATAATTTCCGGTTTTTCTGCTGCAGTGCCAAAAAATCACTCTATAATTCAGCCTTCCTGAAAGCCCAGGTGGCGGAATTGGTAGACGCACTAGTTTCAGGTACTAGCGAGTAACATCGTGGAAGTTCGAGTCTTCTCCTGGGCACCAAACAGCAAGCCGCTGCACACACCGTGCAGCGGCTTTTCTGCTTGTGGCACTGCTCCTTTTGACCAGTGGCGCACAGCCAGCAAGCGCCACCAGCTATCTTTTTTGAAAAATAATTGGGGTTTTGTCCAAAACCGCCTTCGGTGCACCGCTATAATTCATGCATCCTGAAAGCCCAGGTGGCGGAATTGGTAGACGCACTAGTTTCAGGTACTAGCGAGTAACATCGTGGAAGTTCGAGTCTTCTCCTGGGCACCAAAACACAAGCCGTTGCACGAAAGTGCAGCGGCTTTTTGTTTGCCCGATGCACGGCGGGAGGAAATAGCATCGCCGGGAAAGCAAGCACTGCGCTGATGTCAAGCGCCTCAACGGCCCGCCCCACCTCGCCCCTCTTTGCAACCAGCGCCTCCCTCATGGCAAAGAAAAACGCCCCGGCCATTGACGCGGGGCGTTTGTGCGCTCGGGCGCAGAGAGGCTTACTTTTTCAGGAGCGACTTCAGCGCATTCTGCAGGCGGCGGGCAGATGCCTCGTCGCTGCCTGACTGCAGCACCTTGGCCACGTCCTGCTGCCAGGTCTCCTGCGGCGACGGATCGTTGCGGCGAGTGAGCAACTGCAATTGCAGCGCGCGGCGTGCATCGATGTGGTCAGCCGGAGTGGGCACTTCGGCGGCCATTTCCAGGCGCAGCAGCGCTTCGCGTGCATCACCCGCAGCTGGCGCAGCGATAGCCTGGCCCCAGGTGGCGCGCACGGTGCCGGGCATACGACCCAACTCCTGCGCAGCCGGCAGCAAGGCAGCGTCGCGCTTGCTCCAGGCATCCATCATCTGCGTCAATGCCTGGCCATGGGCCTGGCTTGCCAGCTTGCGCAATGCGGCCTGTGCGTGGTCGAGCGCATCGCGCTGCGCACGGAAAGCGGCATCTCCCAGGCGTGGGCCACGATCTTCTCGCGACGCACGGTCAAAACGGTCGCCACGACCAAAGCGGTCGTCACCACGGCGCTCATTGCGATCACCACGCGGGGCACGGCTGTCGCGCCCATCACGTCCGTCGCGCCGGTCGCCCGGCTTGCCGCCACGGCCCGCAACCACGGGCGCATCGCGCTTCATGCCTGGGCGGTCATCGCCGCTGCGCTGGGCGATCACCGGCTTGGGAGCCGGTGCGGCAGGCGCCGGGGCTGGTGCTTCTGCAGCATCGGCACCGTCCTCTGCCGCCGCAGCCTCCGTTTCTGGAGCTGCTTGGGCGTCGGCAGGCGGAGCGTCTGCAGAAACCTCCACTGGTGCTGCTGCAGGAGCCGGTACGGCCTCTGGAGCAACCTGTGCCTGTTCGCGCTGGGCCTTGAGCGCCTGCTGCAGAGCTTCGATGGCGCTCTGGATCTGCTGCGCGTCGCCGCTGTGGTTGGCGGCTTCCAGTGCCTTGGAGGCATCCAGAACAGCCTGGTCACGGGCACTCAGTTGCTGAGCCACGCGCTCGCGTTGCTGGGTCTTGCGTGCAAAGGCTTCGTCAAGCGGCTTGCGGAAGGCATCCCAGAGCTTCTGTTCATGGCGGCGGTCCATGGGCACGCCCTGCGCTTCCGTCTGCCATTGGCGCTGCAGCTCACGCACCGCGTCAATGTTCAGGTGCGGCGCAGCAGCCAGCTCGGTGGCCTGGGCAATCATGGCTTCGCGGCGGGCGATGCTGGTCTTTTGCGCGGTGTGCAAAGGCGCAGTGGCTTCGTGGTGCGCAGCCTTCCAGGCCGCCTGCAGCTCGGCATAGGCCTTTTCGCCCACATGGCCGCTGGCGCGCCAGCGATCGCCAAACTGGAATAGATCGCGCTGCATGGCCTTCCACTCGGTCGAGGCCTTGTGGGCTTGCGTCCACGCCTTGAGCTCGGCAATCAGCGCCTCGCGCTCGGCGCGGTGCTTGGCGCCCTCTTCGCGCACCTTGCCGAGCCATACCTCGACATGCTTGTAGGCCGCATTGCATGCGTCGTCGAACTTCTTCCACAGCGCATGGTTGGTCGGTCCGCTCTGGTCGGCCTTTTTCCAGTCTTCGCGCAGCTGGCGCAGGGTTTCCTGCAGTTTTCGGCCGCCCAGTTCCTGCCCTTCGGGACGCGCGAGCAGACCCTGGGCCTTGGCCAGCAATTCCTCGCGCACCTTGTCGGCACTCCAGCGCTGCCAGCCTTCCAGCTCGCCTGCAGCAATCAGTGCTGCGTTGACTTGCGATTCCAGTTCGGCATCGATCTGCTTGCCATGTTGCTTGAGCACGGCACGCAGCTGTTGCGCGGCGCCCGATGCACCCTTGCCATGGCCTTCGGCAGTCTCTTCCTGCAGCTTTTTCAATGCCTCCTGCACTGCCTGCTTGGCGCGCTTGGCCTCCTGCGGGTCGGCAGCCGGCTTGCCTGCCGGCTTGGCAGCAGCACGGGCTGCGGCCTGTTCCGCCTCGGTAGGCAGTCCTCGGGCAGCACGCAGCTCGTCTGCCCACACGGGGACAGCTGGCAATGGCGCCTGCGTGTCTTCGGCCGCCTTGAGCGTTTGCTGCAGCGCGGACTGGAAGGCCTCCCATACCACGAGCAACTGGCTCTTGGACGTGTCGAGCATCGTGGGATAGCGCGCCTCCACACTGCTCCAGCTGGCATCGCTCTCCAGGGCGGCGGCCTGGTCCTGCCAGTGCTGCACATCGGCTGCCAAGGCACTGTCGGCGGCCTGTGCGTCCTTGTACGACTTGGTGGACAGCACTTCGACGCGCTGGGCCAGCAGCACGGCCGCCTCGCGCTGCACCTGCACACGGTGCTGCAGGTCTTCGATGGTCTTGACGCGTTCGGCCAGCTGGGTCTTGAGCGACGCCAGCGGCTCCTTGGACAGGGGTGCGCCCGCCTTGGCGGCATCGCGCTGCCAGGCCAGTGCGTCGGCAATGTTCAGTTTGGATGCAGCCAGCAGCTTGCCTGCCTTGTCAGCCCATTCGGCGGCAATGGCCTCCTGGCCCTTGGCACGGCGCAGCTCTTCAATGCGCTCGCGAATGGCCTTGGCGGCGCCCTTGTCGCGGGCCGACAGTTCCTTGAAGACCTCTTGCAGCTGCTCGGCGCCCGGGTTGGTGGCCAGCCATTCGCGCACTTTGGCCGCGCGCTCGCCCGATGTGGCAGCCGAAAAGGCGCCACCCGTCAGGCCGTCAAGCGGATGCGGTGCAGCAGCAGCCTTGGCCGGTGCGGGGGTAGGCTCGGGAGTTTCGGGCGTCTTGTTGCGCGAGAGGAAGGAGGGAAACATGGCTCAGCTCAGTGTAAATACGGCCTGCACTGCCTCGGTGCGCTTTGCAATCCTGGACAGTGCAGCCATTGGCACAAAATAAAAAAGGCGCCGGCGGCATTCCGCCCGCTGCCAGGGTTCTATTTTGACCGGGTTTGGCAAGGTCTCCAAGCAAGCAGGAGGCAGAAACCGCTTTTACCTTTGCTGACCCGGACAAAAAGAAGGGCGGGATGCCATTCCCGCCCTCGATTCACTGGTTTCAACGATGCACCCGCTTACCGGGGTGCCAGGCTCAGTTCTGCACGCGGCGTCCAGTCCTTGTCCTGGCCTTCGGTCTTGACATTGCCCAGGAACAGGCGGTCGAGTTTGACGCCCTGCCCGGCCAGGTAATCGCGCACCGCTACCCCGCGCGCCAGCGCCAGCTCGCGCATGGCGCTGTCAGGCACATCCACGCTGGTGATGAGCAGGGTTTCCATCTCGGCCTGCGGGATGTCCGAGGCCAGGCCAATCATGTTGCGGGGCTTCTTGATGTCAGCGCGCTTGTAGACATCCTTGAGCAACGCCGGGTACTCGGCCGCACTGACCGCGGCCACATCGTCGGCCTTGCCACCGACGCGGATGGCGGCGCGGCGCTTCTGCGCCAGCACCATGTCGTTGATGCGTGCCTTGCGCCAGCCGTCCTTCTCCTGGGTCAGGTCGGACTGGCCGGTCACCGTCATCTGCAGCGCAGGGCGGTCCTGCAGAGCCTTGGCAATCTTGTCCAGATTGGCCTTGCTTGCATCGTCCAGTACAGCGCTGCCAGGGGCAAATGCCACCTGGCTGGCTTCTGCCCCGCCACCAAAAGCGCCTGAAAGCAGCGCAAAGGGCGATGTGACCGCCTTCATGATGAGGTTGCCGATCACCTTGAAGATGATGGGAGCAAGCTTGAACTGCGGATCATTGAGCGAGCCGCTGATCGGCAGGTCCAGATCGATCACGCCATTGCGATCCGCCAGCAGGGCCACTGCCAGCTTGACGGGCAGGCTCGCCGGTGCGCCCTGCACCGCATCGCCAAACTGCAGCTGGTTCAGTACCAGCTTGTTGGTGGCGGTGAGCTGGCCGTCAGGCTGCACGTCGTATTGCACGTCCACACTCATCTTGCCGCGCTCGATACCGTGGCCCGCATATTTGATGCTGTAGGGTGAGAGCGGCGAGAGCTCCAGATCGCGCACCTTGCCGTGGATATTGAGCGCCAGCGGCTTGGCCAGCGGGTTGAGCTTGCCGGTGATGTCGAGCGAAGCCGTGCCTTCGGCCTTGCCGCGCAGCTCCAGATCGGCGAGCTGCGGCGGCGAGCCAGGAGCCGCCGGCTCGGACGAGAAGGCGCTCATGCGGCCAGCCAGCTCGGACAGGTCGGCCGAGTAGTTGGGCCGGATGAAATGGTCACTGAACTTGACCGTGCCTCCCGCCAGGGTGATGGGGCCCATGTCGATGATGGGGCCAGCCGCCGAAGAAGCGGCATCCGCAGCGGGAGCCACCACCGCAGCCGGTGCCGGAGTCGCTGATGCAGCCGCCTTGGCTGCAACAGGCTCCTTGCCATCCTTGCTGCTATCGGCGGCGGCGCCTGCAGGCGCGCCTTCGCTGCCACCCAGGTCCTGCAGATTGAGCTTGCCGTTTTCCTGCACGATCAGACGGGCATAGAAATCGGACAAGGCCGTCTCACCTACCTTGACCTTCATGCGCTGGCCGGGTGCCATCTGCACGTCCAGGCCGCGCAGGCTCAGCACCTTCCAGTTGAGCAGGTCATCGCTGGCGCCGATCAGGCCGGAGCCCAGACCGCTGCGAGTCGCTGCACCCGTTGATTTTTCAGAGGTTTTCAGGGCCTTAGCGCCCGATACATCTGCGCCATCCGCTTCCTTTTCGATAGCATCAACAGCACCATCGCCTGCTTTCAGCGTTCTGGCAGCCGCCAGCGGCCGCACGCGCACGTCATCCAGCCCGGCATCGCCCTTGACACTGAGAACCGGCCCCTTGGGCGATTGCACGAAGTCGATGTTGCCCTTGAAACTGGCATCCGCCCGCATCAATCGCACCGGCAGCGCCGCCTCCGCGTAGGAGACAAAGGCATGCACCGGCAACTGGCTCAGGTTCAGGCGCCCTGCAGCCGACAGCGGGCTCATGCCCAGGCTGCCATCCCACACCAGCCGCCCTGGCTCGGCGCGGCCCGTGGCAATGCGGCCCGATACCTTCAACGGCGATGGCTTGGCCTTGACCGCCAGCGGTGCGTAATCCCGCAGTTCCACATCAAAATCCGCCAGCCGCACTGCCACCTTGCGCGGTGTGGATTCGTCCTGGTAGGCAACACTGGCGCCCTTTACTGCAATGCGCGAGAGCTGCACATCCCACGGCTTGTCTGCCGTGGCGTCCTTGGCGGCGGGCTTTTTCGCGTCCTTTTCCAGTTTTTCTGATTTTTCTGCCTTGGCCGCCTTGGTGGCGGGCAGCCAGTCTTCGAACATCATGCGGCCGCTCTTGTCACGCGACACGCCCAGTACGGGCTTGAGCAACTCCACCGAGCCCACCACGACCTGCTGCTTGGCGGTATCGAGCGTGGCGTCCTTGACCAGAAGCTGCTGCAGCTCCAGCAGGTTGTCCTTGCCCTTGAGGCCCACAGCGGGGCCGTGGAGCGCTGCGCAGTTGGCCTTGCTGTTGCATTGCAAGGCAACGTCCGACACGGTGAGTTGCGCCAGCGTCAACTGCACAGCCTCGCCCAGCCAGTGCAGCTGCATTTCGCTGTCGATACTGCCCAGCAGGCCCGGCTCGATCACGCCGGTCAGGTAGGACGCGCCCAGTTGCAACGGCAGTGCGGTGGTCTTCACCTCCACCTCGGCGGCCTGGTCGGTGGCCTTGCCGCTGAAGGCAATGTGCCCCGATGACGGAACACCCTTGTCACCCGACAGGCCCGATTCGCCCTGGAAGGCAAACGGTTCCTTGAAGGGCCAGGCAATCTTGCTGGCCGTCATTGCAAAATCATTGAGCTGGACGCGCGCTGGCACAGGCACGCTCTCGTCCACCCACAGGCCTTGCACATGCTTGAGTTGGACCTCGTCCACCACCACATTCCATGCGGGCTTGCCTGCGCCACCCGGGGATGCGGCGGCCTTGGCTACCTTGGCAGTCTTCGACGGGCTGGCAGCTTCGCCTGCAGAACTGGCCTGCGCTGCGGGCTCTGCAGCAGATGTACTGGCTGCGACCGCTTCAGTGCCAACCGGCTTCTCGGTCGTACTTTTGGCATCTTTTATGCCATTTTCTCGCGTTGGCGCTGCGCCATCTGCTACTTTTTCAGTAGCATTCTTGGACTCATTCGCCGTTGTAGCCTTGGCCTCCAGCGGCTCGCCTTGCGCATCCAGCAGGCGCAGCTTGCCATCCTTGCCGCGCTTGAGCGAGAGTTGCGCACCATCCAGCGCCACCTGGGCGATGTGTACCTGCCCGGCCAGCGGCTGCACGTCGGCCAGTTGCACATCCAGTTGCTTCCAGGCCAGCAGCTCGTCGTTGCTGGCGTCATGCACCTGCACGCCGGAGGCATGCACGTCACCACTCAGCTTGACGGCAGCCTTGTCCGTCTGTTCAAAGGCCACTTTCAGATTGGCATTCAGCACGCCGGATACCAGCTTGACGGGAACGGAAGCCGGGATGTAGCCCAGATACGGCTTGAGATCGAGGTCCTTGATCGCAAAGCTCGCGTCGGTCTTGCGATCGTCGGTAAACGGCGTCGATTCGGCCTGGCTGGCAAACTGGCTGCCATTGAGACCAAAGGAGAGCTGCGGCACCACCTTGATCTCACGCTTGGATTCCAGGTTGCTGACGAACGGAATGCCCAGGTGCAGGCTGCTCAGGTCATGGGTCTGGCCCACGGTGTCATCGCGGAACAGCACCTGCCCGTCCTTGAGCTCGATGTTGTAGAGCGCAAAGTGCGCGGTCTTGCCATCATCGGGGGGCGAATTCGGGTCCTTCAGCCTGGCAACGATGTCGTCAAAGTCGAACTTGCCGGGCGCTGTCTGCGCCACGCGCACCACGGGCTTGTCGATCTGGATGGCATCGAGCACGGGAGCCAGACGGAAGACCGACTGGATATCGGCATCGACATACACGCGGTCCACAGCGAACTGGGGTTCGCTGCCTGGCGCGGGCCCCGCAACCTGCAAGTCGCGCACCGTCAGCTCCAGAGACCAGGGTTTGAATTCCACCGCACCGATATGCACCGCGCGGCCCAGCTTTTCGGAGGCGATCTTTTCGCCTTGGGTGCGCAGCAGCCACGGCAAGGCCAGCCATGACAGCGCCCACAGCGCCAGAAGCGCCACCACACACCACGCGAGGCGGCGCAGCCAGCGCAGGCCTGCGCCCGTTTTCTTTTGGGATTTTTGTTGTTCGCTCACGGCGAAAGTCCTCAATCAGGGTCGACACCCGCATTGTGCCCAAAGAACCATCTAAATAGATAGCAGCACAGCGAATCAACGCCAGCGCGAGCCACCTTTTCACAATCGTTCAAAGCATCAGGGCCCATCCTCGCCTCTCCCAGGAGAAAGCTATTCGCTCCTCTATATATAGAGGGACGGACAAATACCTTGGGAAAGACCAGCCCTCCCGCCATGCGCCACAAGGCTCCCGCGGGCTCCCGGATTCCCACCGAACCGCTACCAACCATTTACCACTGTTACATCAGAGGCACTCCCATCGCATCTTCTGCCCATTTTTTGTCGATGAACAGCGTTGCATAAGCCATTTTTTGGACAAATGGCAGCCTTCCACCGCCCCGCAAGCCCGCCTTGATGCGTTCAAACCTTGAATTTACCCTGGCAAAATAACCTATAGACCCGAGAAGGCAACAGGTTATTGGGTATTTTTACCCATAATTTATAGCAAATATGCGCTTACCAAACATGGTTTGCAATCGCCATGGAAGGCGCTGCAAGGGCCACTCGCTGGCTACAGGCTGCTCACGAAACCTCAACCCGGTGCCGCCAGGCAACCGTGCCTCTTTTCCAACATCAACTCCGGAATACATCGGCGGGCAGGCCGTGCAGACTTTGGCCTTCACGCACTCATAACTTCATAGCATCCAAGCAAGAAACTTTATATGGAATATCGAGGTTTCAAATGATTGCTTATGCCAATGAAAAATAACCAATCTTATGGTTTATGGCTATGACCCGCCAAAAGCTGCCCACAACGATTGCGGCCACAGATGCGGGTTTTTACTAGGCTGTGGAGACCCAATCCACCCTGCCCTACCGTGCACATGGGTCCGCTGCGGCGGGTTGCTATACACGTTTTTTTACTACTTTTTTGTCTTAATTTTGAATTCTATAGTGTTGACTGTTTATTAAGCGAGCTTCTAGAATTCGTCCCATTGCATTTTTTGCTGAATTTTTAGTCACACCCACGTGGTGTTTTGATCGTAGCCCCTGACACGCAAGCAGCGTGCATGAAACGACAAGGGTCGCCTGCAAAGCAGCGGGCAGCCTGATTGGTGCCACACAGGACGGTGTTGCGCCACCTGCCAGTCTTCAACCCCACCACGGCGGTGATCGGGACGGCAGGACAGAGAAAGGAATCATTGGTATGACGGCTTCCGCGAAAGTGGCTGCCGGTGCGCGCTCTTTGGGCAGCACCTTAGCCCATGGCATTGTGGCCATGGCCCACAACAGTTTGGCATTGGTTGGTTTGTTGGTGGCGTTCTGTGCGCTCACCCTGTTTTCGCGCGCAGATCTGCGCAATGCAGGGGAAGACTACCTGCGCACCTGGCTGCAGGCACGCCAGGAAAGCGCAGCCGATGCCGTGGCCGACAGCACCGGCAGCACGGATGCCAGCATCATTGCCGCGGTGGACCGCGCTACGGCCACCAACCCACAGCAACTGCCTAAGAACCAGGCAGCCGTGGCCTACTGGCTGGCCAAAAAGTACCGTGTGGCGCCCGAGCCACTGGCAGTGCTGGTCTCCGAAGCCTTTCAGGTCGGCAAGGAAACCAAGCTCGACCCGACCCTGATCCTGGCCATCATGGCTGTGGAATCGAGCTTCAACCCCTTCGCGCAAAGCTCGGTGGGTGCCCAGGGCCTGATGCAGGTGATGACCAAGATCCACACCGACAAGTACGAACACTTTGGCGGCCACTTTGCCGCATTCGACCCGGTGACCAACCTGCGCGTGGGCGTGAAGGTGCTGCAGGAATGCATTCAGCGCGCCGGCTCCCTTGAAGGCGGTCTGAAATACTATGTGGGCGCTGCCAACCTGCCCGACGACGGCGGCTACGCTGCCAAGGTGATGGCCGAGCACTTCCGCATCAAGCAGGTGGCCAATGGCCGCAGCAACCCTGCAGAGCCCGCAGCCAAGCCATCGTTGTCTGCCAAGGCGAGCGTACCGGCCGTCACCATGCCTGCAGTGCAAAACAAGGCCCCAGTGCCTGCAGCACCAGCAGACAGCGCTACTGCAACTGTAGCATTGGTGGACAAGGCTGGCGCCGCTACGGCACAGCCTGCCAAGACCGAGTCCACGACCGTGGCCATGGGCTCCTGATGGCCGGTGCGGCCACTGGACAGCTCTGGATATGAAACGGGCACCCTGCGGGGTGCTTTTTCTTTGCCCGGGCATTTAGTCCAGTAGAAGTTACAGTCTGCCAAGCCTCGGCTACACTAGCCGGGTACGCGACTGGCGATAGACATCTGAGCAACCAGATTGTTGACGTGGAACGCAGGCCTGCCCTGCAGCAACCACCGGGGAGCGTACCGTGCGAGGGACTACGGTGCCACGATCACCGCCTGTGTCTTGCCACGTGTTAGCCGTGCGCCTGGGCAGCCCTTGCTTTCTATCGCCAGCTTCTGGCGGGCAGGGGGTTACTTCTGACTCAACCGACCGTCATGTACCACCGTAACATTCTTGTCGAACAGACCGACGCCGAACTCTTTGCGGCCATCCAGGCCGAAAACCAGCGCCAAGAACAGCACATCGAGCTGATCGCCAGCGAAAACTATGCATCGCCCGCCGTGATGTGGGCCCAGGGCACCCAGCTGACCAACAAGTACGCAGAAGGCTATCCCGGCAAGCGTTACTACGGCGGCTGCGAGTATGTGGACATTGCCGAGAAGCTGGCCATCGACCGCGTCAAGGAACTGTTTGGCGCAGAAGCCGCCAACGTGCAGCCCCATTGCGGCGCCTCGGCCAATGAAGCCGTGTTCCTCGCCTTCCTCAAGCCCGGCGACACCATCATGGGCATGAGCCTGGCCGAAGGCGGCCACCTGACGCACGGCATGCCGCTCAATATTTCGGGCAAGTGGTTCAACGTGGTCTCCTACGGCCTCAATGAGAAGGAAGAGCTGGACTACGACGCCATGGAGAAGAAGGCGCACGAGACCAAACCCAAGCTGATCATTGCCGGTGCTTCGGCCTACTCGCTGTCCATCGACTTCGCTCGCTTTGCCAAGGTCGCCAAGGACGTGGGCGCCATCTTCATGGTGGACATGGCCCACTACGCCGGCCTGATTGCCGCTGGCGAGTACCCCAACCCTGTGCCCCACGCCGATGTGGTGACCACCACCACCCACAAGAGCCTGCGCGGCCCCCGTGGCGGTGTGATCCTGATGAAGGCCGAGCACGAAAAGGCCATCAACAGCGCCGTGTTCCCCGGCCTGCAGGGCGGCCCGCTGATGCACGTGATCGCAGCCAAGGCCGTGGCCTTCAAGGAAGCGCTGCAACCCGAGTTCAAGCAGTACGCCCAGCAGGTCAAGACCAATGCCCGCATCGTGGCTGAAACGCTGACCCAGCGTGGCCTGCGCATCGTCTCCGGCGGCACGCAAAGCCATGTGATGCTGGTCGATCTGCGCGCCAAGGGCATTACCGGCAAGGAAGCAGAAGCCGTGCTGGGCGCAGCCCACATGACGATCAACAAGAACTCCATCCCCAACGACCCTGAAAAGCCGATGGTGACCAGCGGCGTGCGTATCGGCACCCCCGCGATGACGACCCGTGGCTTCAAGGACGAGGAAGCGCGCCTCACGGCCAACCTGATTGCCGACGTGCTGGACAACCCGCGCGATGAAGCCAACATCGCCGCCGTGCGCGCCAAGGTGAACGAGCTGACCGCCCGCTTCCCTGTGTATCGCTGATTGACACACCGCCAGCGCCTATGAAATGCCCCTTCTGCAACCATCCCGACACCCAGGTGGTCGAAACCCGTGTGGCAGAAGACGGCGGCTTCATCCGGCGCAGGCGTCAGTGTGGCAACTGCGAGAAGCGCTTTACCACCTATGAGCGGCCGGAAGTGAGCTTCCCCGCCATCGTCAAGAAGGATGGCCGCCGCATCGACTATGACCGCAGCAAGCTGCGCGGCTCGTTCAGCCTGGCGCTGCGCAAGCGCCCGGTCAGCATCGACAAGGTGGACATGGCGCTCGAACATGTGGAAGACAAGCTGCGCAGCCTGGGCGCCCGCGAGGTGCAGACCCATCTGATCGGCGAGCTGGTGATGACCGAGCTGCAAAAGCTCGACAAGGTGGCCTACATCCGCTATGCCAGCGTCTACCGCAGCTTCGAGGATATTGACCAGTTCAAGTCCATCGTCGATGAGGTGACCAAGCCGGCGACGGGCAAGAAGGACACGGGCAGGAAAAAGCCCTGAGCCCCCTGCTTTCAACCCTCCAACAAAAAAGCGAACCCTCGGGTTCGCTTTTTTCATAGCAGCAGGCGTACAGCTGGCGGGCTTCTAAGGCTCTTTTCCATCAAACCTCAGGGGCCTGCGCGGCAATCGGCCCAAAGCCCACCACCACATCGGCATTCTGCGCGCGGTGGCGCAGGACATGGTCCATCAGCACCATGGCCAGCAAGGCCTCGGCAATGGGTGCAGCGCGGATGCCCACGCAGGGGTCATGGCGGCCCTTGGTGATGACTTCGGTGCTGTTGCCGTCGACATCGATCGACTCGCGCGGGCTGATGATCGAGCTGGTGGGCTTGATTGCGATGCGGATCTCGATGTCCTGCCCGGTGCTGATGCCACCCAGAATGCCGCCCGCGTTGTTGCTGCGAAAACCCTGGGGGCTGAGCGAATCACCATGGGTGGTGCCGCGCTGGGCCACGCTGTCAAAGCCCGCGCCAATCTCCACGGCCTTGACGGCATTGAGGCCCATCATGGCGTAGGCGATGTCCGCATCGAGCTTGTCGTACAGCGGCTCGCCCAGGCCCACGGGCACGCCGCTGGCGTTGACGCGAATCAACGCGCCGCAGGAATCGCCCGATTTGCGCAGCGCATCCATGTATTCCTCGTAGCGCGTCACATCGGCCACGGGGGCAAAGAACGGGTTGTCAGGCACATGCTCCCAGCTCTCGAACGGCAGGGCCACCTCGCCCACTTGCAGCATGCAGGCACGGAACTCGGTGCCAAACTTCTCCCTGAGCCACTTCTTGGCCACAGCGCCTGCCGCCACCGTGGGCGCGGTCAGGCGCGCAGACGAGCGGCCGCCGCCACGCGGATCGCGGATGCCGTACTTGTGCCAGTAGGCATAGTCGGCATGGCCAGGGCGAAAGCTCTGCGCAATATTGGAGTAATCCTTGCTGCGCTGGTCGGTGTTGCGGATCAGCAGCGAGATCGGCGTGCCGGTGGTCTTACCTTCGTAGACGCCCGAGAGAATCTCGACCTGGTCAGGCTCGTTGCGCTGCGTCACGTACTTGCTGGTACCGGGGCGGCGACGGTCCAGATCGTGCTGGATGTCTGCTTCGCACAGCGCCATGCCCGGGGGGCAGCCATCAATCACACAGCCAATGGCCGGGCCGTGGGATTCGCCGAAGTTGGTGACAGTGAATAAGGTGCCGAAGGTATTGCCGCTCATAGCCCGCCATTATGCGGGCGAAAGCAACGGCCACCAGAGAGACCGGGCAAGCCGCCAACGCAACTTGCCTGCATGCAGCACCATCTACGCCCTCCAAACGCAGGTTTTTTGCATGAAATGAGCCTTTCTCGCCCTGCCAATGCGCAGCAGTGCATCAAAACCATAGCAATCACTGCACACAGATCAAAACCACTGCGGCGCAGCAGTGCCCGGCGGCATGGACGGGTAGCGCCACGGCATGGCCACACCACCCAGCACGCCGCTGTGGCGTACCGCAGTCAGTACGCCGAAACCGCTGGCCAGCGTTTCGAGGTAAGGCGCTACTCGGGCTGCATGCCCTCCCTCGGCCGTATCGCCAAGCCCTTGCGGCAGCACAGGCCGCTGCCCCAGTTCCCGGAGCCACTGGGCCGTGCGCGCCAGCGATACCTGCACATGCCAGCTCCCCCCTTGCGTGGCCTGGCGGTACAGCGCGGCCTGGATGCCGAAGGCCAGCCAGAAGCCTGCGGCGTAATCCAGAATCTGCATCGGCAGCGCACGCAGGCCGCCACTGCCACCACTGGCGTTGCCGCCTGCAATGCCCTCAAAGGCCTGGCCTTCCGCCCAGTTGATGCCGCTGGCCGTCTGCACCAGCGAATCGAACCCGCGCCGGTCTGCCCACGGCCCGCTGCGCCCATAGGCCGACAGGCTGGCGTACACAATGCCGGGGCGCAACTGCACCGTCTGTTGCGGGCCAAAGCCCAACGCATCCA
Organism: Comamonas odontotermitis; assembly: GCF_020080045.1. NCBI lineage: Bacteria > Pseudomonadati > Pseudomonadota > Betaproteobacteria > Burkholderiales > Comamonadaceae > Comamonas > Comamonas odontotermitis. The sequence continues at coordinate 3,088,185 of NZ_CP083451.1, forward strand.
GGCTGCCGGGATGGTAGCCCTGCAGCAGCACGTGTGCGCCGTCCAGCAGGCTGGCAAACTGGGCCTTGCCAGCGGCGGACTTCAAATCGAGCAAGGCCGAGCGCTTGCCCCTGCTCAGATCGGCAATGGCACCAATGTTGGGCAGGCCCGGGCCGTTGATCATCAGCACATCGGCGCCATGCGCAGCCAGCGTTCGCGCGGCTACCGGGCCTGAGAGGATACGCGTCAGGTCCAGCACCCGAATGCCCGAAAGAAGCCCTGCACTCTGCAGCGCAGGCCAGGCACGCGGCGACGCTGGCTGCCCGGCATCCAACTGCGTGATCTGCACCAGCGGCTGCGCGGCCACAGCAGCGCTTTGCGGGTGGGCTGCCCATTCCTGCGGGGTGCGGGCAGCCGCCACTACCAAACCGCGCTCGGCCGCTTGCGTTTCAAAATCAATAGCATCCCACGCATTCAATGCCTGCGCTACGGCCTGTTTTGGCGTCGAGGCCCCGATGGGCAAGCCCAACAGCTGCAATGCGCCATCACGGTGGTGGTCAAAATTGGCGTGGATGCGCACCCAACCCGGCTGACCCACCGCCGCACCGCAGGGGTACAGGCCCGAGATGGGCGACCACAGATCGGGCTGCACCCCGTCAAGGGTGAAGTACCCCGTGGTTTCTGCCAGGGCATGCGGCACCTGCACACTGGCGCAGGCAAGCGCACTGCCACTGCGCAGGCTGCCCAACTGCGCCGCTGCCAGCGTGGCTGCTGCGACGGAAGCGCCTGCGGCCACATCTACCGCAAAGCTGGAGGGGTAGCCGCTGCCATCGCCACCCAGTTGCAGCCCCTGTGCATCGAGGGCGGGGGCCCCCAACAGGCCTGCCGCATGCCACTGCTGCTGCACGGCTTGGCGAATACGGTGATGCAGCGCATCTGCAGGCGGGGTGGCGAGGGACATTTGCATTTCTGGCTCCATGGGCGAGGGCGCACGCGAATCGGTCGTGCTGGCCGCCATTGCACGCGCTGCGCCCTGCCCCGTCAATCTTGATTGGGCCAATCCATGTGGGCTAGCATGGCGCATGCCTCGCCCATCTCCCGCCGCTCATGCCCCTCTCGACGACTCCCCCTGGTTGAGCAGCCAGCAGGCCGCCGCCGTGCTGGGTGTACAGCGCGCCAGCCTGTACAGCTATGTCAGCCGTGGCCTGCTGCGCGCACAGACCCAGTCCGGCCAGCGCGGCCATGTGTATGCCCGAGCCGATGTGCAGCGCCTCGCCATCCAACGGCAATCGGTACGCAACCCGGCACGGCTCGCCCAGTCCACGCTGGATTGGGGGACGCCGGTACTGGCATCCGCCATCACCCAGGTCGAAGGCGGCCAGCTGTACTACCGGGGCCATCTGGCGGCCTCGCTGGCCGCGCATGCGAGCCTTGAGGAAGTGGCGGCACTGCTTTGGGATCAGAAAATGCCTGTCGCGCTGGATGAAGAAGCGCCACCAGCTCACAAAGTGATAGCAAACTGGGACCTCCCACGCGCTCCTGCCCGGGCGCTGTCGGCCTGGTACGGTGGCGCAGAAGTCCTGGAGGCCGAGATGGAACACGCCACGCTCTGGCCGCTGGCCCTGCTGCAGTGCATGGCAGAAATCCTGGCCGGGCAGCCTGTCACCAGCGCAGCGCAGCAACTGCATTTGCTACAAAAAACAAAGCGCCTGCGCCCACTGCATAAACGCCTGGGGCAGATATGGCAGACAAGCCCGGCCCATGCCAACATCCTGCGGCAAGCGCTGGTGCTGTGCGCCGACCATGAACTCAACGCCTCCAGCTTTGCCACGCGCGTGGTGGCATCCACCGGCGCCAGCCTGCATGCAAGCGTGGGCGCGGGCCTGGCGGCGCTGTCCGGCCCCCTGCATGGCGGCATGACGGAGGTGATCGCCAGCCATTGGGAAGACTGGCACCGCGCAGGCCGCATGGGGCTGGCTCCATCGCTGCGCAGATTGCTGGCAGACACCCGCCTGGGCACCACGCCGCACTACTGCGCAGGTTTTGGCCACCCGCTCTATCCGGCGGGCGATCCGCGCAGCCTGCACCTGCTGGCGCTTTTGGCACCCGATGCGGCGCGTGAGCAGTTGCTGCGCCAAGTGTACGAAGATACCGGCCTGCACCCCAGCCTGGATTACGCGCTGGTCGCCATCCAGCGCAGCCTGGGCCTGCCAGCGGGCGCGGCGTTTGTGCTGTTTGCCCTGGGCCGCACCGCCGGCTGGATTGCCCATGCGTTGGAGCAGCGTGCAAGCGGCCAGTTGATTCGCCCCCGGGCACGGTATGTGGGCCAGCCGCCCATACACAGCAGCGGTACACATGCTGCACAGCGCCCTCCCGGCCGCGTCATCCGCTTCTGAGTGCGCAGGCCGGGCTGCAAACAGGCATGAAAAAGCGGCCTTGCGGCCGCTGTCTGGCTGAATGCTGCGGGTGAGCGGACTGTTGCCGCGCCACAACGTCAGTCGGCTTCGCCTTCCACCGGCCAGTCGCGGATATAGGCCTTGAGCATCTTGTTCTCGAAGTTCTGGCTGTCCACCACGGCCTTGGCCACATCGTAGAAGCTGATCACGCCCATCAGCATTTTCTTGTCCATCACCGGCATGTAGCGCGCATGGCGGTCCAGCATCATGCGGCGTACCTCGTCCATGTCGGTCTCCATGGTGCAGGTCAGCGGCGCATCATCCATCACGCTACGCACCAGAGTGTTTCCAGCGGAACCGCCGTTGCCCACGATGGCAACAATCACTTCGCGGAAAGTCAGCATGCCCACCACGTCACCGTGCTCCATCACCACCAGCGAACCAATGTCTTTCTCGGACATGGTCTGGATGGCGTCGGAGAGCGGGTCATTCACGCTTGCGGTGTAGAGGGTATTGCCTTTGAGGCGCAGGATGTCACTGACTTTCATGCTCGTCTCCTTCAAGATCTCCAGCAGATGCATGCCCTGGCTGGCGCTCGGTGGAAGTGGATGCGGCCACCCAACGCTTGCGCGACAGGGCTGCCAGCAATGGTTCGTTAAATATAGCCGACAATCCCCACCCAGAATGACAATCTGATGGAGATCTGCCATGCCCGGCTATTCAGACCCCGGTTTTGACACCCTGAGCCTGCACGCAGGCGCCCAGCCCGATCCGGCCACCGGCGCACGTGCCGTGCCCATCCACCTGACGACCTCGTTCGTCTTCGAATCCAGCGACCACGCCGCCAGCCTGTTCAACCTGGAGCGGCCCGGCCATGTCTACAGCCGCATCAGCAACCCGACCAATGCCGTGCTGGAGCAGCGCGTGTCTGCCCTCGAAGGCGGCGTGGGAGCCATTGCCGTGGCCAGCGGCCAGGCTGCGCTGCATCTGTCGATTGCCACACTGATGGGCGCGGGCAGCCACATCGTGGCCAGCACCGCCCTGTATGGCGGCTCGCAGAACCTGCTGCACTACACGCTGCGGCGCTTCGGCATCGAAACCACTTTCGTCAAACCCGGCGACATCGACGGCTGGCGCGCCGCCATTCGCCCCAATACCAAGCTTTTCTTTGGCGAAACCGTGGGCAACCCGGGGCTGGATGTGCTGGACATTCCGACCGTGGCGCAGATTGCCCATGAGGCGGGCGTGCCGCTGCTGGTGGATTCCACCCTCACCTCGCCGTGGCTTATCAAGCCCTTCGCACATGGTGCAGACCTCGTCTACCACTCGGCCACCAAGTTCCTCTCGGGCCATGGAACGGTGATTGGCGGCATCGTCGTGGATGGCGGCAGCTTCGACTGGGAAAAGAGCGGGCGCTTCCCCGAATTGACCGAGCCCTACGACGGCTTTCACAACATGGTGTTCACCGAAGAAAGCACGGTGGGCGCCTTCTTGCTGCGCGCGCGCCGCGAAGGCCTGCGCGACTTCGGCGCCTGCATGAGCCCGCACACCGCCTGGCTGATCCTGCAAGGCATCGAGACCCTGCCGCTGCGCATGGAGCGCCACATGCGCAACACCGAAAAGGTGGTGCAATTCCTCGCCAGCCACCCGTTGGTAGGCCGCGTGGGCCACCCGATGCTGGAGTCGCACCCCTCCCATGCGCTCGCGCAGAAGCTGCTGCCGCGCGGCGCGGGCTCGGTGTTCAGCTTCGACATTGCCGGCAACCGCAACCAGGGCAAGAAATTCATCGAAACGCTCAAAGTCTTCAGCCACCTGGCCAATGTCGGCGACTGCCGTTCGCTGGTCATTCACCCGGCCAGCACCACGCATTTCCGCATGACCGACGAAGCGCTGACCCAGGCGGGTATCGGCCAGGGTACGATCCGCCTGTCGATCGGGCTGGAAGATGCAGACGACCTGATCGACGACCTCAAGCGCGCCCTCAAAGCCGCAGAAAAGGCTGCTTGATGGAAATCAAGCACGCCCTGCAGATCCGCAGCTTTGCAGCCACTGATACCGAGGCCGTGATCGGCCTGTGGAACGACTGCGGCCTGACCCGCCCTTGGAACGACCCGCACAAGGATATTGCGCGCAAGCTCAGCGTGTCGCCCGATCTCTTTCTGGTCGGAACCGACGGAGCCGGGCAATTGATTGCCAGCGTAATGGTGGGCTACGACGGCCATCGCGGCTGGATCAACTACCTGGCCGTTCACCCCGGCTGCCAGCGCCAGGGCCATGCGCGCCGCCTGATGGAGCGGGCCGAGCAATTGCTGACCGAGCGCGGCTGCCCCAAGCTGAACCTGCAGGTACGCGAAGGCAACGAAGCGGTGATCGCCTTTTACGAAAGCCTGGGCTACAGCAATGACAAGACCGTGTCGCTGGGCAAGCGGCTGATTGCGGATATCTGACCACGAGATACCGCACAAGAATCTGGAGACCGAAATGCATATCCAAGTACAGGGCGCAGACATATATGCCTATACCGGCGGCAAGGCGTTCGACGCCGCCAGGCCCACCGCCATCTTCATCCATGGCGTGCTGTGTGATCACAGCGTGTGGGCCCTGCAAAGCCGCTATCTCGCCAACCACGGCTGGAACGTGCTGGCCATTGATCTGCCGGGCCACTGCAAGAGCGGCGGCAAGGCGCCTGCCAGTGTGGAGGAAGCCGCCACCTTCATCGGCCAGATGATGGACGCCGCAGGCCTGCAGAAGGCCGCCTTGATCGGCCACAGCTGGGGCAGCCTGATTGCCATGCAGGCAGCTGCCCAGTTGGGCGCGCGGGTCAGCCACCTCGTATTGGTAGGCACCGCTGCCCCCATGAAGGTATCGCCCGTACTTCTGGATCTGGCGCAAAGCGCGCCGGACCAGGCCATTGCCATGGTGCAGACCTTCTCGCGCGCCACCTTGTCGCCACCCAACGGCGCGGGCAGCTGGGTGTTCGGCGCGGGCACGGCACTAGGCCGCCGCGTGCTGGCCAGCAATGGTGACACCAATCTGCTGCATACCGGTTTTGTCGCCTGCGACGGCTACAGCGGCGGAGAAGCTGCCATGACGGCCGTCAATTGCCCTGTTCTGTTTGTGCTGGGTGAGCAAGACCAGATGACCCCTCCCAGGGCGGCCAAAGGCCTGATCGATGCAGCCAAGGCGGCTGGCAAGTCCGTGCAGGTGCGAACGATTCCCAACGGGCACAACCAAATGATGGAATCTCCCGATCCAACGCTGTTTGCAATTCGGGATTTCCTTCAGTTTTAAGCAATAATTTTGATAGCGAGATACCACACCTGTATCGGCGGTAAGCAGTGGTAAGGAGAGCCATTTTTTAGAGCGCAAATCGCGCAGAATGCGCTAGCCTATGGCTTATCGCTGCATCGGGGCGCAAAGCGCATGCCACAACGCAGCACGAATGCCACCAGCCATGCTTGATACCGCCCTTCCCAGTCTTTTGCAGCACTGTCACGCCCTGCCGTGGCATCTGCTGCAGCCTCGCCAGCCCGTGGACACCGAGCGCTGGAACGAGGCCTGGGCAGATGCGCTGGGCCAGTTGCACGAATTCGCCAGCCACGGTTACTACGGGCTGGACATGCAGGACCTGGCCCCCGGCAGCCAGCAACAGGCCTGGGATGACTGGCGCGATGCCGTGCGCCAGGCGCTGCGCCTGCCCGAGCTGGCCTACACCCGGGGCCTGTCTCTCACCAGCCTGGAAGCCCTGTTCGAACACGTGCTGCATTGCTGCAATGAATTTGCCAGCATGGCACGCAGCGCTAACGAGAAGGGCCTCGCCCACCACCACACACTGGAGGTCGCGGGCCAGGATTACGCCAGTGCGGTTCAACTGCTGGCTTTTCCGGTGCTGCTGGAGCGCCAGGAACTGATTCCGCCCATCGTGCAGCGCCTGCTGGACAACCAGTGCGACCGCCTGCTCGATTACCTGAGCGCCGCCGCCTGCGACAAGACCGAAGCCGTGGAAGCGCTGTTCTGCCCCGAGCCTTACGCAGCCCTCACACCGTTCTTCGAACAGTTGGAGGTATACGGCGCGCCCTTGCAGGCCTACCTGCAACAGGCCTATCCAGCCACGGCAGATACCCTGTCACCCGCCTCGTGGACCGACATTGCCAACCACCACTGGGCCTGGGAAGTTGCGGCCCTGGTGGTGCTGTACGACCTGAACGACAATGCCTTTGCGGCGCACCCGCGCTATCCGGCCGACATGGTGGCATTTGCGCGCCAGCGGCTGGATGCCAGCTACCCGCAATTCTTGCGCGCCTGATTTTTTCCGCTTTCGCAAATTTCAGGCTGCTGCGCGCTCTGCCTCCTGCACCTCTCGCGCCTCCAGCGCACCGGGGCGGCGCTCCAGCAGATCGATCAGCATGACGTGATCGAGCCCGCAGTGCCACCACAGGGGCTCGGTAGCTTCGTTGCAGTCCAGCAGCAGCGCCGTCATCAGCGGCTGCGCACGCGTGGCAGCGGGCTCCACCAGCAGCACGTAGCGGGCATCGCTGTCGCTGCTCTGGCCCTGCTGTTCTGCGCTGGTGACGCGGCCCTCCACATCCACCACGGCGCCCACCCAGTCCAGCTGGGCCAGCACATCCAGCGCGCGGTGCAGTTGCACATCCTCCACCTTCAACTGCGCAGCCAGCTGGTGCAGGTACAACCCCTTCTCGGGCTGGTAGCGCATGGGATTGAGGGCGTGCAGGCACTCGATGGCGAGCTGAAAATCCCAGCTCTGCGCCGTGGGCAGGCGGGCCACGCCCGCCAGCAGGCTGGGCAGATAGGCAGCCACCACGGCGCCCAGCAGCACGATCACCCAGGCCACATAGATCCAGATGAGCAAGATGGGCAACGTAGCGAAGGTGCCGTAGATCGTGGAGTACGTGGGCACGTTGGCCAGGTACAGGGCGAGAATCTTCTTGGCCAGCTCGATCCCGATCGCTACAAACACGCCACCAGCCAATGCGTCGCGCCAGCGCACATGGGTATTGGGCACATAGCGGAACATGGCTGTCACCCCCGCCGCCAAAAGCACGAACTCCAGCGAATCGAAAGCGAGGCGAATCAGGTACGGCAGCTCGCCCATGGCACTGCGCGAAGCGGCCATCACCGACGACGTCAGCGCCAGGCTGGCGGCCAGCAGCAGCGGCCCCAATGTGATGGCAGCCCAGTAGATGAGCACGCGCTGGCCTAGCGGCCGGAGCTTGCGCACCCGCCAGATGTTGTTGAGCGTGCGGTCCATGGTGAGAATCAGTGCCAGCGCCGTGGCCAGCAGGAAACTCAGGCCCGCCATGCCCAGGCGGCTGGCCTTGCTGGCAAACTGGGTGATGTAGCCCAGCACCTGGCTGGCGATGCTGCTGGGGATCAGGCTCTCGACCAGCCAGCGCTGCAGTTGCGCCTCCATCTGCGAGAACATCGGAAACGCGGTGAACAGCGCCAGCGCCACCGTCATGAACGGCACCAGTGCCAGGGTGGTGGTAAAGGTCAGGCTGCTGGCCGTCAGACCCAGGCGGTCTTCGCCAAAACGCCTGCGCAGGGTATCGACCGTATTGCCCCACGGAAAATCAGCCAGCGCCTGCCACCAGCGCTCTGGCCTGGTGGCCATGGAATCCGTCGCCCTCGATGCCGTGTTTTTCTCTTCTGTGCCGTACATGCCGATATGATGCCAGTTTCACACCACGCACCATGCCTTCCGCACCTTCGAATCTGCCTGATTTGGTAACGCCCGCCGCAGCGCCTGGCGTGGCGCAGCTGTCTCGCACACTTGCAGTGGTGTCGCTCCTGGGTCTCGTGGTGCTGTCCGTGGCGTGGGAGTTGTGGATCGCGCCGCTGCGCCCCGGTGGCTCGTGGCTCGTCATCAAGGCGCTGCCGCTGTGCATACCGCTGGCAGGGCTGCTCAAGCACCGCATGTACACCTACCGCTGGGTCAGTCTTCTGGTGTGGCTGTACTTCACCGAAGGTGTGGTGCGCGCATTTGGTGATGCGCCGCCCAGCCGCTGGTGCGCGATGGCCGAGATCGCGCTGTGCCTGCTGCTGTTTGCCGCCTGCGTTCTGCATGTCAAGGGTCGCCAGAAAGCCGTGCGGCCTGCCGAATAACCGGGCGGGCCATCGTCCCGCTGAACGCATTTTGTTTTTGGATATTTGTTGAGACCAAGCCATGACCGATCTGATTGCCAGCCTGCGCCGCATTGTGGGCGAAAACCATGTACTGACTGATGGCGACCTGAGCGCCTACGAACAGGACTGGCGCCGCCGCGAGCACGGCAAGGCCCTGGCCGTGGTGCGCCCCGGCTCCACCGAGGAAGTGGCTGCCGTGGTCAAGGCCTGCGCCGCCAATGGCACCGCCATCGTGCCGCAGGGTGGCAACACCGGCCTGGTGGTGGGATCAACCCCCGATACATCCGGCACGCAGGTGGTGCTGAACCTGGGCCGCATGAACACCGTGCGTGCGCTGGACAAGGACAACCTGACGATCACAGTCGATGCGGGCTGCATTCTGCAAAGCCTGCAGGAGCGCTGCGAGAAAGAAGGCTTTCTCTTCCCGCTGTCGCTGGCAGCCGAAGGCAGCTGCACCATTGGCGGCAATCTGGGCACCAATGCAGGTGGCACGCAGGTGGTGCGCTACGGCAATACGCGCGAGCTGTGCCTGGGCCTGGAAGTGGTCAACGCCCAGGGAGAAATCTGGAATGGATTGAAAGGCCTGCGCAAGGACAACACCGGCTACGACCTGCGCAACCTCTTCATCGGCAGCGAAGGCACCCTGGGGGTGATCACGGCCGCCACGATGAAGATCTACCCCATGCCCGCCAGCCAGCTCACCGCCTGGGCCGCACTGCCGTCGTTTGAAGCGGCAGTACAGCTGCTGGGCCTGGCCCACCAATACCTGGGCGCGGGTCTTACAGGCTTCGAGGTGATGAACCGCTTTGCACTGACCCTAGTGGACAAGCACATGCCGCAGCTGCGCGTGCCCTTTATCGACAACCCCGATTTCCCATACGCCGTGGTGCTGGAGAACTCCGACAGCGAATCCGAGGCACACGCCCGCGCACGCTTTGAGGCGCTGATGGAGGCCGCGTTCGAGCAGGAAATCGTGCTGGACGCCGTCGTGGCCGAAAACCTGGGCCAGGCCCACAACCTGTGGCACATCCGCGAGAGCATTCCGCTCGCACAGGTGGAGGAAGGCCTGAACATCAAGCACGACATCTCGGTGCCAATTTCACGCATTCCAGCCTTTGTGGAACACGCCACCGCCGTGCTGGCGCACAAGGTGCCGGGCATGCGCCTGGTGAACTTTGGCCACCTGGGAGACGGCAATCTGCACTTCAATGTGCAGGCCCCCGAGAGCATGGACCCCAAGGCATTCCTTGAGGCGCGCGAGCACGAGATCAACCACATCGTCTACGACGCCGTTGCCAAGTTTGGCGGCTCCATTTCGGCGGAGCATGGCATTGGCACCTTGAAGGCAGCCACCCTGCCGGATTACCAGTCGCCGGTTGCGCTGTCCATGATGCGCGCCATCAAGCAGGCGCTCGACCCGCACGGCATCATGAACCCCAACTGCATGCTGGCCCGGCAGTCTTGATTCGCACCAATAACCCAGCAGGAGCGATGGCGCATCGCCGGGTATTGCCCTGCATGCCCCGTCCTCATTGGGCAGCGGGCATGCGGATTAGGAAGCCGGCGCACTCAGCGCGTTGGAGATCATGGTGTTGACATCCTTGGGCCAGAGAAAGGACGCACCGGGGTCTTGCACCACACGCGGCTGACCATCCTGCAACCACCAGATGCGCATGGTATTGGTCTGCGCGTCCAGCGCCACGGCGGCGGCGTTGCTGCCGCCCTCATGCTTGCGATTGCCGGTAATGAAGTAGACCGATCCTTCCTTCTGCAAGGGGCCCGCCACCTCCAGATTCCGCATGAAAACCGGCGCCTGCGTACCCAGCAGGTGCTGCAGGCGCGCCGCCATCACGCCACGCTGCAAAAATGGCGCATCGCTTTGGTACTTGCCCACCTGGCCCTGCAACTGCCCGTAGGCCTGCTGGCCATCGGTCGCCTGGGCAGCGGGCGCCCCTCCCGGCCCGCTCTGGCAGCCCGCCAACGCAAGTACAGCCGCAAAACCCCATGCCCTATACCCGATGTGCCCTTGCATCCACATACCTCGCCTTTCAAATGCTTTTCACAAATGTTCTGGAATTCCAGCGCTTGTCCAATCAGCGCTTGAAGCTATTAAAACAATAGCAATGAACTTGTTCGAGCTCAAAGCCGCGCCAAATCTGCATGCCTGCAGCCGGGCAACAGGCCTGAACAGAGAAAACTGGCACACTATACGATTAGTTGTCTATGTAACCAACTATGGCCTTCCTGCACTGCATAGCTGCAGGGGAAAGCGGCCATCGCGTAAAGTACGGGCATTGTGCCCAGGCCTGCATGGTGCAGCACCCGGCCATGGCCCCTGGGCCAACCGCTGAAACCATGCCCGGGCCGGCAACCCTCTTGAGAACCGAATGAAGCAATACCTCCAACTCGTGCAGGACATTCTGGACCACGGTTCGTGGCAGAACAACCGCACCGGCATCCGCACCCTCAGCATGCCAGGCGCCAGCCTGCGTTTTGACCTGCAGCAAGGCTTTCCCGCTGTCACCACCAAAAAGCTGGCGTTCAAATCTGCCATTGGCGAGATGGTGGGTTTCATGCGCGCATGCCGCAGTGCTGCGGATTTCCGGGCGCTTGGCTGCAAGGTCTGGGATCAGAACGCCAATGAGAACAAGGCATGGCTGGCCAACCCCTATCGCCTGCAGGAAGACGACCTGGGCCCCGTGTACGGCGTGCAATGGCGTCAGTGGCCTGCCTACAAACTGATTGATCTGGCTCAACCCCAGGGCGCCGTACAGATTGCCGATGCCTTGGCCAAGGGTTACCGCCAGATTGGGGAAGTGGACGAAGGCGGTGTGCCGCATGCCGTGCTCTACAAGGCCGTTGACCAGTTGCGCCAGTGCCTGGACACCATCATGAACGACCCCGGCAGCCGCCGCATTCTGTTCCACGGCTGGAACTGGGCGCAGCTGGAGGAAATGGCCCTGCCGCCCTGCCACCTGCTCTACCAGTTTCTCGTCAACCAACAGGCGGGCGAGATATCGCTGTGCCTCTACATCCGCAGCAACGATGTGGGCCTGGGTACGCCTTTCAACCTGACCGAGGGCGCAGCGCTGCTGCACCTGGTGGGACGCCTGACCGGCTACAAACCGCGCTGGTTCACCTATTTCATCGGTGATGCCCACATCTACGAAAACCACCTGCCCATGCTGCAGGAACAACTCCAGCGCGAGCCCTTCCCCGCGCCACAGCTGGTGTTGTCCGACCGCATTCCAAGCTATGCAGAAACCGGCCGTTACGAGCCAGAATGGCTGGAGAAAGTGGAGCCCGGCGACTTCCGCCTCGAAGGCTACCAGCACCATGCGCCGCTGACGGCGCCCATGGCGGTATAGGCCTTTTCAGCGCCAATCGCATTCACCCCGCTGGTTGACAGGACCTTCGGGGTTTTTCATTTCTGCACCGCCTCGCAAGCCCTGGCCTCTGGGGCCGGGCGGCCTGAGCGGCCCGCCATACCACGTACTTTTGCGATACGGATTGCAGGCATGGAGGCGCGCGTCCTACAGCCAGCAAGACACCATGGCGTCACCCTTTGGGTTCATACACCGCAAGGAGATCTGCCAATTTTGATGGAAGGAGCAAACATGAACAGCGCCCTTTTCATGGCGACCAAGCCGCAGCCCGAAGACGAGGAAATGGACCCCGTGGGCGAGCCCGATCCGGTACAGGAGCCAGCCTTGCCCGCAGACGGAGACGACCCGGCCCATCCGCCCTTTTCGCCAGACCGCGAGCCCGATATTCCGCAGGATCCGGAGTCCGAGCGGGTGGTGCAACCTGAACCGGTGGGGCCATGACTGCATGACAGCGTGGCTGCCGATGGCGGATGTTCAGGCTCTGCCCACGAGGCCGACGCATCAACCCCAAGGCGTGATGAATCACGGCAGTATCAACCCGATAACTGGAAAGTGCACCTATGACCGAACCCAGCAAACCATCCAACCCCAAGACAGGTTTTGGCCAATTAGCCAACAAGCGATTCGCCATCCTGCTTGCCATCGTCATCGCATTTCTGATGGTTGCGATCTGGGTGCCGTTCTGATCGCGCCTGCCTTGCCGATGCCTATTCTTGTCGTGTGACCTGGATCCGGGCTTTGTCGAACAGTCCGTCAACAGCCTTGGCTGCAACGCCCATGGGCCCGAAGACGCTGGACATCCGCCCGGAAGGGTCAACACCGTCAACACCACCACGGCAGCCAGGAGGAAATAGCCATGCCAACCCCCATCGCACCACCGCAGCCACCGGTACCGCCTCCCATGCCGGAGCCGGCAAAACCTGAGCCCATTGACCCGCCCGACAGTACCTTGCCTATCGAAGAGCCCCAGAAAGCGCCGCCTGTGAAAGACCCCGAACCCGTGTAGCGGGCCATGAAGCGTCTTCGCCATCCGTTCCATTTGGTATCCGGGCCACGCTCCTACACCCAGTCGCCGCGAAGCGCCGTACTGTAGTTCCAATCTCGTTATTTACAAAAAGGAGTCCCATGTTGTTCAAATCCAAACAGCCTAGCCTGTCCGCAGTGCAAGACGATCTGGCCAAGCTGGTCGATGATGTTCGAGCCTTGCTCTCTGTCAAGGAATTGGATGCCATTCCCGAAATCAGAGGCGTGCGCCAACGCATCGATGAAGGGCTCGCGAGCGCCAAGGATTCTGCCGAGCAGGTGCTGCAGCAAACCCGGCACGCCGCGGCCTGTGCAGACCAGTACGCGAAGGATGAGCCATGGCGGATTGCCGGTGCGGCACTTGCGGTGGGGGCATTGGTCACCTATGTCATGTGCCGACGTTGACGCATTTCTACGCGCAGGTGCGGACTCCTTGCAGAGCAGGCACCTGAAGACTGTTTTCCGTGGACGCACGCCGGTTGGCTCCGCGTCCGTGGATGAATGCAGCCCCATGCGGGGCATGTGAGAAGCACAAACTTCGCAACTTCTCGGAGGAGCCGACGATAGGCTGGTGGCGCAGACAAGCATGTGCACCATCAACGCTTTGAGCACAAGGAGGCTGCCATGCAGACCTTGACCGTAACCCCCAAGATGCGCGCCTTTTTAGGCGGCGCATTCTACCCAACAGGTTTCTCGCTTGTCATGTACCCATCGGAAGATGAGGCCTTGGAGATTGCACGCCGGCTTACTGACCACCTGTTTCGCATCGACGATATTTTTCTGGTACCGCCCCAGGTTGTGCTGCAGGAGATCGCACCCACGGTAGATGCGTCCGACAAACCGTTGCCATCGATGGGCTCGGACGGCTCCATTGCGCGCAGCCTGGTGGAGCTTGCCGAGCAAGGCCATGTCGGCCTGCTGATACGCACAGCGAATGACCAGGAGATCAATGCATTGCGCGGAGTGATTGCCAACAGCAACTACTCCTTTGCCAAGGCATACCACTCGCTGGCCATTGAGGATTTGTAGCCTTCGCGGAACTTCATTTGGCATTTCACGCAACAGGAGAGAAGCGATGAGCCCCATCTTCATCGGCATACATGCGCTGGGCAGCAAACAATCGCCCATACCCCGCACGCCCAAGAAGCCCAAGCCCGGAGGAAGCCCCCCTGCAGACGATGACCCGTCCCAACTGCAGATTTGAAACGCACCCGCCGATGATGGGCACCAGGCACTGAGCGTTGGCATTGAGTATTTCGATACGAAATGACCAGACGCTGTTGCGAAAATTCGTGTCGCAGCTACGGTAGGCGGGCCGCAGGTTTGGCCAAACCTGCGCAAAGCGCTGGAACTCGTGCAGTCGCTATTGCGGATGGCCAGCCTACCTTGGAAAGCGCCTTGCTACAGCACGGTGTGCCGTAGGCAAACAAGCTAGGATGTACGCGTGCACTCCTCGTGCAGGCGGTCAGGGCTTGCACATGCTCGCAAACTCCATCGGAATAAAGTTCTTGAGTGGAAAACCAAGAAGCACAGCGCTGAGCGACGTCGCCAGTAACGCATGGTGCATCTGGGTATCTAGGCCTGACAGTACAGATTCAAGCCATCCCCGTGACCATTAATGATATGAGTGACTGAATCGACCAGTGAAACACCGTCCCCCTGGTCGATTCAGTCACGTTACTTAGTCGCCAGTTCTACTTAGGCGCCAGTAGCAGCCAAGGAAAGCGGCTGCCTGTTGAGCAGATCGTAGGCCTGCCCCAGTGCTGGGGCAATTGATGCTGCCGCACTTGCATCGGCACTTGCCGAGAAAGCCGACATCGCTTCAATGAGGCGATCCGCCTGCCCACTGCTTTCTGTGGAGCCCGGCAACCTTTGGGTCAGCAAGGCAGACAGCGATGTGGACATAGTGCCGCCCCCTGCAGCATCCAGACCATTGCTCGCGAGTTCGCCGAGCACGCTGTCCGTCCCGTCCAGTCGCAGAGGCTTGAGGTACATGGGCGTACTTTCGGCATCCACGGTATACGGTTTTGGCATTGGAATGGCGCCATCGGTCGCTCCCGCCTTCTCGCCCCCTGCCTGCCGATTCTGTGCTGTCTCAATGTCACCCACAATGCCGAGCTGGGTCGCAATATCAGAGGCGAGCAGCACCACATCGTCCTTGAAGTGAATTTCTTCTATGGCTGCTGCATCCGTTGCGAATTGGTCCCGAATCATGATCACATCCGAGCCAATCGTGATGTGAAGGTCGTCTCCGACGCGGCTCAAGGTGTAGGCATCCGTGGAGGCTATGTCTCTGAGTTGGACGATGTCGGTTGCATTGGTGTCTGTGCTTTCTTCTACGATCAGGTCTTCTCCGTCTCCGCTGAAGAATACGTAGAGATCGTCTCCCGTGCCTCCATAGTGTTCGTCATTGCCAACTCCACCAGACAGGATGTCACCTCCTTCTCCTCCCACCAAGATGTCATGGCCTGCCTCTCCATATAGCTGGTCGTTGTCAGCCCAGCCATAAAGGATGTCATCACCTTCGCCCCCGTGGAGTATGTCGTCGCCTTCGTCTCCATTGAGGGTGTCGTTATCGGCCCAGCCGTACAGCTCGTCATTGCCAAGGCCTCCAAACAGTTGATCCTCGCCTGCGTCTCCGTTGAGTTGGTCGTTGCCGTCCCAGCCATACACTTGGTCGTTGCCCTCGCCCCCATACATCAGGTCGTTGCCGGCATCGCCATGCATGGTGTCTGCTCCGCTCCAGCCAAACAACTGGTCGTCCCCTTCTCCTCCATACAAGGTGTCGTCGCCATCTTCGCCATTGAGCAGGTCATCGCCCGCCCATCCGTAGAGCTGGTCACTGCCTTCCCCGCCATACAAGGAGTCGTTGCCTTCATCGCCATGGAGCGTGTCATCTCCTTGCGCTCCAAAGATCTGGTCGTTACCTGCTCCTCCGGATAGGGTGTCGTTGCCCTCCAAGCCATTCATCACGTCGTCGTAGGCGGTGCCCACCAACACGTCTGCATCTATGGTTCCGACGATGTGCTGCCCTTGGCTGCCAGTATTTCCGGGGTCCTGGATGACGAGGGTCAGCAGCTGGCTGATGCTGGCTCCTGCCTGGTCGGTCGCGGTGACCGTTATTTCCAGGTTTTGGGCGCTGCCAGCGGGTGGCGTGCCAGTGAAGACGCCTGTGGCAGGGTCAAAGCTGAGCCAGCCTGGGATGGCCGCGCCACCTGCGCCTGTGGCGCTGAGGGTGAGCGCGTCACCTTTGTCAATGTCCACAAATGCATTGGAGCCAACGATGTAGGAGAAGGCCGCGCCTTCCACCACTTCGTAGGGCTGCAGCGGCGCGCCAACTTCTGGTGCGTCGTTGGTGTTGGTGATCTCCAGCGCAAAGGTTTGGTTGGCCGTACCGCCCTTGCCATCGCTGACGGTAACCTGCAGTTGCAAGATGCCCACGGCCTGGTTGTCCGGGGTTCCGGAGAATGTGCGTGTTGCCGCATCGAAGCTCAGCCATGATGGCAGCGCCGAGCCATCAGCCAGGCTTGCGCTGTAGCTGAGCGGGTCTCCATCGGGGTCACTGAATGCAGCAGCCGGGATTTGCAGGCTTACCGCACTGTCTTCTTCTACGCTTTGGGCTACTAGTGCTTGGCCCACCACTGGTAGTTGATTTTCAGGTTCTACTGGAACATAAGCTGGCAGTTTCAGGCCCAGAAACTCTTCTTGGCTGAAGAAGTTCTTGACCACCACTTTGCCGGAGACAGTGAGGTCTCTGCTGCGAAGGACAAGATCTCCCCCCTCCTTGGACATGATGCAGAGCCCAGAGGAAGCAGACCAGCTATCTTCAGAGAGCGCTTGAACGTTGTCCGCCGTCAACAAGTCGCCGTCAAAGTACAAACGACCAACACCACTGACATCAGTCAGGGTCGTGATGGTCCCCGCTTGCAGGCTGTCGTAGTTGATGAAGTAGGTGTCGTCGCCACCGAGGTCCATGATGGTGTCGCTACCACCGCTGGTGTGGTAGATGTCATCTCCATTGCCGCCTTCAATGGTGTCGTTGCCTGCGCCTCCGTATAGTTGATCGGCACCAGCGCCGCCCAGCAAGGTGCTGCCATCGCTACCTGCATAGAGCTCGTCACTGTCATCGCCTCCGTCGAGGATGTCATGTCCTGTGCCACCTACCAGCGTGTCGTCTCCAGCTTCGCCATACAGCTTGTCTTGGGATCCATCGTCATCCTGGCTTCCCAGCAGATCATTTCCCCCACCGCCGTGCAGAATGTCCGCCCCCTGTCCGCCAAACAGCTGGTCGTTGCCTTCTTGGCTACCGGCAGGCAGCGCAACCGCATCATCGCCATAGAGAATGTCGTTGCCTGCGCCGCCCAAAATACGGTCATTGCCGGTCTGCCCTGCGATCCAGTCGTCGCCTTCGCCACCATCGATCAGGTCGTCACCGCCCCCCGGAGCCACACGCACCTGACTCAAGAAGGTGATACCTGAAGCCAAGGTGATACCGAAGTCACTCTCTGCTCCACTCCAGCTCCAGTTGTGGATACTGCCATTGGGAATAACTACGGGGTCCAGGCCATAGTCATACTGGTTCAGCGGCCCCTTGATGGTGCCATCGGTGTTCCAAACGAATGATTGCGTGGAAGGAGATGCATAGTCCAGCGCAACTGTGCGGCTGCTTACCGAATATTGCCCGTCACCCAAAATCAGGTCGTTCCCGGCACCGCCCAACAAGGTATCGGCGCCCGCACCACCAAAAATCATGTCTTGCGAGTGGCTGCCGGCGATGAAGTCATTTCCGCCTTCGCCACTGAGCCAATCACCGCGCTCACCACTGTCGGTAGCCGTCGCCAAGTATTCCGTGTTGGCGGTGTTGCCCCAAATCAGATCCTCGCCCATGCCTCCATACACCATGTCGGTGCCTGCACCGGCTTGCACGGTGTCGTTGTCGTCAGCACCAGTGCCATTGGCGCCTGCACGAATGTATTCGCGCCCGCTGCCGCCCAGAATAAAGTCGTTACCGCCCTGGGCCATGACGTAGTTACCCAGCCCGTCTCCTGTGCTGATCACATCGCTGTAGCCGCTGCCCGTGAAGGAGTCGGACTTGGTTCCGCCTTCCATCACGACGCCTACTGTGGAGCGTGTGGCATTGAAGTTCATGTATGCCACGCTATTTGGGTAGGACAATCCCATGGTGGGCAATGCCTCGCCCAACTGGCCACCATTGAGGTTGATGCCCAGTTGCCCATCTTGCCAGTCCTGCAATTGGGCAACCAAGGTGTAATCGTTACCCGATTTAGCGAACAGGCGCCATTCATTGGCACCTACCTGGCTGAGCTTGTATTGGCGATTAGCGTCATTGCTGTAGTAGTCTGGTCCACCTACCGCGCCACTCAATTGGCCAAAGCTGCCGGAGATGACTACATCGCCCAGCTTGATCTGGCCGCTACCATCGCTATCAAGAATGGTGTCTACGCCACTCTCGCTCAGATTGAGAACATAGATGTCGCTGCCAGCCCCCCCCACAAGGGTATCACTGCCTGCGCCGCCAATAAGGGTATCTCCACCTGCGTCTCCTTGAAGGTAGTCATCGCCCTCCAAACCAGTCAAGGTGTCGTTTCCTGCACCTCCGTATAAATGATCACCCAGTTTGTTATCGCTTCCCATCAACGGATCCGCATCCGCTCCACCGAATGTAATCACTTGATGTGCTACGGGTTGAAGCACACCGCCTTGGCGACTGGCATTTTCAGCAATCAATGACTGACCAGCGCCATCGGCATTTATCCATTGCAATTCGTAGGCCCGGTCACTGGGCAAGGTACCGCTGTATGCTAAATCTGTACCGTCCTTGGCATTTCTTGCCATAATGGCTTCAAGCAATATGGCCCGATCCTGAATCCATTGGTCGGTAAAGGTATTGGGTACTACAGAATTCTGGTCGGCTTGCCAAGCGGCGTAATCGGTCGCTCGATTGGATTGCCAGAGATTGGAGAGCTGGGCAGTGACAGTCGCATCGATGCCTTTCACAACAATTGGCAAGAGCTCTTGCAGAGCAATCAAGGCAGAAAAATCAGTGCGTGCTTGGTTTTGCAGGTCGATGCCAGCTCTAGTAATTCTGAGTTTACCTGCGAGGTTATGTGTTTCGAGTGCCTGTACATTTTCGTATAAATCCACTCGCTTGGCATCGCCCGCTCCCGAAGATACTGGCGTCATCTGAATGGATGCATCCACAAGCATTCTTCTCAGACTGTCGACGAGATTTTCATAACTTGGTGCAGCCGTATTGGCCGATGCACGGATGAGGTTGGAGAAGTATGCTGCATCGTCCGCATGGCTAGGATCAAGCTTGGCCAGCATCGACATAACATACAGCGAGTCGACCCCATTAACGCTAGAGTGATTACTCGAAAATGCAGCAGCTGGGCCCGGATTATTTTCTTGCGCAATGCTAACTACCGAGCCAAAACTAATGTTACCTAGGACATGAACACCATCGCCATCGGCTTCAATGCGCGTGACGCGATCACTGATGTTGATCGAATAACCCAACAGATCGAGAAAGGCATCTCCTTGCGAGAAAAAAGTCGGGGCATTGAGCGTAACAACCTGATCAACACTGTCAGGAAAGATCCGAGAGAATAATAAAGCCAGATGGCCCCCCAGGCTGTGGCCGGTGACGTTAACTTTCTCTCCCGGCGCAATCACCGGCTGCCCAACAACGCCAGAATCAATGCCAACATCGCTTCTCATCCCATCAGCAAAGGCAATGTACCCGGCGGAGGCGAGAATCGTTGCACCAGGCAACGTCAAGAGAGATCCTCCCAAAATTGGGCCGAGCTTGAGCGCATACAGCTTAATGAGCTCGGCATCTGTATAGTTGACTGATTGTCCACCGACAGTACAGAGCTTCTTCCAGTAACGGCACATCTCCAGGCCCTGCAAATTGGCATAGCCGGAGACCCCAATGCCCAGCGCGTCGGCCACCCCTGCATCCGTTCCGATTTGTCCCCAACCTTGCTCAAATTCAGTGCCACGCAGCGCCAGTACTTTTTCATGAGTCTGTTTGTCTTCGAAAATCGATGCACTAAAGCCGTTCAGATCAACGTTAGGCTGCGTGGAAAGTAATGCATAGTGGGAAGTAAAGTTCTCCGCTTGTATGGGGGTGAAATTTGCGCCAATTTGTGACTTTTGGAGCTGGTCTGCCAATAATTCATCATTAATCCCATTGGCATCTAAATATGCATAACTTGCAAGACTAGTTTCTGCAAGATCATGTAATTTCTGTATGCTAAAAACTGACATTACTTACTTCCTCTCTCGGTTGGATAAAATGCTGGCTGAAGCTCTTTAAATTCAAAAAAAACAAGTTTCGAACCTAAATCAGAGGGTAGAACAGAACTGCATGAAGTTCCTGAACTAGGCCCCCATTCGAAATTAAAAATCTTATGCGTGAAATTTTTATGAACAGCCATCACTTGACCGCTTTCAATATCAATCGCACTTACTTCAAAAAGAACCGTTCGTTTCAATTCAGGGATTTCCTCTACACTCTTCTTATAAATATAAAGTGGCTGCCTAACTCCATCTGATGGATATGAGCGGAGTCCATTGTCATAACGATCTTTTTTCTCATTTGTTCGTACCAAATCAAAAGCTATATGCTTTTCATTCTCATAACGAACAAAAGCAATCTCTGGATAATTATATAAAATGCTACGAGAATAAATATTGGAGGACGTCCATCCCACATCACTCTCCAAGAATCTATAAACTTTCAAACCTGCTTCTCTATCACAAATTTCTTTGAATTTATAATAATCAAATATATTGGTAGAAAAATAGACTAGCAATAGTGAGAAAATAAAAACAGAGCGCACCGAAACTCTAAGCCCTCTCGACTTTATTCGGGAGGTAATAAGGCCGCTTAACCAAATAAGAAAAATTGCTATAATTAAAGCAAATCCCAGTACAAATATTCCCATAATAATTTATGCAACTCTCTTATTTCAATACCATGGTTTGGAGCAAAGCAATACTCACCCGAGCATAGATGAAGGGAATATTTCGAAGGGATCATTGATTTGCAGCTATTAAGGAAAATAAATAGCCATATATATAAATGAACGAGCCCCTCACCTTTCGATTCAAAGCTATTTCTATATATCTTAATTTTTTTAACAGGTATTCACCTCATTACGACCTTCTAGCAAAAATAGCTAGGATATAGAAATCTTATTAAAAGATTAATTGCAGTTTGTTTTTGGCATGTATTCTGATTTTCTCGAGAAAAATAATCTCACTTGAGCCAATTCGAATGCTGGCCTTCAAAAGGAACATCCCATACCCGCGCATCTGTTGCTTAAACCAGGACTAAATGCGTGGCACATAGCACACACACTCCTGTCATTGTGTTGCTCACTGCTCTCGCTAAAAACGCAATCAGTCATCGTCTGCATCAAGACGAAGTGAAAGCATTGCCGCACGCGTCCCAGAAAAACAACAATTCAAATTTGTTTATTCGCATTTCTATCACCATTTCATTAACGATAGATTCAATTGATACAAAACACACATGTGTTTCAATTTGAATTATTTTCAATGCGACCTATTGAAATATATTTTTACATAGCCTCTATGCATCATAATTGGAGGAGTCAATGAACACTATTTGCCTCGAATGACCACCAATTCAGCTCTGCAATGCCTGGTAACCGCTGCGCAGTTGCACCATCTACCGATCGACGCAGCACAACTACAGCACCAGTTCGGAGACCATTGGGATACGCAGACGCTATTGCTTGCAGCCAAGTCTGTGGGCTTCAAGGCCAAGTTGCATCACCTGCACTCGGATCGTCTGCCCAACACACCTGTGCCAGCCATCTGCCCTTCAGTCGATGGGCTTTTTTTCGTTTTGGCACAGGTAAAATCATCTGGTTACTCCACAAACGAAGCGCATTCCTCAACAAACTCCGCCGGCAGCCTCAAGCTGCTGATTCAAAAAACGGGGGAGCCTCCCAGTGTTATCTCCGGCACTGAGTTCTTGGCTTGCTCGACCGGTGAGGTGATTTTGTTGACGAGCCGAGCCACCTATGAAGGTGACGTTGCTCGGTTTGATTTTTCCTGGTTTATTCCAGCCCTGGTCAAGTACCGCAAGCTTTTGGGAGAGGTGCTGCTGGTATCGCTGGTTCTCCAATTGGTGGCACTTATCACGCCTTTGTTTTTTCAGGTGGTGATGGACAAGGTATTGGTCAATCACGCCATGCAGACTCTGAATGTGATTGCCATTGGTTTGCTGGTGGCCACTGTTTTTGAAGTGTTGATGACGGGAATCCGCAGCTATGTGGTCGCACATACCAGCAGCAAGATGGATGTGGAACTCGGGGCTCGGTTATTTCGGCATTTGCTGGGATTGCCTATGGCTTATTTTCAAAGCCGACGCGTAGGTGACTCTGTCGCCCGCGTGCGGGAGCTAGAGAGTATTCGTGCGTTTTTGACCAGCCAGGCGATGACCGTTTTGCTGGACGTGATGTTCTCCATCGTCTTTATCGCCGTGATGCTGTGGTACAGCGTGGACTTGACACTTGTGGTTCTGGCATCCATTCCCGTGTATTTCACGCTTTCGCTTTTCTTCACGCCGGTTTTGCGCGCCCGGCTCAACGAGAAATTCAATCGGGGAGCGGAGAACCAGTCGTTCCTGGTTGAGTCCATCGCTGGCGTCAATACCATCAAGGCCATGGCAGTCGAGCCACGCTGGCAGGAGCGGTGGGACAGGCAATTGGCGGGCTATGTGAGCGCCGGTCTTTCTACCGCCAATATTGCCAATGTGGCTGGTAACGCCGTCATGCTGGTCAGCAAACTTGTCACCATCGGAATTTTGTGGATTGGTGCCAAGCAGGTTCTTGAGGGCAATCTGACAGTAGGTCAGCTGATTGCGTTCAATATGCTAGCGGGTCAAGTCTCTTCCCCCATTATTCGCTTGGCGCAGCTGTGGAATGACTTTCAGCAAGTGGGCATCTCCATGGCACGGCTGGGTGATATTTTGAACAGTCCAACCGAGGTATCCGGCAACCGCGCACGCCTGCCCGCACTTGCAGGCGCCATTGAATTTGACCAAATCTCGTTTCGCTACCGGCCGGATGCTGCCGATGTACTCAGGGCAATCAGCCTCAAGGTGGCACCTGGCGAAGTGATTGGTATTGTGGGCCGCTCTGGCTCCGGCAAGAGTACTTTGACAAAGCTGGCTCAACGTCTCTATGTGCCAGATCGGGGGCGGGTATTGGTAGATGGGCAAGATATTGCTATTGTGGATACCGCCTCGCTGCGTCATCAGATTGGGGTAGTGCTGCAAGAGAACATTCTGTTCAACCGCTCAGTGCGGGACAACATTGCGCTAGCGAACCCCTCATACCCGATCGAAACCATTATGCATGCGGCCAAACTGGCTGGCGCGCATGAATTCATCAGTGAGCTCGCTGAAGGGTATGACACGATTGTTGGGGAGCACGGAGCCAATCTCTCAGGCGGGCAACGCCAGCGCATTGCAATTGCCAGAGCACTACTGGGTGATCCCCGTATCCTGATTTTTGACGAGGCCACCAGCGCACTGGACTATGAATCCGAGAAGATCATTCAGGACAATATGCGCCTGATCTGCCAAGGCCGAACAGTTCTTATCATTGCTCACCGTCTTTCTGCCGTACGCCATGCCAACCGCATTGTGGTCATGGAGCGCGGAGAGATTGCAGAAATTGGCTCACACGAGCAGCTTTTGCAGAATCCGCAAGGCATCTATACGCACCTGTACCGTCTGCAACAAGGCGCCGAGCAAAGCGATACGGCGTCCATGCCACACACGAGAACACCTGCTGCGCACGCCGAGGATGCACCGGGCAAAGTGGTGGTGGTTCGCCGGGCTGTTTCACCCAATGCCATATCCAATAGAACCGCCAATAGAACACCAATGACTCCTCAGCCAGGCGCTGGAGATGCATCATGAGCGGGCGTCATTACCTGGGTGCATGGGCGAGTTTGGTGAAACGCTACATGATGGTGTTCTCGTTTCACTGGAGGCGCCGTAACGACCGCCCTTCGGGTCTGTTTACCGAAGACGAGGCAGAGTTTCTGCCTGCTGCGCTTGCGGTGCAAGAAAAGGCGGCTTCCCCTACATTGAGGTTGATCGCATGGCTGTTGATGCTGTTGGTGCTATCGGCCTTGCTCTGGTCCATTTTCGGGCGCATGGACATCGTCGTACAGGCTGAGGGGAAGGTGGTGCTCAGCGAGCGCACCAAAACGGTGGCATCGGTAGAAACTGGCAGAGTTACAGAGCTAAAGGTGTCCGAAGGTCAATTTGTGCATGCGGGTGATTTGCTACTGCAACTCGATACGCGCATGGTGGACGCGGATCACAAAAAGGCCTTGAAAGAAATGAATCAGGCGGTACTGACGATTGCACGGAACAATGCCTTGCTGGCTGCTCTGGATGGGCACGGAATGCCTAGTATCACAAGCCTCGTGGCGCTGAACCGAAATAGCGGAGCCTCCATCACCGAGGAAGACCATCTATCTGCCCAGCGCCACGTGCAAGCCCAATATCAGGATGTAGTGGCCAAAAAACGTCGCTTTGAAGATGAGCTTCGGATACAGAATCGGGCCCTGCCGCTGGCGACAAGCCAGGAAAAGCGCTATAGAGAGTTAGCGCTGACACATGATGTTTCGCAAGACGCGTGGCAAGAGCGAGAGCAAGCGGTACTGGCGATCGAGACGAAACTGTCGGAGGCGACCAACCAACGGCGGGTTCTACTGTCTGAAACCCGAAAACAGGCCATGGATGAGATCGCGCAAGCCAGGCGTGTGGCAGATGCATCCAGACAGGATGCCCAGCGCACTGCTGCCAGTAGTGCGCTGTTGCAGATTACCGCGCCGGTGGATGGCACGGTACAGCAACTGACAGTTCACACCGTTGGCGGGGTAGTGCCTGCAGCACAACCGATCATGCAGATCGTGCCAGATCGCGGCCCTATTGAAGTAGAAGCTTTTGTGGCCAACCATGATGTGGGCTTTGTCCATGAAGAACAGGCCGCTGCACTCAAAGTACAAGCATTTGAGTACACGAAGTACGGCACGATTCCCGGCAAGGTGCTGCATATCTCGCGCGACGCGATTCCTGATGAAAAACGAGGCCTGCTATACGCGGTGCGCATTGCCATGAACCAACAGACGCTGCATGTGAATGGAAAGCAAACACCTGTTGCGCCTGGCATGGCCATCACTGCCGAGATCAAGACTGGAGACCGCCGTGTTATCGAGTATGTCCTCAGCCCTCTGCTGCGCCACGCCAATGAAGCCATGACGGAGCGCTGATGCAAAATCAATCCATCAGACTTTCTGGCGTACTCCGCCTTGGCTCATTAGCTTTTGCGTGTCTGCTCAGCTGTTCTCAGGTTTCTGCCGCAAAGGGTGAAGAGACCAACAGACCGTCCGTTACATGGAGTCAATGGGTTGCACCATTTGAAGATCCACTTAAGACGCAATCTGACGGGCACAAAGGACCTTTGGGGTATGACTTGACGGCACCGCCGCAGTTGTCCGATTTGCGGATTCAATCCAAGCGCAACGTACCCTCTCAGCTGGGAGAGCTGTCTTGCGCAAATGCACACTATGCATTTAATGAAGCGCGATCCCGCTATCTCACTGAACAAGCCAATGCCACGAAGAGCCCCCCTTTGCCGTTGACGCTTGGCGGTGCACTCGGTCTGGCGCTGTGCTTGAACCCTCAAGTGCGTTCCAGTTGGGCGGGGATACAAAAGGCCAGCACAGAGTTGGGCTTGGCGCGCAGCAGTTTTTGGCCCCAGGCATCGCTAGGCGTCATGCGTCAACATAGTCGAACTGGCGGATCAGATACTCAAGGTAGCTCGTCAATCAAAGCCACTTCAGAGAGCTTCACGATATCTTGGCGAGTATTTGACTTTGGCGCGCGCGATGCACGCGAGCGAGCCGCACAAGCGCAGTTGCGGGCGGCCTTGGCTGGGCAGAACCAATCCGTTCGAGACATTGCCTGGGCTGTCATGGATACTTATGTGCAGGCCCAGGCATTGCAGGCTCAGTTGAAACGTCAAAAAGAGATTTCTGAGCTGGGAAAATCTATTTTTTCCTCCTCTGAGCGCCGCTATGCACAAGGTGCAAGTGCTCGAAACGCCTTTTTGCAAGCGCAGGCCACCTTAGAGCGCAATCGATTTGAAATCGAAAAAACACGCTCAGAACTGCTGGTGGCTGAGCAGAAGTTACGGACGCTGTCAGGTATAGCCCCACTCCAGTCTGTCGACCTTGACCCCATACCGGATGAAGTCACAGAAATGGCAGCGCAAGGCCCCTTGGAAAAAAATGATCTCTCAGGCCCCAACTCTGTTGGCAACCAATTGCAAGATTTTGTCCCTGCCGATACGCTGCGTCTCGATGAGTGGCTGCGTGGCGCTCGTGAAATCAGCCCTGCAGTGATTGCCGCTGCAGCTAAGCTGGACGCAGCAGCGGCCACCGTTCAAGCCGTCGCCTCAGATGCGATGCCTAAACTCGATGTTAACTATAGCTATTACCGCAATGGCAGGCCTACGCAATCGCTCACGAGCAGCCGTAGCAATGAGCGAACCGCAGGCGTTACCTTGACGATTCCTCTATTTGAGGGATTTTCTTCCACCTACCGAATTCAGAATGCCGAAGCTTCACGCCAAGCGGCACACATTGAACTGGACGCTGCACGCATGCAATCTGACCAAGAACTGCTGGACGCCTATACCCAGGCGCAAGCAGGTATCGGTATGTTGAATGCCGCGTTCAAGCTGTATGAGACAACACAGCAGCTAGTTCTGTCGAATGAAAAGTTGTTTCAACATGGAGTGCTTGACGCTGTTGAGGTCAATCGCGGTTTGCTTGACTTACAAAACGCGAACTTGGAATTGACCAAAGCGCAAGCACAGTGGCTGCGCGCAAAGCTGCATCTCTGGCTACTGTCTGCGTAATGATTTGTTGATTTCTATCGGCTGGGTGTTGTTGCACAGAGACTTCCCATCAAAGCAAGCGCTGATGGATTTTCTTTGGTAGTCCTGTCTGCCGTGGTGATCAAGGGGCGTAAAACGAGGAACAGGCTCTACTTCTGCAGACGGGGTGCACTTGGTGTACGCCCCAAGAAGCAAACCGCGCAACAACGCTCTTCCCATATCCGGTCATCCTTAATCTGGAGTTGGGCGGCTTCGAGTTGTTGATCTGACCTCTTTCTGACGAACTCATTTGAGAACAGGTAGCCGAGTGAACTGTGCCGGGCGGTGATGGTTGTAGTCATGTTGCCATGCTTTCAGCTTTTAACGCAAACCACTGAATACAAATGAAAAAACCCGTATGCCGAAGCATACGGGTTTGTATCATTGGTCGGAATGGCGGGATTCGAACTCGCGACCCCTTGCACCCCATGCAAGTGCGCTACCAGGCTGCGCTACATTCCGAAGACTTGAATTATATACCTAGTTTTCAGGCTCTCCAGAAAGAATGCGACGAATTTCCTGCAATTCGATAGCGGCCTGTTGCCAGGTGACCGGCTCTGCAGAATTGAACGCACTTGCCTCATCCAATGCAGCTGGGTCCATTCCATTCAGTGTGAACGCAGCGTCATC
The DNA here is from genome assembly GCF_020080045.1 of Comamonas odontotermitis. Lineage (NCBI taxonomy): Bacteria > Pseudomonadati > Pseudomonadota > Betaproteobacteria > Burkholderiales > Comamonadaceae > Comamonas > Comamonas odontotermitis. Next base: position 3,115,764 of record NZ_CP083451.1, read on the forward strand.
TGCCAAAGCCTCCAGCATGGCGTGGCCACGAGGCAGGGTTTGCAACTGGTTGCGCGCGCCGCTGATGGTGAAGCCACGCTCATACAACAGCTCTCGAATGCGGCGAATCATCAACACCTCGTGGTGCTGGTAATAGCGCCTGTTTCCCCGGCGCTTGACGGGACGCAGCTGTGTGAATTCCTGCTCCCAATACCGCAGCACATGCGGTTTGACATCACACAGCACCGCGACTTCACCGATGGTGAAATAACGTTTGGCGGGGATGGAGGGAAGCTGTTTTTCCATGGGCAAATTGTAAACAGCCGCTAGTGCGGCCGTGTTGCATACTGGCGATGCTGCCAGACGGGCGGTAGGCCATGTCTGCGGATGGACAATCTCAATCCATCAGCGCATCGCCACCTTCAAGTCTAGTCTGCCGGAGCCTGCACCGAATCCTTGAGCTTGCCACTGGCATGGAAGGTGACGACCCGGCGCGCCTCGATAGGCACCTCTTCGCCAGTGCGCGGATTGCGGCCCGGACGGGCTTTCTTCATGCGCACCTGGAAATTGCCAAAGCTCGACAGTTTCACGTCTTCGCCCTTGATCAGGCTTTCGGCGATCAGGTCGAAAAACGCATCCACCATGTCCTTGGCTTCACGCTTGTTCAACCCGATGTTGTCAAACAGCATGTCGGCGAGCTGCGCCTTGGTCAGCGCAGGTTGCTCCAGACTTTCTACTGTAAATTCCATAGCAATATCCGCAATATAGATCAGCGCAAACGCGCATTAACGCTCTGCTTGAGCTGTTCAAGCACAGCTTGCATGGCAGTCTCGATTTCGGTCTCTTCCAGTGCCCGCTCGTCATGACCCAGGGTCAGGCGTACTGCCAGGCTCTTCTCATCCTGCGCCAGGCTGCCTGGCGCGGCTTCTTCACCGGCCTTGAGCTTCTTGGGGCGGAACACATCGAACAGTACGGCATTGCGCAGGATACCGCCACTGTTGGCGGCACGGATGGCATTCATGATCTGCGCGTGCGTCTCGGCTTCCTTGACCACCACGGCAATGTCACGCTCCACAGCCTGGTGCTTGGCCACAGGCTTGAACACTGCCACGTTGCGGGCCAGCACGGCATCGAGCTCCAGCTCGAATAGGGTGGGCGCTTGCGCCAGATCCCATTCCTGGCGCCACTGGGGGTGCAGCTCTCCTACAAAACCGATAGCCTTGCCATTGAGCAGCACACGAGCGCAGCGGCCGGGGTGCATGGCCGGATGCTCGGCAGCCTCGAACACAGGCACCAGAGGCGCCAGCAGCGCTTCCACATCGCCCTTGACGTCGTAGAAATCGACCTTGGTTTCGGTGCTGCCCCATTGCAGTTGGTCGGCTGCGCCATAGGCGAGGCCAGCTACGCGCATGGGCTGGTAAAAGCCCTTCACGGTGGTGTCGGAATCGACGACCGATACATCCTTGAAGAATACACGCCCCAATTCGAACACGCGCACGCGCTGTGCCTTGCGGTCCACATTGAACTTGAGCACCTGCAGCAGCGAGCCCAGCAACGACGAGCGCATCACGCTCAGATGGCTGGCAATCGGGTTGAGCAGCTTGATGGCATTGCTGTTGCCCGCCAGCTCCTGCTCCCACTTTTCTTCGACAAAGCTGAAGTTGATGGTTTCCTGGTAGCCCAGGGCTGCCAGTTCACGGCGCACGGCAAACGGGCTGCGCTGGTTCTCGGCACGCAGCTTGGGCGAGATGGGCGCCAGCGGCTTGGAGGTTGGCAGGTTCTCGTAGCCCACCATGCGGGCCACTTCCTCGATCAGATCCTCTTCCAGGTTGATGTCGAAGCGGAAGGTGGGAGCAGTCACGCTGATCACGCCCTCGGCAGCCACCACAGCCGGCAGGCCCAGGCCATTCAGGGCATCCAGGCATTGCTGCTGGGTGACGGGCATGCCGATGACCTTGGCAGCCCGCGCCACGCGCAGCTGCACGGTCTTGGGCGCAGGCATATGAGGCTTCTGGTCGTCCATCGGGCCGCACTGGGTCTCGGGCGTACCGCAGATCTCCAGCACCAGCGCTGTGATCCGCTCGATGTGTTCCACCGTGTGCTCGGGATCTACACCGCGCTCGAAGCGGTGGCCGGCGTCGGTCGAGAAGTTGAAGTGGCGCGAGCGGCCCGCCACTGCCTTGGGCCACCAGAACGCAGCCTCGATGTAGATGTTCTTCGTGTCGTCGGACACAGCCGTGGCGTCGCCGCCCATGATGCCGGCCAGGGATTCGACTTCCTTGTCGTCGGCAATCACACCGACCTGAATGAAATCATCGATCTTGATGGTGTTGCCGTTGAGCAGCTTGAGCGTCTCGCCCTCCTTGCCCCAGCGCACGCTCAGGCCGCCATGGATCTTGTCCAGATCGAAGATGTGGCTGGGTCGGCCCAGCTCGAACATCACGTAGTTGGAGATGTCCACCAGCGGCGACACGGAGCGCTGGCCGCAGCGTGCAAGGCGATCCACCATCCATTGCGGCGTCTTCACCTGGGTGTTGACGTTGCGCACCACGCGACCCGAGAAGCGGCCGCACAGGTCGGTGGCTTCAATCTTCACGGGCAGTTTGTCCTGCACGGCAACGGCAGCCTGCGGGAAGGACAGTTGCTTGAGCGGCGTGCCGGTCAGTGCCGACAACTCGCGCGCAATGCCATACACCGACAGGCAATGCGCCAGGTTGGGAGTGAGCTTGAGCGTGAACAGCGTGTCATCCAGATTCAGGTATTCGCGCACGTTCTGGCCTAGAGGCGCGTCCAGCGGCAGCTCCAGCAGGCCGCCGTGGTCGTCGGCAATGCCCAGCTCCTTGGCCGAGCACAGCATGCCAAAGCTCTGCACGCCGCGCAGCTTGCCGATCTTGATCTTGAAAGGCTGGCCATCTTCGCCCGGGGGCAGCTCAGCGCCCACGGTGGCACAGGGAATGCGGATGCCCACGCGCGCATTGGGTGCGCCGCAGACGATGTTCAGCAGCTCTGGGCCGCCCACATCCACCTGGCAGACGCGCAGACGGTCGGCGTCGGGGTGCTGCACGGCCTCCTTGATTTCACCGACCACAATGCCGGTGAAAGGCGGGGCCACGGACTCCATCTCTTCGACTTCCAGGCCGGCCATGGTCAGGGTATCGGCCAGCTCTTGGGTGGTCAGCTGCGGGTTGCAGTATTCGCGCAACCAGGATTCAGGAAATTGCATAGTCAGACTCTTTGGCGTTCAGGCTTGTTGGCAGTGCTTGCAAACAGGCCAAGGCGTTCTTGCTTTCAAAACAGGAGCTGTTTGCGTATGGCTGGCGGTCATCTTCAGACACTTTCTTCTTTAAAGCCAGGCAGGATGCACGCAAACTGCTCACTTTTTCAATTACTGAAACTGCGACAGGAAACGGATATCTCCGTCGAAGAACAGGCGCAGGTCATTCACGCCATAACGCAGCATGGTCAGGCGGTCGGGGCCCATGCCAAAGGCAAAGCCGATGTATTTTTCGGGGTCAAGGCCCATGTTGCGCACCACATTGGGATGCACCTGTCCGGCACCCGACACTTCCAGCCAGCGGCCAGCCAGCGGGCCACTCTGGAACTGGATGTCTATCTCGGCCGAAGGTTCGGTGAACGGGAAGAAACTGGGGCGGAAGCGCAGCACCAGATCGTCCTGCTCGAAGAACGTCTTGCAAAAATCGGTGAACACCACCTTCAGATCCTTGAAGCTGACGTTCTCGCCGATCCACAGGCCTTCGCACTGGTGGAACATGGGCGAGTGGGTGGCATCGCTGTCCACGCGGTAGGTGCGGCCCGGCGCGATCACGCGGATCTCCGGCATCGTCTGGCCTGCGTCGATCAGGTTGCGGTACTTCTTCACATGCTGTACGGCATGGCGCACCTGCATGGGGCTGGTGTGCGTGCGCAGCAGATTGGGCGCGTGCTGCGTGCCGCCTTCAACGTAGAAGGTGTCGTGCATGGAGCGCGCGGGATGGTCTTCCGGCGTGTTGAGCGCCGTGAAGTTGAACCAGTCGGATTCGATCTCCGGGCCTTCTGCCACGTCGAAGCCCATGGAGCCGAAGATGCCCTCGATACGCTCCAGCGTCAGCGAGACGGGGTGCAGTCCGCCTGCGCCACGGCGGCGGCCAGGCAGCGTCACATCCAGCACTTCGGCTTTCAGGTGGGCCTGCAGTTCGGCATCGGCCAGGGCCTTGCGGCGGGCCGTGAGCAGCGACTCGATGGCTTGCTTGGCCACATTGATCGCCGCACCGCGCGACTTTTTCTCTTCGACGGAAAGCTGCGCCATGCCCTTCATGAGCTCGGTCATCTTGCCCGACTTGCCCAGAAACTGCGCCTTGGCATTTTCCAGATCCGCGGGGGTATGGGCCTGCGCAAACAGTTGCTGCGCGCTCTCGACCAGAGAATCCAACTCGTTCATATCGACTCTTTATCGATTCTTAAAAAGAAACAAGGGCTAGTGCCTTTTCAAGCCCTAGCCCTTGCTGTGTATGCACCAGCAGCTACTGAATCAGGAGTAACTACTGATCGTGACCTCAGGCAGCCAGCTTGGCCTTGACTTGGTCGACGATAGCTGCAAAAGCAGCCTTGTCGTGCACGGCGATATCGGCCAGCATCTTGCGGTCGATTTCAATTGCAGCCTTCTTCAGACCGTTGGCGAATTGGCTGTAGGTCAGGCCCAGTTCACGTGCAGCAGCATTGATACGAGCGATCCACAGTTGGCGGAACACGCGCTTCTTGTTGCGACGGTCACGGTAGGCATACTGACCAGCCTTCATGACGGCTTGCTTGGCAACGCGGAATACGTTACCACGGCGGCCGCGGAAACCCTTAGCAAGGGCCAGAACTTTTTTGTGGCGGGCGCGAGCCGTTACACCACGTTTGACGCGAGGCATGTGTTTTCTCCTTGTTCGTCAGTGAATTACAGGCCCATGCCGGGCAGCATCTGTGCCATGTGACCCATGTTGGTCTCATGCACGTTCACTGCACCGCGCAGGTGGCGCTTGTTCTTGGTGGTCTTCTTGGTCAGAATGTGACGCTTGAAGGCTTGACCGCGCTTGACGGTGCCACCTGGACGAACGCGAAAACGCTTCTTCGCGCTGCTCTTGGTCTTCATTTTGGGCATGTGAATGCTCCTTATGGATTGTGCTCGTGAGGCGTTCAGACCACTTGGCTGAACTTGTTGGCCCCGAGCCACTTTTGCGACAGACCGGAAACCCTATCTATCGAAGAAAAGCCGCTGCCAATACAAACAGCGGCCCAGATTCTGAACCCCTGAAGCACAAGCAATTGCCCTTCATAAAAACCGAAGGCGGCTATGCGCCGCCATCGGAATTCAGTATTTTATGCGATTTTTCAAGCCGCTGCCACTGGCGCCTTATCACCTTCGGCAGTTTTACCACCAGCAGCACCTGGTTTTTTGCGCGCAGGCGCCACCATCATGATCATCTGGCGACCTTCCAGCTTGGGGAACTGCTCCACCTGAATGGTATCGGCCAGCTCGTCGCGGATGCGGTTGAGCAGGTCCATGCCGAGGTTCTGGTGGGTGATTTCACGACCACGGAACCGCAAGGTCACCTTGACCTTGTCGCCCTCTGCCAAGAAACGCTTGATATTGCGCATCTTGACGTTGTAGTCGCCATCATCGGTACCGGGACGGAACTTGACTTCCTTGATATCGATGACGGTCTGCTTGGCCTTGGCTTCTGCCGCCTTCTTCTGTTCCTGGTACTTGAACTTGCCGTAGTCCATCAGACGGCACACCGGCGGCACAGCCGTGGCGGCAATCTCGACCAGGTCAACGTCCAGTTCGCCCGCCATGCGCAACGCTTCCAGCACAGGCACGATACCCAGAGGTTCATTGTTAGGACCGGACAGACGCACTTCAGGAGCCTGGATCTCACGATTCAGACGGTGTTTGCGCTCTTCACGGTGGCGGCGATCACGAAATTCAGTAGCTATGGCTTTCACCCTAAAAATTTAAAAGCTACGACAGCGTAGCTGCTCAAAGCACAGTCCACGCTGTCCAAAGCTCATCTACCAGAGGGTTTTATGCTTTAGAGGCAATGTCCTTGGCGATCAGTTCTGCGAACGCATCGACGGACATCACACCGAGGTCTTTGCCGCCTCGGGCGCGCACTGCTACGGCTCCAGCTGCCTTCTCCTTGTCACCCGCGACGAGAATATAGGGCAGCTTTTGCAACGAATGCTCCCGTATTTTATACGTAATCTTCTCGTTGCGCAGGTCGGTAACCACACGCAACCCTTGGTGCGGCAAGGCCTTACGCAATTTGTCGGCAACCTCCTTCACATATTCCGCCTGCGCGTCAGTGATGTTGAGGATCGCAACCTGGGTAGGCGCCAGCCAGGTGGGCAGCGCGCCGGCGTGCTGCTCGATCAGGATGCCGATGAAGCGCTCGAGCGAGCCCACGATGGCGCGGTGCAGCATGATGGGGCGATGGCGCTCGCCATCTTCGCCGACAAATTCTGCGTCCAGGCGCTCTGGCAGGTTCGGGTCCACCTGGATGGTGCCGCACTGCCATTCACGACCCAGCGCATCCTTGAGGGTGTACTCGATCTTGGGACCGTAGAAGGCACCTTCGCCAGGCAGGTACTCGAAATCGCAGCCCGATGCGCGCAGGCCTTCGGCAAGCGCAGCCTCCGCCTTGTCCCAGCTCTCTTCCGTGCCGATGCGCTTTTCAGGGCGGGTGGACAGGCGGTAGAGGATGTTGGTGAAGCCGAAATCCGCATAGACCTTCTGCAGCAGCGCAGTGAAGGCCGTCACTTCGGCCTGAATCTGCTCGGGCAGACAGAAGATGTGGCCGTCATCCTGCGTGAAAGCGCGCACGCGCATGATGCCGTGCAGCGAACCGGTGGGCTCGTTGCGGTGGCAGTTGCCGAATTCACCAAAGCGCAGCGGCAGATCACGGTAGCTCTTGATGCCTTGCTTGAAGATCAGGATGTGGCCCGGGCAGTTCATCGGCTTGAGTGCGTACTCGCGCTTTTCCGATTCGGTGGTGAACATGTTTTCGCGGTACTTGTCCCAGTGGCCGGTCTTCTCCCACAGGGTCTTGTCCAGAATCTGCGGTGCCTTCACTTCCTGGTAGCCGTTGTCGCGGTAGACCTGGCGCATGTACTGCTCTACCTCCTGCCAGATCGTCCAGCCCTTGGGATGCCAGAACACGGTGCCGGGCGAGTGCTCATCGATGTGGAACAGATCAAGCTCGCGGCCGAGCTTGCGGTGGTCGCGCTTTTCCGCCTCTTCCAGCATGGTGAGGTATTGCTGCAACTCGTCCTTGCTGGCCCAGGCCGTGCCGTAGATGCGTTGCAGCATCTCGTTGTTGTGGTCTCCACGCCAATAAGCGCCAGCCACCTTCATCAGTTTGAAATGCTTGAGCTTGCCGGTGCTGGGAACGTGGGGGCCACGGCACAGGTCTTCAAAGTTGCCTTCGCGGTACAGGCTCACATCCTCATTGCTGGGGATGCTGGCAATGATCTCGGCCTTGTAGTCTTCGCCAAGGCCCTTAAAGTAGGCCACGGCTTCGTCGCGCGGCAGCACGCGGCGCACCACAGGCTCATCCTTGTTGGCAAGCTCGGTCATGCGCTTTTCGATGGCAGCCAGATCTTCGGGGGTGAAGGGGCGCTTGTACGCAAAGTCGTAGTAGAAGCCGTTTTCGATCACCGGGCCGATGGTGACCTGCGCCTCGGGAAACAGCTCCTTGACGGCATAGGCCAGCAAGTGGGCGGTGGAGTGGCGGATCACTTCCAGGCCATCTTTATCCTTGGCGGTGATGATGGCGAGCGGCGCATCCTGCTCGATCACGTGGCTGGTGTCCACCACCTTGGCGTTATCGCCAATACCGACCTTGCCGGCCAGCGCGGCCTTGGCCAGGCCCGCGCCAATCGATGCCGCGACATCGGCCACCGATACCGGGCCGGGATAGTCGCGCTTGGAGCCGTCGGGGAGCGTAATTTGAACCATAAGAATTCCTGTAATCGTGGTGATGGATGGGCAGATGCAAGTCCGCGCAGCGCCAAAAAAGCAAAAAGCGCGAAACTGGTCCGCGCTTTGGAAGGGAGAGGAGGAGGACGATGACAATCGTGCAGGCGCGAACCACCGGCCTTAGCGGCCAGTCAAACCTCCAGAGGTCGTCGTTCGCGGTGTCATAACCGAATGTGCCTTTCTCGCTCTTGTGCAGGGTTAGAAAACTGATAAACATCGTCATTTTCCCACACTCTGATGCAATCTGCCGCTGTTGTGGCAATCCGCAACGCCACAAGCTTGCCATAATGAAAACGATAGCAGACCCTGACGATTTGATATGCCCTGTCGCACCGCCCGATCTGTAGGAATTTCCGCATGCCTGACTGCGTTATTGCTGCTGGCAGGCTGCAGCAATGCACCTACCACGCGCGGCAAGGTGCCGGATCGCGACATGGAAGCCAAGGAATGGGGGCAGTCCGACGTCAACCGCATGGCCACGCTCAGCATACAAGCCAATTTGCAAAGCCTGTACACCCTGATGGACAAGCTTTACCGCCGCAATCCGCAGGAATGGCGCAAGGGAGGCTTTGACAGCCGCGAGCAGGCCATGAAAGCCGTCAAGGAGGCCATCGAGAACCAGCAGCCCTGGCCCGACCTGATGGACCAGCGCGATATCGACGGCATGAGCATGGCGCTGGCGCCCGAGTTTTCCAGCGACCGCGTGGCCGCCTTTACCTGGGCCACAGCCGACATGCTGATCACCGCCTACGGCGGCCGCACCACCCTGTATCTGATTCACGGCCTCGATGCGCAGACGGTCTACAACGCCTCGCGCAACCTGGAAATCGCCAACTGGATGCTCACCCACCGCAAACTTGCCAATGGCCAGCCCATGCTGCTGACCAACGAGATCAACACCAGTGAGCGCAACCTGAGCTTCGAGCGCGAGTTCGGCAAGATGATTGCGCGCAACGATCTGATGGCCGATGTAGTGTCCGAGAAATACCGCCGCGCCGTGATCGGCTATGTGCAGGGTCTGGCTGGCGGCAGCCTGCTGCAGTTTTTGCCGGTGCAGGCGGTGGCGCACTAGACAACACCCCCTCCAACGAAGCCAGGACGTACCAAGGGCTGTGCATTGCGCTCTAATGCACACCCCACCACCAAGGCTTCGCGATCCTCCTACACTCGGTCACTTGCGATTTAACTCTCGAGTGACTGCGTATGAATACCCGTTCCTGGCTGGAAAAGCTGGTGGCCTTTGACACCACCAGCCGCAACTCCAACCTTGCCCTGATCGAAACCGTGCGCGATGCGCTGGCCGGGCAAGGCCTCAAGGTGGAGCTGATCCATTCGCCCGAAGGCGACAAAGCCAACCTGTTTGCCACCCTGCCCGCCGATGACGGCAGCACCCAGGGCGGCATCGTGCTGTCGGGGCACACCGATGTGGTACCGGTCGATGGCCAGCAATGGGACACCAACCCATTCGCGCTGACCGAAAAGGATGGCAAGCTCTTTGGCCGCGGCAGCGCAGATATGAAAGGCTACATTGCCGCATCGATTGCGCTGGTGCCTGAATTCATCGCCATGCCGCGCAAGAAGCCGCTGCACATTGCCTTGTCGTACGACGAAGAAGTGGGCTGCGCCGGCGCGCCGGTGATGCTGCGCGCCCTGCAGGCGCGCGGCCAGGTGGCCGATGGCTGTGTGGTGGGCGAGCCCACCAGCATGCAGGTGGTGGTGGCGCACAAGGGCATCAACCTGTACCGCTGCAGGGTGCATGGCAAGGCCGCGCATTCGTCGCTCACGCCCAAGGGCTGCAACGCCATCGAGTACGCCGCACGGCTGATCTGCCATATTCGCGATGTGGCAGACCAGTTCAAGGCCAATGGTCCGTACGACGAGTTCTACGACGTGCCCTTCACCACGATGACGACCAACCAGATCTCCGGCGGCATCGCGGTCAACACCATCCCCGAGCTGTGCGAATTCAACTACGAATTCCGCAATCTGCCAGGCATGACGGCAGAGAGCATCCAGGCCAAGGTCGAGAGCTATGTGCGCGACGAACTCCTGCCGCGCATGCAGCGCGAGTTTGCCGATGCCCGCATTGACATCGAAACCGGCCCCTACGCCCCGCCGCTGGAAGCGAGCGAGCAGGCGGCCATCACAGCCCTGGTGCGCGCACTGACTGCCGACCGAGCCACGCGCAAGGTGGCCTATGGCACCGAAGCGGGCCTGTTCCAGAACGTGGGCATCCCCACGGTGGTGTGCGGCCCGGGCAATATCGAGCAGGCCCACAAGCCCAATGAGTTTGTCGAGATCAGCCAGCTCGAAGCCTGCGAGCGCTTCCTGCGCAAGCTCGGACAATCGCTGTAAAACCGGCCGTCTGCATCCAGCGCCCAACCCGTCCAGGGATGGGCGCTGTTTTTACACTCCCTCCCCTTTGCCCATCGTTCGGTTTTAGAGAAATATGCTTCGGCGCCCAACAGCAAAGCGCCAGCAGCTTCATTTTTTATAGCAATCTCATCTCGAAGGCTCAGTCCGGTAACCAACCGTCTGCCAGCCACGTACCATCTCGCCCATGAGCACCCAATACGAAGCCCTCAAAAACGCCGACCTGTACTCCACCGCTTTTCGCGTGGAGCCACCCACCGAGCTGGGCGAGCGCAAGATGACGCCGCGCAGGCCAGGCTTTTTCATCACCCGCAGCCTCAGTGGCGCAACCGATGCAGAAAGGGCTGCACTCAAAACTGCTACAGCCAGCCAGGTCGAGCCCCCAGCGGCAAACCAGGCACCGGATGGCAGTGCGCCAGCCCCTGCCGCAGAGCCCGCCTCCACATCGCGCCTGCTGGTACCCGCACAATGGGGGCTGGTGCCGCATTGGGTCAAGTCCGCATCCGACGGCAAGCTGCGCGCAACCAAGCTGGTTCACGTCAAATCCGACAACGTAGGCACCAGCACCGCCTTTCGGGATGCCTGGCTGAACAACCAGCGCTGCATCGTGCCGATGCAGGCCTTCATCACCGACGACTACCGCAGCGGCGGAAAGCCCAAGCCCACACGCATTGCCCGCGTTGATGGCCTGCCCATGGGTGTGGCAGGCATCTGGGCGCGCTGGCAAGACGAGGATGGCAGCGAACTGCTGAGCTACGCCATCATCACCATCAACGCCAATGCGCATGGACTGATGAATCGCTACCAGGCACCTGGCAGCGAAAAGAGCATGCCCGCCATCCTGAACGAAGGCGCCTACGACGCCTGGCTCGGCTCCTCCGCAGCCAAGGCCAAGGAGTTCTTGCGCGCCTACCCGGCGCAGAAGCTGCTGGCCAATCCGGTGGAAAAGGGCCGCAAGAATCCGCTGGGGATCTGATTTGCTAACAGGAAGCGCGCAGCCCGGTAGTGCTTCCAGCCAAAAACCATTGACACATCTTGGCGGGCAACCGCTTTCTGCCCTCTTTTAAAGGTGCTCTTTCCATTGAGCTGCACCCACTACCCACGCGGATGGTGCTGCCCGTGCAGTACCTTGAGCCGCTCGCGGGCCACATGGGTGTAGATCGTGGTGGTCGATATGTCGGCGTGACCCAGCAAGAGCTGCACCACACGCAGGTCGGCTCCGTGGTTGAGCAGGTGGGTGGCGAAGGCGTGGCGCAAGGTGTGGGGCGACAGCGGCGCCGTGATGCCTGCCAGCTGGGCGTGTTTCTTGACGATCATCCAGAACGCCACGCGCGTCATGCCACTGCCGCGCTGGGTCACAAACAGATCAGGGCTTTGGCGCCCGGCCAGTATCACGGGCCTGCTATCGCTCAGATAGCGCTCCAGCCATTGCTGTGCCACCTGCCCGAACGGCACAAGCCGCTCCTTGCTGCCTTTGCCCATCACGCGCAGCACGCCTTCGGCCAGGCCTACCTGCACGCTTTGAAGCTCCACCAGCTCCGACACACGCAGGCCGCTGGCATACATCAGCTCCAGCATGGCTCGGTCGCGCAGGCCCAGGGGGCTGCCATCGTCTGGCGCCTCCAGCAAGGCTTCGACCATTTGCGGCGTCAGTGTCTTGGGCACGCGCAACGGCTGCCTGGCAGCCAGCATGCGGATGGTGGGATCGGCCGTGATGAGCTGCTCGCGCAGCGCCCAGTGAAAGAAGCGCCGCAGCACCGTCAGGCGCCGATTGGCCGTGGTGGCCTTGTCCCCAATCTTGGCGGCAAAAAAAGCCTGCAGCTGCGCTTCGCTACTGTGCTCTATGGCCGTGCCTGAGTGTTCTTGCGCCAGCCATTGGCCGTACAGCGTGAGGTCTCGGCGGTAAGCGGCCAGTGTATTGCGCGCCAATCCGTCTTCCAGCCATACAGCGTCTATGAAGCGATCTATCGCCGGGTGCAGTGACGCTGCGGGTTTGCTGGGAGTGTTTCGCGTGCGGTTGACGGGAGCCATGTCCGATCATGGCATGAAATGAGGCCTCCCTCCCCGTCTTCCCGAGGTGCCTCAGGCACCGTTCCTGGAAGATCATTTTTATTGCGATGCGGCCCTGCAACAAAAAAGCCGCCGGCTTGCGCGGGCGGCTTGGTAGGCGCAGATGCCGGAATCAGTCCAGCTTCAGATCCTGCTTTTTCACCACGTCCTTGTAGACGGCGAATTCGGCCTTGATCTGCTCGGCAAACTCGGCAGGCGTGTTGCCAACCACCAGCGAGCCGGTGTCTTCGATGCGCTTTTTGACGGCAGGGTCGGCCAGCACCTTTTTCGTGGCGGCGTTGATGCGGTCCACCACATCCTTAGGCAGGTCCTTGGGCCCCAGAATGCCGTAGAAGGCCATGCGGTTCACCGGCTCCAGGCCCACTTCCTTGAAGGTGGGCACATTGGGCAGCACCGCCAGGCGTTCAGGCGCGGCCACCACGATGGGCACCAGGCGGTTGTCCTTCACGAATGGCAGGGTCGAAGGCAGATTGTCCAGAATCATGTTGACCTGGCCCGCCACGGTGTCGTTGAGCGCCGGGCCCGCGCCACGGTAGGCGATGTGGGTCATCTGGATGCCGGTCAGGCTCTTGTACAGCTCCATCAGCATGTGCTGGATGCCGCCGGTGCCGGACGACGAGTAGGCGTACTTGTTGGGGTTCTTCTTGAGCTCGGCTTCAAACGCCTTGTAATCCTTGGCGGGGAACTTGGGGTTCACCGCAATGATGTTGGGCGTGGCAGCCACGTTGATGATGGGCGTGAAGTCCTTGATCGGGTCGTAGGCGATCTTGGGGTTGATGGCCGGGTTGGTCGCCACCGTGGAGACGGTGGCAATGCCCAGGGTGTAGCCGTCAGCGGCGGCGCGTACGGTTTCCACCGCACCAATGGTGCCACCTGCACCACCCTTGTTGTCCACCACCACGGGCTGGCCCAGTTCCTTGCCCAGCGGATCGGCGATGACGCGGGCGATGATGTCGGTGGTACCACCTGCAGCAAATGGAACGATCAGGCGGATGGGCTTGTTAGGATATTTGGAATCCGCCAGAGCGCCCGCGCTGAAGGTGGCTGCTGCTGCAGCGATCAGGGTCAGGCCCACAATAGAGCGACGTTGCATGAAAAATCTCCTCTTTGAAGTAGTGCAGCCATACCTGCAATGCGAACGGATGGTCCGCATTCCCGGCGGCTGCGCAATGCTGTTTGGCACAGCGCGTTTTATACCGGATAAATGCTGCCGCAACGATGCCGATATCACACCAAAAGATGGTGATTTGCCCTAACCGCTCAGTCAAACCGGCAGCAAATACGGCGCATGGCACGCATCTTTGAGAGTATGGACTCGGGCACGCTGAACGTGAAAAAGCGGCGGGTGTTGCCACCCACCGCTTTGCACCTGTTGATTGATATCGGTCAATCAGTCGAGCTTGAGGCCCTGCTTGTCCACCACCGCCTTGTAGGCAGCGTATTCGTCCTTCATCTGCTGGGCAAACTGTTCGGGTGTGTTGCCCAGGATGACCGAACCGGTTTCGGCAATGCGCTTTTGCACGTTCGGGTCTTCCAGGGCCTTGCGGGTGGCCGCGTTCACCTTGTCGACAATGTCCTTGGGCAGGTTCTTGGGGCCCACGATGCCGTAGTAGGCCGAGCGGTTCACCACGGGTGCGCCCACTTCCGCAAAGGTGGGAATGTCGTCCATGCCCGCTACGCGGTTGGGCGCAGCCACCACAATGGCGCGCAGGCGCTTGTCCTTGATGAAGGGATAGGCCGAAGGCAGATTGTCGAAAATCATGTTGACCTGGCCTGCTACCGTGTCGTTCAGGGCCGGGCCGCCGCCACGGTACGGAATGTGCACAACGCTCACGCCGGTCTCGGCCTTGAGCATTTCCATCAGCAGGTGGGCAATGCTGCCGGGGCCTGGCGTGGCGTAGGAATACTTGCCGGGATTCTTCTTGAGTTCGGCAATGAACTCCTTGTAGTTGTTGGCCGGAAAGCTCGGGTGCACAGCAATCACGTTGGGCGTGGCAGCCACATTGATGATGGGCGTGAAATCGCGCTGCACGTTGTACGGCATCTTGGCGTTGATGGCTGGGTTCGTCGCCGTGGTCGATACCGTGGCAATGCTCAGTGTGTAGCCATCAGAAGCGGCGCGCGCGGCTTCCGCAGCGCCTACGGTACCGCCCCCGCCACTCTTGTTGTCCACCACCACGGGCTGGCCCAGGGCTTTGGCCAGCGGCTCGGAGATGACGCGGGCAATGATGTCGGTGGTGCCGCCTGCAGCAAACGGCACGATCAGGCGAATGGGTTTGGTCGGATAAGCATCTGCGGCGATGGCACCGGTGGTGGCGGTGGCTCCCAAAGCCAGTGCCATGGCCAGGCACAGTCGGCGGTTGATCATTTCTTTCGGTCTCCTGGGTCTGGCCATTGGCGGGCTCTGCACGCCCGGGCCAGGTTCAATACAGCGAAAAGAGCCACCTGCGCAGCCCCATTCGTATTCGTAGCGCAATGCTAGCGGCATTGGCTGGCCATTTCGGGTTGCAGGCAAGGCTCGCGAGCCAGTGTTTTCCCGTAGCCGTGCTGTGGGGCCGGACCTTGTCTGGCTGGAAACCACGACCAGCCCCCAGCCTATGCGACAGCCCGGGCGTTGCGCCCGCACCTGATCCGCTATGCTTGCGGGCGTGAATTACGCCCAACTGCTTTTCCCCGATTTCTCGCTGATCCTCATCGGCTATCTGGTGTGCCGCTACACGGCGCTGAACCGTTCCGTATGGCAGCCGGTGGAAGGCCTGGTGTACTACTTTCTGTTCCCTACCCTGCTGTTCTATTCGATCATCCGCAGCCCGATCGACTGGCAGGGCACCTCCAGCCTGATGCTGGCCGGAGTCGGCACGGGCCTGAGCGCCGTGCTGCTGACCTATACGCTGCCGCACTGGCCCTTCATCGGCAAACGGGTCAATGCGCGCGACGCCGCCGCCAGCGCGCAGGTGGCGTTCCGTTTCAACTCCTTCATTGGCCTGGCGCTCGCCGAACGTCTGGCGGGCCCCCAGGGCCTGCAACTGATATCGGTGCTGATCGGTGTGTGCGTGCCGATGTTCAACATTGCCGCCGTCTACCCCATGGCCCGGGGCTCGCAGGCAGGCTTTGTGCGCGAATTGCTGCGCAACCCGCTGATCGTGGCCACGCTCACCGCGCTCATCTGCAACCTGCTTGGCCTGCGGCTGCCGAGCGTAGTGGAGCCTACGGTGGCCCGCATTGGTCAGGCATCCATCGTGCTGGGGCTCATGTCTGCCGGTGCCGGCATGCAACTGGGGCTGCTCGCACAAGGCAAGCTGCTGAGCACATCGGTGCTTGCCATCCGCCATTTCGTCACCCCGCTGATCGCGCTGTGCGCCGCGCACTGGCTGCGGCTGTCGCCACAGCAGGCATCCATTCTGCTGATCTTTTCCGCGCTGCCTACCGCATCCACCTGCTACGTGCTGGCCGCACGCATGGGCTATAACGGCGCCTACGTTGCCGGGCTGGTGACCTTGTCCACCATCTGCGGCATTGCGAGCCTGCCTTTTGCATTGAGCCTGCTCGACTGGTGGCCGATTTAGAGCAGCTAACACAACCCTTGATACGTCGTTGCCAAGCCTTGTCGTACGTCTGTACTGCCTGCGGCTGGGCGCCTAGCCTCAACCGCAAACCTTTGGTTTGCTGGGTCGTGTTAGCGGCTCTTAAGATGCCGCAAGGAAATCAGCGTGTACTTTCCGCTGTATCTGCACCATGAAAACCCTGCCCGACGCCAATCGCCGTCACGCCATACAGCGCCTGCTAGCTATCACAAGCATAGCTAGCAGCGCTTTGTGGATCAGCGCTTGTGGCAGAAAACTGCCCAAGGCCGCAGCCATTCCCCCTGGTGCCACGGTGCTGGCGCTGGGTGATTCGTTGACCCGAGGGGTCGGCGCCTCGGCTGCGCAGGCCTACCCGGCCCTGCTGGCCGAGCACACGGGCTGGAAGGTCGTCAACGCCGGGGTCTCTGGCGAAACCAGCAGCCAGATTGCGGCACGCCTGCCCGAGTTGCTGCAAACGCAACGGCCCGCGCTGGTGATCCTGTGCGCAGGCGGCAACGACTGGCTGCGCCGCAACAGCGCGCAGGCGGCGCAGGCCGAAATCACCCGCATGCTGCAGTTGTGCAAGAGCCAGAGTGTGCCAGTACTGCTGGTGGCGGTGCCCGAGCTGAACCTGACCGCCGCCCTCACTGGCCGCATGAAGGACCACCCCATCTACGAAGCGCTGGCCAAGGAGGAGAAAGTGCCGTTGCTGGCGGATGCCTGGAGCGAGGTGCTGGGCGATGACGCGCTGCGCGCCGACCAGGTGCATGCCAACGCCGACGGCTACGCGCGCTTTACCGAGCTATTGCAGGCGCAGTTGAAGGCATCGGGTTTTCTGCCTTCCTGAATTGATTTCAAATTGCTATTTATTTGATAGCTAAATGCGCTTGATGGACGAGCGCTATCCCTTGTTCTGGCCTAAGCCCCAGGCCACATGTTCGCGGACCAGAGCGCTGGCGTCGTCGGCACGCGCAGCCAGGGCCTGGGCATAACGCGCATCGCCGGTCGCACGCCAGGCATTGCCCAGGGCCACGGCCACATTGCGCAGCCAGCGTTCGTGCCCGATGCGGCGGATGGGACTGCCTTCGGTAATGCGCAGGAATGTGGCCTCGTCCCAGGCAAACAGGTGCGGCAGTTGCTGATCGAGCAATGCACCGCGCGCATCAAAATCGGGAAGACTCGCGCGCTGGGCAAACTTGTTCCAAGGGCAGGCCAGCTGGCAGTCGTCGCAGCCGTAGATACGGTTTCCGATGGCCGCGCGAAACTCCTCGGGGATAGCGCCATGCAGCTCGATCGTGAGGTAGGAGATGCAACGCCGCGCATCGACCGAATGCGGCTCCACGATGGCGCCGGTCGGGCACACATCGATGCAGGCGCTGCACTGGCCGCAGTGCGGTGTCACCGCTTCGGTGGGCGGCAGCGCCAGATCGACAAAGATTTCACCCAGAAAGAACATCGACCCCGCGTCGCGACTCAGCACCAGCGTGTGCTTGCCACGCCAACCCTGGCCGCTGCGGCTGGCAAGCTCCGCCTCCAGCACGGGGGCAGAATCGGTGAAGGCGCGGTGCTGCATGGCCCCCACAGCCGCATCGATGCGCTCGGCCAGCTTCTGCAGCCGGTTGCGCAGCACCTTGTGGTAATCGCGCCCCCGGGCATAGATGCTCACCACGCCCTCGCCAGGACGGGCCTGGCGTTGCCATTCGATCTGTTGCCAGCCATCGGGTGTGCCCTGCGGCAGATAATCCATGCGCGCGGTGATGACGCTGACGGTTCCTGGCACCAATTCAGCCGGGCGCGCGCGCTTCAACCCGTGCGCGGCCATGTAGGCCATCTCGCCATGGAAACCTTTTTGCAACCACTGCATCAATCCGGGTTCAGCAGCCGACAAATCCACGCCGGCCACGCCGATTTGGGAGAATCCCAGCTCGCGCGCCCATCCGTCGATCTGCTCAAGCAGCTGTTGATTGGCCTGTTCCATGACTTTCCACATTTCCCCGATGGACGCAAATTCGAATCAAGCAAGACATTTCACGGAGGAAGATGCCTGTTGTGCATCCTTTTTTGCGCAAGTCCTGGTTTCCATGGGTCATCATTGTAAAAAATTTCAAATCATTGGATCGCCAGCATGAGCACCGACACCACCGCCAGCCCCCGCTTTCCCAGCCATGCATGTGTCTGGCGTGACGAATCCGATACCGCCGCCTTTGCACAGACGCTGGCTGCGCAGCCAGCCCTTGCCAACGCCTATATCACCCTCCACGGCGACCTGGGCGCGGGCAAGACCACGCTGGTGCGCCACCTGCTGCGCGCGCTGGGGGTGCAGGGCCGCATCAAAAGCCCGACCTATGCCGTGGTGGAGCCGCACGAAGGCGCAGGCTTTCCCATCTCGCACTTCGACTTCTACCGGTTCGACGATCCCCGCGAGTGGGAAGATGCGGGCTTTCGGGATATTTTTGCAAGCCCTGGCCTGAAAGTGGCAGAATGGCCGGAAAAGGCTGCAGCGGTAACGCCTATTGCAGATGTAGCTATCAGTATTGAAGCGATTGATGAATCAGAAAGGCGTGTGACGCTGCAAGCGAACACCGCCACTGGCGCATCCATTCTCCAAGGGTTTTCAGCGTGAGCGACACCCCAAAATTTGTCCCGACTCCATCCCTGTCCGCCAGTCCTCTCCACCATGATGTGGGAGGCAATGCTGCCTATGACGCCGCCGTATCGCGCGGAACAATGCAGTCCGGCCTGGCGCGGCCCGGCCTAGCGCGGCTCGGCCTCTCCCGCCGCAATCTTCTGCGCGGTGGCGGCAGTCTGGTCATGCTGCTGGGCAGCGGCCAGCTCGCATTTGGCGCCAGCATCGTGGCCGTGCGCGTCTGGCCCGCCAAGGATTACACCCGCGTCACCATCGAGTCTGATGTGCCGCTCAAGACGGAGCAGCGCTTCGTGCCCACACCGCCGCGCCTGGCGGTCGACATCGAAGGCATCGACCTGAACCCTGCGCTGCGAGAACTGGTTGCCAAGGTGCGCTCCGACGACCCGAACATCGCAGGCATCCGCGTCGGGCAGAACTCGCCCCAGGTGGTCCGCCTGGTGATCGACCTCAAGCACGATGCCTCGCCGCAGGTGTTCACGCTCAAGCCATTTGCGCCTTACCAGCATCGCCTGGTGCTTGACCTGTATCCGGCAAAGCCTGCCGACCCGCTCGAGAGCCTGATTGCAGAGCGCCTGCTGGAAGGGCGCAGCACCGCCGTGGCGGCCGCGCCCGCGCCCATGCCTCCCCAGCCATCCACCGTGGCGCCATCGGTAGCAGCCGCGATGGCGGGCGATCCGCCGATGCCCGCAGTGACCGGAACCATCGTGCAGACTCCACCGCCTGCCACCGTGGCGGCAGCCCCGGAGGTGGACCCGCTGGGCGAGCTGATCGCCAAGAGCGGCAACCGGCCTGCCACGCCGACGCCTCCCCCCACCGTGGTGGCCGTGGCGCCTCCTCCGGCCCCCGTGGCACCGCCGCCCCCCAGACCCGCGCCTGTGCCCAGCCCTGCGCCCGCGCCCACTCCGGCCCCGGCCCGCAATCGGCCTGCTTCGCGCACCGACCGGCTCATCATCGTGGCGCTCGATCCCGGCCACGGCGGTGAAGACCCGGGCGCCACCGGCCCGAGCGGCACGCGCGAAAAAGACATCGTGCTCAAGATCGGCCACATGCTGCGCGAGCGCATCAACAACTCCAGCGTCGGCGGCAATCCCATGCGCGCCTTCATGACGCGCGACGCCGATTTTTTCGTGCCGCTGGGCACCCGCGTCGAAAAGGCTCGCCGTGTGCAGGCCGATCTGTTCATCAGCATCCACGCCGATGCGTTCACCAAGCCCTCGGCCAACGGCGCCAGCGTGTTTGCGCTCAGCGAGCGCGGCGCCACCAGTTCAGCCGCGCGCTGGCTGGCCAACAAGGAAAACCAGTCTGACCTGATCGGAGGCCTGAACGTGGCAGGTGTGGGCGATGCGGATGCCCATGTGCAGCGCGCCCTGCTCGACATGAGCACCACCGCGCAGATCAACGACAGCCTCAAGCTTGGCTCTCACGTGCTGCAGCAATTGGGCGGTTTTGCCCGCCTGCACAAGCCGCGTGTGGAACAAGCCGGTTTTGCCGTGCTCAAGGCGCCCGATATCCCCAGCGTGCTGGTCGAGACAGCCTTCATCTCCAACCCCGAGGAAGAAGCCAAGCTGCGCACCACCGCCTACCAGAACCAACTGGCCGATGCGATGATGCGAGGCATTCAGGCCTACTTTGCCAAGAATCCACCGCTCGCGCGCAACCGGACGGTCTGACAAGGCATAAAGGCCGTCGGCCTTACCACGAAAAAGGAGCCATTTGGCTCCTTTTTGCATTTCACGTTTTCGCTATTAAAACAAGAGCGTTTAGCGCCTTCTAGCATTCGATTCTCAGCATATTCATCGCTGCAACCCAAGGCTGGCGTGCGCTGCGTGCTCTGCTGTTCATGCAGCCCGAAGGCAGCGCTTCAAGCGGTTTGCTCGTTCTTGCCGGCGCGCCAGGCACCAAAGATGGCCAGCAGGCCAGGAATCAGAATCAGGCCCCAGATGATTTTTTCCAGGTTGGCCTTGACCCAGGGCATGTTGCCGAAGAAGTAACCCGCCGTGCAGATGCCAAAGACCCAGATGACGGCGCCCAGCAGGTTGTAGGCAACAAACTTGGCGCGGTTCATGCGCGCCACCCCGGCGACAAACGGCGCAAAGGTGCGGATGAAGGGCATGAAGCGCGCCAGAATCACGGTGATGCCGCCATAGCGTTCATAGAACGCATGTGCCTTGTCAAAGGCCTTGCGGTTGAACCAGCGCGAGTTTTCCCACTGAAACACCTTGGGCCCTAGGTGGTGGCCAATCTGGTAATTGCACTGGTCGCCCAGAAAAGCCGCCGCAAACAGGATCGCCGTGGCCAACGGATAGCTCATGAGCCCCGCACCGCACATGGCCCCCACAATGAAGAGCAGCGAATCGCCCGGCAGAAACGGCATCACCACCACGCCGGTCTCGACGAACACGATCAAAAACAGCAGTGCATACACCCACATGCCGTAGGTGGTTACAAAAGCTTCCAGGTACTTGTCGACATGCAAAATGAAGTCGACCAGATGCATCACGATTTCCAAAACACGTCCTTCAGAGCGATCAGATAAGGCAACAGTTGCCAGCGCTATGACTTGGATAGCACAGCGCGCACTTTACCGCGAATGGTGGCGCCAGCTTCTTAAAATCCCTTTATGACTGCAGAAACGAACGAACAGACGCTGGAAAGCCAGGATGCGCCCACATTGACCGGCACCACGGTACAGCCGCGCCGCCAGATCCAGGACCTGCCAGACGAGCTGGTCAGCCAGATTGCCGCAGGGGAAGTGGTGGAACGCCCGGCCTCCGTCGTGCGTGAGCTGGTGGACAACGCGCTCGATGCGGGCGCCACCAGCATCACGGTGCGCCTGCTGGCGGGCGGCGTGCGCCTGATCACGGTGGAAGACGACGGCTGCGGCATTCCCCGCGAAGAACTGCCGATTGCACTGCGCCGCCACGCCACCAGCAAGATCCGCAACCTGCACGATCTGGAATCGGTGGCCACCATGGGTTTTCGGGGCGAGGCGCTCGCCGCCATCGCCTCGGTGTCGGAGATGGCGGTGCTCTCGCGCCCGCAAGACCAGGACACGGCCTACATGCTCGATGCCCGCAGCGGCGAACTGCGCCCGGCTGCCCGCAATCCCGGCACCACGATGGAAGTCAAGGAACTGTTCTTCAGCACCCCAGCGCGCCGCAAGTTCCTCAAGACCGATGCCACCGAGCTGGCCCATTGCATCGAGGCCGTGCGCCGCCATGCGCTCACCCGCCCATCGGTCGGTTTTGCCATCTGGCACGAAGGCAAGCTGGTGGAGCAATGGCGCGCCACGCTGGGCGCTGCCGACCTCGATGCCGCGCCCGATGCCGATACCCGTGAGCAACTGGTGCAGCAGGCGCTGGACAAGCGGCTGGCCGATGTATTGGGCCATGACTTTCTGGAGCAATCGGTGGTGGTGCACTACCGCGCCGGCCATGTGCTGGTGCGTGGCCGGGCAGGCGTTCCCAATGCAGCCCGCTCCCGCGCCGACCAGCAGTTCTGCTACGTGAACGGCCGCTTCGTCCGCGACAAGGTGCTCACGCACGCTGCGCGTGCCGCGTATGAAGACGTGCTGCACGGCAACCGCCAGCCGGTGTATGCGCTCTACGTCAGCATCGACCCGATGCGCGTGGATGTGAACGTGCACCCCACCAAGATAGAGGTGCGTTTTCGCGACAGCCGTGAAGTGCACCAGGCGGTGCTGCATGGCGTGGAAAACGCCCTTGCCGCACCACGTGCGCACCACCTTGCAGATGCGCAGCCCACACCTGCGGCAGCAGCCGCTGCTGACGCCGGTGGTTTGGAGCCCCAGCGCCCTTCAGCGCTTTCCCCTCAAGCGCAGACTGCTATATATTTTGAAGCAACCCCTCGCATCGATGGCGCCCAGGCACTGCAACAGGCCGCCGTGCTGTGGGGCCAGGCAGACCGGGCACCTGCAGGTTTACAGTCTCCATCGTCCACAATGCCGCCCCAGACTGGTACCCCGCCCGCGTGGCGCGCACAGGAGGCATCGACCGCATGGGCCGTACAGCCCGCCAGCCCGCAACTGGTCCCCACGCTGCCGCCGGAATCTGCCGAAAACCCCTGGCCGCTGGGCCGCGCGGTGGCGCAGATCCATGGCGTCTACATCCTGGCGGAGAACGCCCAGGGCATGGTAATCGTCGACATGCACGCCGCGCACGAGCGCATCGTGTACGAGCGGCTCAAAAGCCAGCTGGATGACGGTGATGCCAGCAGTGCCATCTCCAGCCAGCCGCTTTTGATCCCCGCCACCTTCTCGGCCACCCCCGAAGAAGTGGCAACCGCCGAGGAAAACGCCGAAACACTGGCACAGCTGGGCATGGAGATCGTCCCCTTTTCACCCAAGACGCTGGCCGTGCGCGCAACGCCCACCACATTGGCGCAAGGCAACCCGGTCGAATTGGCCCGCAGCGTGCTGGCAGAACTGGCCCAGCACGACGCCAGCACCGTGGTGCAGCGGGCGCGCAACGAAATCCTGGGCACCATGGCCTGCCACGGTGCTGTGCGTGCCAACCGGCAGCTCACCATCGACGAGATGAACGCCCTGCTGCGCGACATGGAGCGCACCGAACGCTCCGACCAGTGCAACCACGGGCGGCCCACATGGCGGCAATTGACGATGAAGGAGCTGGACGGCTTGTTCTTGCGGGGACGTTGATCTGGAATGCCTTGAGCTTGCTCAAGGCCCTGCGCTGACCGCAAGCGCCTTTCTTTCCGCACAAGCCCCAAAAAACGAAGAGCGCCGTCGGCGCTCTTCGTTGCTTATTGCAGCCCTGGTGCCGATCCGGTCAGCACCATTGCCGTCGGCATTACCGCATCAGTGCGCAGCCGCTGCAGCATCTGCGCCACCGCCGCCGTGGCCTTTGGGGCCCTTGGCCAGCCATACAAGCGGTATCAGCAGCAGGAACAGCACCGACGACGCCCAGAAGATATCGTTGGCCGCCAGCATGAAAGCCTGCTGGTTGACCATGCGGTCCACCTGCGCCAGCGCTTGCTGCAGGCTCAGCCCTGTAGCCTGCAGACCCTGCACCACCTGCGCCGTCGGGCCATCGCCCAGCGTGATGTGCTCCACCAGCTGCGCATGGTGCAGGCTGGCGCGGCGCTCCCACAGCGTGGTTGAAATCGAGGTGCCGACCGCACCGCAAGTGATACGCACGAAGTTCGACAGTCCCGACGCGCTGGGCATCTTCTCGGGCGGAATTTCGCTGAGCGTGATCGTCATCAAGGGAATGAAGAAGCCCGCCATGGCAATACCCTGCACGATGGTAGGAATCATGATGGTGGTCAAGTCGACCTGGGTATTGAAGCGCGCACGCATCCACATCACGATGCCGAACACCAGGAACGACGCGGTCGCATAGCGGCGCGGATCGACCTTGTGGATCGTCTTGCCCACCACGGGCGACAGCACCATCGCCAACAAGCCCACCGGCGCCATCACCATGCCCGCGTCAGTTGCGGTATAGCCCATGAACTGCTGCAGCCACAGCGGCAGCAGCACCACATTGCCAAAGAACAGGCCGTAGCCGACCGAGATGGCCAGCGTGCCCGCCCAGAAGTTGCGGTTCTTGAACAGGCGCAGATCAACCACCGGATGCTTGTCGCCCAGCTCCCAGATCAGGAAATAGGCAAACCCCACCACGGCAGTCACCGCGCAGGCCACCACCATCGGCGACTGAAACCAGTCGTGCTCCTTGCCGATGTCGAGCATGATCTGCATGGCCGAGATCCACACCACCAGAAGCCCCAGGCCAATGGCGTCGATGGGCAGCGCCTTGCGCGGCGTATCTCGGTGGCGGAAGATGAGCCAGGTGGCGAATACCGCCAGAATGCCGACGGGCACGTTGATGTAGAAGATCCATGGCCAGCTCATGTTGTCGGTGATCCAGCCGCCCAGCAGCGGCCCCATCACCGGCGCGATGAGGGTGGTCATCGACCAGAAGGCCATGGCCGTGCCCGCCATGGCACGCGGGTAGCTGGCCAGCAGGAGCGACTGCGACAGCGGAATCATGGGCCCTGCCACAAAGCCCTGCAGCACGCGAAAGGCGATCAGCGAACTCATGTTGGGCGCCAGGCCGCACAGCCACGACGAGATCACGAACAGCACCACGCTGAGCATGAACAGCCGCACCTGGCCAAAGCGCATCGACAGCCAGCCAGTGAGCGGCACCGAGATCGCATTGGCCACGGCAAAGCTGGTGATCACCCAGGTGCCCTGGTTGGCGCTGACGCCCAGGTCGCCCGCAATTGCAGGCAGCGACACATTCGCAATCGAGGTGTCGAGCACATTCATGAACACTGCAGCCGACAGTGCCAGGGTGCCAATGAGCCGCGCCGAGCCTTCGAGCGGCGGGTGCGGCAATGTGGGATTGGAAGTTGCCATAACGCATCCTCGGGCTGCCCTGCGGGCCGCCCCTAGTCAATCAATGGCGCGCTTACAGGTGCTTGCCGGCGTTGTTGGTGATGACTTCTGCAATCACCGCGTCAGCGCCCTTGTCCTGCACGTCATACACATTGGTCTGCACCAGCGGCTCCTTGCGCGGCACTTCGGCCAGCAGCTTGCCATCCTGGTTCTGGATATCGACGTCCACCAGCATCGACAAACCTACGCGCAGCGGATGCGCTTCCAGCTGCTTGGGATCGAGCGCAATGCGCACCGGCACGCGCTGCACCACCTTGATCCAGTTGCCTGTGGCGTTCTGCGCAGGCAGCAGCGAGAAGGCCGAGCCGGTGCCCACGCCCAGGCCTTCCACCGTGCCGGTGTATTCGATCTTCTTGCCATACAGGTCGGCCGTCATCTTGACGGGCTGGCCCAGGCGCAGGTTGCGCAGCTGGTTTTCCTTGAAGTTGGCTTCCACCCACAGCTGGTTCATCGGCACCACGGTCATCAGCGGCGTGCCGGGCGCCACGCGCTGGCCCACCTGTACCGAGCGCTTGCCGACCACGCCCGAGACGGGCGAGACCAGCTCCACCCGCTGCATGGCCAGGTAGGCCTCGCGCACCTTGGCAGCCGCTGCCTGCACATTGGGGTGCTCGTTCACGCTGATGCC
The DNA here is from genome assembly GCF_020080045.1 of Comamonas odontotermitis. Classification (NCBI taxonomy): domain Bacteria; kingdom Pseudomonadati; phylum Pseudomonadota; class Betaproteobacteria; order Burkholderiales; family Comamonadaceae; genus Comamonas; species Comamonas odontotermitis. The sequence goes on from NZ_CP083451.1 coordinate 3,141,486, forward strand.
TTCAGTCAGCGACTGGTTGCTGGCCAACTGCTCGCGCGCAGTGCTCACGGCAGCCTGCGCTGCGGTAACGGCGGCCTGCGCCGCATCCACCTGGCTTTGCGCATGGCTCAGCTCTTCCTTGGACACGGCGCCGTTGCCGGTCAGCGCCTGGCGGCGCTTGAGGTCGTTCTGGGCGCGGGCCAGATCGTTCCTGGCCTTGGAGACTTCGGCCTGGCGCTGCGCGATCTGGGCGGTGTACGAGCCGTTGTTCACATACAGCGTGCGCACCTGGCGCACGGCCTGGGCGAGGTTGGCCTTGGCCTGCTCAAACGCCACCTTGGCGTCTGCCGGGTCCAGGCGCACCATGATCTGGCCTTCCTTCACATAGTCGGTATCGTCGGCCATGATGGACTGCACCGTGCCTGCCGTCTGCGGCGCGATCTGCACGATATTGCCCTGTACGTAGGCGTTGTCGGTTTCCTCGAAATGGCTGTTCACCATCCAGTCGTAGATGCCGTAGGCGGCGCCCAGCACGACGACGAGGCCGGTCAGGCGGAACAGCCATTTCTTGCGAGGGCTGGAAGATGCGGTGACCGGTTCGGCCTGTGGTGCGGCGGTCTGGGAAGCGGGAGCGTTGGTGTTTGACATGGTGTTGCGTTGCGGTTTTGGACCGGGGGCTCACCCCGGTATTGCTTATGGGTGCGGTACGCGGTATCGATATCGCTGTTATCCGGACGGGATCAGCTGGCTTTCTTCTGGCTGGCTGCGGTGTCGATGGCGGCTGCTGACGGCTCCGGATCGCTGTAGCCACCGCCCAGCGCCTGGGCCAGCGCAGCGTTGGTCTGCAGGATGCGTGCCTCGATATCGACCGACTGGCGGCGCTGGGCCAGCACATTCGTTTCGGCCGACAGCACGTTCAGATAGGTACCCAGCCCTGCGGCGTAGCGCTGGTTGGCGATGTCGAGCGCGCTTTGCGCCGCGTCGGCTGCCTTGCGCTGCTCGGGCAACTGGGCATAGGCCGACTTCGCGGAGGCAATCTGGTCGGCCACATCGTGCACGGCATTGATGACGGCCTGGTTATAGCCCTCCACCGCCACGTCGTAATCGGCCGACTTGCCGCGCAGGTTGGCACGCAGCAGGCCTGAGTCAAAGATCGGCAGGCTCAGCGCCGGGCCCACGCCCCATTCACGTGCATTGGTCTTGGCAAAATTGTTGAAGCCGATGCTCGACAGGCCGATGAAGGCCGTCAGGTTGATGTCCGGATAGAACTCCGCCTTGGCCTCGGCAATGCTCCTGTCTGCGGCTTCCACGCGCCAGCGCGCAGCCACAACGTCGGCGCGGCGGCCCAGCAGGCTGGCAGACAGCTGCTGCGGAAACTGCGGCAGTTTCAGGCTGGCAATCGGGGCCGCCTGCAGGTTCTGTCCGTTTCCGGGCTGGCCCACCAGCGCCGCCAGTGCGTTCTGCGCCAGGTGCTTTTGCTCGCGCACCTGTTCCAGCTGCACGCGCGCCTCGGGCACGCCGCTTTCACTCTGGCGCACTTCCAGGGTGGTATCGAGGCCTGCGCTGTAGCGGTCGCGTACCAGCTTGAGGGTATGTTCACGCTGGGCAATGGCCCGTTCGGCCACCGTTTCCTGCGCCTGCCAGCGCGACAGTTGCACATAGGCCTGCACCACGTTGCTGGCCAGAAGCACGCGGGCGGCATCCCGATCGGCCTGCGCTGCGCGGGCAGAGCCCACCGCAGCGTCCAGCGCCGCGCGGTGCTTGCCAAACAGGTCGAGCGACCAGCTTCCGTTGATCCGCGCCTCTGCAGTGCTGTAGTTGTGGCCGGCAATTGGCGGCGGAATCAGGCCGTTGGCCGGTGCATGGTTGCGGTTGGCCGTGGCCTGGCCGTTCACCTGCGGGCCGTCGGCTGCGTCGCTCACCTGGGCCATGGCCCAGGCCTTGCGAATGCGGGCCTCGGCAACCTTGAGGCTCGGCCCGTCTGCCAGCGCCGTCTCCACCAACTGGTTCAGGTGCGAATCGCCCAAGGCCGTCCACCACTGTGCATCGACCGGCGCCACGGCTGCGGCCTGGTCGGCAGCAGACGGCTCCACCACCAAGCCCAGCGACTGCGGAGAGCGCGCGGAGGCTTCGGTGTGGATGCCACCCATATCGGCGCATCCAGCTATGAAAGTAGTAGCTGCAAGCGCAATGGCAGAAAGCGCTAGTTGGCGATTTCGTGCATAAAGAGGAAAACTGCGATTCATAAGGCCCTCTCCTTGCCGGGCGTGCTGGGGGTATCGGTGGTGGTGTCTGCTGCGGCGTGGCATGGGCCGTTGGCGTCGGGCAGGCACATCTCGCTGTTCAAGGTCTGGGGCATGGCTTCATAGATGCGGCGCAGATAGCTCTGGAACTGGGCCAGCTCATCAGGTGCCAGCGGGCTGAGCGCCGCGTGATTGACGCTCTTGACGATGTCAGGCACCTGCACCGCAGCACGCATGCCTTCTTCGGTGAGCCGCAGGCGCACCACGCGGCGGTCGTCGGTGCTGCGTTCGCGTTCGATGATGCCTTTTTCCACCAGGCGGTCCACCAGGCGCGTCATGGCTCCCGGTGTCTGCATGGTGCTGCGCGCCAGATCAGCTGCAGTCTGCGCCTCGCCGCTCGCCAGACGCAGAACGGGAATCCACTGCGCCTGGGTCAAACCCAGCGGCTCCATGCGGCGATCCACTTCGGCGCGCACCACCGTAGAGATGATGCGCATCAACCAGCAGGGGAAATTGGCGGCCTTGATCGGCTCGATCGACGGACAGCCCGCCTCCAGCGAATCGCCATCGCTGTCATCCGGGCCGTGGTCTTGCACGCGAGGATCGGACATGCGCAAACCTCTTTCATATGAAATTATTTACAACGCAATGATTATGCAATCATTCATTGCCTAGGCAATATCATGTCTTGTGAAAGACCCTGGCCGGATATCAGACTTGTGCAGCGCAGCATCCGCCTTTCTGACGACCTGCGGCACATCGGCGACAGCACCTGCTCTGGGTTCGCGCCAGCCAGCTCCATGCCCCACCCATCCAAGCCCTGATCACCCGGAATGCACTGTTTCAGGGCATTTCCAGCCATTGAGCAGCGGCAAGCACCGCCCCACCAAACCCCGCAAAGCGTAGTGATGCCTTCATTTGGCGCCCCGGTTTCCATACGCATTGCGCAGGACACTTTTTACTTTATGCATCAGTGCATGCAGATTCGGCATAATGTCCGTTTTAGTGCGATGACGCACCATCGCTGTGCATACCTCCGGCAACCGTACGAAAACGGTGCACTCCGGCCTTAGCCCTTGAAAGATCTGTCCATGCAACACCAGTCCCTGGAGCAATTTCTCGCCTACGTCGAACAGCGCAACCCCGGCCAGCCCGAGTTCCTGCAGGCCGTCACCGAAGTGATGGAGAGCCTGTGGCCCTTCATCCAGAAAAACCCACGGTACGCCGAACACAGCCTGCTGGAGCGCCTGGTCGAGCCCGAGCGCGTGGTGAGCTTTCGCGTGAGCTGGGTGGACGACCACGGCAAGGTGCAGGTCAACCGCGGCTACCGCATCCAGCACAGCATGGCCATCGGCCCCTACAAGGGTGGCCTGCGCTTTCACCCCTCGGTCAACCTGTCGGTGCTCAAGTTCCTGGCGTTTGAACAGACCTTCAAGAACGCGCTGACCACCCTGCCCATGGGCGGCGGCAAGGGCGGCTCCGATTTCGACCCCAAGGGCAAGAGCGAAGCCGAAGTGATGCGCTTCTGCCAGTCCTTCGTGTCGGAGCTCTTCCGCCACGTGGGCGCCGACACCGACGTGCCTGCAGGCGACATCGGTGTGGGTGGCCGCGAAGTGGGCTTCATGGCAGGCATGTACAAGAAGCTGGCCAACCGTGCCGACTGCGTCTTCACCGGCAAGGGCCTGTCGTTTGGCGGCTCGCTCATCCGCCCCGAAGCCACCGGCTTTGGCACGGTCTACTTTGCGCAGGAAATGCTCAAGACCCAGGGCAAGGGCTTCGAAGGCCTGACCGTCTCCGTCTCGGGCTCGGGCAATGTGGCGCAGTTCGCCATCGACAAGGCCATGGCACTGGGCGCCAAGGTGGTGTCGGCATCCGACTCCAGCGGCACCATTTACGACCCCGCAGGCTTTGACGGCGACAAGCTGATCAAGTTGATGGAAGTCAAGAACAAGCACTATGGCCGCGTGGCCGACTACGCCAAGCAGGTTGCCGGTGTGCAGTACTTTGAAGGCAAGACGCCCTGGTTCATCAAGGCTGATGTGGCCCTGCCCTGCGCGACGCAGAACGAGCTGCACCTGGCCGACGCGCAGGAGTTGATCAAGAACGGCGTGCTGTGCGTAGCCGAAGGCGCCAACATGCCTTGCACGATCGAAGCTGCCAAGGCTTTCGAGAAAGCGGGCGTGCTGTACGCTCCCGGCAAGGCATCCAACGCTGGCGGTGTTGCCACCTCGGGCCTGGAAATGAGCCAGAACGCCCTGCGCCTGGGCTGGCCCGCCTCGGAAGTGGACGCACGCCTGTTCCAGATCATGGAAGGCATCCACGCGGCGTGCGTGAAGTACGGCAAGCGCGAAGACGGCACCGTCAGCTACATCGACGGCGCCAACATTGCCGGCTTTGTGAAGGTGGCCGACGCCATGCTGGCGCAAGGCGTGCTGTAAACCACAGCTCACTGCCCAGGGCGCATCGCCCGAAGGCAGCCACTTGCTCAATGCCCCCGGCGCCCTCCAGCGCCGGGGGCATTTTGCTGTTCAACACCGCAGGCCCTAAGGCAGTATCGCTTTGGGCTCCATTTTGGCTCTACACTGGCGGTTCCGCCTTACTCACGAATTGATAGCTGCCTGCGCTCGCACCCAGTGCGTCGGCAATCTTTTTCTTGCCGATCCACCGTGCCAATCGCTGCTGACTCCCCTCTGTGCCTGGGCCTGGCTGGCCCTACCGCTTCTGGCAAGACCGGTGCCGCCATTGCGCTGGCGCAGCAACTGGCTGGCGTGCGGCCGGTCGAGATCATCAGCGTCGATTCCGCCCTCATCTACCGGGGCATGGACATTGGCTCGGCCAAGCCCAGCGCCGAGGAACAGGCCGGTATCCCGCACCACCTGCTCGACATCCGCGACCCGCTGGATTCCTACAGCGCTGCCGAGTTTGTGCGCGATGCGCTGGCGCTGATTGCGCAGATTCACCAGCGCGGCGCCGTGAGCCTGCTGGTGGGCGGCACCATGCTGTACTTCAAGGCGCTGATGGACGGCATCGACGACATGCCTGCAGCCGACGCCGCCGTGCGCGCCGCACTGGATGCCGAAGCCGCCGCGCACGGCTGGCCGCACATGCATGCACTGCTCGCCCAGGTAGACCCCGCGACCGCGCAGCGCCTGGCCCCCGGCGACAGCCAGCGGGTGCAGCGCGCGCTGGAAGTGTGGCGCATCACGGGCAAACCGCTCTCCTATTTCCATGCGCAGGAAAAACGCCCTTCGCCACTGCTGCAACTGGCTCCTGGCTTTCAGCTCTTCAGCCTGGAGCCCGCCGAGCGCGCCTGGCTGCACGAACGCATTGCCCTGCGCTACGACCAGATGCTGGCACAGAACTTTCTGGCCGAAATGCTGCAGTTGCGCGCGCGCGGCGATCTGCACCTGAATCTGCCATCGATGCGCTGCGTAGGCTACCGCCAGATGTGGGAAATGCTCGACTCCTGCGCTGCGCAGGGCATCAGCGTGGCCACCCAGGCTGATGTGCCGCCCGCATTGTGGGCGGACATGCGCGAGCGCGGTATCGCCGCCACCCGCCAGCTGGCCAAGCGGCAAATCACCTGGCTGCGCAGCATGCCGCAGCGCCACACCATTGCCTGCGACACCCCCGATGCGCAGGAGCAATGGCTGGCAGCCGCACGGCAGCAGCTCGCTTCATTCGGCAGGATTTAGAGCCGCTAACACAACCCAGCAAATCGTAGATTTGCGGTTGAGACGAGGCGCCGGGCCGCGTTAGGCGAAGCCGCAGGCAGTACAGACGTACGACAAGGCTGGGCGCCCCCGACGAAGCAACGACGTATCAAGGGTTGTGTTAGCGGCTCTTAGAAAAAATGCCTCATGGCGCTTATGCAGCAAGCGCGCGGTATTCAAAAAATATAGCACTGACTGCTTGCAGCCCCCTGGCCAGAGAACCAGCAGGCATCAGCCGACCGCCTCCACCTCCATATACCGCCGCGTCAGCCACCAGAACATGAGCGCTGCGGCGCTGACTGCAGCGCCCAGCATGCACACACCGCGCCAGCCAGCATGCGCGTAAATGGCAGTGGCGCTGATGGCGCCCAGGCCACTGCCTACGGCATAGAACAGCATGTACGCGGCCACCAGGCGGCTGTGCGCGCCAGACTGGCGGCGGAAGATCAGGCTCTGGTTGGTGACATGCAAGGCCTGTCCACCCAGGTCCAGCAGCACAATGCCCAGCACCAGCGCCCACAGTGCCCAAGCGGAGCCAGGCGCCCAGCCCAGAGCCCCCAACGGCAGCCACGCCAACAGCAGCACCACCAGCGCGGCTGCGGAACTGCGCTGCGCAAAACCCTGGTCTGCCCAGCGCCCTGCCCGCGCGGCAGCGAGGGCCCCCGCTACTCCGGCCAGCCCGAACATACCGATGATCGTGTGCGAATAGCCAAAGGGCGCCGCCCGCAGTGGCAGAACCAGGCTGCTCCAGAAGATGCTGAAAGCGGCAAACATCAACATCGCGAGCATGCCCCGCACCTGCAAGACCCGGTCGCGGCGCAGCAGACCGCCCATGGATGCGATCAATGGCAGATAGCCGAGCGGATTGGGCTTGAGGGGCAAGGAAGGCAGGCGCCACCACAGTGGCAGGCCAATGACCACCATCATGGCTGCGGAACTGAAATAGACCCCGCGCCAGCCCGCTGCATCGCCCACCGCCCCGGCAAAGACGCGCGCCAGCAGCAAGCCGATAAAGACCCCGCCCTGCGCGCTGCCCACCACGCGGCCCTGCTCGTGGGGCTGGGCCGCGCTGGCGGCATAGGCGATCAGGCCCTGCGTCATGGCGGTGCCGAGCAAGCCGACGGCCAGCATGCCAGCCATCAACATTGCCGAAGTCTGCGCAGCGCCTACCACCAGCAGGGCCATCACCAGGCCTGCCAGCTGCCAGGCCATCAGTTGACGCCGATCAAGCCGGTCACCCAACGGTACCAGCAACAGCAAAGCCAGCGCACAGCCCAGCTGCGTCGCGGTGACCACGCCGCCCACAGCGGCGTAGCTGATGTGGAACTCCTCCGCCAGCGCATCCAGCAAGGGCTGCGCGTAATAGACGTTGGCAACGCTCATGCCGCTGGCCACCGCAAAAAGCAGCACCAGGGCAGCAGGCATGCCCATAGGTTGATCGCATGTCTGCGGCACTTGCCCCGCGGAAAACTGGTGAGGCTGGCAAGGCTGAACTTTCATCTTGCACCACTCTTTCAAAAATCTAGTTTCAAAACAAAACCAGATGCATTCTATGCAGAGTAGTTTTAAAATGCAACTACAAAGCCCGAAGCATTGCAACCCATCGAAGCGCCCATGCCCACCACTGCCCTCCCAAACCAAGAAACCTGCCCGGTTGCGCGCGCACTGGATGCCGTGGGCGACCGCTGGTCGCTGCTCATCGTGCGCGATGCTTTTGATGGCGCGCAGCGCTTCGGAGACTTTCAGCGCAGCCTGGGCGTTGCGCGCAATATCCTGTCCGACCGGCTGCGCAAGCTGGTGAATGCCGGCATCCTGCAGACGCAGCCCGCGTCAGACGGCAGCGCCTACCAGGAATACGTGCTGACGGACAAAGGCAAGCGCCTCTTTGCGGTGGTGGTGGCGCTCAGGCAATGGGGGGAGAGCGAGCTGTTCGCGCCCGGCGAGGCGCATTCCGTTCTGGTGGAAAAAAGCACGGGCGCGCCCATTCAGCGCATGGCGCCGCACCTGGAGAGCGGCCAGGAACTCCTGCCGGACGATGCAGTGGTGCGCAAGCCAGGTTAAGGCACGCCTCCCCCGGCAAGCAATGCCTGGCCTGAAATGGGACGGCAGCGCCCCTTACTTGCCCACCAGGTCGCTCAGCTTCTTGGCCTCGAACTCGGCCTCGCGCTGGGCGTCGCACGGCACACAGTCGCCCACCTTGCTTTGCACCGACAGCTTCTCGATGGCTGCCCAGAGCATGGTGATCTGCTGCTCATGCCCGGCGGCGCTGTCGATGATGCCGCGCATGGCCTTGGAGAGCGGGTCGTCTTCCTGCGTCACGCCGTAGGCGGCAAACTTCCGGTCTGTCGGGGCTTCGGTCACATCGGCGCTGGCGCCTTCCTTGGACGGGATGATGCGGGCAGGAATGCCCACAGCCGTCGCCCCTGCAGGCACCGGCTTGATGACCACGGCGTTGCTGCCGATCTTGGCGCCGTCGCCCACCTCAAAGCCGCCCAGCACCTTGGCGCCAGCAGCCACCACCACATCCTTGCCCAGCGTGGGGTGGCGCTTGGCACCCTTGTAGAGCGTAGTGCCACCCAGGGTCACGCCGTGGTAGATGGTGCAGCCATCGCCCACCACGGCCGTCTCGCCAATGACGACGCCCATGCCGTGGTCGATAAAGACATTGCGACCGATCTGCGCGCCAGGGTGGATTTCGATCCCCGTGAACCAGCGCGCCAGATGCGAGATGAAGCGCCCCGTCCACTTGAGGCCATGGTTCCAGCACCAATGCGCGGGGCGTTGCAGCCAGATGGCATGCAGGCCGGGATAACAGGTAATGACCTCCCAGCGGCTGCGGGCCGCAGGATCGCGGTCCAGGATGCACTGAATATCGGAGCGCAGGCGGTCAAACATGGAAGCGTGGAGTCTGTTTTTGTAGGGGAAGTCCCGCAGTCTAGCGGCTTGCGGCCTCTGCCGTGCGCAGCATGGCCTTGGCAACACCACGCAGTATGTGGATTTCCTCCTGGGTCAGTTGCGCGCGGTTGAACATCTGGTTGAGGCGCGGCATCAGCTTCTTGGGCGCATCGGGATCGAGAAAGCCAACCTCGACCAGAGCCTGCTGCCAGTGCGCCAGCATGCCGGCCACCTGTTGCGCATCGGCACGCTCGCCGTGCACGGCTGCATCCTGCACGGCATAGCCGCCCAGGGCCTGGCGCCAGTCATAGGCCACCACCTGCACGGCCGAAGCCAGATTGAGCGAGCCGAAATCGGGGTTGGTCGGAATCGACAGCGCCACGTGGCAGCGATACACATCCTCATTGGCCATGCCATAGCGCTCGCAGCCGAACAGAAAGGCAATGCCGGTCTCGCCGCTCAACCCGGCTGAGGGCTCACCTACCGCATTCGCTGCAGGCAAGACAGGCTGCTTTCCGCCATCCTGCTGCGCCACCAGCTCTCCTTTCAATAGCATCTCAAAATGCGCACGTGGAGTACGGGCGGGCGGGCCAAAGTCGCGCGGCGTCATCGCAGTGGCGCACAGGTGGCTCATGCCCTCCAGCGCCTCCTCCACCGTCTCCACGATGCGGCAGTTGGCCAGCACATCCAGGGCACCACTGGCACGCTGAATGGTTTCTTCCTTGCGCAGCACATTGCTCCAGCGAGGGCGCACCAGCACCAGGTCGTCAAAACCCATGGTTTTGATGGCGCGGGCAGCAGCGCCCACATTGCCAGCGTGGCTGGTTTCGATCAGGACAAAGCGGGTTTTCATAGAAATCGGAATCCAAATTCGGTCGTCCCAAGCGCGATTTTTTGCGCACGGGTACAATTTGCCCCCTATTGTCGCTGCCGCATCGTCGGCGCCGATCACCGATTGCTCTTGCCCCAGCGTCCCGCAGCGTCTTTGCTGCCACCTACTACGCCCACACAATTTATGTCGTCTTCCTCCCTGCACCCCATGCTCAATATGGCCATCAAGGCCGCTCGCGCCGCAGGCGCCATCATCAACCGTGCCGCGCTTGACGTGGAAGCGGTGCGGGTGTCGACCAAACAGGTGAACGACTTTGTGACCGAGGTGGACCAGCAGGCCGAGCAAGCCATCATCGAAACCCTGCTGACCGCCTACCCCGGCCACGGCATCCTGGCCGAGGAATCGGGCAACGAGTACGGCAACCGCAATTCCGACCACATCTGGATCATCGATCCACTGGACGGCACCACCAACTTCATCCACGGTTTTCCCGTGTACTGCGTAAGCATCGCGCTGGCGGTGAACGGCCGCATCGAGCAGGCCGTGGTGTACGACCCAACCCGCAACGACCTGTTTACCGCTACGCGTGGCCGTGGCGCCTTCCTCAATGAGCGCCGCATCCGCGTCTCCAAGCGCACCATGCTGCGTGACAGCCTGATCTCCACCGGTTTCCCCTACCGCCCTGGCGACAACCTCAAGCAGTACATGGCCATGCTGGGCGATGTGATGCAACGCACCAGCGGCGTACGCCGCCCTGGCGCTGCAGCACTGGACCTGGCCTACGTGGCTGCCGGTTTCAGCGACGGCTTCTTTGAAGCCGGCCTCAGCATCTGGGACGTGGCGGCAGGCTCTCTGCTCGTGACCGAAGCCGGCGGCCTGGTCGGCAACTTCACCGGTGAAGCCGACTTCCTGGAGCAACGCGAAATCCTGGCGGGCTCCCCCCGCATCTACGGCCAACTGGTGCCCGTGCTGACCAAATACAGCAAGTTCGCTGGCGCTGGCGACAAGGCCGCTGTACGCCAGTCGCTGGAAAACGACACTGCAGAAAGCGCTCCGCAAACCGAAGAAGGCCAGGCCCAGGAAGACGGCAAGGCCGAATAAGCCTTCGCACCGACTACAACATAACGACAAAAGCCCACAGGCCCTGCATTGGCCTGCGGGCTTTTTTCATGCGGTTGCCATAGGCCGCGCAGTTGCCAAACAACAATTTGCGCACGCGCGCCAGAGGCAATGCCCCCCTGCAAGCGGCCGCTGCCATTCGGAATCTTGCGGGCGCACACTCACATTCATCACTTTGCAGCGCTGAATGGTGCGGCCTTGCGGGTACGGTAAGATGCGCGTTTGGCCGAGGGCAGGCACGGCGGCAGACTGGCTGTGGCCGCTGCCTGGAGAGCGCAGACGCGTGCGCGTTGCCCCGGCATTTTGCAGACCCTACCCGCACCGCTCCAGACAATGGATTCAGACACCGAGAAAAATCAAACCGCCGCCAAGAAGGGGGATTTTTCATCACACACGCCAATGATGCAGCAGTACCACGCTGCAAAGGCTGACCACCCCAACACCCTGCTGTTCTACCGCATGGGGGATTTCTACGAGCTGTTCTATGGCGATGCCGAAAAGGCCGCTCAACTGCTCGACATCACGCTCACGCAGCGCGGCCAGTCGGCCGGCCAGCCGATCCCGATGGCGGGCGTACCCTTTCATGCGCTGGAGAACTACCTTGGCCGCCTGATCAAGCTGGGCGAATCCGTGGCGATCTGCGAACAGGTGGGCGAAGTTGGTGCCAGCAAGGGCCCGGTGGAGCGCAAGGTGGTGCGCGTCGTCACCCCTGGCACGGTGACCGATAGCGAATTGATGAGCGACAAGGCCGAGGCCATGTTGCTGGTGGTGCACCAGGCGCCACGCGCGCGCTGCGGCCTGGCCTGGCTCAGTGTCACGCAGGGCAAGATCTTCATGGCCGAGTGCACCAACGAAGACCTGGCCGGCTGGATGGCACGCATCGCGCCCAGCGAAGTGGCCTACAGCGCCGGTGCCACGCAGCGCTTTGAGCAAGAGCTTTACCAGATGCGCAGCAGCGGCGCACTGACCTGCCCGCTCACCCTGCGCCCCGATTGGCAGTTTGACGAAAAGCTCGGCGAACGCAAGCTGCTGGAGCAGTTGGGGGCTGCCAGCCTCCAGGCCTGGAATGCGCAAGAGTTGTACGCGGCCCACGCCGCAGCCGGTGCGCTGCTGCAGTACGCCGAACACACGCAGGGCCGCGCGCTGCCCCATGTGCACAGCATCCACGTGGTGCGCGATGATGCCCTCATCAACCTGCCCGCCACCACGCGTCGCAATCTGGAGCTGGTCAAAACCCTGCGCGGTGAAGACAGCCCGACCCTGTTCTCGCTGCTCGATACCTGCCAGACCGGCATGGGCAGCCGCCTGCTCAAGGCCTGGCTGCTGGAGCCCAGCCGCGACCGCAGCGAAGCCAGCGCACGCCTGCAGGCCATTGGCGTGCTGCGCGGCGACAGCGGCGCTGCCTCAGCCGCGCCCTGGCAGATTCTGCGTACCGAGCTCAAGGGCGTCTCCGATGTCGAACGCATTACAGCCCGCATCGCGTTGCGCCAGGTGCGCCCGCGCGAATTGGTGGCGCTGGGACTGACACTACAAAAAGCAGAGCAACTGGCGCGCAATGGTTCTGCGCCAGCACCGCTTTTGAACCAGATTTTTGATGCATTGCAGCCTCCACGCGATGCAATGGAACTGCTCATCCGATCCATCGCGCCCGAGCCTGCGGCGCTGGTGCGCGACGGCGGCGTGATCGCCAACGGCTTTGATGCCGAACTGGACGAGCTGCGTGGCATCCAGACCAATTGCGACGAGTTCCTGCTCGACCTGGAAACGCGTGAGAAGGCGCGCACCGGCATCACCAACCTGCGCGTGCAGTTCAACAAGGTGCATGGCTTCTATATTGAAGTGACCAGCAGCCATGTTGGCAAGGTGCCTGACGACTACCGCCGCCGCCAGACGCTGAAGAATGCCGAGCGCTTCATCACGCCCGAACTCAAGACCTTCGAAGACAAGGCCCTGTCCGCGCAGGAGCGCGCGCTGCAGCGCGAAAAATGGCTGTACGAGCAGGTGCTGGACCAGTTGCAGCCGCATGTCGCCCAGCTCAGCAAGGTGGCGCAAGCCATCGCGTCGCTGGATGCACTGTGTGCGCTCGCCGAACGCTCGCTCACGCTGAACTGGTGCGCCCCGCAGTTCGTGCCCGAGCCCTGCATCGACATCGATGGCGGCCGCCACCCGGTGGTGGAAGCCCGCCTGGCAGAAACCTCCAACGCCTCGTTCATCGCCAACAACACGCGCCTGTCCACCCACCAGCGGCTGCAGATCATCACCGGCCCCAACATGGGCGGTAAATCGACCTATATGCGCCAGGTGGCGCTGATCGCCCTGCTTGCCAGCATGGGCAGCTACGTGCCAGCCACGCGCTGCCTGCTCGGGCCCATCGATGCCATCCACACCCGCATTGGCGCGGCCGACGACCTGGCCAATGCGCAATCGACCTTTATGCTCGAGATGACCGAGGCCGCGCAGATTCTGCACAGCGCCACACCCAACAGCCTGGTGCTGATGGACGAAATTGGCCGCGGCACCAGCACCTTCGATGGACTGGCGCTGGCCAGCGGCATTGCCACGCACCTGCACGACAAAACCCGCGCGTTGACGCTGTTTGCCACGCACTACTTCGAGCTGACCGAGCTGCCTGCCAAGGCCAGACACGCCATCAACATGCATGTGGCAGCCACCGAAGCGGGCAGCGACATCGTGTTTCTGCACGAGCTGCAGCCCGGCCCTGCCAGCCGCAGCTATGGGGTGCAAGTGGCCAAGCTGGCCGGCATGCCCGCGCCGGTGCTCACCCACGCGCGCCATGCATTGGCGGCGCTGGAATCGCGCCAGGCCGCCAACGACACGCAGGTCGACCTCTTTGTAGAACCTGCGTCGACCGACGTACCCACGCCCAGCGCGGTGGAGGCAAAGCTGCGCGAACTGCAGCCCGACACCCTGACACCGCGCGACGCACTCGATCTTCTCTACTCCCTCAAAAGACTCGCAGACAAGTCATGACCTACTGTGTAGCGATCAAACTGAACGCCGGATTGGTGTTCCTCTCCGACTCCCGTACCAATGCGGGCCTGGACCATATCAGCACCTTCCGCAAGATGATGGTGTACGAAAAACGCGGCGAGCGCTTTCTGGTGCTCCTGTCAGCCGGCAACCTGTCGATCTCGCAATCCGTGCGCGAGATCTTGCAGACCCAGCAGCTGGAAGACGAAAACGGCGGCCCGCCGATCACGATCTGGAACGCCAAGAGCATGTTCGAGGCCACGCGCGTGCTGGGCGCGGCCGTGCGCCATGTGTATGAACGCGACGGCAAGGCGCTGGAGCGTGCCGGTGTCGATTTCAACTGCAGCCTCGTGTTTGGCGGTCAGATCGCTGGCGAGAGCCCGCGCCTCTTTCAGATGTACTCGGCCGGCAACTTCATCGAGGCCACGGCCGAGACGCCCTATTTCCAGATCGGCGAAGCCAAGTACGGCAAGCCCGTGCTTGACAGGGTGCTCACGCCCCGCACGCCCTTGAACGAAGCGGCCAAATGCGCGCTGGTGTCGATGGACAGCACCCTCAAATCCAACCTGTCGGTCGGCCTGCCGCTCGATCTGGTGGTGTACGACACCGATGCGCTGCAGTGCGACAACATTGCCTGCATTGACGAGCACAACGCCTACTTCCGCATGGTGCGCAGCACCTGGGGCGACAAGCTGCGCCAGGCCTTTGACAGCATCGACGACCCGCGCTGGGACCATGGCAACGCTGCGGACTCGATCCAGCCGACGCACAGCCACGCCAAGCCGGTCAAGAAAATCACCGATTCGCAGACGATGCTGTAAGCGGCAGGGCCTGCGAATTCGCTGCGCTCACGAACCAACGTCTTGCTCAGCCATGCACGAGGTTCGGGTTTTGCGCGAGTTGCTGCGCAATGCTGCGGCTCGCGTGCAGCAGCGGCTGGATATAGGCCGCCTGCACGTCCGCCTTCTGGCGGAACAGCAGGGTGCTGACGCTGATGGCTGCCACCGGGCTGCCATCGGGGCCCAGCACGGCCGCGCCAAAGCAGTAGATACCTTCCTCATTCTCCTGCGCGTCGGTGGACCAGCCCTGTGCGCGCACCGCATCCACCTGCACCTGCAGCGCCTCGGCATTGCCTACCGTTTGCGCTGTCAGCGGCTCATAGGCAAGCTGCGCCATCAAGGCGGTCGCAGCTTGCGGGGCCAGTGCGGCCAGATAGGCCTTGCCGACAGCGGTGGAATACAGGTTGACGCTGGTACCAATGCGCGAGGACATCTGCACCGCACTGGGGCTTTCCAGCTTTTCGATATAGACCATGCTCTGGCCTGAGGGCACGGCAAAGTGGATGGTCTCGCCAGTGGCATCGCGCAGCGCGCGCAGTGCATCGACTGCAGCCATGCGCAGACCGGAGCGGCTCCAGCTGCGGCTGGCCAGTTGCACCAAGCGCGGGCCCAAGGTCCAGCATCGGGTATTGCCCACCTCCACCACCATGCGCTCAGCCTGCAGCGCCGCCACCATCCGGTGCACCGTGGGGCGCGGATAGCCGGTGGCACGGGTCAACTCGGCGATGCCAATCGGCTCGGGGCTGTCGGCCACCAGCTGCAGCACGCGCATGAATTTGGAAAACGCCGCCGTGCCGGCGACGCTGTTTTCAGCCTGGGAAGAAGGTGCTGCCATGTGTCCATCCAATCGAGCGCAAAGCATACCGCAGGCCCGGCATGTTTCCCACGACTGCTGCAGCGCTCCTTCGCAATGCAGCAGCGCAAGCCGTGCCGAAACGCCGCCAACTAGCTGACCATGTAGCCGCCATCGACCGGCAGGATCACCCCCGTCATGAAGCTGGCTGCGGGCGTGCACAGAAACACGGCTGCCTGCGCCACATCCTGTGGGGTGCCCCAGCGGCCCAGTGGCGTGCGCGCGAGGATGGGCCCTGCGCGCGCCGGATCATCCTGCAGCGCCTGGGTGAGCGGCGTGGCAATCCACCCTGGTGCAATGGCGTTGACGCGGATGCCATCGGCCGCATAGGCAATCGCAAGCGACTTGGTGAGCTGCCCGATACCACCCTTGCTGGCCGCATATCCCGGCACCAGGCCCCCACCAAAGAAGGTCAGCATCGATGCGGTGTTGACGATGCAGCCGCGCGTGGCCTTGAGCTTGCCACGCACCGCAGCGCACACACGCATGGTGCCGGTCAGGTTCACTTCCAGCACGCGCTGGAAAACCTCGACATCGTGCTCTTCTCCGCGCTTGATGATGCCCGCGCAGTTGAACACGATATCGAGCGTGGGCAGATCCGCCAGCACGCGGTCCAGATCGTCCTGCTTTGTCACATCGGCCTCGCGCATTTCCACAGCGGGCGACAGGGTGCCGTCGCCCTGCCCCAGCCCCAGCGCCACCACGCGCGCGCCCATGGTGGCCAGCTGGTTGGCGATCACCGCGCCGATGCCCTGTGTGGCGCCTGCCACCAAAGCGGTTTTGCCTGCAAACAGGTCTTGCTGATACGTTGTACTCATCACTTGCTACTTCTGCTACTTGCTGCTTCTGCTACTCGCCAGCTTCGTGGTGCACGCCATGGCACAAGCGAAGGCCTGCCCAAAAGAACCGGGAGGCCGTGCCTTCGCCAAAACCAACGGAGTGATCGTTTGATTCAGTGTCCTGATCAGTTCTTCATGTCCAGCAGCTTGATGAGGTCGGCGAAATACGTCGCGTCCTTCATCATCTGGTCGCGGAATGCCGCGCCGTCACGGTAGACAAAGCCCAGGTTCTGCTTGGACAGCACTTCCTGGAAGGCAGGCTCGTCAATCGTCTTCTTGGCGGCAGTCTTGAGGTAGTTCACCACCTCGGGCGACATGTTCTTGGGGCCTGCAATGCCGCGCCAGGTACCAATGCTCAAGTCGATGCCCTTTTCCTTCAGGGTTGGCACCTTGTCAAAGTTCTTCACACGCTGGTCAGCCATCACCGTCAGCATCTTGAGCTTGCCCGCCTGCAACTGCTGCGCCACTTCGGCCGGGCTCACGGCCACGGCATCCACATGCCCGCCCATCAGCGCCAGCACCGCAGGGCCCGCGCCCTGGAAAGGAATGTGATTGAACTTGATGCCCGTCTTGTCGCCCAGCGCCGTTGCGGCAAAGTGCCAGATGGAGCCATTGCCGGCGTTGCCCACGCCCATCTTGCCGGGCTCCTTCTTGGATGCGGCAAGAAACTCTTCGATCGTGTTCCAGGGCGCATCGGCCCGCACGGTGATGGCGGCCGGGTCGGCATTGAACTGGATGATCGGCGTCACGTCGTCGTACGAGAACTTGGCCAGGCCCATGGGCTTCAAGGTCACCAACTCCACCGTCACCACGGCCAGCTTGTAGCCGTCAGGCTTGGCGTTGATCATGTCCGTCCAGCCAATCGCGCCGCTGGCACCGGGCTTGTTCAGCACCACAATGCTCTGCGGAATGTGCTTGCGCGCCGCCTCGCCAAAGGCGCGGGCCACGCCGTCGGTGCCGCCACCGGGCTGGAAAGGCACGATCAGCTCGATCTGGCGCGTGGGAAAATCTGCCGCCGGCGCTGCGCCGCTCAGGGCCATCAACACGGCACCGGCACCTGCCGCAGCAAGCCGGAGCGCGCCACGGCGCGTTGGGTTCAAGTTCATACGGTCTCCTCTGGTTGTACTTTGTCGTGCTGTTTCAATAGGTCGCACGGCCACCTGATGCATCAAAAACCGCCCCGGTGCTGAAGCTGCAGGCATCCGATGCCAGCCACAGCACCTGCGCGGCAATCTCCTGCGGCTCGCCCAGGCGCCCCATCGGGCTCTTGGCCACCATGGTGGCCACATGCTCACGCGACATCTGCTCCAGGATCGGGGTGCGCACTGCAGCAGGCGCCAGCGCATTGACCAGTACGCCCGTGCCCGCCAGTTCCTTGCCCAGTGATTTGGTCAGCGCCAGCACACCCGCCTTTGCCGCGCTGTAGGCCGACGCATTGGGCGTGCCTTCCTTGCCCGCAAGCGATGCGATGTGCACCACGCGGCCATACCCCTGGCTGCGCATGACGGGCACCACGGCCTTGCAGACGTTGTAGGTTCCGATCAGATTGACGTCGATCACGCTTTTCCACACCGCATCGTCAAACGCATCGAGCGCCATGGTCGGGCCGGTCATGCCCGCGCTGTGCACCAGAATGTCCACCCGGCCATACCGCGCCAGGGTCTGCGCCAGCGCAGCCTGGATGCTGGCCGGGTCGGTCACGTCAGCAGCGCATCGCAGTGGCTCGCCACCCTCGCCCCCTACACGGCCTGCGCCGGACTGCAGATCCCAGACCGCCACCTGCGCATGGGCGGCTTGCAGCGCCTGCACCACGCAGGCACCGATGCCGCTGCCGCCCCCTGTCACGACGGCCACACGGCCGGAAAAATCGTAGCTGCAGTCCATGGCCTAGCGGATGAACTGGTTGACGTAGTCGGCGCCCAGGCCCACGGCTTCAAAGTGCTTGCGGCACATGTCGATCTTGGTGAACACGTCCTCAAAGCCCATGCCCTTGCCCCAGGGGTCGGTGTAGTACATCACGCCATTGACCTGGAAGTAGGTGATCATCTCCTCGCAGTCTTCGGGCACGTACAGGGTGTGGGTTTCTCCCGGTGGTTCGAACACATAGCTGCCCTCCTTGGCCCACCAGTCATGTTCCAGGTACTTCCATTTACCCTTGAGCACAAAGCCGTGCACCGCCTGCGGATGGCGGTGGCGGCTCAACACGCCCGATTTGCGCACCTTCAGCAGATTCATCCAGTAGCCCTGGCTGGCATTGAGACACAGCGGGCGAAACCACACATTCTCGGCCTGCGGCACCCACAGGCGCTCATCGGTAGGAATGGCACTTTCCACCACGATCTCGGGCAAGGCATCCGGAGGATTCGGGTACTGGTAGGGCATCAAGGGGGTCTGGTCTGTGGTTTCTACTGGCATTTATCCACCATATGGACATTAATTTATAATATGGACAATTATAAAAGCCACAGACATACGACATCCCCCTGATAAACCCGTATCCCCCGACACCAGGAATGCTGCATTCTGCAAAGGCGGTTCATTGTTGTCTGACAACCCATCCATCACCACCGCGTTTTCACCAACAAAAAAAGCCCGGCTTGTGCAAGCCGGGCTTTGGTGTTCAACGGGATGTGCGGGGACGCTGCGTCAGTTGTCTGCCCAAGTGACCACGCCCGTAGCGGCCGTCACCAGCACGATGATGCCGAACACAATGCGGTACCAGGCAAATGGCACAAAGCTGTTGCTGGCGATATAGCGCAGCAGCCAGCGCACGCACAGCCAGGCGCTGATGAACGAAAAGATTAGGCCGACGGCAAACAGCGGAATATCAGCCATCGACAGCAACGCACGCTCCTTGTACAGGCTGTACACGCCAGCGCCGATCAGGGTGGGAATGGCGAGAAAGAACGAAAAGTCCGTCGCCGCCTGGCGCGACAGGCCCATCAACATGCCGCCGATGATGGTGGAGCCGCTGCGGCTGGTACCGGGCACCATGGCCAGACACTGCACCAGGCCGACCTTCAGGGCGTCCAGCGGCGTCATCTCATCGACCGACTGCACGCGCACATGGCCCACCTGGCGCTTTTCTGCCCACAGGATGATGAAGCCCCCCAGGATGAAGGTCGTTGCAACCACCGTGGGCGTGAACAGATGCGCCTTGATGTACTTGCCAAACAGCAGGCCCAGCACCACGGCAGGCAGAAAGCCGATGAGGACATTGAGCGCAAATTTCTGTGCCTGGCGGCTCGATGGCAAGGCCACCAGGGTCGAACGGATCTTTTGCCAGTACACCAGGATCACCGCGAAAATCGCGCCGGTCTGGATGGCAATGTCAAACACCTTGGCCTTGGCATCGTCAAAGCCCAGCAGGCTGCCCGCCAGGATCAAATGGCCGGTAGACGAGATCGGCAAAAACTCCGTCAGCCCCTCCACCACGCCCATGATGGCTGCTTTGATCAATAACAAGGTGTCCACAATCGTCCTCTAAAAATCGGTTTTACGGATTATCCAGTGCCCTCCTGCCACTGGGCAGCGGGAAACGTGCAAGGCACCAAATTTTACAAAAATTGATAGCAACTGGCGCTCACCAGACAAGCGCCAGAGGCCTAAAAAGCTTAAAAATCGCTTAACACGGCAGTTCCAGTACCTGTACGGCAGCCCCCGCACCGAGCAATGGCTCGTAGTGCGCCACCACCAGGTAGCGCCCGCTCTGCGCAAAGCGCTGCGCAGCAAGCTGCAATGCCTGCGGCACAAAGGCCAGCGCAGGCTTGTCCAGTCCGGACAGCGGCTCGTCCAGCAGCACCAGTTGGGCGCCGCTTGCCAGGCCCAGTGCCATTACCGCCTTGCGCAGGCTCCCAGTCGATAACGCCAAAAGCGGCTTGTGCCAGTGCTGTACCAGATCAAAGCCCTGCTGCAGCTCGGCGAGCGCCACATCGTCCCAATACGGAAAATGGGCCCGCAGGGCATCGGTCCACTGCGCGAGTGTCGTGGTATCGGGCGGCATGGTGTCCGGCCTGCGTGGTTCGTGCCAGAACAGCGCATGCGCGGCCTGTAGCTGAGCCGGCGTCCGGCCATCCACCAGCACGCCACCACCACGGGCAGCCAATTGGCCTGCCAGCAGTTGCAAGGCGGTGGTCTTGCCCACGCTGTAACCATCCACCAGTTGCACCAGCCCGGGCTCGGCCTGCCATTGCCAACCCGCCAATATCGGCCCCGATCCTGGGTATGAAAACTCCAACGCCGTCCATTGCAATGCCATGTTTTTGCTTACCTGTTCTGAAACGATAAACTCCTGAAAACATAGCATAAAATCGTTGATCAATCTGCGACGACCTCGAATATGCTCAACTACCTGGACTTTGAAACCAGCGATGATGGCGAAGGAATCACCACCTTCGATGCCATGGCCTACGCCACCGCCGAGCGCTGGCCTGCGCTCCAGG
Source organism: Comamonas odontotermitis (assembly GCF_020080045.1). Taxonomy (NCBI): domain Bacteria; kingdom Pseudomonadati; phylum Pseudomonadota; class Betaproteobacteria; order Burkholderiales; family Comamonadaceae; genus Comamonas; species Comamonas odontotermitis. Next base: position 3,162,231 of record NZ_CP083451.1, read on the forward strand.
CCGAGGTCGAGCAGGTGCTGGGGTGGTGTTCCGCGCAATTCGGACAGCCCGGCTCGCTGGAGCACGGCCACCCTTGGGATCTGGACTTGCAGCTGCAAAGCAAGGCAGGCCACGCACTGGCCGTGCACTGGGACGTGCAGCAGCGCAGTCTGGTGGCACCGGATGCAGCGCTTTGCGAAGCAGCGCAGCTGAGCTTGACAATCAGCGGCAATGCATCATTCGCCCACAGTCTGGAATCGGAATTTCTGAACAACGACGCGTGATCGGCCACCGATGCATGCCGTTGACCGGTATGCAGCAAATGCAGAACTCCATCTCTGGCCCTCCGCCATCCGTCCACGCATTCCATCTCATCTCGATTTCCGAGAAGGCGCGGGCCTTTTGAATAGATGGACTCCCCGGCCACGAAAAAATCCTCAAGTCCAGCGCAGCACTGGGTTTTTGGTGACGCTCTCCGGGCAAAGTACGGCGCCACCCGCTCGCCAGAATACCGGCACCCCCACTCCGAAAGCGCCCTGCCAGTTGCCACGCAGCCAATCTGGCCCCTTCTGAAAAGCGGAACCGTGAACTATTGTGAGCAAACATAAGGCTTCACTTTGGCTATCTAGCTGATATATAGACGATTTCTAATATTTAATTTAGACTGATATGATGAATTTGATAGCTTTTTTCTAATTCTAGAGCATCAAATCTCCTCCGCGTCGTGTGGCAGGCATTCACAGGGAGATGCTTGCTACATCCAGACACAGTCAAGTCAAGCTCACAAACATGGCTTCCCGGCACCTGTGGCTGCGTGGCTTTGCGAGTGAAATCGGTTTCAAGGAAGATATGCGAACTTCTATACGCTTTGTGGGGCTCATCCTCACAGCCGTGCTGCTCTGGGGCGGCTCACAAATGGCATTTGCCCAAAAGGTGTTGATGCTGACCACCAATATCGCTGCGCCCAATGCAGAGCGGGCAGATGCCATAGGAGCCTTCGATAACCTGCAAGCTGAATTCGCAGCAGTTGTGGGCGCATCGAATATCACTCGTATGAGCGTCCTCAGTAATGCCAATGCCATCTCGCAGAGCACCTTCACGGGGGGATCTGGTCCCTACGACATCGTCTTGATTGCCAGTGCATACAGCCTTATCGACAACAGCAATTGGACGGTCCTCCAAAACGCCGTGGCAAACCGATGGGCAAACTCCATTGTCTTTTTCGTGGACGGATGCTGCGAGGCAATCAATGGCGGGAATGCAGCCAAGATGGTCGCGGCGCTGAACGGTGGTGCAGCAACTTCGTTTGCACTGGGCGGCGGGTCATCAGGATTTGCCTCGTTTCCATTGAATACCAACTCACCTTTTGCATCCTCTTTCACGGGCCTGAATCCTTTTGTTGGTGGTGATATCACCTATATCAACAATGTGCCCGCCAGCAATGCCCTTTACCTGGCGACTGGCACGCCACCAGCGAGCTTTCCCCCTGCTGGTTCAACAGCTGTGAATAGCGTGTATGGGCTGCTAGTACCAACCGCACAGTCAAACAGGGGCAATGGGGCATGCGTCTTTGCCGTGGTGGATGCTTCTCCATTCATTGGCCCTGGCTGGGTAGCCAATCAAGGCAAGGTAGGGCCTGCATTCATCAACGCCGCCACCTCAGAAAACGGCGCTTGCGGCCTGCCCAAGGTGGCCAAGTCTTTCGACAAGGCCGATATCTATCTGGGCGGCACGGACAATACCGCTACATTGACCATCCAGATCTCCAACGGCACGCCCGTGGCCATCTCCGGTGTCAACCTCACCGACAACCTGCCCGCCCCCCTGCAGATTGGCTCAGGTGCAGTCTCCAATACCTGCACCGGCGGCACGCTGGCCGCTGCGCAGGGCTCCAGCGCAGTGAGCCTGACCGGTTTTGGCATTCCTTCGGGTGGCTGCTCTGTCACGGTGCCCGTGGTCTGGCCCAATACCGATGCCGGTCGCCAGGCCTGTGTGAACACCCCATCCGTGACCAACACCATCACCCCAGGCACGGATTTCGTCTCGCCCACCGGCCAGGTCAATACACCTGCCACCGCGCCCCTGACCTGCCACGCTGGCCTGTTGAATCTCTCCAAGCTGGTGGTCTGGCCTGCCAATGTGCCACCGGTTGATCTGACTGGTGCGAGCTTTCCCGTCACCGTGGCCTGTACTGGCACCGATGGCGTTGTGCTGCCCCCCATCAATACGTCGATCGTACTGAGCTCCGCCACCCAAGGAACTGTTGCAACCACGCCGGTCATATCCAGCGGCTCGTGCACAGTCACCGAAACCTCCCGCTCCACGGCGCCCGCCAACTACATCTGGGTGGAGAATCCCCTGCCCAGCGCAACGGCCAGCCTCGTTGCGCCGCCTGCTGCCGCCAGCGTCACGCTGACCAATACCCTCGCGCGCGCCAACAGCGACATCACGGTCAACAAGACTGTGAGCGGCGGCCCCGCCACCGGCGTTTCGGGGGTCTTCAAATTCACGGCCAACTGCGGTGCAGATGGCACGTACCAGACGGCCGTCACCCTCAGCGGCGCTAGCACCGGTGCCATTGCCATCACCAATGTTCCACAAGGCGCAAGCTGCACGATCAGTGAAGACGCAGCACTGCCAGCGGCTCCTGCGGGCTATGCCTGGAGCGCAGACCTGCCCCCTGCCGTGACACTGGTGACATCGGGCAGCGGCAATGTCGCGGCATTCGTGAACAAGCTCACCAGCACGGCGCCGCCTACCCCTGCACCTGTCCCCACCCTCAAGGAATGGGGCGTGACGGCCCTGTCACTGGTTCTGGTGGCAATGGGCGCGATGCAGTTACGCAGACGCCAGAGCTGATGCAAAGCCACCTTCGGGTTAATGCCAGTCAGTTAAGTGCTGACTGGCATTTTCTTTGTGGGGAACTTGCTGCGAGAGCGCTTGACCTCTCGCGGGAATGATCGCCCGCTACGGCGAGGCGGGAGCACGAAGTAGCGGGCTTGCTTCAACAGCTGCTGCAAAAGCGCAGGCAAAGTGCCGGTGCGCGCCAGGTGCACCGCGTTGATCGTCCCCACAATAGCATGGCGCGCTGTATGGAAGCTGATGCGGGTCGGCTCGACACCCGCGTGCTGGGCCATCAGGCGCATCCATCGGCGCAGCAGTGTGTGGGCAATCAAGATACCCCAGATCTCCTGCCTGACCAGTTCGGGCTGCTTGCTGCGCAACACGGCTTGACCTTGTTGCAGTGATTGCTTTATCTCCCGAAACCCCAGTTCGATCTCCCAGCGCTGGCGGTACAACTGCGCCAGTGACGCTGCGGCAAACCGCTGAAGATCGAGCATCGAGGTGATGATGCGCCTGATCTTGCCGCCAGCGCTGACCTCGATCAGCCGGGCCTGCCAATGACTGGGCAGTTCTGTGTGCAGCTTCCTGGCACGCGGCGACACGGGCATGCGGATCAGCCAGTCACCTTCGCCTAAGGTCTGTGCCACCTCATAGCGCAGGTTGTCCTTGGCACGCATGAGCCAATGGCGTTGCTCGCCCGCTTGGCTCCAGGTCAGCAGGAAGGAGGCGCTGAAATAGGCCCGGTCGAACAAGGTGATTGAGTGATCCAGACCGCGCAGACCGCTCGCCAGCGTCAGCTCACCACAGCCATAGTCCCCCAATTGGGCATCCAGCAGTTCATGACTGTCGGTGTCCAGCAGGCATACGGCGCGCACCATGGGCCAGGGCTGAGGCCCGTACTGGGTCTGGCCACTGCCCAGTACCTGCCTGTTGTCCACGCTCTCCGGAGCCGACCAGACCACGCCATCGACCGCCAGCACTCGCAAAGTTTGCTCGTGCACCGGGTGGGCTCGCCCCCAGGCCTGGGTGAGCAACTCAAACAGATGCGCCAGTGGCTCGGGCCCCAATCTCTGGCGCGCCTGCACGCTGGCGCTGGGCACGGGCAACTCCTGCCCGTCCAAGGTCAGCGCCATCTCTTGCACGACTTGCCACAGCGGCATCTGACGGAACAAGGCCAGACCAATCACCAGCCACACGGCATGTTGGGCCGGCAGCTTACGGCGCCGTATCGAAGCCCTGCCCGTGGCCTGCAGGGCTTGTTCGATCCAGTCCGGGTCGATCAGTGCGCTCAACTGGGCTATCCCATTGGCAGGCAGTGCCTCCAATGTCTCGTTCAGGGTGGTTTGCAGCAGGCTCAAAGCAAAAAGGGAACGTGGTTTACACGTTCCCTTTTTACCCGCCTTCAGCTTCGCTTGGGCTTATCTGACTGGCATTGACCTTCGGGTGGCTTTTTCTTGGCAGTTGCCTGGGCACGAAGCGGTCAGCTCGGCGTATTCAGCATTCGGTGAGAAATTGTTGTATCACCACCAGCGTCGACGAAACAAATTGAGACAACTTCATCGAGTCCCGCTATCATCCGAGCTCATCCGGTATCCTGTTCCAGGATGACATATGCAGCGCCATGAGCGCTATTTCGAGAAGCCATTGAGGTCAAGACGCATGCTCCCACGGTCACCTTTTTTCCGTCAGTTCCTTTGCACCTGGTTGTTTGCGCTCCTTGGACTCATCGGGCTCATTCAGCCCGCCAAGGCACAGACCCAGATTTTCCTGGACCAGTTGCAGACCTGCGCCCTGGGGCAGAACTATGCTTCGCCGGTGACAACGGGTATTGGCTTCGTGAGCATGTTCTATCCCTATGCCACACCGGCAACGCAATATGGGCAACCCGCATGCGGCGGTACCTGGGAGTTTGATGGTGCGTCCTATCTGGTCACCCCCTATGGAGCTACCGTATTCCCCGGCGGGGCATCGAAGGCTGCCTGGTTGAACGAGGCCTTTTTTGACAGTGTCATGGTTACACCCCGTCCCAAGGGCGAGATGCGTCGCAACCTGACTGGTTTGACCGTCGGCCAGGTGTATCGCGTGTCGGCAGATGCCTGGCATGACGATTCTCCCGGCGCTACAGCACTGGGCCTGGATTTTGGCCCGGCGACTGCCAGACTGGATATTCCGGATGACAATGTTTCGCGCTCCATTTCCGCCACGGTGTGTGCCAAAAGCGGATCGCTCTCCATGCGTCTGTACGAAGCAGGAATGACTGGCGCATCCCCTGTTGTCACGAACATCAAGCTCGAAGACATGGGGCAGTCGTGCTTGCTCACCGTGGATTTTGTCAGCAATGGCGGCTCAGCCGTGGCCCCACAATCCGTCTACCCCGATGATCTGGCCACCGATCCATCCGCCCCCACCAGGCCCGGATACAGCTTTACCGGCTGGTTCCAGGACGCAGGCCTCACCCAGCCCTATGACTTTGCCACGCCTGTGACTCAGAACATCACGCTCTATGCAGGGTGGACAGCCAATCCCTATCATGTCAGCGGCACCGTCGTCGGGCTGGATAGCGGCAATACATTGACCTTGATTAACAGCAATGGGGACCAGGTACAAATTACGGCCAGTGGCCCCTTCAACTTCCCCCAATCGCTGTTGGGATCGGACAGCTATGCGGTGACCATCCCCAGTCAGCCTGCCACACAGACCTGCTCGGTAACGCAGGCCCAATCCGGCCCGATGAACAATTCGGATGTGACCAACGTCGTTGTGACCTGCACGACCACGCCAGCGCCCAGCCCGACCGCCGTACCCACCCTGGACCAGTGGGCACTCATGGGCCTGTCCTCCGCGCTGGCCTTGTTCGCCCTGGTTCGAATCCGGAGACGCGCCCGCTGAACATCCAAGCCACCTCAGGGTGGCTTTTTTTCATCCTGCAAGCTGGCACGGTATGCGCCCGCCCCTGTTGGCACCGAGCCGCCACCCCAGCGTCTGGGCGGGCAAGACGGTGGCTGAACTGTGCAGTGGCCCTTCCATCCTGGCACATGCCTGCAAAGCGCGAGGCCATGTCTGCCTCCCTCTGCCCGGGTTTGGTTCACTCCCCGCTGAGCGCAATCACAACGGCAGATGGCTCCACCACGACCTGCACCCGGGCACGCGCGCGTAACCCGGCAGCCTGCTGGCTGAAACCGACCAGTTGCACGCCCGCAGCCAGCCGCACGGCGACTTCCTGCACCGATCCGCCCCGGGTTGCGCGGGTGGCTGTGCCCTGCCAATGATTGGCAGCTGGCTGCCCCGCCTCGCCTGCCGGCACCACCGTCACTGCGGTTGCCTTGCACATGGCCAGCACGGGCAGGCCGGGCCTCAGGCCCAGCAACTGTGCGCTTTCATTCGTGATGTGTGATCGCACCTCGAACTGCTGCGCACCCGCCTCCGCGCCATGCATCTGCACAACCACCAGCGGCCCGTCGGCATGGAGGCTTTGCACGACGCAGGGCCACTGGTTGCGCATGCTGGTCACCACCTGCAGTCGCGCCAAGGTGGTGGCCACGGAGATGCCTGCACGCGGAGCATCTCCCTTGGCGTGGCTTTGCGCCTGCTGCAACTGCGCCTGCTGCAACTGCGCCTGCAGCTGTTCGCGCGCCTGCCCCATGGCATCGGCCGCCTCCAGCAACAAGAGAGCATCCGGCGTCAGCACCGCGCCGCCGCCGCCCCGGCCGCCGACGCTGCGCTGCACCAACTCCACCCCGGCCAGATTGGACAGGGTATCGAGCGCCTGCCAGGCCGCCTTGTAACTGATTCCGACCTGGCGCGCAGCTTCCGAAATGGAGCCACTCGCCTGTATGCGGCGCAGCACCTCGATGCGGCGGTCGGAGCGCTGCTCTGCCAGCGCGGCGGTAAGGGATGCTTTACGGATCATGGCACGCATCTTCGCATGAAGCCGCAGATATTTGGCACCTGCAACAAATCAGATTACACTCGTTATTCCTATTAAGAATAGCGTAACCTTTGGACACCCATGAATTGCCTGCGCCCAACCTCTATCGCCCTGGTACTGTCAGCCGTCTTCTGCGCACACGCGCAGGCAGACGAGGTCGCCGTGGCCGTCGCCGCCAACTTCACTGCGCCCATGCAGAAGATTGCCGCCCAGTTTGAAAAGGACACGGGCCACAAGGCGACCTTGTCATTCGGTGCAACGGGCAAGTTCTACGCACAGATCAACAATGGCGCTCCATTCGGCATTCTGCTGGCTGCCGACGACACCACGCCAGAAAAGCTTGCCAAGGAAGGCAAGGCGGTGGACGCCAGCCGCTTCACCTACGCCATTGGCCAACTGGTGTTGTGGAGCAAACAGGCCAATTACGTGGACGACAAGGGTCAGGTGCTCAAAACCGGTGACTACCAGCACATCGCCATTGCCAACCCCAAGCTGGCTCCCTATGGACTGGCAGCCATGCAGACACTCGACAAGCTGGGCCTCACCGCGCAGGTACAGCCCAGGGTCGTGCAGGGCGAGAACATTGGCCAAACCTACCAGTTTGCCGCCAGCGGCAATGCCCAGTTGGGCTTTGTAGCGCTGTCCCAGGTGATGGAGGGCGGTCAGTTGCGCGAAGGCTCCGCCTGGATCGTCCCTGAAGCCATGCACGAGCCGATCCGCCAGGACGCGATTGTGCTCAACAGCGCCAAGGACAATCCCGCAGCCAAGGCATTGATGGAATACCTGAAGGGCGACAAGGCGCGCGCAGTCATCAAGAGCTACGGCTACGCTTTCTGAGAACGTGTTTCCCAAACTGACGGCCTGCAGCCAGAACGCGGCTCGTGGCTGCTACCAGGCGGTGGGCCCGGTGCGCCAATGGTCCACCTGGGCACATTGGCTGCGGACGCACCGTCTACCCGCCCTTGCAGCGCATATGTTTTCATAGCAGCCTGCAATTGCCATACGGGGTTTTCCGCTTGAAGAAGCATAAAGAACCGCCCACCATATGCGCATGCCGCTTCCTTTTATATAGCGCACTGCCGCCCGCACGCCATTGACCTCCGCCCTCCTCCGCCCCGAAGACTGGGCCGCCATCCGGCTGACGCTGGAGCTGGCCAGTACGACCACCCTATTGCTGCTGGTGCTGACCACGCCGCTGGCGTGGTGGCTTGCGCACACCCGTTCGCGCTGGCGCGGGCCGATTGGAGCGGTGGTGGCGCTGCCGCTGGTGCTGCCACCCACCGTGATCGGGTTTTACCTGCTGGTCACCATGGGCCCGAATGGGCCGATTGGTCATCTGACACAGTCGCTCGGGCTGGGGCGCCTGCCCTTCACATTTGCCGGCCTCGTGGTGGGCTCGCTCGTGTACTCGCTGCCGTTTGCCGTGCAACCGCTGCAGCGTGCGTTTGAATCAATTGGCAACCGCCCGCTGGAAGTGGCCGCCACCCTGGGCGCCAGCCGTATCGACACGTTCTTTACCGTGGCACTGCCGCTGGCATTGCCCGGCTTCATCACCGCAGCGGTGCTGAGCTTTGCCCACACCGTGGGCGAATTCGGCATCGTGCTGATGCTGGGCGGCAATATTGAAGGCGTGACGCGCGTGGTGTCCGTACAGATCTACGACCATGTGGAAGCCATGGAATACGCCCGTGCCCATTGGCTGGCTGGCGGCATGGTGGCCTTTGCCTTTGTGGTGCTGGTGGCACTGCAGTGGCTGCAACCGCGCGACCACCGCAACGCCACGCCGTTATGAACCCAAACACCCACGCCCAAGGCATCACCGCGCGCCTGCAGTTGCAGCGCAGCGATTTCATGCTCGACGTGGATCTGCAACTGCCCGGCCAGGGCGTGACAGCCTTGTTCGGGCCTTCGGGCTGTGGCAAGACCAGCCTGTTGCGCAGCATGGCAGGGCTGGAGCGTGCGCGCGGCGCGGTCTCCGTCAACGGCCACGTCTGGCAGGACGATGCCACGCGCCACTGGCTGCCCACCCACCGGCGCGCGCTGGGCTACGTGTTTCAGGAAGCGAGCCTCTTTCCGCACCTCACGGCAGAAGGCAACATCCGCTATGGCCTGCGCCGCGCGCCGCCAGCACGCCAAAACGTTGCGCTGGAGCAGATCATCGATCTGCTGGGCATTGCGCCCCTCCTGCCACGCAAGCCCGCAACGCTCTCGGGCGGCGAGCGCCAGCGCGTGGCCATCGCCCGTGCGCTGGCCACCAGCCCGCGCGTGTTGCTGATGGATGAACCGCTGTCCGCACTGGACGCCGAGCGCAAGGCCGAGGTGCTGCCTTACCTGGACAAACTGAGTGAGCGGCTGGCATTGCCCATTCTCTATGTCAGCCACTCCATCGACGAAGTCAGCCGCCTGGCCGATCGCATGCTGTTGATGCAGGCGGGCCGTGTCGTGGCGCAAGGCGATGTGGCCGACGTACTGACCCGGATGGATGCGCCTCTGACGCGCAGCCTGCCCGGCGAGCAGCAGGCCAGCATCGTGGAAGGCCGGGTCTGCGCCCATGACGCGCAAGACCATCTGTGGTCCATGCAGATCGGCGCGCAGGCAGCCCACCAGTTGCATTGGACCGAACCCGATGCCCATTACCAACCAGCAGAACAGGTTCGCCTGCGCATCCTGGCGCGCGATGTCAGCCTGTCGCTGGCACCACACACCGGCAGCAGCATCCTCAACAGCCTTCCAGCCACGGTGACGGCCGTGCAGGCCAGCGGCCCCGGGCAGGTGCTGGTGCAACTGCGTCTGGAGCCTGGCGATGCAGGTACCTATCTGCTGGCACTGGTGTCTGCGCGTTCGGCAAGGGTGCTGCAGATTGCACCTGGCATGGCGGTGCATGCGCAACTCAAAAGCGTAGCGGTGCTCCGCTGAGCTGAATATCGACAAGAGCCGCTTCCAGCGCTTGCATACCAAGCGCTAGCAGCTATTAAATCAGAAGCAACAGACGTAAAAAAGCCCGGCATGCAGCCGGGCTGTTTGCAGCAGATGCTGGCTTATTTGGCGAGCACCACTTCCACACGGCGTGCTTCGGCGTTGTTGCCCGCGTTTTCCACCGCTTCGGGCTTCTTCAGGTCCAGCTTGTCTTCCGCCACGCCCAGGGCCACCAGCGCATCGCGCACGGCAAAGGCGCGCTGCTTGGCCAATTCGGCGTTCTTTTCAGCGTCGCCCGTGGAATCGGTATAGCCCGAGATCACAGCGCGTTGGCCCGCCTTCACGCCAGCGACCACATCCACCAGCGCCTCGTTGGCGCCAGGAGCCAGATCGGCCTTGGCGGTGGCAAAGTAGAACTTGACGATGCCGTTTTCGATCAGCACGCGGGCTGCGTCGTCTGCAGCAGCACCGGCCTGGGCCGCAGCGCCGCTGGCCGCAGATGCCGAGGCACCGGCAGCAGCACCCGCCTGAGCAGCAGCGTCACCCGCGCCAGTGGCTGCTGCAGATCCTGCTGAAGCAGTGCCGCCCAGCACGGCGCCCGAAGCGCCCGGTTGCAGCTTGGCGGCGACCACGCCACCCTTGGCCGCCTTGGCACCATGAATGCCCTTGTATGCACCAAACCACAACACACTCAACACCACCAGGGTGATCAGGGCGAAAACCAGGCCCAGGGCAAAGCGCTCATCACTGTCATTGTTTTGCGAGGAACTCACTGTGAAACTCCAAACACCGGTGGTGCATTAACTATGAACAAGAAAAAATAGATCCGATCCGCCGCCAAGGTCAGACCACGCACGCAATCGGGCCCAGACATACAAAGCACGGAATTCGAGCGCGATTGTAACCAGAACGCCCGGCAAGCGCTGTAGCACCACGCAACATCGATCTCTCGCGCCATCAGCAGCCGCATGCCCAGATGTTTGAGAGAACGCAAAATCCATAGCAATTCAGGCAAGCAGTATCAGCACCAGCCTAGTATTTACCCTAGATTTCGTCATTTAGACCAGCTATTTTCCTTGTGAACGCAACATTCAACACTTTCACGGGTTCAAACTTATTCCTGAGGAAGCGTAGCTATTCGTAAAATCGATGCTTTTTGACGATGCGTACGCCCGCTTACCGGCAGACCAGCGCACGACACGGGACTAGCCAACCATTGGAGACACCATGCAGGCTTTACTTGCCCTATCCAGGGCTATCGACAGGCTGAACGCCTTTGTCGGCAAATATTCCATCTGGCTGATTTTTGCCGCCACCTTCATCAGCGCCGCCAACGCCATTGTTCGAAAGGCATTCGACACCAGCTCGAATGCCTTTTTGGAAGTGCAATGGTATTTGTTTGCCTGGTCTTTTCTGATCGCGGCCGGTTACACCCTGCTGCACCGCGAACACGTGCGCATCGATGTGGTCAACTCGCGCCTGTCCAAGAAGGCCCAGGTATGGATCGACATCATCGGCTTCGCCTTCTTCCTGACCCCGCTGTGCGTCACGATCCTGTGGCTGTCCATGCCCGTCGTGATCCAGATGTACCAGTCAGGCGAGATCTCGGGTAACCCAGGCGGTCTGATCCGCTGGCCGGTCTGGGCCGCAATCCCTGTAGGCATCACCCTGCTGCTGCTGCAGGGCATCTCGGAGCTGATCAAGCGCGTTGCCTTCCTGACAGGCGACGGCCCCGATCCGATGGGCAAGCTCAGCGACAAGAGCGCCGAAGAAGAACTGGCCGAAGCATTGCGTGCCGAAGCCGAGCGCAAGCAGGCCGAGGCCCTGGCAGCGCAAGCCAGCACCCACAAAGCCTGACGGTAGCGGGAGAAAAACACATGGAATTTATCGCTACCAACTACGCCCCGATCATGTTCGCGGGGCTCATCGTCTTCCTGCTGCTGGGCTTTCCGGTTGCGTTCAGCCTGGGGGCTGCGGGCCTCACCTTCGGCTTCATCGGCATCGAAATGGGCGTCTTTCCGTCGTCCGTCATGGCCTGGCTGCCCCAGCGCCTGATCGGCATCATGGCCAACGACACCTTGCTGGCCGTGCCGTTCTTTACCCTGATGGGCCTGATCCTGGAGCGCTCCGGCATGGCCGAAGACCTGCTGGATACCGTGGGCCAGGTGTTTGGCCCCATCCGCGGCGGTCTGGCGCTGGCGGTGATCTTTGTGGGCGCCCTGCTGGCAGCCACCACCGGCGTGGTTGCTGCATCGGTGATCTCAATGGGCCTGATCTCGCTGCCCATCATGCTGCGCTACGGCTATGACCGGCGCCTGGCTTCGGGCGTGATTGCAGCATCCGGCACCCTGGCGCAGATCATTCCGCCCTCGCTGGTGCTGATTCTGATGGCAGACCAGTTGGGCAAGAGCGTGGGAGACATGTACAAGGGCGCCTTCATCCCAGGCTTCATGCTGATGGGGCTGTACGTGGTCTGGGTCATGTTCCTGGCCATCTTCAAGCCCAAGATGGTGCCAGCCCTGCCCGTCGAGGCACGCATCTACCGTGAAGCCAATGGCAACGCAGGCTATACCTCGCTGATTGTCGTGATGGGTATTTCGACCGTGGTGGCCCTCTTCCTGGCCAGCCACATGGCCGACATCCACACCTGGTGGCAAGGCAAGGAAATCACCGAAGTCGCCACTGACGAAAAGATCGTTACCGCCATGTGCGGCGGCACCTTCATCGCCTTCGTGCTGGCATCGTTCAACCGCATCTTCAAACTGGGCCTGCTGTCCAAGCTTGCAGAGCGCGTGACCTTTGTGCTGATTCCCCCGCTGCTGCTCATCTTCCTGGTGCTGGGCACCATTTTCCTGGGCATCGCAACGCCTACCGAAGGCGGTGCCATGGGTGCGATGGCAGCCCTCATCATGGGTTTTGCCCGCAAGCGTCTGAACATGACCCTGCTCAAGCAGGCGCTGGGCTCCACCACCAAGCTGGCCAGCTTCGTGATGTTCATCATGATTGGCGCTACCACCTTCAGTCTGGTCTTCCAGGCGGCCGACGGCCCCAAGTGGGTGGAACATCTGCTGACCAGCCTTCCCGGCGGTCAGACTGGGTTCTTGATCGTGGTCAACATCATGATCTTCTTCCTGGCCTTCTTCCTGGACTACTTCGAGTTGTCGTTCATCGTGGTGCCGCTGCTTGGTCCCGTGGCCGAAAAAATGGGCATCGACCTGATCTGGTTCGGCGTGCTGCTGGCCGTCAACATGCAGACCTCGTTCATGCACCCACCATTCGGTTTTGCACTGTTCTTCCTGCGTTCGGTGGCACCTGACAAGCAGTATGTGGACCGTGTGACGCACAAGGTGATCGAGCCGGTGACCACCATGCAGATCTACAAGGGAGCCGTTCCCTTTGTGCTGATCCAGCTGGTGATGGTGGGCGTTCTGATCGCGTTCCCCGGCATCGTGACGGGCGCTGTCGACAAACCAGTGGCCGTGGACATGAACAAGGTCAACGCAGAAATGATGGAGCAGTTGAACGACGCCGGTGCTGGCTACGGGGCAGAGAACCCGTTTGCAGCCCCTGGCGGCGATGGCGGCTATGGTTCGGACGCGCCCAGCATCAACGGCGAGCCTCCAGCGCCTGGGGTCGCTGCTCCGGGAGCCATCGCTCCTGCCGCACCTGCTGCTGACGGCAGCTACGGCTCGGACGATCCCGCCAAGCTCTTGCAGGACGCAGCCTCCAGCGCTGCACCTGCAAGCAAGTAAGCTGGCCTGCACCTTCCCGCCCTGGCACATGCCGGGGCTTTTTTATGGGTGCTTTCAAAGCCGTTGACGGCTTTCACCCACCCCACAAGAGTCCTTTTCATCCCTGCACTGCCCCATGACCGCTGCCCGCCATTCACCGCTTTCCACTAGTGAGCAAGAGCAACTCCACAGCAACGGCTTTGCCCTGCTGAGCCAGGCAGTCCCCCAGGACTGGCTGCCGGATCTGTGCGCCAGCTTCGACAGTAACATTGCCGAGTCTGCGCTGTGGCCGGTGCCCCGCGCATCGAGCTGGAACCACGCCATGGTCGACCTCCTGCCACAGGTGCAAGCAGTGTGCCGGTTGCCCGCCCTGCTGGCAGTGGTGGGGGCCTTGATTGGCGAGCGCTTTTTCCTGGCCCAGGTCGAGGGGCGAGAACCACGCCAGGGCGGAGGCCACCAGCAACTGCACCGCGATCTGTCCTCGCAGCGGCCGGGCGACAACATCAGCGTGCTCATTTTTCTCGACGACTATGGGCCGCACAATGGAGCCACGCGCATCGTGCCGGGCAGCCACCGGGCACGGCCTCAGGAAGCGCCATTCGACTTTCTCGATGAATCGCGCTCATTGCAGCTGAGCGGCCACGCAGGCGATATTCTGGTATTCGACGCCGATCTGGTGCATGGCGCCTGCATCAATCCATCGGGCGCGCGGCGCCGTTCCTTCCTTGTCAGCTACTTTGCCGAGCCGCTGTATGCCTCTCACCTCAAGACCGCCAGGCTGCGCAACGTACGCATGGATACCAGTGAGTGTTTTGAACCGGGTGCTGCAGGGGCCTGAGCGACCCTGATCGCCGCAATGAAAAAAAACGCAGCTTGCGCTGCGGCTTGGGTGCTCCATCCCGCAGCGCCGAGCGCTGCAGAGGGAATCGCTTTAGATCTTGACCGACGCCATGTACTGGTTGAATGGGTACTCGGAGAAACGGTTCCACAGGATCTGGTCGCGCTGGAAGGCACGCATGTCCTGGTGGATCTTCTTGAACTCGGGCGACTTGGCTTCGTGCTCGGCAAACACTTCCATCGAAGCCTTGAAGCCTGCGTCCATCAGCTCCTTGGGGAAAGGCTTGAGCTGGGTCTTGTTGGCCACCAGCTTCTTGAGCGCGATGGGGTTGAGGACCTGGTACTTGCTGGTCATGTCGGCAGCTGCCACACGGGTAGCTGCATCGAGGATCGCCTTGTTCTCGGGCGACAGCGCGTTGTACTTCTTGATGTTGATGAAGAATTCCAGGTCTGCGGAGCCTTCCCACCAGCCGGGGTAGTAGTAGAACGGAGCCACTTTGTTGAAGCCCAGCTTTTCATCGTCGTAGGGGCCGACGAACTCCACGGCATCCAGGGTGCCCTTTTCCAGAGCCTGGTACACATCGCCTGCAGGCATGTTTTGCGCCACCACGCCCAGCTTGGCCATGGCTTCACCGAACACGCCGCCACCCAGACGCATCTTGAGGCCCTTGAGGTCGGCAACGGTCTTGATTTCCTTGCGGTACCAGCCGCCCATCTGGGTGGTGGTGTTGCCAGCGGATGCCGTCTTGAAGTTGTATTTCTCGAAGAAGGCATCGAGCAGCTTGCGGCCATTGCCATGGTCCTTCCAGGCATTCATCTGCAAGGTGGTCAGGCCAAAGGGCACGGCACAGCTGAAGGCGAAGATCGGATCCTTGCCGGTGAAGTAGTAGGCAGCGGTTTCTGCCATGTCGATGGTGTCGGACTGCAGTGCGTCGACCACACCGAAAGCAGGCATCAACTCGCCAGCGGGGTGAACGGAGATTTCAAACTTGCCGCCCGACAGCGCCTTGACGGTCTGCGACAGCTTCTCGGCGCTACCGAAAATGGTATCCAGCGACTTGGGGAAGCTGGAAGCCAGACGCCAGCGCACCGCCGCCTGGGCATGCACAGCGGGGGCCACACCAGCGGCCAACACGCCAGCGATGCCAGCATTCTTGATAAGGGAACGACGATCCATCTGTATCTCCGATTGATTGTAAAAAGTTGCAGCTGCAATCGTGCCACAGCTGAAGCCCGGTTTTTGGTTTGCAAATTGTAGAAATGGTTGCTCATGCGACTTGCTCGGGTTTTCCCTGCAGATCGCGCCTTATTTATGTTCCTTGTCCACCACATCTGCACCACGCGTGCAAGAAGGCGTGTGGCCTTGGCCCCCCAATACATGGGCATGCTTTCACAACCGCTCTTTGCCAGTCGTTGCTTCTTGCCATCTTTGACATGGAGATGGAAAACGCGGCTTTCTTGACCTGCATCATGAGCCTTTGCTCATTCGACAATGAATGCCAATTCGTCAAGAGTGTCGCTCCGCAGCAGGTCACGCGCCTGCCGCCAGTTGGAGCCCGGACATTTCTCGGCAACCATCCCAAGCATACCGAGCCGGGATGGCGTCTGTTCGCCGTCATGCGCACCATGCCGGAGTTCTGGCAGGGCACCACGGACAGATCGCATCAACGGCTTCGCTATGCCAATACGGAAAAGGAAGGCAACTGGCAAAAGCAGGTGCTGTGGCCCTGAACGCCTTAAACGCCTTGAAGGCCCAGAAGGCCCCAGGCGCATTCCATCAATGCGTTGCCGTAAATGCAGAATGGTAGGAAACGACTCCGGCAGGCACTGTCGGCCCAAACGATATTGCCATGAAGTATTCAGGCGGGACGCCCGGCAAGACCAGACCCGCCTCATTTCTGAAGCCGAATCGCGTGTAGTACAAGGGGTCTCCCAGCACCACGCAGCCCGATGCCCCTTGCTCCTTGAGCATGCCCAGCGCCTGGCGTACCAGCTTCGACCCGATGCCTTTGCCTTGCAGGGCAGGAACGACCGATACCGGCCCCAGGCCGAACCAGCCCACCGAATCACCGGCAATGGAAACTGGTGAAACAGCGACATGCCCGACCACGGCTGCATCCACCTCAGCAACAAGAGAGATGCTAAGTGCCTGTGCAGCTCGAAGGGCCGCAACAATGCACTGTTCGTTGTGGTCGGTATGGGGCGCATGAAGAAATGCGGCCACGGTAACGGACTCAATGGCCGCTGGGTCTGTGGGCCTTTCAGGTCGAATCAGCAGGTTCATGTCTGCGAGTGTAGCGCTGGCAACATGCGGACCATCGCCGGTCTCTCACTCGTGTCTCCGCAGTTGGCAGGTAGTGAACTGAGCTTGCACTGATGTGCTGGCCCGTCATGCGTGTCTACAGAAGTGATGAACTTGCTGGTATGGTCGAGAAGTGTCGGCCTTCCGTCACCTCTTCTCTCGTGAGCACAATGGGAAGCCATGCAAATACAGGAATGAGATGCGCTATCTAGTAGTCGGCACCAGCGGGGCAGGCAAATCCACCTTGGCGATGAAACTGGCAGCCCAAACGCGGTCTCCTTTCATCGAGTTGGATTCGCTGTACTGGGGGCCAGGCTGGCAACCCGTGCCCCTGGATCAATTCAGGCGTTCGGTCACTGAAGCGACTCAAGGCGCATGCTGGGTCGCAGATGGGAATTACAGCGCTGTTCGGGACGTGCTCTGGTCACGCGCAACACATGTGGTCTGGCTCAACTACGGACGCTTCACGGTTTTCTCCCGCCTGCTCTGGCGCACCCTCGGCCGTGGTCTCACTCGCAAGCAGCTGTCACACGGAAACCGGGAATCGCTGCGCATGGCATTCTTTTCCAAAGACTCGATTCTTCTCTGGGCTCTGTCCACCTACGAGAAAAACCAGTCGAAATTCGCTGCTTTGCGCGACCACGGCGAATTCTCCCATCTCCAGTGGATAGAAATCACCGAGCCGTCACAGGCCCCGCAGTTTCTCGACAAAGTCACCGCTTCGCCGCGGGGCTGATACGGGGGCGCGCCTCGCCCCAGCAGTGAACAGCTCAACCGTCCATTGCATATTTGGCATCAGGCATTTTGGGGACTGGTTCAGACAGCAGCTGCGCTGCGCCTTTGCCGCGGATGGGACTGTGACCGAACCCTTCGCTCACATGGCGCATGTTTCACAACAAACCACCATACCATTCCAAACAGTATGCTCTTGTCCATCTGCCCGGTGCATTGCCAAGGCGGCAAGGTAGCGATAGGAAAATCATGCCATTGAAATGGACACGCAGTGCCTGGAGACATCACCCGATGAAGCGTCTGTATCTCGTCGCCGCCCTGTTGTGGCTCGGCATCGCCCTGGGTCAGGTCCATGCAGCGCCGCCGAGTTACGCCGACCTCTATGCCGATCCTGGCCGTGCCATGCCCATGCAAGCGAACTGGCAATTGCAGCCGGTGACCGGGCAAGTCGGGCAGGTGCAGCCGTGGAAAGACATTTTCGCGTTCACGGTCGGCATTGACCCCCGCCTGATGGAGCGGTTGCGTTGGCTAGGCCTCAATCCGGGCAAAAACAGCGCGCTGGCCCCCGCGCTGTTCAACGCGCAGAGCGGACAAACGCTTTTTCTGTCCTCGGCAGCTCGTAGCTTCTGCGATGGCCGCTGGCAGGTTGTCCGGATGGACTATGTCAGCGCCAGCAGCATCAACGACACACTTCAACCGGGATTCAAAGTGTGGCTGGTAGAGCGAAAGCCGGGAGGTGGACTCCGAAGCACCACGGCCTACGGGCGGATTGATTCGCAAGGTCGGTGGGCCGTTCCGCCCGTGACCTGTGATGGCTTGGACCCGAGATACGTCGATTCCCCCTTCGCCATTTCCTACCTGTCGCCAGACGGAGGCGAACAAATGGCCTCCGATTTGCATATTGACAAGGTATATGCACAGCCTGGGCTGCGCAATGCACAAGGCCAGTGGCTTCCCCCCGTACCGCCGCTCGATATCACTACTGCGCAGTGGATGGCCTACAGGAAGCAGATTGTGACGCCTGGCTCCTCTGGCACAGGACTGATCGATGCGCGAGGGAGGATGGTGATCCCGTTCATCTTCGGCAACCTGCCCGATGCAACCGCCCAGAAGCGCATCCAGCTGTGTACCTCTGGCGGATGGGATTCTCAGCGCCACACCGACACCTCACGTGTGTGCCGCTGGCAACGGTTGCACGGCAGCCATGGAGGAGCCGCCCTGCGCCCGGTGAAGGATGTGAACACGAATCGGTGGGGATACCAGGACGCCCAGGGCCAATGGGTGATTGCGCCGCAATTTCATGAGGCGCGCCAGTTCCGCCACGGTTACGCCATTGTCGCAGGCGCATTCCCGGAGGATTGGCGCCCTCCCGGGTGGCAGGACGATTGGCCCATGATCCGGAAATTCCATCGCGTGGGTCGCTATTGGGCGGCCGAAGCTCTGGTACGCAACGCATCTACTGATGGACAGTGGGCCATACGCTTCGGACTGATGAACGATGCAGGGCAGTGGCTAGTCCCTGCACCGCAGCCCACGCTGCACATCACCGTGATATTTCCCCCCGGTGGCCGCAGCGACCACTATGCCCAGATGCTGGCCAAGCACTTGCCCAATCTGCTGGGGCGCAATGTGCAGGTCGATCACAAGCCGCCCGCCACTTTGGCCGACTATCGCCTGTTGACGATGGAAGGCGGTAACGCCAAAGTCTGGCTCGGCGCCATGATGCTGCCGCGCGGGGGTATCAAGGGCCTGCACCAAGGCCCGTCGATCGATACGCTGCTGCAATCCCTTCACCCCGTCACGCTGCTGGCGTCGGAGCCACTGGTTCTGGTCATCGACAGCGAGAAGGCCGACACGCTGGGCATTCACAGCACGGATGACCTGCTGGCCTACGCGCGCGCCCACCCTGGCAGCCTGCGCATCGCCACTGGTGACGATGGCTGGATCGGACACCTCGCCTTCGGCCTGCTCCGCTCGATGAGCGGCGTTGACATGCAACGCGTGGTCTACAAGCGCATGTACCCCGACTCGGATGTGATTACCAAGGAACATGCGGTGGAGTTGCTGTTTGCACCCGCCAACGGCGTGAAAGTAGCCATCGAACGCGGCCAGTTGCGGGTGCTGGGCACCACCGCCAACCCGGCGCATCCCCAAAGCTACCGGGGAGTGCAGTGGCCAACGCTGGCTTCAAATGCATCCTTGGCTGGCTACACGGTATACGACCACTTCAGCCTTTGGGCACCTGCGGATTCGGATTCCGCATCCAACCGCATCTTGCAGGAAGCGGTGGCACAGGTGCTTGCCAAGCCCGAGGTGCGCGACTATCTGCGAGACATTCAGGCCGTCGGTGGAGGCGGCCCACCCGAGGCCTTGCTGGAGCTGGAACACCAGGAGTACGAACACTGGATGCGCGCGCTCTCATCATCGACGCGTTGATGGCTGCATTCACGCTCTCCACGGAAAGCGACGCTGCCACAGCGGCAGTCTCACGCGCTCGCCAGCAGGCAGGCCTGGGCCGGCCCACCGCATCCACGTCAGGCAACCAAACAGGACCAGGCACCCCCCGAAAGGTGCTTTTGTTCAGCGAGGCATCTTCCAAGAAAAAATGCCTGGCAACCTGCCAGGCATCGTGATTGGCGTGTACGGAAATCAGGCTGCCGCACTGGCAGCTGCAACGGTGCGCGGGCCAAAGCGCTCGGTGATCGATTTCTGGATTCCTGCCGCATCCAGCCCTTGCAACGCCATCAGTTTGGCAGGGTCGCCGTGTTCGATGAATTCGTCCTTCAAGCCCAGTTGCAGCACCGGCACCTCCAGGTGCAAGGCCTGCAGTGCTTCGAGCACGGCGCTGCCTGCACCGCCCATCACACAACCGTCTTCCACGGTCACCAGGGCATCGTGGGTCTGTGCGATCTGCTGCAGCAGTTCGGTATCCAGCGGCTTGGCCCAGCGCATGTTGGCAACCGTGGCATTAATCTGCTCTGCGGCCTGCAAGGCCGGATACAGCAAGCTGCCAAACGACAGGATGGCAATGCGTGGCGCCCCCGCCACCGCAGGCTGGGCCTGGCGGCGGATTTCACCCTTGCCAAAGGGCAGGCCCTCCAGCGACTCCAGCGGTACCACGCCAACGCCTGCGCCACGGGGGTAGCGCACGGTCACGGGGTGGTTCTGCGCATAGGCGGTGCTCAGCAGTTGGCGGCATTCGCGCTCATCAGCCGGGCAGGCCACACTCATGTTGGGAATGCAGCGGGTGAATGCAATGTCGTAATTACCCGCATGCGTGGCGCCATCGGCACCGACAAGGCCCGCGCGGTCCAGCGCAAACACCACGGGCAGGTTCTGCAGGGCCACGTCGTGGATCAGCTGGTCGTACGCGCGCTGCAGAAAGGTCGAATAGATGGCGACCACCGGCTTGAGTCCTTCGCAGGCCAGGCCCCCGGCAAACGTGACCGAATGCTGCTCCGCAATGCCCACATCGAAGTAGCGCTTGGGAAAGCGTTTGTGGTATTCGACCATGCCCGAGCCTTCGCGCATGGCTGGCGTAATGGCCACCAGTCGCTCATCATGGGCGGCCATGTCGCACAGCCAGCTGCCAAATACCTGGGTGAAGGTCTGCTTGGGCGGCGTGGCAGGTTTGACGAGACCAATGGCCGGGTCGAACTTGCCCGGGCCATGGTAGGCCACCGGGTCGGCCTCGGCCAGTTTGTAGCCCTGGCCTTTCTTGGTGACGACGTGCAGAAACTGCGGCCCCTTGAGCTGGCGGATGTTCTCCAGCGTGGGAATGAGCGAATCGAGATCATGCCCATCGATGGGGCCGATGTAGTTGAAGCCGAAATTCTCGAACAGCGTGGCAGGCACCACCATGCCCTTGGCCTGCTGCTCCAGTCGTTTGGCAAGCTCCAGCAACGGCGGCACCTGCTTGAGCACGCTCTTGCCCACGCCACGCGCCTTGGCGTAGAACTGGCCGCTCATCAACTGCGCCAGATAGCGGTTGAGTGCGCCCACCGGCGGGCTGATGCTCATGTCGTTGTCGTTCAGGATGACGAGCAGGTTCGCATCGCTGACACCGGCATTGTTCAAGGCTTCAAACGCCATGCCGGCCGTCATCGCGCCATCGCCGATGATGGCCACTGCCTGGCGGCTTTCGCCCTTGAGCTTGGAGGCTTCGGCCATGCCCAGGGCTGCCGATATGCTGGTGGACGAATGCGCGGTACCGAATGCGTCGTATTCGCTCTCGGTACGCAGCGGAAAGCCCGAAATCCCGCCCAACTGGCGCAAGCCGGTCATGCGGTCGCGGCGGCCGGTCAGAATCTTGTGTGGATAGGTCTGGTGGCCCACGTCCCACACGAAGCGGTCATGGGGCGTGTCGTAGACCGCGTGCAAGGCAATGGTCAACTCGACCGTTCCCAGGTTGGAACTCAGGTGTCCGCCGGTCTGCGACACGCTCTCCAGAACGAACTCCCGCAGTTCGCGCGCCAGGGTCTTGAGCTCGGCGCGCGACAGCTTGCGCAGATCGGCCGGATCGTTGATGGTGGCGAGCAATGGAAAGTTCTTCGTGGGCATACTACTGTTTCGATAGCTGACTGCGCATGCCAGACAAGCGCTGGCGCAGTTTTTTGTTCAAATCGCAATGGTCTATGGTAGCGCCTTGGGTAAATTGACCTATATCAAGGCACTTTTTGCACCACGCCTCAGTGGCTGCGGCGCACCACCATATCGGCCAGCGCGGCCAGCGCGCGCGGTTGCGCAAGGCCGCTGCCCGCCAGCGCCAGTTGCGCCTCGGCCAGCAGATCATTGGCGTAGGCGCGGGCAGCATCCAGGCCCATCAGCGATACATAGGTAGGCTTGTCATTGTCCGCGTCCTTGCCTGCCGTCTTGCCCAATGTGGCGGAATCTGCCACCACATCGAGCACATCGTCGATGACCTGAAAGGCCAGGCCCAGTGCCGCGCCGTATTGCCGCAGCGCCGCCAGTGCAGCGCCCGTAATACCGGCGCAGGTGGCGCCCATTTCCACGCTGGCCTGCAGCAGCGCGCCGGTCTTGAGCTTGTGCATCTGCTGCAACTGAGGCTGCGTCAGACTCTTGCCGACACTCGCCAGATCGATTGCCTGGCCCCCTGCCATGCCGTTGTAGCCAGCGGCGAGCGCCAACTGGCGGCACAGCCTGGCCTGCATGGCGTCGGGAATATCGCGGCCCTCAGGCACCAGCAATTCAAACGCCAGGGCCTGCAAGGCATCGCCCGCCAGCAAGGCCTGGGCTTCGCCAAACTGCACATGCACCGTGGGCTTGCCCCGTCGCAGCACATCGTTGTCCATGCAGGGCATGTCATCGTGCACCAGCGAGTAGGCATGGATCAGCTCCACCGCACAACCGGCGCGCAAAGCGGCTTCGGCCTGCGGCACGCCCAGCGGACCGGCGGACTGTGCAGCGGCCAGCACCAGCAAGGGACGCAGGCGCTTTCCCCCATCAAGCACGGCGTAACGCATGGGCTCGCCCAGGTTGGCGGGAGCGTCGGCCACGATCCATTGGTTCAGGGCCGCTTCCACGCGGGCCAGTTCATCGCTGCACCACTGTGCAAAATTTTCGTGCGCTGCTGTCATTGTTCTCTTTATTCCTCGCTCGCCCAGGGCTTGAGCTGGCCATTGTCCAGCACCTTGATCTGGTCCTGCACCGCTTCGAGCTTGCCACGGCAGTAGGCCAGCAACACGGCGCCGCGCTGGTAGGCGGCCAGCATGTCGTCGAGCGGCAACTGGCCCGATTCGATGCGCGCCACCAGGCCTTCGAGCTCCTGCAAGGCGCTTTCATAGTTGGCGGGTTCGGGCAAATCTGGCATGGCAGACGCCTTGGAGGCTGTGGCCTTGGGCATGGGCTTGCGAGGGCAACCGGGGTTGCCGCTGGTACGGAATGGAAAGCGCTGATTTTAGGCGCTGCGCGCGCCACCACGAACACAGCGCCCGCTGCCCCTGCAAAGCGCAGACCAGCAGGCCATCATATCCAGTTCTCCAGACAAGGATTTCGCCCTACCAGAGCGCGCAGTCAGCTATCAATTTGATAGAATTTTGAAGCCAGCATGGAAAGGCAGTTCCGTTCTGCAGCCGAGAATTGCTCTCAATTCACGCATGAACGGAACGGGAATAACCCCACTGGGTATAATCCCATTTCTCGCGAAACCGGTATTCTTCTAGGGTAGCCGGTTTTATTTTTTCTCTGCGCATGCACGCGCAACCTCCCTGTGGGGAGTCTTTAGGTCAGGTCACCCATGTCTGATTTAAGTCTTCAACTGCAGCAGGCCGCAAGCCAACTTCCAGTTTCAAGCTATTTCGATCAAGCGCTCTTTGAGCGCGAGATGCAAACCATCTTCCAGCACGGCCCCAAGTATGTCGGCCACCAACTGGCGATCCCCGAGATTGGCGACTATTACGCCCTTCCGCATGAAAAGGAAGGGCGCGCTCTGGTGCGCAGCGCCACGGGCCAGGCCGAGCTGATCTCCAACGTCTGCCGACATCGCCAGGCGGTGATGCTCAAGGGCCGGGGCTCACTCCATCACCAGCAAAAAGGCAGTGCGGGCGGCAACATCGTCTGCCCGCTGCACCGCTGGACCTACAGCCCCAGTGGTGAACTGCTGGGCGCGCCCCATTTCGCGCAAGACCCTTGCCTCAACCTCAACAACTACCGTTTGCGTGAATGGAACGGCCTGCTGTTTGAAGACAACGGTCGCGACATCCAGGCCGACCTGGCTGGCATGGGCCCGGCCGCAGCGCTCAGCTTTGATGGCTTTGTGCTCAACCACGTGGAAATGCACGAGTGCAACTACAACTGGAAGACCTTCATCGAGGTCTATCTGGAGGACTACCACGTCGGCCCTTTCCACCCAGGTCTGGGCAATTTCGTCACCTGCGACGATCTCCAGTGGGAGTTTGGCAAGGAGTACTCGGTGCAGACCGTAGGCGTTGCGCCCGGCTTTGCCCGCCCCGGCTCCGATACCTACAAGAAGTGGCACGAAGTGCTGCTGGCCTACCGTGGCGGGCAGATGCCCGAGCACGGTGCCATCTGGCTCACCTACTACCCGCACATCATGGTTGAGTGGTACCCACATGTGCTGACCGTCTCGACCCTGCACCCGATCAGCCCGGAAAAGACCATGAACGTGGTCGAGTTCTACTACCCGGAAGAAATCAGCGCCTTCGAGCCCGAGTTCGTGCAGGCCCAGCGTGCAGCCTACATGGAAACCGCCATTGAGGACGACGAGATCGGCGAGCGCATGGACGCGGGCCGCCGGGCTCTGTGGGAGCGCGGCGACAACGAAGTCGGCCCCTACCAGAGTCCCATGGAAGACGGCATGCAGCACTTTCACGAGTGGTATCGCAGTATGATGAAAGACGCTGTTCTGGCGAAGTAATTCCTCTCAATTACTATCAAATCAATAGCTGCTCGCGCTTACACAATAAGCGCAAGCAGCTTTTTTATTCTAAAGTCCTTCCGATGCAAGCCCTGTGGATGGTGGCCGCCGCCTTTTGTTTCGCACTCATGGGCGTGTGCATCAAGTTCGCATCTGCCCACTACAACGCGGCAGAGATCATCTTCTACCGGGGCCTCATCAGCATGGCCTTGCTGTGGTGGCTGGCCCGGCGCAAGCGCATCACCCTGGGCACGCAGTACCCGTTGATGCACGCCTGGCGCAGTTTCATCGGCGTGCTCTCGATGGGCTTCTGGTTCTACTCCATCGGCAAGCTGCCCCTGGCCACCGCCATGACGCTCAACTACATGAGCAGTCTCTGGATCGCTGCCTTTGTCGTGGGCGGCGCGCTGATGGCCTGGCGACCCAAGGCAGCAGGCGACCAGCCAGCGCTCAATATTCCGCTGGTGCTCACGGTCCTCATCGGCTTTGCCGGGGTGCTGCTGATGCTGCGCCCCAGCATGGATGCCGAGCAGCTGTTTGCCGGCATCATCGGCCTGCTGTCGGGCCTGATGTCTGCCTTTGCCTACATGCAGGTGGTGGCGCTGTCGCGCATTGGCGAGCCCGAGCAGCGCGTGGTCTTCTACTTTGCTGTGGGCTCCGCTGTTGCAGGGGGGCTGACCATGCTGTTCACCGGCGCCTCGCCCTTCCCCGGCTGGCCTGCGCTCTGGCATATACCCATCGGCATTCTGGCCACGGCAGGTCAGCTGTTCATGACCATGGCCTACGCCAGTGCCACCACGCGCCGCGCGACCCTGGTCGTGGCCAACCTCCAGTACTCGGGCATCGTGTTCGGCGGGCTGGCCAGCATTGTGGTGTTTGGCGACCAGATTCCGGCCATCGGCTGGATCGGCATGGCGCTGATCGTGGGCAGCGGCATTGCCGCCACCGTGCTGCGCAAAGGATAGCTGACGGCGCACACCAGTCATGCGTCAGCCGTGTTTTTCATTCATAAAGCACGGCGCCAGCAGTGCTGCACCATAATGGCTGAAAACAACTCTTTTCAGGCTTGAGCGGGCCTTGTCCGGCCTGCGCCAGCCGCTTTTTTGGAGCACTGTGATGGCAACCATGCCCTATACCACCCTCATCACCCCTGCCCAGCTGCAGGCGCTGCAGCAGAGCGCGCCTGCTAGCGTCATGGTGTTCGACTGCACGTTCGAGCTGGCCCAGCCCCTGGCGGGCGAGGCGCTGTATGACGAAGTGCACATTGCTGGCGCCCTGTACGCCAACCTCGACAAGAACCTCAGCGCCCCGCACGACGGCGCTGGCCGGGTGGTTGCGGCCGCATCCGGTGGTCGCCACCCCCTGCCCACGCGCGAAACCTTTGCCACCTGGCTGTCGCAGGTCGGCTTTCGCAACGACATGCAGGCTGTGGTGTATGACCGCAATGGCGTCAATTACGCAGGCCGCCTGTGGTGGATGCTGAAATGGGCAGGCCACGAGGCCGTCGCCGTGCTCGACGGTGGTCTGCAAGCCTGGCAAGCCATGGGCGGAGCGGTAGAGAGTGGCAAGCCCACCAGCCATTTCCAGAGCAATTTCGAGTTGAAAGCCCCATTGCGCGAGCTGCGCACCGCAGGCCAGGTGCTCCAAGCGCTGGGCAGTGCGCAGACCGTGATCGATGCCCGGGCCCCTGCCCGCTATCGCGGCGAGGTAGAGCCGCTCGATCCTGTTGCCGGCCACATTCCAGGTGCGCTCAATCGTTTGTTCAGCACCAACATCGGCGCAGATGGGCGCTTCAAACCGGCCGCCGAGCTGCGCGCCGAATTTGACGCACTGCTGGGTGGCCGCGATCCCGGCACCGTCGTTCACCAATGCGGCAGCGGCGTGAGCGCCCTGCCCAACCTGATCGCCATGGAAATTGCAGGCTACGCGCCCACGGCCCTGTTTGCGGGCAGTTGGAGCGAATGGTGCAGCGATGCGGCGCGGCCGGTGGAGCGCGGGTAAAACGCACCGCCCTCACGCCGCACAACAAAAAAGAGGCCTGCGCTGTGGGTTGATAGAGCAACCCCCAACGTCAGGCCTACAGACAGGTCCTAGTGACCTACAGCTTCTGAAAATCTAAATTTCTGACCGGCTGGGCTTACACACCCAGAAAATTGCCTTTTCGATCCTTGATTTTGATCACGCTACCAGATGCTGGCGAAGTGCCGTTATATACAAAAGACACGCCCCCCATTTCCTGGGGCGTAGCACCACTGCTGTAGAACTTGCAGCTGATTTGCCTCTCCGCCACAGACTCAAACAGACATTTGACGTTGCCAGATTTATTGGCGACCGCACCGTCCACCACCCGATCCAGCGACACTGTTGTCAGAATGCTGCCTGATTTCTCGCCTCGAAAAATCATATGCCAGTCCCCCAGCAAAGATTCTTCAGGGGAACTTTGCGACGTCAACCCCATGCGAACCATCTTCTTGGGCCCCTCGCCGGGAAATTGAATCATTGCCTCTGCCAATGAAGGTGCCCCCTGAAGGTCAATCTGCACAGCGCCAGCGTCCTCCACCACAGATCCACTTCGAGCCGGGCCACCAAAATAGCGCCCTCCACCGTAGCGGAAAAGATCAATATCCATGGACGACTGGCCATAAGAGCCCGACCCCATGTGAAAAGTAGAGGCGCCAGTATTCAGGTAATCAAAAATCTGCAACACAGCAATATTGTTTTGCACATCCAAGCTGATTCCTCTTCCGGGTTTTCCATTGAGCTCATCCGCAACCACCCAGGTTCCATTGACTGGCATACGGGAGCCATTGCAGTTGTCACCTGGAACAAAGGTCTGCAAGGTTGTAGAAATGCATTGGCCGGGTATAACGCTCCCAGGCACCGCTCCATTGGCCAGCATATTGCCCATCAAGCGTATAGTTTTGCCAGTGGATGCATCCGTGATGACCGTGCCAGTCACATCTGCAGCCGCGTAGCGAAAGCTGATTTTTGGCATGAAATTGGCTGGAGCCTGCGAATCGCTGCGTGTGCAGTCGTAACCCTGGGCACCGCTGCCGGAATACTGGCAGTCGTAGGTCAGGTTCTTGCCAAGAAAGAGTGGCTCATTCGAGCCCAGAAAAAATGGCTTGTAGGTGATCGGGCTCAACTTCAGCTGATACTTGCCTTCGGCCGTCTTGAGCAGCTTGCTTCCCCAAATGACGGCAATCGAATCACCATCAACTGCTAGCCACCTTGCATTTTGACCGTCTCGCATTGCTGCGGCGTTGCCGGGGCTAAACGCATCATCAGAGCTTCCCGCCAAAAAGCGCTCAATCGCTACAGGCTCCTCACCCGGAAACTGAACCGTCCCCGTCAACCCACTGGAAAAAGTAATGGTCACATTGCCTGCATTACCAGCTTCATGGGCTGTAAGTGGCCCACTTCCAAAGTAGCGACCACCTTCGTAATGCGTCAAGGGAGCTGTTACCGTATTGCCCTTCAATTCACCAAGTGCGGTGTGGAACGTCGCCTCGCCATTGGCCTTGTAGTTGTAGACCTGCATGAAGAAAGTGTCTTCCTGCACGTCAATGGCCAGGCCTCGGCCCGGTTTGCCATTAACTTCTGCGCTTACCACCCAGGTACCCGCCTGCGGCGTGAAAGGGCGTTGCTCTGCCTGAGCCAAATGCCCCATCAAAAGACAAGCAGTTACGGGCATGCTACCCAACCAAACCAAAGCACGTCTTTTCATTCCATCTCCTCTTTGAGTAAAAATCAACATGGGTGAATTTGAATTATTCAATTGATAATCAAGCATTCTTATCACTATATCTTTACCATATAGTTCTTGCCATCAAACCAAATTACGCAATTATGGCAAATATATAATTTAATAATTACAACATAATTATGATATTCTTCATTTTTGCGCTGTAAATTTGATTTCAATCAAACACAAATCATTTTATTAATAATAATTACTGAGCAAATAATAGGTAAAATTTTATATTCATATAATCTCTCACCAAAATCCTGCACACTCTATACATGCTTCACTGAGTTTTGACATCCTAAAAATTCAGACCTAACGCGCTCTTTGTCAAAGATTGGCTTGAGGCCTGTTTCCTTGTCTCCCGTTCTCGCACTGGTGTTGCCAGCAATGCCCGAGATACCAGCCTGCGTTGTGCTGCTGGCACTGCCATTGTCCCGGCCCACGCCAGCACTGCTGCTGCCCAGGCTTCCTCCCACACCGAGCGTCATTTGCGAGCCGCTGGCGTTGTATTCGGCCTGGTTCTGCAGGTCGCTCATTACCAGCTGACCACCCGTGCGGAAGCTGTTTTTGCCCTCATCCACCGCCTTTTGCGTGCTGGTGATGGCGCCGCCCTTTAAGGTAGTGTCTCCGGCTACGTTGACTTGGAAACCTCCGTCACCGGCTCGTATGCCGCTTTGGGTGCCCGTGCTTTGGTAGTTGCTGTCGATATTGGTGTTGCCATGGCTGACTGTGAGCCCGGGCATGCCCGCACCAATGGGAATAACCAAACTAAAGCCGCTATTGCTGCTGTGTTCGTTGTAGTTGTCCTTGTTTTGCAGGCTTTCGATGGTGAGGTTACCGCCCACATCGGCCTTGACGCCAGTGCCCGCTACTGTTGCCCCGCGCAAGGTGGTGTCGCCCGCGCTTTGCAAGCTGACATTGCCACCTGCTTTGACGGTGGTGTTGTTGTAGCTGACTCCTGTGCCGCTGACTGTGCCAGCGCTGACGGCGCTATGTGCCGTGCTGCTTTGCTGTCCACGATCACTGCTCACACCCGCAGCTGCGCCGCTGATAGAAGCTATTATATTTATAGCATTCTGCGCTTGATGGGCAAGCGCCAAAGGCTGCTTTCCCTTCAAATCCCCTATCGCCACAACCCCTGCCTGCACCGGCGTGCATAGCAGGGTCTGCAAGATAAAGAAGATGGTAAAGAGACGGGCCAGTGATTTCACAAGGCCTTTATGTGATTGCGCAAAAACACCTCTACCTAATTGCACTTGTGCACAAAGTGAAAGCGTGTCGTAATGCTGCTCCTAGTTCTTCGTCTGAGACTGTATGTGATATCTTCAAAGGGGTTAAATCCATATCTTTTGTTACGGTATATCCATCTAATGACGTTTGTTGGGTCGGCTGAATTTCAATGAAATCACCATATACGCTTACATCACATAAATTCATGTTTTTATACAATGCTTTTTTTGTTTTGTATCCATATTTATTCATGGTGTACTTCTCGCGCATTTTTTCTGTTTCTTCGAGAATCCCCGAATTCCATAACTTCTGAAATTCTTCCAAACTTACTCTCTTGCTTTTAGAAAGAGCCAACCTCAACGATTCCCCTAAGATTTTATCTGATATATCTAGAGGTAAATATTGAGGCTCAACCTCTGGATCCCCATAACCCAACATACCTCTTGATATAGTTGTAATTTCAAAAAAAACATCGTTAAAACTTACATTAGCCCACGCTGTCGATTTATTCATTTCACTTCAACCTTGTTACAACAATAGCAATACCTCTATCTGCAGCATATTGCATCGAACGATTAATAGCATCCATCTGAGCTGGCGTTGTGCTGTATGGAATAGCAAGCTGCATCTGCTTAGACGCAATATCAGCAGATGTAATTTGTCGTCCATTGCGGGGGCCATCTCTCACAAAATTCACCATATCATCCACATACCCATTAAGCGTACTAGTGATCCGATTTGGATTTTGGTAAGTCACGCTCCCAACTGTGTCCATCGTCTTGGTACTGACGGCCACGCCCTCTGGCGTCAGATGATCAAATGTCTTGAAGTTACTCTTGATGATGTTGAGATCGATAGTACCTTCAGGCAGTTGGGATTGCACGTAGCTTTCAAAGGGTTTGCCTTGGCCGTTGATGCCTTTGCCAAACTCTACACCCGTTGCCTCTTTGGCTACGACTCCGCCCAATGCCTCAACTTCCATGCTCCCCGTCAGGCGCCCATACAATGCAGCCACGCCTTTGAATGCGGTGTTGATGACTTTATTGCCCAACAGTAGCTCTTCGGCCGTCGTGTCCGGCTTGATGCTGTCTCGCATCGCATAGAACTGGTTGAGCTCCTGGATGCTGTTTTTCTCATCAGCCGTGCAATAACGCGGTGGAGAGCAGGCAGTGTTGAGCTCGGTCAGTACCGACTGTAATGATTGCTTGTCAAACACGCTCGAGCACTGATCTTTGACCAGCCTACGCTAGCTGGCAACGACATTTGTGCTACAACGCCATTCCTCTTACATCATCACTCGCTGATAGACGCCAATACCTGCCGCCAATTTCCTGCCAATGGCTGGCGCAGAATGTAATGCTGCCTGAGCGCAGCCAATTCTAGGCGTAGAACATTAATATTTCCAAACAAATTCGTACCGTCTATGTTATCCCCAGGCATGCCTCGAAGCTCGGGGTTGCGCACGTTGTCAAAGAACGTTTGGAATTCTTCAATTGCCTCATCAGACAAAGAACCCTCATCCGCAGCATCAATGGCGTTGCACAGCGCCTGCAGCCACTGCTGGTGCACATAAGTGTGCTTGAATTTGCGGCGGATGTTTTTTAGCAGGAACTGCGCCTTGTCTACCCGGCCAGCTAGCAGGCACAGGCGCACGGAACGCAAATACTTGCTTTGGGGCATGTAGATCCATTCTTTGGAGCCTCCATGCAGAGCGGTTTCGGCGATCTCTTCGGCAGCTTGCAGAAGGAGTGCAGCATTTAGTTCGCTGTCATCTCGCAGGACACGGGCCAAGCAAGCTCCAGCCAAGGTTTCACCGTGGTTGCCAGGGTAGATGCCTTCAACCTTCCACCCTCTGCATGGCCCATTAGAAATGAACTTGACTGACCGGTCTGCTTCTGGATCGATATCGAATCGCTCATCAGCCAATGCCCGGTCTGCTGCTTCATTGGCCCAATTTAAAAAAATCCTACTGTATTCATGGTCGGGGTAGGCCACTGAAATGAAGATGAAATTACCCAAGAACCTATCCACCGGCCCCTCTGGCATGGCCAATTTTCCCCAATCAAAGAAAGGCCCCCCTTTTTCAGCATAAGACCTTATCACTCCTGGATATCCAGATATTTGCCCCCACTGATCCAGTGTGCCGTCTAATGAAATATCAACCTTTTGCTTCCAATCCTCAAAGTACATCATTTATTTCTCCCGAACGTAACAACCCGAGAAACAGGAGATCCCATTCTTTTGGCAAGAATATCATCCACCCGGCCCGCTGTCTTGGCTGCATTATTTACACTAGTATAAAGCTCCACCTGATAAGTTTTAGACTCCAACTGCACCAAAAGTGAATCCCGTATTCTCTCATTATCAATTTTCAATATGCTTTCTCGAACTACATTGAGATTTCTATTTAATGTTTCCACCTTATATTCCCCCAGTGCAGTTAACTCACTATCACCCGCCTTGGCTTCACCAATCACTAATTGGGGCCGTCCGTTTACCATCTTGGCGTACGCAATGTCAAGGCCATTGTTATTACCAGTCTTGGAGCCAAGCATACCAATGAAGTCCTTTCCAGCCTCGTCTTTGACAAACTGCGCTGCAGAGGCTTTGCTATTATTTCAGCAGCTTCAAGCGCTTTATGGACGGGGCACTAGAGGCTGATTTTCTTGTAACTTGCAAAGATCACCTCGCCTGCGTGCGCATGAGGTAGCGACATTGCGCATAGCACGATGATGAGGTGGAGGAGGCGGAGCATCAGATTTTCAAAAGGAGAGCGGGGCAGCTTGGTACGGCACAGACGGGTAAAAATAAGCGTGGGTCAGCTTGGAGCGGCACACGATTTGGCTCACCAATTCTTCAACTGCTCGCCAGAATCAGGTACTGGTCGTAGTACCCCATCTGACATGATGATTACGTTTTCAACACCAAGCGCTGCCCTTACAAGAGCCAAGACTGTTCTTACTAGGTCTGAGGCGCTTTTGTCATTGAGGCTAATGATGAATTCGCAAGTTGCAACAAGACCGTACTCAAGAGCAATCTCCTTTTGAATGTCAGTTGCCTCCGTTGCTTCATATATTATGAAGCGACTTTGATAGGCAGACGTCTTAGAATAAAAAAGGCCAGGGTGCTGAGCTATCAATGAATCAAGCACTTTTGTCACATGTTCCAATGGTAATGATGAATAGCAAAATAGATCGACTGCCATATTATTTCGGTGGCAACAGAATAAATACAACCTTGCCAGTTTGATGATGCCCTCGCGCCTAAGCCGCTTCCAGACCTTATTGTCGTTCCTCGTTTTCAAACAAAACGACAACATTGGCATCGCCAAACGCATCTTTGACAATGTCCGCGACCTTTGATATTTGCCCCACTGCGCTCTTGTCATTTACACGAATGAGAAAAGTACTCCTTGCATGCAAGCCATGCTCAAGCGCAACTTCTTTTCCCACGTCACTCGATTCCGTAGCCTTGGAAATCAAGAATTTTTTTTCAAAAAATTCTTGATGTTTTGCTAATAGCAACTCGAGTACATCCGTCACATCACCCGCCGACCGTGAGACATGACAAAACAGATCAATTGCCATGTCATTTCCCCTTGAACTTGATGACAGTGGGCGTACCCGACTTGTCTATGATGATGACTTGCTTCAGACTAGGAATTGGGTAGTTGGTCAGTTGCTGCCGCAGTGCGTCAGGAGTAATCGAGCTATCCGCCAAATTGACAACTACATTGTCTGCTTGCCCTGAAGCAACTTTTCCGCCAATAACGTCTGCGGCATTTCGCACATTGCTTGTAGAGGGCGCATAGTTATCAAACACTTGCCCATTGATGATGTAGTCAGGGTTTTTGCCATTTGGCAACGTTGGCGGATTTTTTCCATGTGGTCACTACCCCTTCCCGGCAGGCTTATGAATCCGTATGCAACTCAAAATTTCTCGCTCGTACTTCCCAATCAACCCAAGCAACGGGCGTATTCAGGGTGCCTTCAAGCAAATACGTTGTGGCATTTTCATCAAATGTCCCCGGTGGAATATCTTCCACCAAATACTCATCCTTGAAACCCTGGGGATGTCTCGGATCACCAATGTACTCAGTTAACTTTCTTGCCGACTTCGATACTTCCGCGAAGACAAGATAGCCACTGATCTGCTTCAGCGTTCCGTCATTCAATGGATGTCCCTTTAATGTGAGAAGACCAGAAACCGGGATAGTCAATGTCCCACTCTTAACCACAGGCTCACCCAAGCGACTTTCAGTGAAATGAAGATGGTCAAAATATCCGACGATGCGCTTCATGGTCAATTCCCTGTCTTCTGCAACACGGTTGAAAGAACCTTGTTGCTGGGAATTTGCCCACCATCGGTGTAGCGGAAAATATTGCCTTGGAATTCCGGCAACAGCGGGCCTGGTGGTTGTACTACTTTTAAACCGAGGCTATCAAGAACATCGGCGCTGGGCAGTTGACCAAATTTATTCAACTGCGTTGCATTGATTGTCAACGTGCCGCCAGATTTTAGAGAGTTTGCCTCATCGGGTAGCCAGTCCATGATTCCAGATCCCCCGGGCAGGTAAGGGTTGCTGGCAATGATGCGATCTGCGGTCGCTGGCCCAAAAGGAAGCTGAGTGGCTGAAGCCCTAACTCCTTGCTCCGCAACAATATCAACATTGATTGCACCAGGAATTTGTGAGGTGCGCCCTCCGAAGAGATCAAGGACAACGGGCGTGCCGCCCGTCGCACCACTCCCCTTTGCCCCATCTCCAACCGGCACCCCACCGCGCTGAGCCGTTCGCGATCCCGCTGCTGGCCCTGTTCCTATATTCTCCAGTACCGTTACGCCCACCTTGCGGCCTACCGCAGCTGCCACCACTGGTATCGTCAACGCCGTCACCAGCGTCTCTCCGCGCACCCTCGGGTCATCGCTCATCAGACCCGCCATGATGTTCTCTGGCAGCCCCTTGATGCCTTGAATCACAGCTATTGCTGTTGCCTCTCCTCCATTGTTAATGATGGCAGTGGTGAGGTTGTAGGCAATTTGTCCTGCCCCTGCTACCGCCCCTGCAGGTGTGAGGTAGCTCAGCCCTTGGGACAGACCCAGCAGAAATTTGGCCTTGTCTACGCATTCTGGCGTGTTGCACTGGCGGTCATAAAGGTTGCCGCGGATGATGGTGGCGCCGTTGCTTTGGAGGTTGAGCAATTTCCCCACATCGTTTGGCGAGATAGGTGCTCCGATGTTGCGACGGATGCTATCAATGCTACGTGGTCAACCGATACGCGGTAGACCGCCTCAACAAGCCCAGCAGTTTCACAGGCATCAGATCAGCTTGAGAATTTTGAGATCGTGCCGAAATACTTCTACCTCATCAGTCGGAACGTCAGCAAGCAGGCTTTCTAGGTCATGCTTGGCTATTGCAGCAGTAATCAACTGATACTGACGACGAGGCCATTCTGGATACCATCCACCAGACAGCACCAATAAAATAACATTCCACATCAAATCCTCTATAGGGCGCTCAAAACCATCCTCAAAGCTATAGGCAATTCGTGCCAATACTTGTTCGTGTGGCCAGCGACTAACTAACCCACTACCCCTACAAAAATCGAAATAATCATTTAATGCCCAGGATTTAAGGGTTTCATATGTTACTCACTCTTCATGAAGCATATTAAGGCACCTTTTTAACTGGGGCGACAGCACCACCGTTATCCATAATATAAATCGTTATATCAACGAGCGGCCCTATGATCGTCCGGAATGCGACAGCTAGCCGCCTTTAAATCATCTTAAATTATCAATCCTCAAGCACATGCAAGGAAAATTTTTCGGCAGAAATCATGTAAAAATACGATAACAAAAAATCATCGTTACTCATTCTAAAATTAACCCCAAAAGAGAAATCATTCATGAGATTATTATTTTTACAAAAAACATAATACTGTTCAATCGATTCTTTTTTATGCTCTGATTTTTCAATGATTGGGGTAATTCTAAAATGCACTCTACAAACATTGTGAAAAACCAATTTACAGGCACCCAAATAAAGAAATTCTTTTTCTTCTTCATATAGTTGCTTCTCTGTTACCTCCAGAGAAGTTCTTTCAGGATAAAGATGTATACCCTCTTTCACATAAATCTCTGACACATGTTTATTAAAGTGATGATCACCAAAAATTGCAGAGGACACATAGATATTATTCCAACAGTTATCAATTATTTTCATGATTTTACTTTTTTACAAAAATAATAGTTTGCATTGAATTAACAGGCATTACTGCACCTTCTGTCGTTCGGTACACACCTCCTTGAAACTCTGGTTTCAGTGGCCCTTGATAGATCACCTTCAGTCCTAACTCATCCAATTGCGACAACGAAGGCAGCTTAACGTAAGGGTTCCTGATCGTCCCATTGACAATAATTTCACCACCTTGCTGTGTAATACGCGTCGCCTCTGGCAAATAATCCATCATGGAGAAAGTTCCACCTGCATCTTTGGGAATAAATGGATTATTAGCGACCACCGTGGCTTGACTGCCGCTTGGAATACTCGGCATATTCGTCGCATCTGTAGCTACTGCTCCTGGCGTAGTGGGGCCTACCCCCACAGCACCAGGTACTTGTGGCCCTCGAGAATCCGTAAACAGTTCAACGGTTCCTCCTTGCACTGCGACCGACGGCTTTTGCGAAGTTCCGCCAGAGTTTGGCTTTCCACCGGCGCTATCCGCATCCCCGTTACCAAAATTCACCCCACCGCGCTGTGCCGTTCGCGATCCCGCTGCTGGCCCTGTTCCTATATTCTCCAGTACCGTTACGCCCACCTTGCGGCCTACCGCAGCTGCCACCACTGGTATCGTCAACGCCGTCACCAGCGTCTCTCCGCGCACCCTCGGGTCATCGCTCATCAGACCCGCCATGATGTTCTCTGGCAGCCCCTTGATGCCTTGAATCACAGCTATTGCTGTTGCCTCTCCTCCATTGTTAATGATGGCAGTGGTGAGGTTGTAGGCAATTTGTCCTGCCCCTGCTACCGCCCCTGCAGGTGTGAGGTAGCTCAGCCCTTGGGACAGACCCAGCAGAAATTTGGCCTTGTCTACGCATTCTGGCGTGTTGCACTGGCGGTCATAAAGGTTGCCGCGGATGATGGTGGCGCCGTTGCTTTGGAGGTTGAGCAATTTCCCCACATCGTTTGGCGAGATACCCGCATCCAGCAGCCCTTCTATAGTGCTGGTGCCTTTGCTGTACTCTGCCTTGAGGGTATCGCAGCTATTGTTGGCCTTGCAGCCCAGCAGTTCCAAGTCGTTGGCGGCACTGGTGATGTACGCGTTTTGAATGACTTTGTCACGGCATTCCTTGTCTGAGCATTGCGTCAGTTGTTGCTTGATGCGGATGACATCTTCGTGTTTGAGGTAGTTGTTGGTGACTTCATTGGCTGCAGCTGCTGCCCCCGATGCACCACCGGCTACCGCGCCCACAGCCGTACTTGCTGCAGCGACAATGGTGTCTGCCAGCGGGCCGGTAATGCCCGCTTCTTGCAAGGCTTGCGCCACAGCAGGAGCGGTGAGCGTGCCTGCTGCCGCACCGGCTGCCCCCTGTACGCCACCAGTGAGGCCGCCTACCACGGTGTGGGCCAGTACGCGCAATTTGCCATCAGATCCCCAGTCGCTGTCGAGTTGCTGGGCCTGCTGGTTCAACTGGGCCTTGCGCGGGTCGTTGTCATCCAGTTGCGCAGCCTCACGTCTCAGTCCATCGGCTTTGTTCAGCTGGCTTTGCGCATAGTCACCCACAGCTCTGGTGGCTTGTTGGCCGAACATGGCGTAAATCTGCGCATTGGCTTGTTGCTGCGCCATCAGGGCTGGGCCATCCCAGGTTTTGTTCAGGCTGCCTGCAGCTTTTCCATCATCTCCTGTGCGAGCGTCCCGATTCAAGCTGGCTAGCACTTGGCCAGAGTTCTGTCCTGCACCAGTGATGGTGACTGCGCCTGCGCTGACGGCGCTGTGTGTCGTGCTGTTTTGCTGTCCACGATCACTGCTCACACCCGCAGCTGCGCCGCTGACCCCGGGTTTACCGGGGTTTTGCCACGACCAGTCGGTGCCGTTGTTTACGGTGCTGGGCTGGCCCCCTGCCTCTTTGGGGTCCTTGCCTCCGAGCG
Organism: Comamonas odontotermitis; assembly: GCF_020080045.1. Taxonomy (NCBI): domain Bacteria; kingdom Pseudomonadati; phylum Pseudomonadota; class Betaproteobacteria; order Burkholderiales; family Comamonadaceae; genus Comamonas; species Comamonas odontotermitis. The sequence continues at coordinate 3,200,023 of NZ_CP083451.1, forward strand.
ACACGCCACCTGACAGGTTGATGCCACTCGCGGAGTAGTTGTCATGGTTCTCTATGCTGCTGACGGTAAGGGACCCCGTTGTCAGGCTATTGGCGTTGCTGTCCACTGCCTTTTGTGTGCTGGTAATCGCTGCACCCTTGAGATCGGTATTTCCTTTGACGGTGATGTCAAAACCGCCGTCGCCTGCACGGATGGCCGTTTGCTCGGTCACGCTGGCATAGTCGCCATTGGCCTTGCTGCTGCTGTAGCTCACGCTACCTGCAACGCCAGCACCGACCGTGATAGAACCGCCCAGGCTTTGCTGCTTGCCGTCGAACTTGCTGGTGTCTTGCAGGCTTTCGAGCTTGAGGTCACCACCCACGTTCGCTGTTACTTTTTTGCCTTGGGCAACCGCCCCACGCAGAGTGGTATCTCCACCTGATTGAATGGTCAGGTTGTTACCGGCGCTGATGTGGGTATTGGTGTAGTAGACATCGTCAGAGTTTTGATGCCCACGGCCACCACTCGCACTGGCAGTGATGCCCGCTGCAACGCCATTGCCACCTAATTGAAGAGCCACCCCTACCGCCGCGCTGGAGCTGCTGTTCTCACCTCGATTGGTGACAGTGTTTTTCGCCGCAAGCAGGTCGATTTTGTTATCGGCGGCCAATGTCAAGTCTTTATCTGCCGAGACATTGCTGCCTTGGATGCGAATGTTGCTATCCTGACCTGCCCCTGTCGCTTTAATAGTGACATTGCCGTTGCCGTGTACAGTGCTTCCAGCAGCCAGATACTTTTCTTGGTTTTGAGTGCTCTGGCTTTGGCTGGAGCCCAGAGTGAGCGAGATGTTGAGGCCTGCTGCGGGGTTGCCGTCGGTAAGAGCCTGGGCCGACTGGCCTATCGCCTGGGCATTGTTGTAGGCATACAGGCCCGTAGTGGCTGCGCCCAACGCCAGTGCGCGGGCATCGCTGGTCTTACCCATGGCGTTGCCCAATGCCGTGCCGGTCTGAATGGCGCTGATAATCGGGCTGCTGATCGAGAGTGTGAGCCCACTTTGCTTGGCGCGGGTCTCAAACTTGTCCTTCTCGATTTCGCGTGCTTCGGTGATATCTACACTTTTAGCAAGAATGCTGACGTCCTTTTCCGCAAGAACGGCCGAGCCAGTTTGCTGGTAGTGACCACCTGCAACTACATTGACACTGCCTCCCATGGCTTGCAAACTGGAAGCAGCAGCCACTTCGCTTGTTGTGTTATGGGTCGACGAGACAGTGCTGGAGCCCAATGTCCAACTGAACAAGCCATTGCTAAAGAGGCCAGATTTTTTGGTCTCGCTAAAACTCTCACCCTGTGCGGTATTTTTACCCGCCAATACATTGATATCTCCGCCAGCGAGTAAGCCGATGTCTCCTGTAGCCACAACGTGCGAGCCGCGCAGGTTGATGTTCTGGCCCGCATTTATAGTGACATCCTTGCCCTGTACAACACTGCCTTCGCTGAGGCTCGAATGGCCCGTGTCAACAGTGGTGGTGCGCTTGCTGCTTAAAAAGCCGCTGCTCTTGCTGTAGCTTTCCTCGTAGCGGTCATGCCCGGTTTGCACGTCTAGCAGGTTGACATCACCGCTTGCAATGAGGGCTGTATTGCCCTTGGCAGTGACGGTGGCACCTTGCAGTGTGATGTTGCCAGAGCCCTTGCCCGAGCTGATTTCCGTGGGTTTTACCGCCACAGGGTCATCTGGGGTGCCTGTGCCAGTGCGGGGATTGGCTGGCTTAGGTACGGGAGTTCCGTTGGCAATGAGCGTGATGCCACCATCCGCAGTGATTTCACCGCCCTTGAGGGTTTCATTGCTTTGCGCCAGGCGGTGTTCTTTGCGGCCGCTCTTTTCGTAGTCGTTGGTATAGGCGCTGTCTTTGGCCGCCTGCACGGTGACGCTCGCGCCCTTGACGACGATGTCTTTACCCGCAGTGAGGTTGGAGCCGATGATGCCCACATCACCCTTGGCAGCAATTTGCACATCGCCTTCTTTGCTGGAGACGACTGTGCTGTGGTTGGTCACGCCGGTGCTTTCGCCTTCGGTGCGGGTGTTTGCCAGGGTGGTCTGTTTGCCGCTGTAGGTAGCGCTGCTGTCCGCCTTCAGGGCTTGCAGGTCAACATTGCCAGTGGCCGAGATGCCCACGCCTTGCTTGCCTTCGATCTGGCTGCCGGAGAGCAGCACGTTGCCGCCTGATTTGCTGGCGTCGGTGCCCGCGCCGCCATCGGCAATGATGGCCACCTTGCCACCTGCGGTTACAGTGCCTCCGCTGTAGCTTTCGCTACGCGTGGTGCTGGTTTCGCGGTCGGTTTCGCGGCCATCGGCAGTGCGTGTCTGCTCTTTGGTGGTAACGGTGCTTTCTTTGGCTGCCTGCACGGTCACGTCTGCGCCCTTGAGCAGCACGTCCTTGCCAGCATTGATGCCGCCACCAGTAATTGCAAGCTTGCCGCCAGCGGCAATGGCGACACTGCCTTCTCCGCTTTGAATGGTGGTGCCAACACTGGTGGTGGTTGTGGTGGTGCTTGCCTGGCGGTTTTCGATAACCGAGGTGCCCTCTACAAAGGTGTCGCTGCCACTGGCGCTGTTGTTCCAGGCTTGGGTTTCTGTCAGATTTTTATTCGCATGAACAGTTTGGGTGGTCTGCTTGGCTCCCAGATTAATGTTGCCACCTGCATTAAGGCCCACGCCTTGCTTGCCTTCAACCTTGCTGGCAATGAGGTCGATGTCGCCACCGGCATCCAGTACAAACTTGCCTGCATCGCTGATGAACTGGCCTTCATTGGCCGCAATGTTGCCACCCGCCTGCAAAAAGCCGCCGTTGCTCGCAACGATGCGGCCACGGTTGTTGCTGATGTCTCCCTTGATATCGGTGACAAGCGTGCGAGCTTGGATAAGGCCGTTGTCGTTGTTCAGGTATTTGCCATTGAGGCTGGCGGTGCCGCCTGCCCTGATGCTGGCACCGAAGTTGTCAATGCCTTCTGCAGCGTTGATGATGAGCTGGTTAGTGACATCAAGCTGGCCGTGGTTGGTAAAGCGGCCATCCAGGTTGAGTTGCAGGTCATTGGCGCTGATGCCACCAGGCACCACGCGCAATTGGTTCCAGTCTGGCCACTTCGGGTTGAAGCCCGAGCCCATCAATACCGCGACGGCGCCTTCCGGTGTCTGGAAGATGGGGTCTTTGAGGTTGAGGGTACGCGCTGGCGGCGTGGGAGTTGGTCCATCGCCATTGCCTGCCACAGGGGTGCCCGCTGAGCCGGTATCGCCTGCGCCGCCATTGCTGCCTGCGCCGCTTCCTGCGCCACTCGTATCGGTGGTCGCTACATTGGTGCTACCGGCTGCGTTCGGGTCATTCACCGCCAGAGGCTTGATATTGCCGGTCGTGGTGTCTGCCGTGTTGCCAGCTTGTGCATTACCCGCATTGACCTGGGTGCCCTGCGCGTTGGTGACCAGAGGCAGGCCTGTAGCCGGATCAATGCCAGGATTGATGGTGATGCTGCCGCCATTGATGACGATTCCATCCCCTACGATGGTGCCGGTATTCGGGCCGTTGAGCGTGATATTGGTCGTACCCGAACCGGTATTGAGTCGCGCCAGTGTTTGAGAGTCTGCTTCTACCTGAACGGTATTTCCACCTGCATCTTTCCCTTCCCAGATGACTTTCTGGGCGACGTTCTCCTGGGTCAAGCTATAAGTGCCACCAACAGAAGCGTCAGAGGCGCGATTGTGCAGGCTTCCGCTGAAAGCGCCACCAATATAGAGTTGTGCACGGTGATCGACATCGGTGTACCCCACCACCGTCGCTCCGGTCAAGCCAGTAGGCGAGCCATTGATTTCATAAGTACCGTCATAGACGTTGGGAGACCCCGTAAATGCGCTGTTACCCGAGGACAGGTTCTCGATCGCACCCGATGCATTACCCGCCATGGCTACGCTGCCGTAGTTGGTCAGGGTACCCGTCCAGTTGACGTCGGTGCTGGCAACATTCCAGCTCTCGCCTACGCCTACCGAGATACCGCCAACCTGCAGATCGAGTTTACCCAGTGCCACGAGGGCATTGCCCGCTGGCGCGTAGTTGCCTGCCATGGTCAAGGTGGCGTCCTGCAAGCTACCGACAGTGCCGCCCGTGTTGCTGTATGTCCCAGCCTTGATGTCGAGCTTTTCGCCAGCGATCACGATACCTGTGGCGGCATTGTTAAAGCCACCATTGGTCTGGATAGTGACCTTGCTTGGGGCGGCATTTTGCCCATAGACAATTCCTGCGTTGCTGAAACTGTCGCCCTTGATGGTGACATTGTCGCCCAGCAGTTTTCCGTCTTTGGTGTTGGAGACGGCGCCGGTCGCAGTAAGGTTCAGGCCTCCAGTGGCTGCAACGGTGCCTTTGTTGTTGATGGCGCCATTGGTGGCAATCAGGTCCGCATTGCCTGCCTGAGCCAGCACCATGCCATCATTATTGATGGTTCCTGCAGTCACCTTGACGCTCTTGCCGATGACTTGACCGGCTACATCCTCCGTAGGTGCTGCATTGTTAAATGCACCGGAGCTCGTAATTTGCACAGCATTTCCTGCTTGCAACTGACCGCTGTTCTGTACAGATGGCCCTGTCACATTCAGGTTGCCACCTGCAGAGATAATGCCCGAGACCGCGCCACCGCCAGCCCCCGCCGAGGTGTAGGGGTCGTTGGTGCTGCGCTCGTTGTTCAGGGCGCCATTGATGGTGATGTCTGAGCCCGCATGGATCACCCCTTTGTTGGTGGCGTTCGCTACGTTGATATTGAGCGTGCTGCCCGCGGAGATGGATCCGGGGGTCTGGCTGTATTCGTAGGTGTCAGGCGTAGTGCATCCGCCCGGCTGCGTGCAGCTCTTGCTCTCTTGCAGGCGGTTTTCAAAAGTACCACCAGCAATAATCATCGCGCCAGAGGACTGGATTTGACCCCCATTGGTGATGGCGGATCCAGCCAAGCTGACTGTGCCGCCGGCAATGGTGCCGTCATTGGACGTGGAGCCGCCGCTGACACTGACCGAGCTGCCACCACTGACGGCTCCGGTATTCGACAGGCCGCCGCTGATGTCTACCGTGTCCGCCGCAATTTCACCCGAGTTATTGGTTGCACCCAGGGTGACGCTTTGGGCACCGACCTTGCCACTGTTGTCCAACGAAGCCATGGTCAGCGTCTTGGCTGCAATTTCGCCGCTGTTGGTGGCGCTGCCAGTCACATTCAGGTTGTTTTGGATATACACATTGCCTTGGTTGGCCAGGGCAGCATCGATATCTGCGTTCTGCGCTACCACAGTGCCGCTGCTAGACAAAGCACCACCCGTATAGTGAAGGTCTTGGCCCGCGGCAATGGTGCCTGCCGCTTGGGTGCCAGATGCAGCTTGCAGGGTGATGTCCTCGGCTGCATTGAAGGTACCGCTCTGGCCTTGGCGGGTCATGCCTGATGCCGTCAACGACAGATTGCCGCCTGTGGCAATTCCACCTTTTTGCGCCAGATTGCTGTCAATGTTTCGGGCACTGACGGTGATATCGCCTTGTGACTGGATCGTGCCTTCGTTGACGAAATCGCCCGTGGTATTGATGTTCACGGCTTGGCCAAAGGTCATGTTCCCCTGGTTGTTGATGCGGCCCGTATCTGCCTTGAGGTCAGTCTGCCCCAACAGCAGGCTGTCACCCAAGAAGTTCAGGTCTTTGTTGGCATGGCCACTGAAGTCGCCCGCCACTTGCAGGTCATCCGCAAAGGTGATGCTGCCTGCACTGCTGGCCGCTTGCAGGTTGCCCATGACCGCTGTCTTTCCGGCCACGGCGATATCTTGCTGTGCCTGCAGCGATGCATCGCCCTGGGATGAGAGGTTGCCGCCGACTGCCACGCCGCCACCGCTGCTGGTGAACTGAACGGCATTGGCCAATACATCGCCACCGACCTGCACGCCTTGGTTTGCATTGACCAGGGCTGCTCCCTGGGTACCCAGCAAGCCGCCGACATTCAGCGCGCCGGCAGTGCTTGTCACCTGCAGACCATTGTTGGCGATCAGGTCGCCAGTCACTTGCAGCCCACCTTGGGCATTGGAGAGCAATTGGTCAGTGACTTGCAGATTCCCCGCAATTTGCTGGGCACCGCCGCTTTGCAGCTGTGCGTTGCCAATGACCAGTGCATCGCCATTGACGACGATATTGCCGCCAGCCTGCGCCTGCAGACCGTTGCCTACCGAAAGCAGGCCTGCCTGTATGTCTCCCCCCGCTTGTACGTCAGCATGGCCTTGAATTGCCATGTCGTTGGCAACAACGTGGTTCTGCCCCGCGCGCCCCACATAGTCACCACCGGTCCGCAAACTGTTCAGCTGCACAGAACCCGTCGCAGTAATGGAGGCCGCATCGGCATTCGCCACGCCAGCGACAATGTCGCCTGCCACAATGTTGCCCCCCGACGCCATCGCCAGCGCCCCCGCCGTGCCCACCTGACCACCAATAGTGGTGTTGCCTGTAACCGATTGAGTCACTACAGAGCCTGCCATCAGATTTTGTGCAACGCTGATGTCTTGCTTTGCCTGGAGGTTGGCTTGTCCCCCCACCTGCAGCTCATTGAGTGTGATGCTATCGGCAGCGATTTGGGCATTGCCGCCTGCAGCCACGTTTGTGGCAACCAATGCTCCGCCGATTTGCGTCTGCAAATTCTGCTGTGCAATTACATCGCCGCTAATGCGCGTGTCTCCAGCGCTTTGCAAGGTAATGCTGGTAGCGGACTGAACGGATCCGCCAATGGTGGAGGTGCCAGCGGACTGCAGCAGCACGTTACCCATAGCGGCTATGCCCGCATCGCTATTGATGTTGCCAGCCGTCGCGACAACGGTTGCAGCACCTCCCGATTGCAGCCCTTGGGCCAGGCGAATGTCTTTGCCTTCGACATCAACACTCTGCGCTCCGTAAAGGCTGCCCCCCAAATCCACCTTTCCACTGGAGCTGGCGATCCGCGCATTGGCGCCGGATGCGACTTCACCTGCAACGACGATATCGCCCATTGCCTGGGTGTTGATATCCCCACTAGCCAGAATCGCCTGCGCCGATAGCCCGGAGTTCGTCGACGTCAAAGTGGCATTGCCTCCTGCACTGACGCCACCGGCAATCTGCACAGCCTGCGATGCTGCAATGGAGAGATTCTCTCCAGCAGAAGCTTGGGCGAGCTGAACGCCCGCCTGGCTGGAGGCGATGGCGACGTTCCGGCCTGCGCCTACATCTCCACTCACGGCAATACGGTCTTGGGCATTGAGGGTCAGATCACGTCCTGCCAGCAGTGTTTGCGCGGTAATCTGATTGGCAGTGGAGACAAGTGAAATATCGCTGGTTGCCTGAACGGTTTGAACATTGACACTACCGGGGCTGCGCACGTCGACCGAGCCATTGGAGAAGACCGACTGGGCCACGATCCCGCCTTGCGCGCTGCTGAGATTGACGTTGCCATTGGCCCGCACCTCATTGCCCAATTGGAGATTGTTATTTGCAGCAATAGTGACTGCACCATTGCCCAGAACCGTTCCAGCAATATTGACGTTGCTACCTTGGACATTTACGTTATTGCCCTGCAGTCCTTGAGAAGCGTTGAAATCCCCCCCGGCTTGCCAGTTCTGCGAGCCAGCAGAGTTGACTTGCTCATTCACGGAAATATTGCCACCAGCCGTCCCATTCACACCACCACCTGCGGTGATCGTGTTATTGATCTGCAGGTTGTTGCCTGCATTCAAGTGGGTGCTGCCACCACTGTTTACCGCACCGTTGATAGCAATATCGCCACCCGCATTGACGCCAAAATTGGAGCCTGTGGAAACCGTGCCATCAAACTGTGCATTGCCTCCTGTGGTAAGACCAAAGCTGCCAGAAACATTGACATTGCCCGTGTTATGGAAAGATTGGCTGACGTTGAGGTTGAGGTCGCCTCGAGCATTGAGATTGCCGTCTGTTCCGCCCAGATTCAACTGCTGTGCAGATACGGTGGTCTGGCCAGCATCCAGGTCGCCAGAAATGGTGACGTTCCCCCCTCCAACACCCAGATGGTTTCCTACCGTTGTGGTACCCAGAAGATCCACGGACTGGACTCCCAGGATGTCCATGTTCTCGCCGACGGTGAGGGTGCCAGATGTACTGACATTGCGGCCGCTTACGCTTGCGCTCTGGTTGACCTGGATATTGCCGAACAGCGCGGAATCGCCGCCGCTTTGCATGGACAGGTTGCCGGCGATGGTGGCATTGCCTACGATCGAGGCGCCGCTGGCTGCATTGATATTGACGTCTTTACCGCCAGCAAATTTTCCCGAAATGGATACCGTATCACCTGAGAGATTGGTATTTCCCGCAATCTGGGTTGCGGCGCTCTCGGAGTTGAGACGCACGGCTTGCGCCGCTTGGACATTGAGGTCTCCCGCCGTTGCCAGGGGCCCCAACGCAGTGATGCCGCCCTGGGCACTTGAAAAATTGAGCCCTTTGTTGGCGCTGGCCGCTCCCGCAAGGTAAACACCATCTTTGCCGTTGATTTGCAAGCTGTCGTTGGCGGCTACTCTGCCGCCCGCCACTACAAATCCGTCTGCATCAATACGGATATCGCGCGAGGCGGCTATATCCCCGGTAGAAACTCGACCCGCACTTTGAATGTTTACGTCTTGCTGATATGCCAACAGAGGGCCCCGCAGGTTCACACCCATACCTGCATCGTTAGAAATGATACTGATGCGCCCTGCCGTCATGGCCCCCAAAGCCGTGGCATCGATTGCCACCGATGTACCCGGCACCGCACTTGCAGCAACGTTAGAGTTTGCAGTTAACGCAGGGGTTACGGGTGTTTTACCGGCCGTAAGATTGATGCTGGATATACCTTGGTTCAGGTAGTGCGCGCGCAACGGTCCATCGATACGCAACAACTCACCGATTAAATCAATCTGCCCTACGGTACCTTCAATGCCCGTGCCCTGAATCGACACCTGCCCACCTTGAATGTTGTATCCAACACCAGAGGCAAGATCAAAGTTGCTGGAAGCGCCATTGACGTCTTGCAATGTAATGCTGCCGGTGCTGAACGACAGGCGGGGAGCATTTACGACACCGCAGCCATTACAGGTGATACCGCTGGGATTGGCCACAATGACCGCAGCCGGATTGCCAAACACTTCGATCGTTCCATTGATCTGGCTCGGACCACCTTGAACTGTGACCTCATTGACAATCGTATTGGCGGTTCCTCCTGTCAAATGTGGATTGGCTGTTACAGCCCCTCCAAGCAAAGGAGTTCCGCCAATCTGGCTGTTATTGAGAACGACACCGGATGCCGGAACATCGAACTGCTGGTATTGGTTGAGCGACAGGCCAGCAGCGTTCGGTGTAGTAATGTTGATTACCGGTGCACCACCTGGCGTCGTCTGGATGCTTGGCTGAAAAGCAAGTGGCGCACGTGGATCAGCGATGGGCCCAATTGGCATCGGAGGCGCGCTCTGAGCAAACGCGGGCGCCAACACGCCCATGCCAGCCTGTGTCCAAAAATAGGTCGCAAGCACTGCTTTTGCGACGCGGCGTTTGTTCTTGTTGGTAAACAGCATAGACCGTTCCTGTTGTTCGCTGCACTCGTTCATCACATCACCCCTCGCGACTACGCATTTCACAGCAGCCTCGCGACGCTGGGATCAATACCTGTCCTGACCTTTAAAACCTACAATGGAGCCAGCACAAGGACCAAATCCCAAATACTTAAAACTGATACGTCAAATTGGCGTTAACCCGCCAGCCTTGTTTCTGATATCCAGTAGGAGACTTCATTGCTCTACCGACTTGAACATCGGCAAAAGCGTTTTGGAAGGCTAGGCGAGCACCTGCACCGACTCCAAAAATGCTGCGCGAGCGACCGTCAGAGACCGTCTTGAGGTACGCTGCATCCGCAAAGAGATAGGGCTCATAGCGCGCACCGCCTTCCCATAACGGCTGGGTTTTGGCCAAAGCAAATTCGTTGCGCCAGATAACGCCTTGGTCACCTCCCAGATAGGACTCTGGATATGCACGCACACTGGAGACACCCCCGGCAAACAACTGCTCTGATGAATAAAGCGGCCGATTGCTCCAGATGGCGCTGAGCTTGCCTCGATAGATGATGCGCTCGCCAACAGGACGATCCAATGAGGCCGAAGCGTCCAGTTTGGTGAATTGGTAACGTGCTGCCTCCTTGGGCAGATCATCCGGGTCTTTGTCAGCGCTCAGTGCAGGGATGCCACGCGAGAGCCCAACATCCACACTCCACTGCCCTGTCCCCAACTTCGTGTCAAACCGCGTCAACCGGTTGACCCCTGCGCGCAAACTGGTTTGACTTTGTGGAGTGAGAGGATAGTTGTTGACTTCTCTTGTGGACTCACGTTTTGCCAACGATATGTCCAGCGCGGTTTTACTATTCTGATCGCGCGCCAGCAAACGGTTGAGTGACAAAGAGAAATTCTTGGAGCGTCCATACACCAGCGCCGTATCAGCAATGAGGTTCTGATACTCAGAGATAGACGCCATGGCCGAGATAGTGTTGTATCCCCAGGGGACAGAGACTAGGCCGTAGATGGCATTGGTCTCTTGGCTGGAGGTCAAGCCAAATGTCATGGACTCCATCAAGCCAAGAATGTTGCCTACGTCCACTCCTGCTTGGACGCGTGCGCGCCCCGTACTGGAGCTTCCCTGGTTGTCCAACCCCATGTTGTATCTGGCCGCTTTCCCTTCCTTGTTGACAAATTCAACGATGGAGCCGCCAGAGGTCTCGCCTGGCTTGATGAGGACTTGAACATTGTTACGGCGCAGGCGGTTGAATTGGTCCACCGCTTGCTCGATATCGCGCAGACGGAGAATATCTCCCTCCCTCATGGGCATGGCCAGCCACGCGCCCACGTCAGTAGCGGGCGCTCCATTGAAGAGCAGTTTTTCTATTCGACCCGCAACGATGGTGATCGCAAGGGTTCCTTCTTTGAGGTTCTGGCCACCCACGTAGGCGCGCGACGTGGTGTAGCCCTCTTGGATCAATGCCTTGTTGATACGGTCAAGCAGGACGTTGATGTGCTCGACTGCCAGTTGTTGTCCAACAAAAGGCTGAGTGATTTTGGCAAACCGGCTGCTACTGAGCAGTTCGCTGTCACCTGTGGCATGGATCTCGTGAATCTCAAAGCTCGGCCCCGTGGTTTGAAGCCCGGCAGGGAAGCTGCTGTCATCCTCCGCCCCGCTCGCTGGCTCGGCACCCTGCTGGATTTTTCCTGCGGCGTTCTGCTCCACCAACTCCTTGCGCAGCTTTTCTTGCTGCTCGCGCATAAGTTGATCGTTAGGGTCGCGAATTGGGTTGTTCTGCGCCATAGCAGACAGGCTAAGCACCCCTGCCAGCGAACCCATCCAGAGCGCGCTCTTTTTTCTATTTATTTTCATCGCCGTACCTACTACCACCAGAAGATGCCGAGATGATCCTCGATACGTACAGGGTCCCGATGGGGTTTACGGATGACCTGAATTTCTCCGTCAATTCCGACAGCTGCCACAAAAGCTCCTCCGTCTTGCTGAGCAACCCCTTGCAGCATTAAGCGACCTTGTTGAGCAGTGAAGGACCCGCCTTGGTCTGTGGCATACACCTGGGCCCAGGTGTCCCCAAACAACGCCTTGAGTCCTTTGTCTCGCAAAATGACAGTGTGAACAGGCTTGGCTCGCGCAATGATGGACGGCGCGTTGATAACCATGTTCTGGCCTGCATACATGGTTCCGCCATTGTTGAGCACGGTGCCTCCAGCATCTACCCGCAGGTCATTGGCAGCCATGACCTTGCCTCCCATCAGCTTCTCAGTGCTATTAGCTGTTGTTTTGCATATGAAAAGCACGCAGCGCTTGCTGTACTCAAACATTCCGACGCTATGCGCCTCATTGGTGAAAGCGCCTTTCGTCTTGATATCCACGCTACCTGCGTTGGAATAGATGAACCCACCAGTGTTGGACAAAGATGCGCCTGAAACGCTGACATTGCCTTGAGCGACCCAGTAGCCGAGATTTTTCTCGTCCGCAAGGCTTCCCATGTCTACCCGGTAGCCATTCTTGCGAGACAAGAAGCCCGATGTACGCCAGTCCGAGGATTCACTACCCAGGATGTGCGCGCTTTCATTGGTGATGGCACCTTGGCTGACTAGGTCCAGGTTCAAGTTAGAGACAAGTCGCGCGTTCACGGAGTGAATCCCGCCTGCGCCAGACTCCAGCTTGATCGAGTCACCCTTACCGAAAATAACACTGGTCTTTTCTGCACCTACGGGGCTGCGGTTCTCTATGCCATTGCCTGCTTTCAGGTAGACCGCGTAAGGGCTTTCCTCCGAGAGCCTTTGGGTGCCAACAATTTCCCCACCAATATTACGAATGGAACCGATCGCCTGCAAATTCGCTTGCAAGCCAGCAGAGACCAGGCTTTGATGCGCATCTACACCTTCTAGATGGATATCTGCTGCACTTAAATTGACAGAGCCTTGTGCACCGATCTTGCCACCAAGCTGAACCAGGTCTCCCGTGGCAGACAATGTAAAATTACCCGCCGAAGCTACCATTTCACCTTCGTTGCGGACACCTGCGCCTTTATCAGTGACCAGGATTTCGATCTTGCCTGCTGTGACTTTGGAGCCCGCCCCTACCTTAATTGCGACTTCTTTGCGCTCCGCAGAGCCTGCTTGATAGTAAACCCAAGGGGTCAGGTTATCGACCGGTGACGCTGCAGTATCGAAACTGGCCTTGGAGTCCCCGGCCACCATGCGCACCTGCGCGCTGGATGATGTGTAGTTATTGGCAACTGGGCCGTTAACCTCAATATTCTTGGCGATCATCTCAAGACGGATGAGATTTCCTGCGATCCCTTGGTCGCCCACCTGGATGGTGCCTTGACCTGTAGTGACATCGACAAAGCGCTGGTTGTGACCTGCGCTTTGCTGCTGGTCCCTTAAGCTGATGGCGCCTGTTGCGAATGCCACACTGCCAAAATTTATAAGGTTGGTGCCATTAAGGCTAATACCGTTCTGATTTGCCAGAATGAAATTTGCACGCGGCCCCACGACCTCCAGGTCTCCTTGAATTCGAGACGGCGCCGCTGAAAACACTTCAGCCACAATCGTGCGCGCATTGACGCCCTGATTCTCAAAAGTCAGCCCTTGCTTGCCTACGTCAAACTGGTTGAATCCGTTGTACGAAACACCATCTTTAGCTGCTGTCGGTATCACATGTGCACGGCCAGAATCGCCTATGTGGACTTGGGCCCCATCCAATCCTTTAGGCACAACCGAAGTAACAACGGTTTGAGCACAGCACCACTGTGTGGTTGTAAACAGCAACCCTAAGCACAAACACCGACGCGTCCCCATAAGTTCCTCATTCTTCCGTTCCACACATGAATGCACTCAATTTATACAGCGTTGCATTTCAATAAATTATGCTTACATCTCTCTGACTGGGACTGCTTGCCGTACTGACTCTATGAGGATTTAGCATACGAATTTCTTTATGAAAGGGAGTCACTTGGTGTTAAAGCAACATAGCCATCAAAGAGAACGCATCAGCAATTTGTCAACAATCGACATCAAAAATTAATAACGCAGATTTTTGACAAACGCTCTGCTAGCAATTCATTTTTCCAAGCTTGGAAGCACTGCTTGCTGACCAATCTCTCCAAGCAAAGAAATTTGGTAAGTGGGGTCTCGCTTAAGGAGTGACTCGTCCTGTCATAGGTTGACACCTATTCGCGACTAATCTCCAGCCCAAGCTGGTTGGCGAGAGACGCCCGATGTACTGCATCGGGCGTTTTGTATTTTAGGGACAGGTGCGGCCGGCGCTCGTTGTACAGCCGTACCGATTCGCCCACCATGGTGCGGGCCTGCGAGAGATCGGCAGGTCGTTGCAACAAGTATTCCATCTTGAGGATTCCATTGACCCGCTCAGCCAGAGCGTTTTGGTAGCAATCGTAGCCATCGGTCATGGAGCAGGTGATGCGGTGGCGTGCATGGATGCGCTGGTATTGAGCCGAGCAGTACTGAACACCTCTATCAGAGTGGTGTACGAGCGGCTGATCTGTTCGCCGCTGACGCAGTGCCATCTTCAACGCTTGGCTGACCTGCTTGGTCTCCAGACTATCGTGCACGTGCCAGCCCACGATCTTGCGCGAGTAGGCATCGGTCACCAGGCTCAGATAGGCAGTCTTCTCCTTGGTGGGTAGATACGTGATGTCAGCGACCCATAGCTGCTCACAACCACTTGCCACTGTTTTGGTCGGGCCCTCCTTGAGTAGATTGGGGTGCCTGCGGTAGTGATGATGGCTATTGGTGGTCTTGTGGTACGCATGCCGTGGCAGCACCAGCATGCGTGCTTGGCGCAGGACAACGAACAGTGCATCGCGCCCGATCTGGATTCCCGCCTGTTCAAGCGGCGGCTTGAGCAAGTGCAGCAGTTTGCGCGTGCCAATGCGTGGCTGATGGCGCCTCTCTTCACTGGCCAACTCCACCACCGCCTTGTCCCGCTCGCTGCGTGCACGCTGGCAGACCAGGCGCTTGTAGTGCGCTTGGCGGCTGATTCCCATGTAGCGGCAAGCCCTCGTGACGCTTAACCCTTTGACGAGCTTTTGCGTGAGGACTTGCCCGCAGGCTTTTTTGTGACTTGGACTCCGTAGTCGCGCTTGAGCACGTTCACTACCGCTTCAAAGAAGGCCGCTTTCTCGCGGGCTTCTTTCAGTTGCACTTCCAGCTCCTTGATGCGCTGCTCTGGAGTCAGCAGCTTGGGCGATTCAGGCATCTTCTGTAATCCTTTGCCCCTTGATGATGCAGCTTTCCAGTCCTGCCGTCCGTGCTTGCGAAGCCACACCAGTACAGTTGAGGCGCCCTGGATTCCGTACCGCTCATGGGCCTGCCGGTAGGTCAGCTCACCTCTTTCTACTTGATCGACTACTGCGAGTTTAAAAGCCAGCGTGTAGTCCCGTTGCGTTCTCTTAACCCACTGTTCCATTTGACTTTCCTTTCTGTTCTTCAGAAAGGTGTCAACCCAATTCAGGACGGGTCAGAGAAAGGAAAGAGAAAGCTCGGAATCTGTGCGGACGCCAGCAATCGCTTCTGGAACGGCGAAATTTTCAACGAACGATCTGGACGTTTTTACGTCAAATGTTCGAAGAGCTTTCCTTATTAGATGAGCTGCCAGGGACATGGCGATTAGGTAGCGTTGCAACGGTACGAACTGCTTACAGAACAGCTAGCCCCAAAGAACTGGAGCGTGGCTGTGATCGCACTCCATTGCAACGCCTAAGCTGGATGCAGGATCTTCTAACGATTCAAAAGAACATCCTTATGTTCGTCTTCAGCCTCTAATTTCTTGATTACTATTGCCGATGGCCCGTCTCCCTCAACCCGTATTGCGCAGTGCTGCTGCGATACCGTTGATCGAGATGTGGATGCCGGTTTTCACGCGCTCGTTGTCCTCCCCATTGCGCCAGCGGCGGATCAGCTCGACCTGCAGGTGGTGCAGCGGATCGATGTAGGGGAAACGGTGGCGGATGGAGCGCTCCAGCGCCGGGTTGTTGGCCAGGCGACTCTCCTCCCCCGTGATCTGGGCCAGGGCGTGTGCGGTGCTCTTCCATTCGACCTCGATCGCCTGGAACACGCGCTTGCGCAGACGTGTGTCGGCCACCAGTTCGCTGTAGCGCGAGGCAAGCGCCAGGTCGCTCTTGGCCAGCACCATGTCCATGTTGGACAGCAGGGTCCGGAAGAAGGGCCACTGGCGGTACATTTTCTGCAGAAGTGCCCACTGCGCCTTGGCAGACTTGCCCTCCTGGTTCACGAAAGCCTGCACCGCCGTGCCAAAGCCATACCAGCCGGGCAAGGTGAGGCGGCATTGGCCCCAGCTGAACCCCCACGGGATGGCGCGCAGGTCTTCAATGCGCTGGTTGGCCTTGCGCGATGCTGGGCGCGAGCCGATGTTCAGCTCGGCAATCTCGCGGATCGGGGTGGAGCTGAAGAAATAGCTCTCGAAGCCCTTGGTGCCATAGACCAGCTCGCGGTACGCGGCCATGCTGGCAGCAGACAGGTCAGCGGCTGCAGCCAGAAACGCCTGCGTAGCGGGCTTGGTGGGCTGCAGCAAGGTGGCTTCGAGCGTAGCGGCCACCAGGGTTTCCAGGTTGCGGCGGCCGATTTCAGGGTTGGCGTACTTGGAGGCAATCACCTCCCCTTGCTCGGTGAGGCGGATCTGTCCACGCACCGTGCCCGGTGGCTGCGCCAGAATGGCCTGGTAGCTGGGCCCGCCGCCACGCCCCACGGTGCCGCCTCGGCCATGGAACAGGCGCAATTGCACCGGGTGCTGCTGGCTCAGTTCGTCAAACAGCGCCACCAGCGCAATCTCGGCCTGGTACAGCTCCCAGTTGCTGGTGAAGATACCGCCATCCTTGTTGCTGTCGCTGTAGCCGAGCATGATGTCCTGCTCTGCCCCGCTGCGCTGAACAAGAGACGCAATATGCGGCAGCGCATAGTATTCGCGCATGATGGTCGCTGCGTTGCGCAGGTCGTCAATGGTCTCGAAGAGCGGGCTCACGATCAGCGCGGCCTGCGACTGGCCATCGTTGATGCGTCCGCCCAGCAGACCCACTTCCTTTTGCAGCAGCAGCACTTCGAGCAGGTCGCTCACCGCTTCGGTGTGGCTGATGATGTAGTGCCGGATGGCCTCGCGCCCATACAGCTTCACCGATTGGCAGGCCCGCTCGAAGATGGCCATCTCGCTCTGGGTCTTGTCGCTGTACCGCGCGCCAACCACCCGCAACGGGCGCGCATCGCACAGCAGGCGGATCAGCAACTCGCGCTTGGCAGCTTCGGGCAACTGGGCGTAATCGCCCTCCAGGCCTGCAGTGGCCAGCAGTTCCGCAACCACGGCCTCGTGCTGGTCGGAGCTTTGGCGCAGATCCACCGTGGCCAGGTGAAAGCCGAATACCTGCACCGCACGGATCAGCGGCGACAGGCGTTGCTCGGCAAGCGCCCGGCCATGGTTGTCGCGCAGCGAATCCTCGATGACGCGCAGATCCGCCAGAAACTCATCGCTTGTCACATAGGGATTCTGCGGCGCCACGGCATGGCGGGCGGCGTCGCCGCCGCTCAGGTTCTTGAGCGTTGCAGCGAGGCGTGCATACATGCCGATCAGCGCGCGGCGATAGGGCTCGTCCTCGCGGTGCTCGCTGGTGTCGGGCGATCGCGCGGCCAGGGCCTGCAGCGCTGGCGTCGTACCTGCAAGGCGTTGCGACATCGACAGCTCTCCGCCCAGGTAGTGCACTTGCTTGAGGTAGTGGCGCAGCACCAGATCGGCCTGGCGACGCAGCGCCTCCTGCAGGCTATACGCGGTCACGTTGGGGTTGCCATCGCGGTCACCGCCAATCCACTGGCCCATGCGCAGGAAAGTTGCCAGATCGCGTTCGCCCAACTCGCGCTCCAGCGCGGCGTAGAGCTTGGGAATCTCGGTCAGGAACGTGGCCTGGTAGTACGACAGCGCGTTGTCGATTTCGTCTTCGACCGTCAGCTTGGAAAAGCGCAGCAGGCGCGTTTGCCACAGCTGCGTTACCTGCGCACGCAGCAGCAGTTCGTTGTCGGCCAGTTGCCTGGGCGTGAGCGTGTCCTTGCTGCTGTTGAAGAGCTGGGCGCGAGCTGCAATGTCATCGCGCTCCACCAACAGGGCAGCAATGGCGCGCTCGGCGTCCAGAATGCTCTTGCGCTGCACTTCGGTCGGGTGGGCGGTCAGCACCGGCGACACCAGGCTGTGCGACAGCGTGTCAGCCACCGACTTGACCGGAATCCCCGCCCAGCGCAACCGGGCCAGCGCCACTTCAATGCTGCCTTCCTGGGTGTTGCCGGCGCGCTCGTGCACCTCGCGGCGGCGGATGTGGTGGCGGTCTTCCGCCAGATTGGCCAGATGCGAGAAGTAGGTGAAGGCACGGATCACGCTCACCGTCTGATCGCTCGACAGGTGCTTGAGCAGGGTCTTGAGGGATTTTTCCGCATCCTGATCGTCATTGCGACGGTAGGCCACCGAGAGCTGGCGCACCTGCTCGATCAGGTCGAACGCGGCCTGGCCCTCCTGCTCGCGGATCACATCACCCAGAATGCGGCCCAGCAGACGGATATCTTCGATCAGCGGCTGGTCCTTGTCGGCACGACGCCCCGTGGGCTGGCTTGCAGTGCTGTCGGCAGGCCTGGTCTTGCGCGTTGCGGTCTTGGCAACTGCATGCGCTGCAGAAGAGTCTTTTTTGCTGGCAGTAGTCATGGGCGAAGGAAAACAGGTGGCAAAACAGAAGGTGCTGCGCAGGGCGAATCCGCACTGCGCCAATCACGGCGCAGCACATGCTAGCATCGAAGATTGCATTTCGTGACCTGTTTTGAGACGCTTTTTCGCTCCGGTGGTGGGGAATCCGCCGCCCGTGAGCGCAGAAGGCGGTGCCCAGACCCATGACCTCCTTATCCCTGACCATCGCCACCCGTGAAAGCCAGCTCGCCCTGTGGCAAGCGCGGTACGTACAGCAGTTGCTGCAAAACCTGGGCCACCAGGCCTCGCTGCTGGGCATGACCACGCGCGGAGACCAGATCCTGGACCGCACGCTCTCCAAAGTGGGTGGCAAGGGCCTGTTCGTCAAGGAGCTGGAAACCGCGCTGGAGACCGGCGCCGCCGATCTGGCCGTGCATTCGCTCAAGGACGTGCCGATGGAGCTGCCCGAAGGCTTTGCGCTGGCGGCCGTGCTGGAGCGGGAAGACCCGCGCGACGCCTGGGTTTCCAACCGCTATGCGCGGCTGGATGACCTGCCTCAGGGCGCGGTCGTCGGCACCTCCAGCCTGCGCCGCCAGGTGCTGCTCAAGGCATTGCGGCCTGATCTGGACATCCAGCCGCTGCGCGGCAATGTGAATACCCGCCTGCGCAAACTTGACGACGGTCAATACGATGGCATCGTTCTGGCGGCGGCAGGCCTCAAGCGCCTGGACATGCACGACCGCATCCGCCACGAATTCGATACCGACACCATGCTGCCCGCCGCAGGCCAGGGCGCCTTGGGCATTGAAATCCGCGCAGACCGGCAAGACCTGGTAGCGCTGTTTGCCAGCATGGCCGATGCCCGCAGCTGGAAAACGGTGACCGCCGAGCGCGCCGTCAGCCGCTGCATGGGTGGCAGCTGCTCCATGCCGCTGGCCGCGCATGGACAGTGGCAAGGCGACACCCTGCACCTGCAAGCTGCCTGGGGCGACGAGCTTCAACCCGACGCGCCACTCGTGCGCGCCGCTGCCAGCGCGCAAGTCACTGACCTGGCCAGCGCCGACGCCCTGGGCCAGCAAGTGGCCCAGCTGTTGCAGGCCGCAGGCGCCAAACAGCGATGAGCCGCCAGCGCGGGTAGCGCACAGCATCCTGAATGACTGATATGACCCTGCCCCGCATCATCGTCACCCGCCCGCAACCCGAAGCGGATGCATGGGTGTCGCAATTGCAAGCGCATGGCGTGCCCGCACGGGCCTTGCCGCTGATCGAGATCGGGCCAGCTACCCTGCCTGCCGATCAACAGGCGGCAAGCGAGGCCCGGGCCGCGTGCCAGCGTGGCGGTCGCTATGGCGCCATCATGCTGGTAAGCGGCAATGCGGCGCAGTATTTTTTAGATGAAAAACTGGCTCTGGCGCTCTCCTGTCAAGCGCCTACAGCTATCAAAACCAGAGTATGGAGCCCTGGCCCCGGCACAGCGCGTGCTGCCCTGGCCCAGGGCATTCCGGCCACCTTGATCGACCAGCCTGCGCCCGGCGCGGCGCAGTTCGACTCTGAATCGCTGTGGGCACAAGTCTCTTCCCAGGTGCCTGCGATGGCTGCAGCGGGCTTGCGTGTACTGGTGGTGCGTGGCGCCTCCGAGGGCGATGGCGGGTCTGGCGAAAACTCGGCCTCCGGCGGAACGGGCCGCCAATGGCTCGCGACGCAATTGCAGGCTGCCGGCGTGGGTGTGGATTTTGTCGCTGTGTACGAGCGCCGAATGCCACAGTGGACGCCCGAGCAGATGGCACATGCCCGCACCGCCCTCACCGATGGCAGCATCTGGCTGTTCAGCAGTTCACAGGCAGTGATGCATTTAAGCAACATTTTTTCACCCGCAGAACTGGCGGCCGTTTCGGCTATCACCACCCATCCACGCATAGCGCAGGCCGCGCAAAAGGCAGGATTTGCCTCTGTCAAGCCATGTCGTCCCACCGTGGCGGATGTCATAGCGTCGTTAGAATCCAGGCTATGACGCCGCCAGAGCAGACACCGGCCCCCCACCCTACGCCAGCACCCACACCCCCCGCCACCGACAGCGCTGCCAGCACCGCTGGCGCTGCGGTTGCCGGGTCTGCTGCCGCGAGCACGGGCATGGACGGTGCGCCGAATGCCTGGGTATGGACGTCGGTCGTGCTGGGCGTTGCAGCCACGGTGGCGGTGGTGAGCAGCGTGATGCTGTGGCAGCGGCTGGGCAATATCCAGCAGCAACTGGCCCTGCAAAGCGCTGATTCTCGTGGCCAGGCGGTGGAAGCACGTACCCTGGCACGCCAGGCCGAAGATGTATCGCGCGACGCGGCCTCGCGCATGTCAGTACTTGAAGCGCGCGTAGGCGAAGTGGCCCTGCAGCGCGGCCAGCTCGAAGAGCTGATGCACAGCCTCTCGCGCAGCCGCGACGACAACTTGGTGGGCGATATCGAGGGTGCCATCCGTTTTGCCATGCAGCAAAGCCAGCTCAGCGGCAGTCCGGATCCGGTGGTGAGTGCGCTCAAGACGGCGCAGCAGCGCGTCATGGCGTCTGCCCAGCCGCGTCTGGCGCCCGTCGAGCGCGCCATTGCCCGTGATCTGGACCGTTTTGCCAGCAGCAAATCGCTCGACACCGCTGGCCTTTTGGCGCGGCTGGACGATCTGCTGCGCCAGGTGGACGAGCTGCCGCTGCAAAACGATGTCGCTACCAACACGGGCCGCCGCTCCGCGCCTGCCCGCGCCAAGGACACAGCCCACGGCAAAGACGTCTCCAGCAAGGACGGCGACGCACAGGAGGAAGCACAAAGCTGGTGGTCCACCGCGTTCACCACCGTATGGAACGCGGTGCATGACGAGGCACGTAGCCTGGTGCGCGTTCGCCGCATCGACTACCCCGATGCCGTGCTGCTCTCCCCGAGCGAGGCCTTCTTCCTGCGTGAAAACCTCAAGCTGCGCATCATGAATGCTCGGCTGGCCCTGCTGGCGCGTCAGATGCCAGCATCGCGCAATGACCTCGCGTCGGCTGGCGAGACCATCCGCAAGTATTTCGACCCCTCGTCGCGCCGCACGCAACAGGCCAGCCAGCAGCTGCTGCAGTTGCAGCAAGCCATGCGCGATGTGGAAATTCCCCGTGCCAGCGACACGCTGGCAGCCCTGGCCACTGCGGCTGCAGGACGCTAAGCCATGCGCGCCGCCATCTGGTTGATTGGCCTCTTTGCGATTGCCGTTGCCGCCGCCCTGTTTGCAGGCAGCAACCAGGGCAGTGTCACCCTGTACTGGCCGCCCTACCGCATTGATTTTTCGCTCAACATGGTGGTCGTGTTGCTGCTGCTGGGTTTTGTGCTGCTCTATGGCGCGCTGCGCGGCATCAGCGTCATGTTCGAGCTGCCCAAGCAGGCCAAACGCTGGCGCGTGCAGCAAAAGGAACGCGCCATGCATGGCGCGGCGCTTGATGCCGTCACCCAGTTGCAGGCAGGCCGTTTCGTGCGGGCACGCAAGGCTGCGCTATCGGCCCTGGCACAGGAAAAAGCCCTGCACGACACCGGCGAAGCCATGCCGCATGGCCTGCAATTGCGCGTGCTGTCGCACGTGCTGGCTGCAGAAAGCTCGCATGCGCTGCAGGACCAGACCCAGCGTGACCACCACTGGGACCTGGCCATGCAGGAAGCAGTCAGCGCGGATGCCAGACACCTGCCCGAGTTGCGCGAAGGCACCCAGCTGCGTGCCGCCCAATGGGCGCTGGACGATCACGACGCCCATGCCGCGCTCGACAACCTGGCCCAACTGCCACAGGGCGCAGCACGCCGCACCCTGGCGCTTCGCCTCAAGTTGAAGGCTGCACGCCAGCTGCAGCAGGCCCTGCCGGCGCTCGATACCGCGCGCCTGCTGGCCAAGCACCGTGCATTCTCGGCCGCTGCGGCGCAGAGCATCGTCAAAGGCCTGGCGATGGAGCTGATCAACGACGCCCACGACCCCGAGCAACTGATGCAAGCCTGGCGCAGCCTGGATGCGGCCGAACGCGCCATGCCCGAAGTTGGCATCCACGCAGCACGCCGCCTGCACACCCTGGCCGGATCACCCGCCCAGATGCGCGAATGGCTGCTGCCCGCCTGGGAACGGTTCACCGGTGGCAGCAAAAGCCTGCCCAGCCTGCAGACCGAACGCCTGGTGCGCGTGCTGGAAGACAGCATGCAGGATCTGGACGGTGAATGGCTGGCCCGGATTGAGAACGCCCAGCGCAAGCGCCCGCACGACGAACACCTGCAGTACCTCGCCGGTTGCGCCTGCCTGGAGCGCCAGCTGTGGGGCAAGGCCCAGCAATGGTTGCAACAGGCTGCCCCTGCGCTGCAGGATGCAGAGCTGCGCCGCAGAGCCTGGCACCACCTCGCCCGGCTGGCAGAGCATCGCGGCGATGACGCAGCAGCCGCACAGGCCTGGAAGCAGGCTGCACTCAGCGTTCTCCAGTAAGCAGCTATCTATAAAAACAATAGCTGATAGCGCTTGGCCTGTCTTGGTATTGGATATTTTCAGCCACAAAATCTAATACAGATTAGCGCTGAAAGCTATGGTTTTGTGAGCAATTTGCAAGGCACCCCCTGTTGGCGCGCCCATCACTGCTCAATGCCGAGCCTTGCAATCCATCGCTCCCGCTGCTGCACTGCGGCAAGCGCACTGTCGCCCAGCAACTGGGCGGCCGTATTCACCAGCGCTTCGCATACCACCAGATGCGCCACGAGGCTGTTGCTGACAAAGGCCGAGGCATGCGATACATAAATGGCATGCTGGGCGGCGGCGGCCAGGGGCGATGCCCGGTGGTCGGTCAGCGCCACCACCACCAGCCCCTGCTCGCGCGCGGCGCGCGCCACATCCACCACCATGCGGGTATAGGGTGCCACGCTCGTCACCACCAGCACGTCGCCAGCCACCAGTTGCGCCAGGCCTTCAGCCACCGCCATGTTGCTGCCGCCCAGCACGCAAACATCCGGGCGCAGCAGACCCAGGCCATAGCTTAAATAGCTGGCAACGCTGTGCATCTGCCGCAGGCCAAAACAGGCCACCCGGGGCGCGGCAGCCAATTGCTGCGCCACCTGCTCGATCTGCTGCGCATGGCCTTCGCTGCCCAGCGCATGGATATTGTCGATGGCGCTCTGGGCCATGGCTGCCAGCACCGCAGCGGCGGTGCCACCGGGCTGCTGCAGATCGACGGCCTGCCTGGTCTGGCGCGCGTAGAAATACGGGGTCTGCTGCGCCAGATGCGCCTGGAACACCGCCTGAAAATCTGCAAACCCCTCATAGCCCAACCGGGTGGCAAGCCGTGTCCAGGTTGATGCGCTGATGCCATGGCGTGCCGCTGCCTGCGTGATACTGAGCAGCGCAAAATCAGCGGGTGCAGCCAGTGCCTGCGCCAGCGCCGTCATGGCCTTGCGGCCCAGTTGCACATCGCCCGTACCCTGCGCCAGGCGATCTACCAGCTGTGCCAGCGCCTGCAGGCTGGCTGGTGCGGTGCCGGGCACCTGGGGTACAGCGGGCGGGTTCATGCCGCCTGGGCATTCACAAATTGCATCACCGGTACGCGCCCGCCATCCTCCAGCACATCCCAGCGGATGGCATCGGGCCCCACCTCCATGAAGGCCGTCGCCATGGTGTTTTCATCGTCGCTGTCATCGGCCGCATTGCGCAGAATCGGAAATGCACTGTTGTGCTGGTCTGCCAGGATCGACAGCGCATCCCGCACGCCCTCCTGCAACAGCTGCTCGCCGCGCTCCTGCCGGAATCCCGATGAATTGGTCACCAGCTGCGGATGGTGGCGCATGGCAGCGTGCACCAGATGGTTGGCATGCAGCGCTGGCGCAGTGATCAACTCCATCGACACCCGTTGCGCCGTGAACTCCACACTGGCAATGAAGGCCACGCCCGCCTGGGCCACCGAAAAGTGAAAGCCTCCCGCGCGCGGCACTTCTTCAAGCATGTGCTGCACCGCCACGGCGCTGTCCAGGTTGAGCGCCGCGCGGCCCAGCACCATACGGGGCACACCAGCGCGAACGAGCCGCGTGCGCACGTTGTTGACGGTAATGCCCAGCCCCCGCGCATTCACAGCAAACGTATGGCCCGGAATCGAGCCTGGGTAGGCGAACGACACCACATCGCTGTGGCCGCGCACACTGGCACGCACGATGGCGCAGTGGTTCTTGAAGAACGGCAGGCCATCTTCGTTGTGCGCCAGCCGGGCGGTTGCGCCCGCCTCGCCGGGCAACAGCACCGTGGTGCAGCCGTCGGGCGCCATGGCCCACAGATCGCCCCGGCAGTTCCAGATGAACACATCGGCCAGCGGCAGCTCCAGGCCAGCGGCCAGGCCTTCGATTTCCTGCCAGATCGCGGGAAACCGCTCCTGCGTGAGCTGCTGCATGACTGCAACCTCTGCGCTGCCGCGCCACGCCATCAGACTGGCCCATGCAGCGCTCGGCAGGAGCAAATCGTGCACCGCCTGCTTGCCAAAGCGGCCCAATGCCTGGCCCAACTCGTAGGGCGAACCTTCCACTTCCAGATACTTCAACATAAAACTACTCAACGTGCTGCAGAAAATCGCGCAGGCGCGGGTTGCTGGGGTTGTCGATCATCTCCACCGGATTGCCATCGACCGAGATATGGCCGTGTTCCATGAAAATGAGGCGCGTGCCCACCTTGCGGGCAAAGGCTATCTCGTGCGTCACGACGATCATGGTCATGCCGCTCTCGGCCAGGTTCTGCATTACTTTGAGCACCTCCTGGCGCAATTCAGGATCAAGGGCCGAGGTGGGCTCGTCAAACAGCATCAGCTTGGGTTTGACGGCCAGCGCACGCGCAATGGCCACGCGTTGCTGCTGCCCGCCCGACAGTTCTGACGGGTAGTGGCCCTTGCGCTCGGCAAGGCCCACCCGGGCCAACAGCTGCTCGGCCTCCTGCATGGCCTGCGCCTTGGCCGTGCCGCGCACCTGGCGCGGACCAAAGGCCACGTTCTGCTGCGCCGTCATCTGCGGAAACAGGTTGAACTGCTGGAACACCATGCCTGCTTCGCGGCGGATCTCGCGCACCGTACGCTCGCCGCCATTCACGCTCAGGCCGTCCACCAGCAGGTCGCCGCCGTCGATCCTTTCCAGCGCATTGATGCAGCGCAGCAAGGTGGACTTGCCCGAGCCCGAAGGCCCGATCAGCACCACGACCTCGCCTTTTCCGATCTGCAGATCCACACCGTCAAGCACCACGGTCTTGCCAAACCGTTTGCTGACTTTCTTGAATTCGACCATGCTCATAGGATGCGCATCCTTTTCTCCAACTGGCGCAGGCCAAAGGTCAGCACGCCCACGAGTGCCAGATAAATCAGCGCCACCGCAGTCCAGATCTCCACCGCCCGGAAATTGGTGGCGATGATCTCCTGCCCCTGGCGCGTGAGTTCGCCCACGCCAATCACGATGAAGAGCGAGGTGTCCTTCAAACTGACGATGAACTGGTTGCCCAGCGCAGGAACGGCGCGGCGAAAGGCCACCGGCCCCACCACAAACAGCAGCACGCGCCACATGGGCATGCCCATGGCCTGGCCCGCTTCGCTCAGACCCTTGGGCACCGACAGAAAGGCGCCGCGCACGATCTCGGCAATGTAGGCGCCGGAGTTGACCATGATGGCCAGCACCGATGCAGCAATCGGATCGATGCGCAAGCCCGCCAGCAGCGGCAGCACAAAGTACAGGAACATCACCTGCACGACGATGGGCGTGCCACGGATGGCCTCGATATACACCAGCGCAATGCCGCTCAGCAGTTTGTTGCCGTAGGCGCGCATCAGGCCAGCCAGCAGCCCCAGCACCAGGCCGCCCAGCAGTCCCAGGACGGCAATGTAAAGCGTAAGCCGCGTGCCCTTCATCAGCTCGGGCATGGCGCTCCAGATCACTGACCAGTCGAAATCCATGAGCTTCTTTCTTCAATGAACGCACAAGCCCCTGCCGCTTCTCGCAGCAACGGTGCCGCCCTCCCCGGCGCGAGGCGCCCGAGAGGGGGAGGCGGGTGACGCCTCAGAGGCATTTACTTCTTGGGAGGCTCCACACCAAACCACTTTTTGTAGATGGTGGTGTAGCGGCCGTCGGCCTTGATCTTGGCCAGTGCGCCATTGACCTTGGGCACCAGCTCGCTGCCCTTGGGAAAGCCGATGCCGTATTCCTGCGCCATCATCTGCTTGCCCACTACCTTGACCTTGCCCTTGCCGGTGGTGTTGGCGTAATAGAGGACATTGGGCGTGTCGTGCATGGCAGCATCCACACGGCCGGTCATCAACTCCATGTAGGCGTTGTCGATGTTAGGAAACAGGCGCAGCTCGGTCTTTTTGAAATTCTCCTTGGCGTAGTCGACGGCCGAGGTTCCCGTCTTCATCGCCATCTGCTTGCCGTCCAGGTCTTCGCCGCCGTTGATCTTGCTGTTGGCGGGCACCATGATCATGAAGCCGCTGTCGTAATAGCCATCCGAGAAGTCGATGACTTTCTTGCGCTCGTCCTTGATGGTGATGCCGGCGAGCGCCACATCCACATTCTTGGTCTGCAGCGCAGGCAGGATGCCGTTGAAATCCATTGGCTGCAAGCGGTAGTCGAGCTTGAGTTCCTTGGCAATGGCATCCCACAGATCGATGTCGAAACCAACGTACTTGTCACCCTGCTTGAATTCAAAAGGCACAAAGGCCGTGTCGGTGGCCACCACCAGTTGCGCCGCCTGCGAGGCACCCGCAGCAGCCAGCGACATCAGACCCATGGCCAGCAGTTTCTTGAACTTGAATTTCATCGCAACCCTTTCTCAGGCATGTTGAAGATCAGGCGCTTCGCGATTCGCAAAAACGGCCCTCGCTGCGGCCGGACCGCACTGCCAGGCCCACAAGACATGGCTGGTACGCCATCAGGTGGCCACGAAAAGCAACAAAAATTTGCATGCAAAGCGTCAATGCAAATTTATTTGCATATGCAGAAGCCGTCCATGGGGTTTACCCGTTTTTCCCGCTAGGGCTTGTACCAAGTCAACCACCCCGCCCGAGCGGTGTTGCGCAAATAGCCAACCGGCATTTGCATATGGCAATTGGTTCTGGAACTTTGTGTGTCCCACGCCAGTCAATTCAATTCTTTTGAACTTCAACATCAATCAGGCTGAACTTTCGCAACCCGCCCCCCTCCTACACTGGCTCCCATTGATGACCGCTGCCGCTTGTAGCGCAGCGCTTTTTTATGCCCTCTGCCTCCACTACCTCTCAACGCTATACCGGCACCGCCATTGCACTGCACTGGATTCTGGCCCTGGCCCTGATCGGCATCTTCGCCTTTGGCCTGTACATGACCAGCCTGCCGTTCTCGCCTGCCCGGCTCAAATACTTCAACTGGCACAAATGGGCCGGCATGACGATCCTGATCCTGTCGGCGCTGCGCATTCTGTGGCGCATCACGCACCGCCCCCCTGCGCTGCCTGAAGCGGTCAGCCGCAGCATGCCTGCGTGGCAGCACATCGCCCACCACGGCGTGCACCACCTGATGTATGTGCTGTTCTTCGCCATTCCGCTGGTCGGCTGGATCTACAGCTCTGCCGCCGGGTTCCCCATCGTCCTCTTTGGCGTGCTGCCCCTGCCTGATCTGGTGGGCAAGAGCCCCGAACTGGCCGAGGCCCTCAAGCCCTGGCATGCCTACCTGGCCTACGCTCTGGCGGCCCTGGTGGTACTGCACGTAGCAGCGCTCCTCAAGCACCAGTTGATCGACCGTGACGGCCTGCTGGCCCGCATGCTGCCCGGCAAAGCCTGATATTCCCCATTTTCTGGAGTCCGAACCCATGTCTTCCTTCTTCAAAACCACCCTTATCGCCACCGCCCTGGGCGCAGCAGCCTTCGCTGCCCCTGTATTTGCCCAACAGGCCCTGGTACCTGCGCAGAGCGCCGTCAATTTCGAAGCCAAGCAGATGGGCGTGCCGATCAAGGGCCACTTCCAGAAGTTTGATGCCAAGATTGCGTTCGATGCAGCCAAGCCCGAAGCGAGCAAGATCCACTTCACGGTCGATACCGGCAGCGCCACCATGGGTGCCAAGGAAACGGATGCCGAGCTGCCCAAGGCAGAGTGGTTCAACGTTGCCAAATTCCCGCAAGCCACGTTCGACTCCAGCACCGTCAAGGCGCTGGGCGGCGGCAAGTTCCAGGTGGACGGCACGCTCACCATCAAGGGCAACGCCCAAAAGGTCAGCCTGCCTGTGACGCTGGCGCAATCGGGCTCCACCACCACGGCCACCGGCACGTTGCCGCTCAAGCGCCTGGCTTTCAAGATCGGCGATGGCGACTGGGCCGACACCTCGATGGTGGCCGATGAAGTGAACGTGCAGTTCAAGCTGGCCTTGACCGGCGTCGGCAAGATTTAAACGAAATTGGCTGCTGGCGCTTACCCATCAAGCGCCAGCAGCTCTCATTTTTGATATTCCATTCCAACAAGGAGTTTTCACCATGCGCACCACCGTTTTCGCTCTGGCCGCTGCCGCTCTATTTGCCACCGCCGCACAGGCAGCGCCTGCCACCTACGCCATCGACCCAACCCACACCTTCGCCACGTTCGAGATCGACCACTTCGGCGCTTCCACCAACCGCGCCCGCTTCGACAAGAAGAGTGGCTCGGTCGAATTCGACAAGGAAGGCAAGAGCGGCAAGGTGGAAGTGGAACTGGACATGACTTCGGTCAACTCAGGCACGCCATCCTTCAACAAGCACCTGCAAAGCGCCGATATTTTTGACGCGGAGAAATTCCCCACCGCCAAGTTCGTGTCTGACAAGTTTGTGTTTGATGGCGACAAGCTCAAGGAAGTGACCGGCCAGTTGACCCTCAAAGGCAAGACCGCGCCGATGACCATCAAGGCCAACAAGTTCACCTGCTACGAAAGCCCGATGCTGCAAAAGCGCGAAGTTTGCGGCGGCGACTTTGAAGCCACCATCGACCGCACCCAGTGGGGCCTGGACTACGGCATTGCCTATGGCTTCCCCAAGAACGTGCGCCTGGTGCTGCAGATCGAAGCCGTAAAGCAATAAGCGCACATTTCAGATAAAAATAGCTGCCAGCGCTTTATACATGAGCGCTGGCAGCTATTTTTTTGGAAGCAAACACGGCAGCTGCAACCGCCCCGCCACGGCCCACATGCCCACGCAGCCCATTCCTGCTGGCGGGCGGGCTAAAATCAAGCCATCTGTCTGATTGCTATAGAACGGCATCCCCACCCGCGATGCCGTTTTCCATTGATAACACCATGAGCGAAACCAATTCCACAACGGTCTCCCAGCCGGGCCTCGACAGCCTCTCCAAGTCGTTTGAGCCTTCGTCCATCGAAGCCCACTGGGGCCCTGAGTGGGAAAAGCGCGGCTATGGCAATGCAGGCTACCGTGGCACCGGCCACCCGGACGCCCAGGCCACCGCCGAGCACAAGAACTTCGCCATCCAGCTGCCGCCCCCCAACGTGACCGGCACGCTGCACATGGGCCATGCGTTCAACCAGACCATCATGGACTCCCTCACGCGCTACCACCGCATGAAGGGCTACAACACCGCCTGGATCCCCGGCACCGACCACGCCGGCATCGCCACCCAGATCGTGGTGGAGCGCCAGTTGCAGGAACAAGGCCAGAGCCGCTACGATCTGGGCCGCCCCGACTTCGTCAAGAAAGTCTGGGAGTGGAAGGAAAAGAGCGGCAACACCATCACCACGCAGATGCGCCGCATGGGCGATACCGTGGACTGGAGCCGCGAGTACTTCACGATGGACGACAAGCTGTCCACCGTGGTGACCGACACCTTCGTCAAGCTTTATGAGCAGGGCCTGATCTACCGTGGCAAGCGCCTGGTGAACTGGGACCCGGTGCTGCAATCGGCCGTGTCCGACCTGGAAGTTGAAAACCAGGAAAAGGACGGCAGCCTCTGGCATATCGCCTACCCGCTCACCAGCGGCGAAGGCAATCTGGTGGTTGCCACCACCCGCCCCGAAACCATGCTGGGCGACGTGGCCGTGATGGTGCACCCCGAGGACGAGCGCTACAAACACCTGATCGGCCAGACTGTAACCCTGCCACTGGTGGGCCGCCAGATCCCCATCATCGCCGACGAGTACGTCGACCGCGAGTTCGGCACCGGCGTGGTGAAGGTCACCCCTGCGCACGACCAGAACGACTACCAGGTGGGCCAGCGCCATGGCCTGCCCATGATCACGGTGCTGACGCTGACCGCCAAGATCAACGACGAAGCGCCCGAAAAATACCGTGGAATGGACCGCTTTGTGGCCCGCAAGGCCATCGTGGCCGACCTAGAGGCGCAAGGTCTGCTGGTGGAGACCAAGAAGCACAAGCTCATGGTGCCGATCTGCGACCGTACCGGCCAGGTGATCGAGCCGATGCTGACCGACCAGTGGTTCATCGCCATGAGCAAGGTCAGCGACCAGGACCCCACGGGCAGGAGCATTGCACAAAAGGCCATCGACGCCGTGGCCTCGGGCCAGGTGGAGTTCGTGCCCGAAAACTGGGTCAACACCTACAACCAGTGGATGAACAACATCCAGGACTGGTGTATCTCACGCCAGCTGTGGTGGGGCCACCAGATTCCAGCCTGGTACGACGAAGAGGGCAATATCTACGTTGCCAAGACCGAAGCCGAAGCCCAGGCCCAGGCCGACAAGGTTGCGCCAGGCAAGAAGCTCTCCCGCGACTCCGATGTGCTCGACACATGGTACTCGTCGGCCATGGTGCCGTTCTCGACCATGGGCTGGCCTGCCCAGACCGACGCTGCTGACGACGACTACAACCTCTACCTGCCCTCTTCGGTGCTGGTGACCGGCTACGACATCATCTTCTTCTGGGTTGCCCGGATGATCATGATGACCACGCACTTCACCGGCCGCGTGCCGTTCAAGCATGTGTACATCCACGGTCTGGTGCGCGACGCGCAGGGCAAGAAGATGTCCAAGTCCGAAGGCAACGTGCTCGACCCGGTGGATCTGATCGACGGCATTGCGCTCGAACCCCTGCTGGACAAGCGTACCGTCGGCCTGCGCCGCCCCGAAACCGCGCCGACCGTGCGCAAGAACACGCAAAAAGAATTCCCCGAAGGCATTCCCGCCTACGGCGCCGATGCACTGCGCTTCACCTTCGCTGCGCTGGCGTCGCTGGGCCGCAGCATCAACTTCGACAGCAAGCGCTGCGAAGGCTACCGCAACTTCTGCAACAAGCTCTGGAATGCCTCGCGCTTCGTGCTGATGAACTGCGAAGGCCATGACTGCGGCCTGCTGGAACACACCAAGGAGCAATGCGCCACCGGCGAGTACCTGCAGTTCAGCCAGCCAGACCGCTGGATCGTCTCCCAGCTGCAGAAGGTCGAGGCCGAGGTGGCCAAGGGCTTTGCGGAGTTCCGCCTCGACAACGTGGCCAACACCATCTACGACTTCGTCTGGAACGAGTTCTGCGATTGGTATCTGGAAATCGCCAAGGTGCAGATCCAGACCGGCAACGAAGCTGCGCAGCGTGGCACACGCCGCACGCTGATCCGCGTGCTCGAAGCGATCCTGCGCCTGGCGCACCCCATCATCCCGTTCGTGACGGAAGAGCTGTGGCAGCAGGTGGCACCAGTCGCCGGCCTCAAGGGCGAATCCATCGCCATTGCGCGCTACCCCGAGGCTCAGCCCGAGAAGATCGACGAAGCCTCCATCGCCTACGTGGCCCGCATCAAGCAGATGGTGGACGCCTGCCGTGCGCTGCGCGGCGAGATGGGCGTCTCTCCAGCCCAGCGCGTGCCGCTGCTGGCAACGGCAGGCTCAGCCGACGAGCTGCAATTCCTGCACAGCAATGCCCAGGTGCTCAAGAGCCTGGCCAAGCTCAGCGACGTCAAGATCTTCGAAGACGAAGCTGCCTGGTCTGCCGAGGCGCAGAATGCGCCTGCCTCGGTGGTGGGCAATGCGCGCCTGGCACTGTTTGTTGAGATCGATGTGGCGGCAGAAAAGGCCCGCCTGACCAAGGAAATCACCCGCTTGGAAGCTGAAGTCTCCAGCTCGCAAAAGAAACTGGGGAACGAGGCTTTTGTCGCCAAGGCGCCGCCAGCGGTTCTGGAGCAGGAGCGCACGCGCGTGGCCGAAAAGAGCGCTACCCTCGCCAAACTGCAGGAGCAGTTGCAGCGCCTGGGCTGAAACCCCGGCGCTGCCATGCGCAAATCGTCAGATAATGCGCCATGACGGTGCACAAAGGCGCAGCATGCTGCGCCTTTGTCACATCTGCCTTAGTAAACTGAGCACCTATGATCACTCCAACCCGTGTACGCAAAGCAGTTTTTCCGGTAGCTGGCCTGGGCACCCGCTTCTTGCCCGCCACCAAGGCGTCCCCCAAGGAGATGCTCCCCGTCGTGGACAAGCCGCTGATCCAGTACGCCGTGGAAGAGGCCTATGAGGCCGGCATCCGTGACATGATCTTCGTCACCGGCCGCAGCAAGCGCGCGATCGAAGACCATTTCGACACTGCTTACGAGCTGGAGAACGAGCTGGAGCGCGCGGGCAAGCAAGCCATGCTGGAGCTGGTGCGCAGCGTCAGCCCCGATGACATGAACTGCCTCTTTGTGCGCCAGCCACGCTCGCTGGGCCTGGGCCACGCCGTGCTGTGCGCCGAGCCGCTGGTCGGCAACGAACCCTTTGCCGTACTGCTGGCCGACGACCTCATGACCGGCTCTGCCGGTGGCCATGGTGTGATGGCACAGATGACCGCCGCTTTCCTCAAGCAAGGCCGTTCGCTGCTGGCCGTGCAGGAAGTGCCACTGGAGCACACCAAGCGCTATGGCATCGTGAAGGGAGAACCTGCAGGTGGCCCCTTGATGCGCATCGATGAGATCGTGGAGAAACCGGCGCCCGAAAAAGCGCCGTCGCGCATGGGGGTCGCGGGCCGTTATGTGCTGACCCCGGGTATTTTCGACCAGATCCGCAACCAACCCCAGGGCGTGGGAGGCGAGATTCAGTTGACCGATGCGATTGAACGCCTGATGGCGCACGAGACGGTGTATGCCTACCAGTACAGCGGCAAGCGCTACGACTGCGGCAGCAAGGAAGGCTTTCTGGAGGCGACAGTTGAACTGGCGCTACAGCACCCCGATGTCGGCGAGAGCTTCCGCCAGTACCTCAAGAACCTGAGCATCTGATAGCGTCCAAAGTGACCCCCATCAGGGGAGATGTGAATTTCAAATACGAAAAGGCCTGCAAATGCAGGCCTTTTTTACGCAAAATGCTACCTTATCGATAGCAAACAGAGAATCCATGGTCAAGCCATTGCTGCATCGCTGCAAGCCGATGCCGCCATCTTGGCCCATCTCATCTTCTGCGCAGGATATGAATGAACTCCTCGCCCACCGTCTGCTGTTCCACCAGTTCATTGCCGGTTTGCTTGGCGAAGGCCTGAAAATCCCGGATCGATCCCGTATCGGTTGCGACCACCCTGAGCAACTGGCCGCTTTGCATGGCTGCCAGCGCCTTTTTTGCCTTCAGGATGGGCAGCGGACAGTTCAGGCCGCGGGTATCTACTTCTTGGTCAACTTCCATCGTGCACTCTCTGTGCAGCGCAGGGGCGCTGCTTCATGGCTCCATTATCACTACCAGCATCACGGTCCATGGCATTGCCATGCAACGAAGCCATCAACGACAGCAAGGATGCCCGAGAACTCTCTGCAATACTCCCTTCTGTGGTTTGAACGCGGTCTCGGGCGATCCGCGTCCATCCCATCTGACGAAGACTCTGCAGAAGCTCCCTAGTCCAAAGCAGGCGCCACCACAAACCGGCCATCCTCGTCCCAGTAACGCACGGGCCATTTGGCAGGGTCTGGTTCCGGGTTCTGGCCAGGGCGAAATGCACCGAATCGCACAGGCTCGCCCTTGCTCTTGATCCACTCGGCCAGTGCATAGCCCGTACCGGCAGGCCAGCACTGGGCCTGCTGCGCCGTCTTCCACTGGTAATCGGCCAGCTCGGGCGACAGGCGCACGTCGCCGGGCTTGCCATGCACACGTACATGGTAGGCAATCAGCACCTGGTTCATCCGCAGAAACTCCCAGCAGCCGATCAGGCGCAGCGCCTTGGCACGCAGGCCCGTCTCTTCAAGCACCTCCCGCGCAATGCCTGCCTCCGGCGATTCACCCGCCTCCATGAAGCCCGTGATCAGGCCGAACACCCCTTCCTGCCACAGCGCGTTGCGGGCCAGCAATACCTGGCCATCATCGTTTTCCACCACGGCAGCCAGTACAGGCGTGGGATTGCCCCAGTGCGTCCAGCCGCAGGCCGGACAACGCAGGCGGTTGACATCACCGCTGTCCTCCGCCGTCACGATCCATTGCAGTGGGGTGGCGCAGTTCACGCAGAATTTGGTTTCGTATTGCATAACGCTTTCAAATGGATAGCAGCTGCGGCAGAAGGGGCAATTGCGTCAAATCCATCAGGCGGGAAACACCCCGGTAGACAAATAGCGATCCCCACGGTCGCAGACAACGAACACAATCGTAGCGTTGCGCTCGCGGCGTGCAATTTCCTGCGCGACATGGCAGGCGCCAGCGGCGGAAATGCCCGCGAAAATACCTTCTTCGCGCGCCAGACGCCGCGCCATGTCTTCTGCGTCGTCCTGCGTCACGTACACCAGCTCATCGACCAGGCTGGCATCGTAGATGGCGGGCAGGTATTCCTCGGGCCATTTGCGGATGCCGGGAATGCGCGAGCCCTCGGTAGGCTGCGCTCCAATGATGCGCACGGCCGGGTTCTTTTCCTTCAGGTACTTCGCGACGCCAGTGATGGTGCCCGTGGTGCCCATGGCGCTGACAAAATGGGTAATCTTGCCGCCAGTCTGCTGCCAGATCTCGGGGCCGGTGGCCTCATAGTGCGCACGCGGATTGTCGGGGTTGGCAAACTGATCGAGCACCTTGCCCTTGCCATCGGCCACCATCTTGTCGGCAAGATCGCGCGCGTATTCCATGCCGCCACTCTTGGGTGTCAGGATCAACTCGGCACCATAGGCCTTCATGGTCTGGGCCCGCTCGATCGACAGGTCCTCGGGCATGATCAACACCATGCGATAACCCTTGATGGCCGCAGCCATGGCCAGCGCAATGCCGGTATTGCCCGATGTCGCCTCGATCAGGGTGTCACCGGGCTTGATCTCGCCTCGCTCCTGCGCGCGCTGGATCATCGAAATCGCCGGACGATCCTTCACCGAACCTGCAGGGTTGTTGCCCTCCATCTTGCCCAGCACCACATTGCCATGCGAATCGTTGTAGTCCGCTCCAATGCGCTGCAATGCAACCAGAGGAGTGTTGCCGATGGCGTCTTCAATCGTTGGATATCTTTTCATGGCCGAATTTTGTGTCATAATTTTGGTCTGCGAGATACACAGCCCGGGTGGTGAAATTGGTAGACGCAGGGGACTCAAAATCCCCCGCCGCAAGGCGTGCCGGTTCGATTCCGGCCCCGGGCACCAACCTGAAAGCCGTTAAGTTTTAACAACTTAGCGGCTTTTTTATTTTTCAGGTTGTTCGCATTCATTTCATCGTTTCCTCATAAGTTTCCGCATCGTTTCCGCGAAAAACTATAGCAGCCCGCATTCTATCCACGAGTAAAGGCCATGTTTGCCTCGCTGCTGAGAGCCTGTTCAAACCCGCCCCACCAGGAGTTGAATCGCAACCGTGCAGGGCTTGCTCGCCTGCATCCTGCCCACGCCCTGAAGCGCGCGGCGCTTCATCGCTCTACATGGATCCACATGTCTTCTACACCCATCGCGTTTTGCTAACATGCAATAGGTTAAAAACACACTAATTAACAAATTGCACGAAACATGAGCCTGTACGAATCTATAGAAGCGGCATTCCTTCAGGCACTGAAAAATGGCCAGATCCCGTCGAGGCTGCACCTGACGGACGATGGACTCCATGAGCTGATCAATGACCGCACGCTGGGCGCGTCGTGGATGCCGAGCATCCCCGACTTCTGGGATCAGCGTGTCCTGGGCTTGCCGCTGTCCAGATCACTGGCCCACAACGCCATGGAAGTGGACGGCCAGCTGGTTGTCATTGAGCAGTAAATAACAAACCTGCCTGCCGAGGTCTCGCCTGATTGAAGACTCCGGAATCCTCTATCCACCCCTGGAAGCAAGCCAGGTGATACAGAATGATCAACCGCCATTCTGCTTTCAAAGCAAAACATACGATCCCTTGAAAGAGATCGGGCAGGGATCCTTGTAGTGCTCCAAATTCCCACGGTTGGAATATAAAGCAAAAGGCGCTAGAGCTTTAATAGCACTAGCGCCTTTGTTTATATGGGGTGGCTGATGGGGCTCGAACCCACGACAACAGGAATCACAATCCTGGACTCTACCAACTGAGCTACAGCCACCGTGTTGGTGAAGACATGATTATAGCGGCTAATTTACCACTTCCAACGAAAGCGAGGATTTTTATGATGCCTTGTTTTCTTGTGGACGCGGCACCTTGATCTGCACCTTGAAACGCTCCTTGAGCAATTCATAGTACGCCATGGTTTCCGCATAGCTCTCCAGACGCTCGAACTCCTGTTTCTGCGCCAGGCGCTTTTCCGCAGTGTCTTCTGCACGGGGCACAGTCTTGTTGATACGCACCACGGCGTAGCCGTCCTTACCCAGGTCCACGCCAGCCCATGCGACCGAGCCATCGAACTTGGCCTGCATCACGGCATTGATGAGGACCGGCGACTGACCTTTGACATCCTGACGCGACACTACGATGGGAGCCGCCAGACTGGCGCCTGCGGCATCGGTCTTCCAGGCCGCCAGCTTCGCCTCACCCTCCTTGCGGGCCAACTCGGCCGCCTGCTGCGCAATGTACAAGTCATGCGCCTTGGCCTTGACTTCTTCAAATGGCAGCACCCGTGCATCCTGGTGCGAGACGATGCGGCCAGATGCCAGCATGCTGGTGCCAACCTCAATGGCCTCGGTATTGCGCTTGTTCTGCAGAGAGTCGTTC
Source organism: Comamonas odontotermitis (assembly GCF_020080045.1). Lineage (NCBI taxonomy): Bacteria > Pseudomonadati > Pseudomonadota > Betaproteobacteria > Burkholderiales > Comamonadaceae > Comamonas > Comamonas odontotermitis. Next base: position 3,237,318 of record NZ_CP083451.1, read on the forward strand.
GAGAACAGTGCTTCCAAGAATGTAGGGTTGGCCAATGCACCCGTCGCACCGGCTGCAGGCGTACGGGTAATGTGCTCAGCCTTTTCAATCTTCAAACCCAGCTTTTCGGCCACAGGCTTGAGGCTGTCCGATTGCTCGAACACGGTGTTGGAAAAGGTCTCTGCCGCTTCTGCATACTTCTTCTGCACCTGCTGAGCACGCACCTCTTCTTCAAGTTTGCTGTGCAGCTCTTCAAAGGTAGGAACGCGAGGCGTCTTGACTTCACCCATCTTGATGATGTGGAAACCATATTCGGTGCTGATGACATCGCTGATTTCGCCTGTCTTCAAGGCAAATGCGGCATCTTCAAACGGCTTGACCATGTCGCCCTTCTTGAAGGCTGGCAATGCACCGCCGTTGACGGCGGAGCTGGTGTCCTGCGAATTCTTCTTGGCCAGCTCTGCAAACTGCGCAGGGTTGGCCTTTGCCTCAGCCTGCAGTGCCTCGGCACGTTGCTTGGCTTTTTCACGGTCGGCCGCTGGCATCGACTGCGGCGCGTTGATCAGGATGTGGCTGGCCGTGCGCATCTCCTGCCCCATGAAGCGGTTCAGGTTTTCCTTGTAATAGGTGCGCAGATCATCTTCGCTGGGCTTGATCATGCCTTTCACAGCGTCAGCATTCAGCACCACGTATTCGATGCTGGCTTCCTCCTGCTGGCGGAACAGCTCCTGGTTGGCTTTGTAGAAAGCCTCCAGATCCGCGTCGCTCACCTTCACTTGCGATGCAAAGGCCTTGGCATCGAAGCGTGCAATCTGGATTTCACGCTGCTGATAAAGCGCGTCGATGGCGGTCTTGGTCTGCGCATCGGTCACGAACGCGGTGTTCGAAACACCACCCAGAACCTGACGCACAGCCAGATCACGGCGCATGCCCGCTTCAAAGCCCTCGGGGCTCATGCCCTGCGCGCCCACCAAGGCACGATACGCCTCCACGTCCAGGCTGCCATCGGGTTTTTTCAGCGCGGCAATCTGCGGAATCTCCATCAGCGCCCGCCCCAGCGTGGCGTTGTCCACGGTCAGGTGCATCTTCTGAACGGCAGCATCCAACACCCGATCACGCACAACCCGCTCCAATGTGAGATAACGGGCTTCGGGGCCGTCCATCCACTTGGCATCCATGTTGGGATTTTGCTGACGCATGCGATCGGTCTCCATGCGGTGCGCATTGTCCCAATCCATTTGTGTGATCTCTTTGCCGTTGACCTTGGCGACAACGGGGCTCTTTTCGCTGAAATAGTTCTGGTTCACTCCCACCAGAACAAATGACAGAATGATCAGCAAGAACAGCGGATACATCAGCACCTTGGAGTACTTGCGGATGGATTCAAACATCGTCTAACTTTCTGAGCAAGAAAAAAGAAAAGGCGAACTTTCGTTCGCCTTTGTTCGGTGGTGGTGGGTGCTGACGGGGTCGAACCGCCGACCTACGCCTTGTAAGGGCGCCGCTCTACCAACTGAGCTAAGCACCCCACCTGATAACCTGAATTAGTTCAGAGCATCTTTCAATGCTTTACCTGGGCGGAACTTAGGCACCTTGGCAGCCTTGATCTTGATCGCTGCACCAGTGCGGGGATTACGACCCGTACGAGCTGCGCGCTTACCAACAGCAAAAGTACCAAAACCTACCAGAGAGACTGTACCACCTTTTTTCAAGGTTTTCTTCACTGCATCAATGGTGGACTCCAGTGCGCGAGCAGCAGCGGCCTTGGAAATATCAGCATTATTAGCAATGTGCTCAATGAGTTCAGTTTTATTCACAAGCAGCCTCTATAAATCAAGAGAGTTAAGGAAGTGTGTATCTTGAAATTATGGGCAGTAAGGGCAACACCCGTAAAGCCTCACATCGCAAAAACAACACCACTGGGAAAAAGCATTTTGTCTCAACCCCAGTGCCTTGGCAACGAAAGGATTCTAGACGGATTTTTCTGGGTGATTGCGAAAAAAATCACTTTTTTTCAGCCGGCTTGATTGGTTGGAGCCTGTTGGAGCCAAGCCCAGCGCATCTGGCAAGCCATTTGATTCGCCCAGACGCGATGCAGTCTAGCGCAAACCAGCGCACTTGCACTACGAATCAACCCTAGCCTTGATCTCTGGCAAGGCCTTTTGCAGGTAGTAGACCATCGACCACACCGTCAGCACGGCGGCTGCCCAGATGAGCCAGGTACCCCACACGCCTGTATCAACAGGGCCGATCTTGCCGTCATAGAGCAGGAACGGAATGGCCACCATCTGCACCGTGGTCTTGACCTTGCCGATCATATGCACCGCCACGCTCTTGCTTGCACCGATGCGTGCCATCCACTCACGCAGCGCGGAGATGGCAATCTCGCGCCCGATGATGATGAGGGCCACAAACACATCGGCGCGCTGCAGGTAGACCAGGATCAACAGCGAGGCACACACCAAAAACTTGTCGGCCACCGGATCGAGAAATGCCCCGAATGACGAGGTCTGGTTGAGCCGGCGCGCCAGAAAACCATCCAGCCAGTCCGTGAAGGCGAACACCACAAACATGCCGCTGGCCCACAGATTCTTCGTGGCCATGTCCAGGTGCGAGTAGTACACGCCGATGATGAGCGGGATCGCGAGGATGCGCGTCCACGTCATGATGGTGGGGATGGTGAAAAACATGCATGTATTGTGGCATGCAATGGCCCGCCGGCACGACCCTTGTTGTGACACTACGCCTGGCAGGGGCCGGCCGCACCGGCACTCAGTGCAAGGCTTTGTAGATGTCTTCTGCAAGTGCCGCCGAGATGCCTTCCACCGTCATCAGGTCATCCACGCTGGCGTCCTGCACGCCGCGTACACCGCCAAAGCGCTGCAGCAGCCTCGCCCGCTTCTTGGGGCCCACGCCCGGTATTTCTTCAAGGCTGCTGCCGCCCACGCGAACCTTAGCGCGCGCCGCGCGCATGCCGGTGATGGCAAAGCGGTGTGCTTCGTCGCGGATCTGCGCCACCAGCATGAGTGCGGCCGAATCCTTGCCCAGGTAGACCTTGTCTCGGCCGTCGCAGAAGACCAGCTCTTCCAGGCCCACCTTGCGGCCCTCGCCCTTTTCCACGCCCACGATGCGCGACAGATCAAGCCCGAGTTCGGTGAACACTTCGCGCGCCACGCCCACCTGGCCCTTGCCGCCGTCAATCAGCACGATATCGGGCAGCCGTGCGCTGCCCGAGGCCAATTCTGCCCCCCCTGCATCGCGCTGCGCCTCGGCCACCTTGCTGTAGCGGCGCGTGAGTACCTGGCGCATGGCGGCGTAGTCGTCGCCGCCGGTGATGCCGTCGATCTTGTAGCGCCGGTATTCGCTGCTCTGCATCTTGTGGTGGTGAAACACCACGCATGAGGCCTGGGTGTTCTCGCCTGCAGTGTGAGAAATGTCGAAACACTCGATGGTCAACTGGTCGACGTCATCCTGCGGCAGATCCAGCGCATCGACCAGCGCGCGCGTGCGCGCCTGCTGCGAGCCCTCTTCGGCCAGCAGGCGTGCCAGCTGCAGCTGCGCGTTCTTTTCGGCCATCTCCAGCCACACGCGGCGCTCTTCGCGTGGCTGTGAGACCGCAGCTACGCGCTGCCCCACCTGCTCTGACAGCGCCCGCAACAGCGCCGCATCGACCGGATCGCTCACCACGAGCACTGGCGGAGGCGCCACCTGCAGGTAATGCTGCGCCACAAAGGCTTCCAGCACACGGGATTCCACTTGTTTTACCGCCTGGCTACGCCCATCAGGCATGCGCTGATTGCTATCATTTTCTTCCAAATCAGCCTGCGCGATGGCGGTGCTGTCCTCGACATGCACCGGAAAATAGGCACGGTCGCCCAGATGCCGCCCGCCGCGCACCATGGCGAGGTTGACGCAGGCCTTACCGCCCTGCACCTTGACGGCCAGAATGTCCACATCCCGGTCATCGGTGGTCTCCACGCTCTGCTGGTGCAGCACGCTGGCCAACGCCTTGATCTGGTTGCGGATTTCCGCTGCCTGCTCAAACTCCAGCTTGTCCGAGTGCGCCATCATGCGCGCCTCCAGTGTCTTGAGCAGCACATCCGTTTCGCCGCGCAGCATGGCCTCGGCATGGGCCACGTCGGCGGCATAGTCCTCTGGCCCGATGTGCTCCACACAGGGTGCACTGCAGCGCTTGATCTGGTAGAGCAGGCATGGCCGCGTGCGGTTGGTAAACACGCTGTCTTCGCAGGTGCGCAGGCGAAAGACTTTCTGCAGCAGCAGGATCGTCTCCTTAACCGCCCAGGCATTGGGATACGGGCCAAAGTAGCGATGCTTCTTGTCCGTAGAGCCGCGGTAGTAGGCAATGCGCGGATAGGCCTGGCTGGGTGGCGTCTTGAGGTTGCCATCATGGATGGCAATGCCGGTGATCTTCAGATAGGGATAGCTTTTGTCGTCCCGAAAGAGAATGTTGTACTTGGGATTGAGCGTCTTGATCAGGTTGTTTTCCAGCAGCAGCGCCTCGGCTTCCGAGCGCACCACCGTGGTTTCCATCCGCACGATCTTGCTGACCATGTGGCCGATTCGCGTGCCCCCATGATCCTTCTGAAAATAACTGGATACCCGGCGCTTGAGATTGATGGCCTTGCCCACATACAGCAGGGCATCGCTGGCATCAAAGTAGCGGTACACGCCGGGCAAGGCGGGCAGCGCGGCCACTTGGGCCAGAAGTTCGGAAGAGTGCACAGGACTGGACATGGCACTATTGTGCTATGCCGTGGCGCGCCCTGCGGTCAGCCGAAAAACTATGATTTTGATAGCTATGAGCGCTTAACAATAAAGTGCCAGCCATCAATTTCTCATAAAAACCGCGATCTACTGGACAATGCCACGCTCGCGCAGTGCTGCGATCTGCTGCGCATCCAGTCCCATGGATTGCAACACGGCATCCGTATCGTCACCCAGGTGCGGTGCGCTGCTGCGTACCGTGCCCGGTGTGCCGCTGAGTTTGGGCACAATGCCCGGCACTTCGAGCGTGTGCCCATCGCGGGTCTGCTGCTGCAGGATCATCTGGCGCGCGCGGTAGTGGGGGTCTTCCGCAATGTCCTTGGCGGTATAGACCTTGCCTGCGGGTACGCGGGCAGAAGCCAGCGCGTCCATCACCTGGGCAATATCGCGCCCGGCCGTCCAGGCGCCAATGGCAGCATCGATTTCCTGCACCCGCGCCACGCGCCCTGCGTTGCCTGCAAGATCTGGCGCGTTGCCCAGGTCGGGACGGCCTATGGTGTCCATCAGGCGCTTGAATATGCTGTCGCCATTGCCCGCCACCAGTACCCAGCCGTCCTGGCAGGGATAGGCGTTGGAAGGCGCGATGCCCGGCAGCGCACTGCCTGCGGCTTCGCGCACCGTGCCAAAGGCACTGTATTCAGGGATCAGGCTTTCCATCACATTAAAGACCGCTTCATGCAGGGCCACATCGATCACCTGGCCGGCTCCGCCGTTCACCTTGCGGTGGTAGAGCGCCATCATCACGCCGATCACGCCGTGCAGCGCCGCCAGCGTGTCGCCAATCGACACCCCCACCCGCACCGGCACGCGGCCGGGCTCGGCCGTCAGATGGCGCAAGCCCCCCATGGCTTCGCCAATCACGCCAAAGCCGGGTAGATCGCGATACGGGCCGCTTTGGCCATAGCCCGAGATGCGCAGCATCACCAGCTCCGGGTTGATTGCATGCAATTCTTCGGGCGACATGCCCCAGGCCTCCAACGTACCGGGACGAAAGTTCTCCACCAGCACATCGGCTTCGGCAATCAGGCGGCGGGCAATATCCTGCGCCTCTTTCTGCCGCAGATCGAGCGCCACCGACTTCTTGTTGCGCGACTGCACCTGCCACCAGACGGAGGTGCCGTCCTGCAGCAGCCGCCAGTTGCGCAGCGGGTCGCCTGTGCCCGTAGCTTCGATCTTGATCACCTCGGCACCAAATTCGCCCAGTGTCTTGCCGCAGAACGGCCCAGCAATCAGTTGCCCCATCTCCACCACCTTGACGCCCTGTAGCGCCGCAGGGCTTGCATCCTGTTGAGGAAGGTTTGCAATGTTCGTATCCATCGGCGTGTCTCCGTCATTCATGGCTGACCGACATTGTCACCCAGTACCGCAGCAATGCCGGTGACTGCGGAGACTGCACTATCATCGCCCTCCTGATGCATGAAGCCCGTCCTGCCCACCGCCCCGTCTGGGATATCTTTTGCCAGGTGATTGACAACTTTGGCGACATCGGCGTGTGCTGGCGGCTGGCGGCCGATCTGGCGCAGCGCGGCTGCCAGGTGCGCCTGTGGGTGGACGATGCCAGCGCCCTGGCCTGGATGGCGCCACAAGGCGCACCTCACGTACAGGTATGGCCGTGGCCCGAAGCTGCCCCGCCCGATGGCCCGGGCGATGTGGTGATCGAAGCTTTCGGCTGTGAAATCCCACCATCTTTTCAGCAGGCCATCGCAGGGAAGGCGCAAGACAATCCTCGCAGCCCGGTCTGGATCAACCTGGAATACCTTTCTGCGCAAGACTATGTGGAACGCTGCCACCGCCTGCCCTCGCGCCTGATGAGCGGACCTGCAGCGGGGCTCACGCGCTGGTTCTTCTACCCCGGATTCACCGACCGCACCGGTGGCCTGTTGCGTGAAGCCGCTCTGGCAGAGCGCCAGGCCGCATTTGACCGCCCTGCCTGGCGTGCTCGCCACGGCTTGCAGGATAGTGACCTGGTTTTTTCGTTGTTCTGCTATGAACCAGCTGCCTTTGCACAGGTATTTGCAGCCAGCGGGCCCGGTGTGCAATGGCTCGTGACGCCCGGGCGTGCAACAGCGCTCGTGCAATCGACGCCGCAGGCGGCAGGCGCCGCCCATGTGCATTACCTGCCAACAGGCACCCAATTGCAGTTTGACGACATGCTGTGGGCCTGCGACCTCAATTTTGTCCGCGGCGAAGATTCCCTGGTGCGCGCCATCTGGGCAGGCAAGCCATTCATCTGGCAAATCTATCCGCAGGATGACAATGCGCACCACGCCAAGCTGGCGGCTTTTCTGGACTGGCTGGAGGCGCCAGCCAGCCTGCGTGAGGCCCACGCGTTGTGGAATGGCACCGCTCCCGCAGATGCGCCATTGCCCTGGCCCACACCGAGCCCGGCCCTGCTTGCCCTATGGGCAACCTGCGTGCAGGCTGCACGCCACAGGCTGCAGGCCCAGCCCAGCCTCACAGAACAGCTCATGGCGTTTGTGGGCGAAAAAGGTTAGAATCGGAGTCTTTGCGCTTTTCCGCTTTTGGATCGCCAATCGGCCCAACGGATGCGCTCAACGCCGCGGAACATGCTACGGCGCAGCACAGGCAGTGCTCTCGTCCACTGCATCATTTGCCGCCCGTAGCCGTTTGAGCGGCCCCAACACAGGCAAATACTGCTATGAAAATCGCTCAAGAAATCCGTGCCGGCAACGTGATCATGTTCGGCAAAGACCCGATGATCGTTCTGAAGACCGAATACGCTCGCGGCGGCCGTGGTGCTGCAACCGTGCGCATGAAGCTCAAGAGCCTGATCGGCAACTTCGGCACGGAAAACGTGTTCAAGGCCGACGACAAGATCGACAACGTGATCCTGGACAAGAAGGATTGCACCTACTCGTACTTCGCTGACCCGATGTATGTGTGGATGGACCCCGAGTTCAACCAGTACGAAGTGGAAGCCGAAAACATGGCTGACGCACTGAACTACCTGGAAGACGGCATGGAAGCCGAAGTCGTGTTCTACGACGGCAAGGCCATCTCGGTGGAACTGCCCACCACCATCGTGCGCGAAATCACCTGGACCGAGCCCGCCGTCAAGGGCGACACCTCTGGCAAGGTCCTCAAGCCCGCCAAGATCGCAACCGGTTTTGAAGTGGCCGTGCCACTGTTCGTGAGCCAGGAAGACAAGATCGAAATCGACACCCGCACCGGCGAATACCGCAAGCGCGTGTAATGCAGCGTCGGCCTCTCGGGCCGGCTTTGCAGATCGACTTCACACAAAGCCTCCAGCCAGCTGGAGGCTTTTTTGCGTCTGGGGTGCCCCTCGCCAACAGGGCAACAAATCCAGCACCATGCACCGCAAAGCGCAGGGCTACCGTGCAGATACCCCTACCCATACCTTGAGGAAGTGCCTACTTCCTCTGAAAGCGCAGCCTTCCACCGGATTACCCAGAAAATCCCAGAAACATATTTTTACCCACTAAAAATACAAATTTATTTTTGCCCAGGTAGAATTCGACGCCATATTGATAGAAATTCTGGACTCATCATGGACCATGACCAAGCCGAAGCCCGGCTGACCATTTTTCAAGGCATGCAACGGGTACTGCAAGCAGACCGGCTGAGCGTGCTGCGTTATCTGCAGAACCACGACGAACTGCACCCGCAAGGCAGTACGCCTGCGCCGTGGGTGTTCGACGATGCCACGGGTTTGCGCCTGGATCTGAATTGGCGTGCCGAACTGGCTGAACATGCGGCAGCCGCATCGCCTGGCCCTGCAGCCAATTCCCCCTCCTCAACCGGCGTCGACAGCCGCAACGCTACCCGCTCGCGCGCGGTGGGCCGCCCCAAGCTGGGTGTGGTGTCACGGGAAGTCACCCTGCTACCACGCCACTGGGAATGGCTGGGTCGCCAGCCCGGCGGCGCATCGGCTGCGTTGCGCCGCCTGATCGAAGACGCCCGCAACGCCCATGCTGCGCAGGACGCCCGGCGTGCAGCAACCGAAGCCACTTATCGCTTCATGCAGGAAATGGCCGGAGATCAGCCGGGCTTTGAGGAAGCCTGCCGCGCATTGTTCGCCAGTAAGGAATCGGCTTTCCAGCTGCAGACCCAGGGCTGGCCAGACGATATACAGGCCTACCTCCACCAGCTCAGCCGCCCTGTCTGGGCAGGCTGATCTGCCATCTACCGAGCCATCGACCAATCTTGCCTGCGCACATGACCATGCGCCGAACATTCGCGTGTTCGCGTGCTCGGCTCAATTTTTTACATTTAGCAAAAAATCACAACAACAGATGCAAGCCTCCGCCTCTCCCGCGCCCAACGCTGCACAGGCAACGCAGCCACCCGGCCCTCCCCCGCGCGCGCCATTGACGCAGCCCTCTGGGAATGCACCACAACGCCCTCTGTGGAAGGTGTTCATGGTCTTTCTGGGGCCCATGATCCTGTCCAACATCCTGCAGTCGCTCTCGGGCACGCTCAACAGCATGTTTCTGGGCCAGATGATGGGGTTCAAGGCGCTGGCGGCCGTCGCAGCCTTCTTTCCAGTGATGTTCGTGTTCATCGCCTTTGTCATTGGCCTGGGCGCCGGTGCCTCGGTGCTGATTGGGCAGGCCTGGGGAGCGCGCCAGTTGGACAAGGTGCGCGCCATTGCCGGCACCACCTTGCTCGTGGGCCTGATCTTTGGCGCCGTGGTGGCCGTGTTTGGCGGACTGTTCACGCGCCCCATCATGCAGTTGCTGGGTACGCCGGCGGACATTCTGGAGCAAGCAACCATTTACTCCCGCATCGTGCTGCTGGGCATGCCGGGGTTGTTTGTGTTCCTGCTGGCCACATCGCTGCTGCGCGGCGTGGGCGACACACTCACACCGATGTGGTCGCTGATTTTGTCCACGGCCATTGGCCTCATCAGCACACCCGCACTGATTGCAGGCTGGTGGGGCCTGCCCCAATTGGGGGTGGCCAGTGCAGGGGTGTCGATGATTCTGGGTTTCAGCATCGCCCTGGTCTGGCTAGGGGTACACCTGCGCCATCAGGGCAGCGTGCTCGCACCGGGTCGTGCGCTTCTCAAGGCCATGCGCATTGATGCCGTGCTGCTCAAGGGCGTGCTGCGCGTAGGCATTCCCACAGGCGTGCTGATGATTGCCACATCGCTCGCGGGCCTGGTGGTGATGTCGCTGATCAATGGCTTTGGCTCCAGCGCCACGGCCGCGTATGGCGCGGTCAACCAGATCAACTCCTTTGCCCAGTTTCCCCTGATCTCGATCGCAATCACCGCTTCCATCCTGGGTGCGCAGGCTATTGGCGCAGGCCATAGTGAGCGCCTGCCTGCCATTGCGCGCACGGCCCTCACCATCAATCTGGCGCTGGGTGGCGCGACGGCGCTCGCCGGTTCGTTGTTTGCCAGGCCTTTGCTGCGCATCTTCATTACCGACGAGCAGGTACTGCATGTGGCGGTCGAGCTGCTGTACATCGTGCTCTGGAGTGGCCTGCTGTTTGGCGCCTTTGCATCGCTGTCCGCGCTGATGCGGGCCAGCGGCGATGTGGTGGTGCCTACCGCCATCACCATTGCCGTGCTGACGGTGCTGGAGCTGCCGCTCGCCTGGCTGCTGAGCCAGCGCTTCGGCCTGATCGGCATCTGGATGGCGTTTCCGCTCTCCTACAGCATCACCCTGGGACTGCAGACCTGGTACTACAAGGCCGTCTGGAAGAAGCGACCGATCCGCAAAATGGTATGAGCACCGCCCACTGGGCGGCGTGGATTCGGTAAAGCTTTGTCAGCCATTGCGGCAACTGCGCGGCCGCATGGTGACAGCCTGTTCAAAAACTGAAATCATGGCCAACCTGCACTTGTGGCACCAACACCTCTCTATGCCCGATACCAAGAAATACCGCGTTCCCATCAAAGGCAAGGTCAAACTGGCCGACTACGATCCTGCGGCAACCCCATTTGCGCACGACAGCATCAAAGCCCAGGAGAAGGACCTCAAAGCACTGAACCAGCAGCTGGCCCGGCTGACGCGACCGCTGCAGGCAGAATGCAAGCGCTCCATCCTGCTGGTATTGCAGGGTATGGACGCGTCGGGCAAGGACGGCACGGTACGCGGCGTATTCAAATACACCAGCCCGCTGGGCGTGCGGCTGGTCACCTTCAAGGCGCCCTCCAAGGAAGAGTTGGCCCACGACTACCTGTGGCGCTGCCACGCCATGGTGCCCGCCAAAGGCGAAATCGGAGTGTGGAACCGCAGCCACTACGAAGACGTGCTGGTGCCCGTCGTCAACCAGTGGATCGACAAGGACACCACCCGGCAGCGCTATGCACAGATCAACGACTTTGAACGCCTGCTGACCGAGAACGGCACCACCGTTCTCAAGTGCATGCTGCACATCAGCAAGGACGAGCAGCGCAAGCGCCTGCAGGAGCGCATCGATACCCCTGAAAAGCGCTGGAAGTTCAGCCTGGGCGATCTGGACGTGCGCAAGCAGTGGGACGACTACCAGCAGGCCTACGAAGACCTGCTGGAGGCAACCTCGACCGCGCATGCGCCCTGGTACATCATTCCAGCCGACGACAAGCTGCACCGCAACCTGATGGTGAGCACCCTGCTCAACCACACGCTGCTGGACATGCAGCCCCAATACCCGGTGGATTATCCCGAACTCGCTGGCCTGCGGGTGGTCTGAGCCACTCCCTCGCGGCACGCTCAAACAGCATTTTTCAAATAAAAAAGCTGCTGGCGCACATTAGGTGCGCGCCAGCAGCTATTATTTTTATAGTACTAAGCGCCAGTCAGGACCAGACCGTTAGACGGGGATGCCCACCAGATCGTGCCCCTGGCTGCGCAGGATGCGCACCTTGATCAGCTCGCCCACCTTATAGGTCTTGCTTGCCTTCTCTGGCGGCATCAGGTGAACCACGCCATCGATTTCAGGTGCATCGGCATAGGTGCGGGCCACGCCACCCTTCTTGCCCAGACCGATAGATTTGTCCACCAGCACCTGCATGGTCTGGCCCACGCGGCGCTCCAGACGTTTGGCAGACACCTCTTCGGCTACTTCCATGAAACGGGCGCGGCGCGCCTCGCGCACCTCCTGCGGCAGCATGCCGGGCAGGTCGTTGGCGGTCGCACCGTCCACCGGGCTGTAGGCAAAACAGCCAGCGCGGTCGATCTCGGCCTCGCGGATGAAATCCAGCAAGTGCTCGAACTCTTCTTCGGTCTCGCCCGGAAAGCCTGCAATGAAAGTGGAGCGGATCACCAGTTCAGGGCAGATCTTGCGCCACTCCATGATGCGTTCGAGGTTCTTTTCACCGCTGGCGGGGCGCTTCATGCGCCGCAATACATCAGGGTGGCTGTGCTGCAGGGGCACATCCAGGTAAGGCAGTACCAGACCCTGCGCCATCAGCGGCAGAATGGCGTCGACGGTCGGATAAGGATAGACATAGTGCAGGCGCACCCAGGCGCCATAGGGCTTGGCCAGCTCACCGAGCGTCTGCACCAGCTCCAGCATGCGGGTCTTGACGGGTTTTCCATCCCAGAAGCCCGTGCGGTATTTCACATCCACGCCATAGGCAGAGGTGTCCTGGCTGATCACCAGCAACTCCTTCACACCGCCTTCAAACAGCGCCTTGGCTTCCTTGAGCACGTCGCCGATCGGGCGGCTGACCAGGTCGCCCCGCATCGACGGGATGATGCAGAAAGTACAGCGGTGGTTGCAACCCTCGCTGATCTTCAGATATGCGTAGTGCTTGGGCGTGAGTTTGATGCCGGCTTCGCCAAAGCTGCCAGGCACCAGATCGATGAAAGGGTCATGGGGCTTGGGCAGATTCGTGTGCACCGCATCCATCACCTCCTGCGTGGCGTGAGGCCCGGTCACCGCCAGCACGCTGGGGTGCATTTGCTTGACCATGTTGCCGCCGTTCTCGCCCGTCTTCGCGCCGAGGCAGCCGGTCACAATCACCTTGCCATTCTCGGCCAGCGCCTCGCCAATCGTGTCCAGGCTCTCCTTGACAGCGTCGTCGATGAAACCGCAGGTGTTCACGATCACCAGATCTGCGCCCTCGAAGGTCTTGGAAGTCTGGTAGCCCTCTGCGCTCAATTGCGTCAGGATCAATTCACTGTCGGTCAGTGCCTTGGGGCAGCCCAACGACACGAAGCCCACTTTGGGGACCTTGGCTGTGCCGGGGACGGAGTTCGCGGGGGTGATGGTTTCGGTCATAGGGCGGGTATTTTCGCAGTTTTGCGTGAAACTCCGCAGCGCTAGGGTTTGTGCGCAGCAGCATGTCTGTCACACGGCCCCGCTCCAAAGCCATAAAAATACCCGCCAGCGCATACCACGCAAGCGGGATCAGCTATCAATTTTGATAGGGTGTGGGGGGGGGGGGGCCAACGGCACCCGCGCCAAAAGCCACTTCCGGTCAGGGAACCACTCAGGGCCGCTTGACGCCAAAGGCTGCCAGCATCTGCTCGGTCTGCTTTTGCATCTGCTCCTGCATCTGCTGAAAGAACTGCTGCGACTGCGCCTGATAGGTGCCTGCTGCAGCCGACATGTCCTGCATTCCCATGAGGTTGCGCCATGCATCAGGCGCAGCGCCCTTCATCTGCTCGGCAAAGCGCGACTGCATCTCGGTGAACATCTGCACGTTGCGCTCCAGGTACGAGCCCATGAAGCCCTGCATGGCATGGCCATAGAAACGGATGATGTTGGCCAGCATGGCTTCGGTGAACATGGGGGCGCCGCCCGCCTCCTCTTCCAGAATGATCTGCAGCAGGATGCTGCGTGTCAGGTCTTCGCCAGTTTTGGCATCCTTGACGATGATTGGCTCATTCTGCATCACCAGCCCCTTGACTTCGGCAAGCGTGATATAGGCAGAGGTCTGGGTATCGTACAGACGGCGGTTGGGATACTTCTTGATGACGCGCTCGGAAGCGGCTGCATTTCCTGGATTGTTTTCCGACACGCGGATCTCCTGTCTGTTTCTGGCTTGAACAAGGTACTGACGCCCATCGCATCAATATGATCGGCACCAAGGTGCCATGCCTAGGATTGTAGTGAGGCGCGTCCTTTATTGCGCCGCAGCACTTACCCTGATAGAACGGTCGACAGACATCGTCTTGGGCAGCCGATGTACATTGCTGCAACCGATCAATCCCATGGCATTTTGGTTTACTTATTAATTTTATCTATTTATTTATAGATAAAAACAATTGCAAAGATTGTAAATATAGTTCATCGGATGCATGGTACCGATAACAACTTCGCTATGGGTACGCGGAAGGAATGTAAGCAAAAGCCTTCCCTATTCACAAACAGCAGCAATCTGTCGCTTTTTTCTACGGTAATAGGAAAAAGGAATGGTTATACTCTTTTTAACAAAATCAAAGGCGTAACCTTGGGTTCGCCGCTCACCGACCTTTCTCCGTGACAACCCCTCTGCACTACCGGCACCGCCCACAGCGCTCCACCGCTGCTGCCACGGCCTGCCCCACAGGTAATGCAACAACTGCCCCCACACCCATCCAGTTGCAGGCCATGGCAGATTGCATGCCTCAGTTGACCTGGATGCAAGGCAGCGCCCATCAGGCGCCTCACTGGAATCCTGCCTGGCAACAATGGGGTGGTCTGCACGATGCAAATGCGGATTCGGCAATCGACTGGACGGCCCAGGTTCATCCTCTGGAGCGCGGTACGGTGCAGCAGCAATGGCTGAGCCAGACCCAGTCAGGCACCGACACCCCCGGTCATTTGGAATGCGATGCACGCCTACACCATCACTCGGGCACGTATCGCTGGTGCCGCGTCCAAGCCTATCCCGTTGCACTGGAAGGCGGCGAGTCCACATGGCTGGTCAATGCTGTCGACATCCATGACCAGGTCGAGCGCTCCCATCTACTGCAGCAAGAGGTACTGGCCCAATCCCAGATGCTGGATGTCAGCATGGATTGCATCAAGGTCATCCGCCCCGATGGTTCGTTGGCGCACATGAACAGATTCGGCTGCGATGCACTCGGGATTGCACCGGAATCAGGCTTCGGCATGCAATGGCTTGAATTACTGCCACCAGAAGTTCGCCCACGCGGCAAACGCGCCTTGCAGCAAGCGACGGCCGGCAAGAACGCTCGTTTTGAAGGTACCAGCCTGATCGCTGGACAAAAACCCCAGTATTGGGACAACGTGTTGACCCCTATCAAGGCAACCGATGGCAGCACCACAGCCATTCTGTGCGTATCACGCGATGTGACCGTGCAGCGAGAAACCGCTTTGCACATGCGTGAAGCCAATGAACAGGACGACCTGACCGGCTTGCCCAATCGCCGCGTCTTCAAGGCCAAGGTTCAGCAGATCATCAAGCATGCCCGCGAACATGACCTGCAGTTTGGCGTCATGCTGCTGGATCTGGACCATTTCAAGTACATCAACGACACGCTCGGCCATGTCGCAGGCGATCACCTGCTGCGCGTACTCTCCCGCAGGTTGGCTGCGCTGCTTTCCCCCGACTCGGTGCTTGCTCGCCTGGGCGGCGACGAATTCGCGATTGCAGTCCGTCATATTGCGGACGAGAACGACCTGCTGAATCTGGCAGAAATCGTTCGCCAGCAAATCAACACCCCCATCACCTACGCCGGTAAGCCCATCAATGGCGGCATGAGCATTGGCTGCGCCCTGTATCCCCGCGATGCAAGCGATACATCGGGGCTGCTCAAATGCGCCGACACCGCCTTGAACGACATGAAAGCGATTGGTCGCGGTGGTGTGCGCCTGTTCAGCAAGGAGATGCACGAGGCCGCAATGCGCGCGGCTTCACAGGTTCACCAAGCCCGGGAAATCGTGCGCAATCAGCTTATCAAGCCCTACTACCAGCCCAAAGTCAATATCGACACAGGCGAAGTCGTCGGGTTCGAAGCCCTGCTGCGCTGGCAACCGCCTCAAGGCGATGTGCAACTGCCTCACACGGTCGCAGAGGCATTCAAGGACTACGAACTGGCCACCAGGATCAGCGACGCCATGCAGACGCGGGTGTTTGCCGACATGACCCAGTGGCTGGCGCATGGCATGGCGGTACCGCCCATTTCCATCAATGCGGCACCGGTCGAGTTCCTGCGCGACGATTTCGCCGAGCGCATGCTCGAACGCCTGCGCCAACACCACGTCCCAACCCACCTGGTGGAGTTGGAGATCACGGAATACATTCTTGGTGACCGCGGCTCGGAACTCGTCGCCCGCGCCTTGACCTTGCTCAAGAAGGCAGGTGTACGCATTGCGCTGGATGATTTTGGTACCGGCCACTCATCCTTTACCGACCTGCGCGACTACCCCGTCGACTGCCTGAAGATCGACAAGAGCTTTGTGCAGCGCATGACCCATGAACGCGCCATTCTCGCCATTGTCAAGGCCATGTGCCAACTGGGCACCGATCTGTCACTCGATATCGTGGCCGAGGGCATAGAAACCCAGGAACAGCGCATGGCGCTCATAAGCGCTGGATGCCACATCGGCCAGGGCTACCTGTTTGGACGAGCATTGCCAGCAGCAACCGTGGTGGAAATGCTTACATCCCCCACCAGGCCTGCTTAACCGCAGCGCTGCTTGAGCGCTTCAAAATCCTGCCGCTTCTGGTTTCGAATGGGCAGCGGCAACGCAACGGAATCCGCCTCCACCTGCAACCTCTGCATCTCTTGCGCATTTGGGCAATTGCTCGGGCGCTCTGCAGCCGCCGGCTGCGCTGCCGGAGCAGATACCCCTGCCGACTGGGGAGACGGGCGTTGCGCAAGCGGCTTGCTGCCCTCCGAAGGATTGACGCCCTTGCTTGAAGGCGTCACCACCAGCTCCTCCGCCTTTTGCCCCGCCGCACACGGCTCATCCTGAAAACTGGTGCGCCCATTGGCATCCACACATTTGTTGATGGCCCAGGCATTGCCGGATACACCGCCCATCGAGACCATAGATATCAGCACAGCCATTGCGAGTTTTGACACGGGCTTTCCTTTGCATCATCAGCTATGCAGGGAATTATGCGCGAGCAGCCTGTGGCCCGCTACATGACCTCTCGTCTGCAACACCGCCGTTTATTCAGCCAAGCGCGGCTACGTATTGATGAAAATCACCTCCCCAATAAACAAGGGAAAAGTCACTTACATGCCACGCAACACTTTGCTAAACACTGTCAATGCAAGTGCGGCCAAGGAGTTATGGAGCTGTTTAAGAACAGAATGCAAGCGCCAATCAAACTGTAAACGCTCACTAACAAATTTATGAATAAACAATTTTCCTGGATCAGTCTTGCTCTCGCATCGCTTGTAACTGCACATTCTCACGCCGTAGAAAACAGCCGAGTGATTCAATTCAACGGCCAAGCTGCACCGGCACCGGCCTCGAGCGCAACCGTATCCAGCACAAACGGCTCCATGACCATCTCGCCCATGGTGGCTGGCAATGGTTTGAACTTTCCAGCCAGCCAATCGTATGGGCTCAACGTACCAGGAACCCCAACCGGTACAACCTTCACCATCACCCCTGCCACCACGGCGGTTCCACACCGGCTGGGAGTAAGTGACCAGCGAACCTCCTCCACCCAGTAGATCAGCGCCAAGTGCGTGAATCCCACCACATTGGCGCTGGAGCCCTGCGATTTCGGCAACACCACCCTCTTTCCCCGCACCTTCAACCCCCCAGGTGGTGGCGCGTTCTACCAAATGGCGGATGTGCAGTGGAATAGCGCCCTCCAGCAACTGGTAGTGACCACGCCTGGGCCAAGCAACCAGAACATCCAGAGCACCGGCATGTATATTGACCTGCCACCCTATGTAAGAGAGGTCACCTTCCGCGCAGACAATTTTGGGAATGCTGATACGATATTCGGATTTGTAACAGTTGCCGATGCACCCAGCGTGACCAAAGCATTTTCGTCCGCTGCAGTACAGCCCGGCGGCCAAAGCACGCTGACCATCACGCTGAAGAACCCTGACTTGGGCGCATCGGTGCCTGGAGTGAATCTGACCGACGTATTACCTGCACCGCTACAACTGGTCAGCGCTACGCACACCTGCACCGGTGGCACCTTGACGGGTGCTGCAGGCAGCAGCACCCTCTCCTTGACCGGAGCCACCATTCCGGTGGGCGGCTGCCAGATCACGGCCCAGGTGCAATGGCCAGACACCAGCGCGGGCATCAGTGCTTGTCAATCAACCCCAAGCGTCACCAATACCATCACACCGCCTGCGCAATTCAATACTGCCATCGGCCAGATGGACACCCCCGCTGCTGCAGCCCTGAGTTGCAGCTATACGCCACCCCAAGTGAGCATAGCCTGCTTGCCTGCCGAAATCACCGATTCACCTGCCCAGACTTCCACCTGCACGGTAACTTCCACATTGCCCGCAGCAACAGGTGGCCTGAGCATCAACCTGGGCTTGCCTTCGTCCAACCCGCGTTATTCCACCAATTGCACCAGCCCACTGCTGATTGCCGCTGGCGCCACATCTGCCACCTGCACCATAACTGCCACCGCGAATACAGTGGTTGGCGATGGCGATGTTGTTGCTGCATTGTCCATTGCGCCCCCCAGCAATGCGAATGACTACACCGTCACCGGAACACCGGTCCAGGTAACGGTCAAAGATGACGACAAGGCCAGCCCGCAAGGCACAACCGCTGCGGCCCCCGTTCCATCATTGAACAGTCTTGCCACCATACTGTTGTCGCTGATTTTTGCTGCATTCGGCTTGGTAAAGGTCGGGCGCAGACCAGGCAACTAAAAACACGCTGAAAAGTAAAGCCAGTCAGTCCTTGACTGGCTTTTTGCAGAAATCAACAGCTATACATGGGATACACCCATATTCGCACCCGCATCATTCAGTATCGTAGGCAGACAATTGGTCTTAAGCAGCGTTACAAATACCTGGTGCGTAGACCAGCCAGCGATCGGGGCAACACCCGCGCCCAGCAACACGTTGGCAGGACTTGCTGCAACGACCGCATTTATCGCGGCATTCTGAATTCGTCAACGTCGTCACGTTATAGGAAAGCGAAGCAATCCAAGCTTAATCCGAAACAAGGACTGTCACTAACCCGCAAACGACAGAAACCTCCCAAGTGCCATAGTGGCGCCGGGGAGGTTCTTTTTTCCTGTATCAGCAGTTACCCTTTTTAGCTTGGCCTGGAGGACAACCATGAGGATGCGGTTTTTTCCTAGGTGCGTTGTCGTAGTAACCGTCGCCATATACAGCACAGCCACTCAGCAACAACGCGACAGCTGCAATGGACAGAATCTTTTTCATGAGTGGGAACCTCTATTGATAAGAGGTGCAGTCTAAAAGACTGGCACATGCATGCTGTAAATCATTGTTCTTGCCCATCTCCGAGGCCTGATCACCCGCATCACAGTTCAGGCTACGCTCGGTGTTCACCTGATCGCACAGTTCAGCTACTTCGACGTCTCGTTGTTGAAGAACGCCTCTGATTCCTGTAGCCACAACTCGGTCTCTTGCAAGACTCGCATCGAGGGCCGAGGCTTGATCCACGAGATCGTGGCTGGCAGTGATATCGGCTTTGCCTTGCGCACGACAAATGGCAGCTCTGCTGTCGGTGTCACGGTGCAGGCGCTCAGCACGGAGCAGTTCAGCGCACACATCACCATCAATGCCGAACTTGAAAGCGGCCAGACGATTGGCGTTGTAGAGCGAGTCTTTCACATGCTTCCCCTCCAGTCGGGCGATTTGGGTTTCATCGACGCGAGTGGTCACACCCTAGGACTAGGCGCCCCGCCAAACCTATGCAACAAACGCACTGGGTGCGGGATTGAACCCGGCCTATATCGCCAGACAGATGGAGCACAAGAACGCGAAGATGCCCCTCACGGTCTACGCCGAGTGGACAGATGGAACTGACCAACCTGGACAGGTGCTCGGAAATGAAAAGCCGCCCTAAGAACGTGTTCAAAGTCTCCTCGGAAGTGTGAGAATGGGGGGGTGAGAAAAAGCTATCCAAGCGACATCAGTCGCGAACAATTCGAGATCATCAGGCCCTTGCTGGAGAGCGCGCGCAAGAAGACGGCACCGCGCAGAGTGGAGCTGTATGAGGTGTTCTGTGCGGTACTGTACCTGCTCAGGAGCGGCTGCCAGTGGCGCATGCTGCCGGAAGAGTTTCCCAAGTGGCGCACGGTGCACTCGTACTTTGCGATCTGGAGTGAGCCTCGTGAAGGAGGCAGCCTGCTGGAGCAGGCACTCAAAAAATCAGGTTGGCGCGGCCCGAGAGAGACAGGGGCGCAACGCATGCAGCGCGCACTTGATCGTGGACGCGCAGAGCGTGAAGAACACGGACACGGCAGCCCTGAAAGGTTATGACGCGGGCAAGAAGGTATCGGGCATCAAGCGCCACCTTGCAGTGGATACGCAGGGTTTGCCACATGCAGTAGCCGTGACCACGGCTAATGTGACGGATCGCAAAGGAGCGAGCTACACACCTTCAAGGTCATGCCCAAGCGCAGGATCGTTGAGCGCAGCTTTGCCTGGCTGGACAAGAACAGGCGATTATGGAAGAACTGCGAGCGGCTGCTCAATACCAGCTTGCAGTTTGTCCATCTGGCCTTCTTGGTTCTGCTGCTCAAAAGACTTTGAACAGGTTCTAAGAGCATTCAAGGCCCAGGGCCTAGGACACAGGCTGGCAGATCCATACCAATGATGTGCTCTGCAACGATCTCAGGGCTGGCCGCACAAGCGAAAAAAACCTCCCCAGTGCCTTATCTGGCACCAGGGAGGCTCTTTCTATTTTTCTTGAGTATTCGATCTGGTAGGCCTAACAGTATTAGCCACTAGTGTCGTTTGGCCTTCAAACTACGAAGTGAGAAAGCCCATAACAATATCGCCGTTATAACCAAAGCCAAGGGTGTATCAACAGGCACGGGTTTGGAGGACGCTTGATTTACGTTTGTAATGTCAGTCGCACAATGAGAATCCCCTTCCGAGCAACTACCCGGCACTGGAGGAGCACCTCCGTTGTTAGGATCTCCTCCCCCTCCCACTGAGGCAGTATTAGTCACTCGAAGGGCTGCACTTTCGCCAACTGCAACTGGTAGATTGATTGTAGAAACACCACCTGCTGCAATGGAAGCAGGGCTGATACATGTTACATCCTGACCGCTGACAGTACAACTCCAGCTTCCACTATCTAGATTATTTGCAGAAATTCCTGCAGGCAGACTATCACGCACAGTGATATCACCAAATGTTGGAGCAGATCCAGCATTAATAACACTCAGGGTGTAAGTAGCTCCGCTTTGTTGCACGCCCCAAGGTCCATTACTTGACTTTGCCAACCTCAGCTTAGGGACAGGATTTACATTAATTATTATATTGGCTACCGCCGCAAGCCCCTCTACATCTTTAATTTGATAGGGAATTGTAACTACACCGGTGAACCCAGGTGCCGGTGAAAACGTATATTCCCCAGCTACATTTACAGTGATAGTTCCATTTGCCAGATTACGAATGCAAGGAAAAAAATTGCAGGCAGAGCCATTCAGATCAAATAGAGTAATACCAGTTCCTGTGTCATTCACAAAAATCGAAGCTCCTCCATTCACTGGTACATCCATTGCAGTAGACTGTGTATCATCTACTGCAACCAACAATGAATTCGTGAAGAGGCAAGTAATATTAGCTGCTGGATGGAGAAAGCTTGACGGTATCACAAGGGTGTTACCTGAGCGTGTTCCGAATTCGCTCGCATTACCAGTAATTGCTCTATTTGCATCTGTGCAAGATGCCTTTGCCTGGCGCCAGCCAGATGGAGAACTCGGCAAGGTTTCGGCAATGGTGATTGGCACGATAGGGTTTGAAACAAATGCCGTTGGGCCATCTACTGGCGAATTGATTGCTGTCGTTGTCAATACTGAAGTCGGCACCGAAAGATTTGTGTTTTCAAAAGAAAAACTCCCGACCGCGCCTACACTAAGTTTCCGAGTAGTAATACAAGTTGGAATTGAAGCCAAGCCATAGCCCACAAGGTCTCCAACATTAATCCCTGAAGCGGTCAGGGTTAAACTTGAGACTAAATTGTTTGAATTTCCAACCAGCGCCCCTGACTCTCTAACCGTAGGGGTAGTAGAAGTTTTTGAGATTACGCCGCTTGAGGAAGTATAAGTTAGTGGATTCAGGGGTGAATTGCTGGCTCCATCCAACATACTCGAAAAACCAAAATCGCTTGATCCAGCACCTCCTGTCACTGAAAGAGTTAATAATGGAGAATATGGAGAAGGTATTGATGTTCCCACACCTATATCAAACACCACTAAAGCCACACGATTCGCCGGCACTGGTGACGAAAATGTGTATGTAACTGATGTATTGCCTGTTGCCCGCAAATAGTTAGCGCTAGCGAATGCTCTGGCAACTCCATTTACATTCTGCAGTATAAACGAACCACCTGGTAAAAAACTAGACGCCGAACCGACACTCACACTCACCGTACTATTGTAGGACTCTAGCTGAAAACTGTTTCCGGAGGCTGCACTATTGCCCCCTAATGCACATGTTTGGGCTTGCGCGGCAACCATAGCGCTCAACAGCAACAAGCCTCCCAAAAGACTATTTACGCTCATCATCACTAGTTGCCGAAAAAATTATTTACTCTCATGATGAAACCTCTCATAAATGAAGAATGCACTTCATGATCCCGGGAGATAATCACGTACTCTTTAACGATAAAAATAGCACAGAGGAATACCGGTGAGCATTGTGAACTCCCACCAATGGGGCTGTGTATTGCATACAAAATCTTCTTGAACGCCCCACACCCCTATGACTTATACAGGAAATTTATTTTTTTGATTTTGCTTTATTTAATTTTTCTTTGATTAATC
Organism: Comamonas odontotermitis; assembly: GCF_020080045.1. Classification (NCBI taxonomy): domain Bacteria; kingdom Pseudomonadati; phylum Pseudomonadota; class Betaproteobacteria; order Burkholderiales; family Comamonadaceae; genus Comamonas; species Comamonas odontotermitis. The sequence goes on from NZ_CP083451.1 coordinate 3,259,918, forward strand.
ATCAAGTCGCTTAGAATTCCCCAACGCAAGAGCATTTCTTTTTTTATTTGCAGCAACATTCGATTCATTTAACAGACAAATAACAATCGATTGCTACAATTCAAAAAATCCTAGTCATCACATGGTGCATCTCTCTCGAATTTCTATTGAATATTGCGAGCCTCATTCCCTGTATCACCGTTCAGAGCGCGCTCAATGTTCACCTGGGCGCAAAGTGCGGCGACTTTGGCGTCTCGCCGCTTGGAGCCGCTAACACAACCCAGCAAATCGTAGATTTGCGGTTGAGACGAGGCGCGAAGCCGCAGGCAATACAGACGTACGACAAGGCTGGGCGCCCCCGGCGAAGCAACGACGTATCAAGGGTTGTGTTAGCGACTCTTAAGAGTGCCTCCGATTTCCGCGACCACCCCGACGCCTTCTGTAAGCTGGCGGTCGAGGGCAGAGGCAATATCTGCGAGAGCGCTGCGGGCAATGAAGTCGGATTCGGCTTGCGCGCGATAAGTGGCGGCTCGGCTGTCGGCGCTGAGTTGCAGGCAGTGAGCGCGCTCAAGCTCAGAGCGCACATCAACAGCAATGCCAGTCTTGGGGGCTATCAGGCGGTCGGCGTTGTAGATCGTGTCTTTTGCATGTTTGCTCTCCAGTTGGGCGACTTGGGTTTCGTCATCTCTGGCAGCCCCTGCGTGGTTGGCCATGTCCTGCGTCTGGACGATCTCGCACTTGCCTACCTGAGCGGTCATGCCTCACCCGTTCACCAGCGCACTGGGGGCAAACAGGGCAATGCAGGCCAAATTCGCAGAATCAGATTGCAGCCCTGCTCTATCCGCCCAGCGTTGATGCTATGGACGGCCTCGGGCTGGATCGCCGCACATGACGTGATCGATGTGGATTTTGATCGCCGCAGCATCAAGGGCGATGCTGAATACCTGAACCCCGCCTACATTGCGCGGCAGATAGGGCACAAAACGCGAAGATGCTTTTTACGGTCTACGCCAAGTGGATAGATGGAGTTGACCGGGGCCGGGAGTTAGCCAAGCTGGAACAGGTGCTCGGAAATGAAAAAACCGCCCTGAAAGGCGGCTTGATCTATGGAGAACATTCTGAATGTCCCCCCAATGTCCCTGAAGTTTCCGGAAGCTGGTCTCTTCCGAATGGGAACATTGGTAGGCGCGATTGGACTCGAACCATAAATGTAGGGCAATCAGGTCGCATTCTGTCGTGGCGGCTCTCTGGAGCGTGCGACTGGCTGCGACCTGAAAACCCATTCAGTTCCCTGAAAAGTTCCCTGGGGACTTACGCCAGCATCTCTCAACGCACTGCACACAGTGTTGGAGCGATACTAGAGGCGTTCCATCGATCGACAGAGCCACTACAACAGGCACAGACATCGGCTATCTAGTCCGATGTCTAGGCCCAAATCTGCAAATTAGCAGCATTGAGAAAATTTAACAATCTATAGTGTTTGTTTCTGATAAACGATCTAGGATAAAAACAGAATTACAACTATATTAAAAAATTACCGCATTGATACACTCAATAGAACGACATGGACGGCACTCTTCAACTTGCAGTTTTGCACCAGAATTTTCCCATCTCTGCATCGCATTTTGGGAAATTATCCATCCAGGTAGGTTTGCTTGCAGGCCTAGTCGCGGCTCCCCAGCTGGCGCTAGCGGTATGTCCCGCTAACCTAGCCGCATCAACATACACCTCTCCGATACAAGACGGTGGTTCTACCTGCGTTTATACGGCTGACCCAATAGCAGTAACAGTCAACGCTTGGACGGCGACAGGATTGGTACAAGCATCGGGCAATACCACGGTCAATGGAGTGCTAACCGTCACGGATACGGGAGGCAACAACAGCCGAGGGATCTTTGTAACAGGAGCCGGGATCGGAAACTTCGTGAAGGATGTGACGGTCAACAAGCCCAACGGCGCCAACAACGCAGCTGGTATTGAAAAAACTGGAACTGGCACGGCTACCTTTCAAGGACACGTCGCCGTGACTTCCAACACGGGAGCCCCTACGGCAACTGTTAACACCCGCGACGGAGTACGTAACAACGCAGGAACAGCCAACTACCAGCAAAACCTCATCATCACTAGCCAGGGCGGCACCCGTTCTGGGTTGTATGTTGGCGCTGGTACGGTGACAGTGGGTGGTAATCTTGTGCTGGACTTCCAGTCCAACTACTACAGCACAAATTACGCGCCGCTGTGGAGCCAAGGCGGCACCACCACTGTGATCGGTAGCACCAACGTCACCACCGCAAGCGCTTCGGGCCTCACGCCGGGTGTGATGGTGGCGAACTCACAGGTCAACCTAAATGGCCCCACCTCCGTAACGGTAGCGGGAGCAGGCGCTGCAGCGGTGTACATCCGAGCAGCAGGCATTGCTCAGTGGCCACTAGCTGGCAACACCATCAATGCATCAGGTGCAGCGGGAATTGGTCTGCAGCTCCAAGGCAATGGCAGTTTCACCGCTGGCCCAGGCCTCACGGTCAATGCCTTGGGCACTTCCTTCAACCACCTGGGAGCAACAGGTAGCCTCAGTCTGGATGCTGTAACTGCGACCATGGCCCCAGTAGTATGGAATGCCGATGCTACAAGCGCTACCACCTATACCGGCAATGGGGGGCACTACAAAGGCGCCAGCCTGTTGGCCAGCGGTGGACAGCTAACCTTGAACCTAAACAGTGCCGCGCTGTGGGAGGCAACCGCAGCTTCTGCCTTTACAGTGCTAAATCTGCAAAGCAATGCTGTGCTGGATGCTTCGTTGCTTCCCAGCTTAGCGGCTACGGGCAATCTGAACAATGCCGGAGGGGTCGTGTCTCTGGCACGCAGCGACTCCAGCCCTACCAACACATTGTCATTGGCCGGTCTCTATACCGCCAATGGCGGCTCACTAGTGATCAATACCTTGCTCAACGATGCATCCACTTCGGTGAGCGACGTGCTAGAGGTGGCATCGACAGCGGTAGCCGGTGCCCCTACCCTACTCTCTATTCTGCCTGATGCGGCCAGCTCACCAGCATTCACTAGCGGTAAAGGCATTCTGGTGGTGCGCGTGACTGGCGGTGCTGCCAACTCGGTCACCAGCGCCTTTGCCCTGCCAGGCGGTTATCTTGACGCTGGCGGTATTCGCTACGAACTGGTACGTGATGTAGACGATGGCAACTGGTATCTGCGTTCGGTAGCCGCAGCGCAGTTGACTGTGAACAAAGTGGTGACCGGGCCGTCAGGCGCATCGCCCTTTGCCGGAGAGATTCCTTTCACCGTAACTTGTACCGGTCCGGCAGCGTCCTTTAGTGGTAGCGTGATAGTAACGGCCAATCAAGGTAGCGCTATGCCCATCACCATTCAGCAAGGCAGTGTCTGCGCGGTGGCTGAAGGCTCGCTGCCCGACGCCCCTACAGGCTACCGTTGGGCGGAGCCAAGCTATACGCAGCCGGCTACCATTGCCATTGGAAGCAACACAGCCACTATCACCAACACCTTGATCTCCAATACGAATGAGCCAACGCTAAAACCGGTCCCCTCCATGGGTACACTAGCCCTTAGCGCGTTGTCACTGGGGCTTGCAATTATGGGCCTTGGTCAGATGCGTAGACGCCAAAGCTAATACACGAAAGCCACCTTCGGGTGGCTTTTTCTTTAGGCTTCTGCAATATGGCTTCCGTAACAGCGCCAGCGCTAGGCTACTGCCGCGTAGGAGTGGCAGCAGAGCGAGCTACCTGCCGCCCGAACCCGGCGAGACCCCCTACCCTTCGCCGGGTTCCACCTGCGCCAGCATCCTAGTCTTGCCTGATGTTGATTTTCAAGACCACCGTTGTAGGTCCGAAAAATCAACATGGGGGTGTCGGACCTGAGTCCAGCAGAGGCTCAAATTTCTATTTTGGCTCTAATACACCATTTCCAGTGCTTCATGCACGCCATGCCTATCCACAATGCGCATGCCCGTGAGCGATTTAGCCTTGGAATCACTAGGCATGCTACCAGTAGGTACAGTCGTGCCTTCGAGCAGCGCTTTACCGAAGGCTATGCCGTTGTCGTTTGTAAAACGGTAGTCAATGATGTAGCGCGTGTCTTCTCGTGAAATGGCAGAACCTTGGGCGCAACGCACCTGTCGAGCGACGGTATCGGTGTAGCTGCACAAAACGCCACCGCCCTTAGCAGTATTGCCCACTACTTCGGTGAGCCGCAGCATTGTAGTCTTGTCATTCGTCTCGTCGTAGAAGGCCCAAGTGCCCAGCAAGCTTTGCGGATCAGGTGCCTGCACACCAAATCGGTAGCGTTGGATAGCCAGCGGCCCCTCGCCCGGAAAACGCACCACTCCCCGGGTCGGAGTATCAAAGGCAAGGTAGACCATGCCCGCATCGCCAGCCTCCATTCCCGAACGCGGGCCGCTGCCAAACCAGCGTCCGCCCTGATAGCGTTTGAGTGGACCTTGGCTTTGCAGGTCCTTGTATGGGCCTACTGCCAAATGAAAAGTGGCATTTCCCGTCGCATCGTAGTTGTACACCTGCATTACTAGGAGGTTGCTTTGTACATCGATCGCCATGCCACGGCCTGGCTTACCATCGACCTCAGAACTTACGACCCATGTACCACTCTCTGGTGCAGGGGAAAAGGCATACCGTGCGACGAATCCTGGCACATCCGACCCAGCTTTGAAATCTGCCAGGCGCGTACCTACCATGCGGTAGGTTTTCCCACCCGCTTGCAATGTGCCGCTCAACTGGCGGATGTATTCCTTGAATTCGGCCTGTATGCCGCTGCCAAAACAGCGGAAGGAATAGCTGGCCAGCGAGTATTGACATTGCGTCTGCGTAGTTACACTATTTACAGAGCGTGCAAAGTTCAAAATTATGTTACCAGTCTCGTCGGAGGTTTGTGTATTGGCTAAAAGCAGCTCAGCAGCATTTCCGTTTTCATCCAATAAAGCGAGCAACCACAGTTTGTCGGCCAACTTATCAGCGGATACGCCCTCAAAGCGGTAGCGCTCCATGGCAACTGCTTGTTCACCCGGAAATTGCACTATGCCCGTACCACCACTAGTGAAACTGATGTTCACCATACCGGCGTCACCATCTTCAACACCCGACAGTGGGCCGCTACCGAAAAAACGCCCTCCTTTATAACGCTTGAGTGGTGCGCTCACTTGGTTGTCCACCACATTTCCAATAGCTAGATAAAAAGTGGCGGCGCCATCTTCTCGGTAGTTGTAGACCTGCATAACCATCGTACCGTCCTGTACGTCAATAGCCATGCCCCGACCCGGTTTGCCATCCAATTCAGAGCTCACAATCCAGGTGCCGCTTTGCGGGGAAAAACCTGCACTGGCATAAGCAAAACAGCTACAGATTAAGACCGCTGTAGCCATGAGTGCCCGGGTGCAATCACGAACAAGAGACTTCATAGCGAGCTCCTTGAAAAAGTGGACAACAGATAGCCAAACACCATTTAACAGCATATTTACGCCGAGTCAAGCGAATCCATCTCTACTCAGGGCTTCTGAGTGCTCATTCATAACCCGGGCCAGATACTGACCGGGCGCGCTTTTTTCAATGTGCAGGCTCTGGATCATTTTTTCACTTCGGGGACGAATTGAATGGTGCCTATTTTCTCCGCCGCGATGCTGCTGGGTGTAGGCCGAATCCAATGGTTCCATAGTCCCTTCATCCAGGCCAGGGCATAGAGCACGCTCACGGCAAATATGCCCCACTGCTCAGCCTTCCATGAGGCATAGAACCAGAACGGCTGCCCGAGCATGCCGAAGATGCAGGCCCACCGCCTGAATGCCTCCGAGCGCGCCTGAGACAGCCAGGCAGCAGCAGCCCCGAGCACGGCAATGGCGATCTGATCTATCTGCATAAGCGCACCCCGAATCACTGGATAAAAGAACAGTATAAATAATTCAAGAAAAGACTTGCGCACTAGCACCAAAGGGGCTACATTAATGGACATGGGTAGCGCATATCGCGCAGCCCGACACCCCGAAAGGATGAACATGCAAAAGCACTGGAATATGGACGCAGCAAAGATCGAAGCCGAAGTTGGCAAGCTGATCGCAGAAGCAGGCAAGCTGCTCGCTGAGACCACAAAGCTCAATGCCGAAACCGCCAAGCTCAACCGAGAGCACTACTGGATGCCAGTAGCAGCAGGAGCTACAGCGATGGCCGGAATGATCGGTGCAGCAGTAGCAATCGCCAAGATGTTTATCTAAGCCAAGGCCCGAAAGGGCCTTTGTTCTTCCAGCGCAGAGAGCCGCTCATGATCGAATACACCCCACCCTCAACCGAGAACTTGGCCAAGCTGAAAGACCAACTCGGCCTAACTGGTGAACAGATGGCCGACTTGGCCAGCGTTGCCGGTGGCCAGCAGTGGCGCAAGTACACAGGCGGTGCGGAGCCGCGCAGCCTGGGGGTTCACATCTGCTTTCTCATGGCCGCACGCTTGGCGCTGTCGCCGGAGGAATTGGCCAAGGTCACAGCCAAGATGCGTGAGATGGGCGCGGACGTTGAAGCAATCAACCCAGTGCGAACTGCAACCTGACCGCACAAACGAAAAAAGAGCCTCCCGGGCGCCATTACGGCACTGGGGAGGCTCTTTGCTTTTTGCTTAAATAATGCTGAAAAGAAATCGATGTCGCCTTTTTATCACACTCAATGTTTCAATTGCTAACATTTGCCAATAACCCAATAATGAACTGTCAACAAGGGTTTATTGCACTCGCAACTTCACAAAGCAAACAATCAAACCGCTAAAGTTCTTCATCAATTAATCATAGCTATTTTAAATGGGAGTAATTATGAGGTCTTTTTGCATAGGGTTAGCTCGCACAGGTATCGCTGTCGCAGTTCTTGGTAGTGTTGCGTTAGCGGCCCAAGCTGCAACAATCCAAGTTGCTGCGAACTCAAATTACTTTAATGGTTGGCAGTTCAACACCTCTACCTCCCCTGGCACGGGCTGCGGATCGGAAAACACTCCTGCGACAACCACATTTGCAGGTACGCTTGGTGCAGGAACCTTCCAACTTACTGCGGATGCGTCCCCTGTGCCTGAGCAATGGCAGAACTGCCCGGCATGGAACTATTTTGGAGGAGGGATGCCTGCAGGAATCAGTGCTCCCTCAAGCGTAAGCACAGTCAACATTCGCAGGGGAAATACCCAGTACTCATTTCCCCAGGCGCTTCCCGTTGGCACGACATTTTTTGTGCAAGATGTCGATGCTCAAGAAACGGTGAACATTTCATTCTTGAGTTGCTCTGGTCAAGCAGTCGATGCAAGCGGCTTTGACCTGCTGCGTGTGTCCAATCCTTCCGCAACAACCCCTATTGTTACTCCCGGCGCTAGCTGGAGCGCAACCACCGCGGTTCTAAACAGCAACTCTCCCAATGAGTTGTTTGGGATCACTATCCGCGATAGCAATGTATGTTCCGTTCGGCTCGTAAGCACCGCAAATAATAATAGTGGTGGAGAGCTATTCTTTTTTGGTCTTCCTGCCGCCACGGTGACTGCTGTTGATGACACGGGAACCACAACCCCTGCAGTGCCAGTTACCGTCGATCTGCGCGTCAACGATTCCACGAACCAGCCGGGATATGTAAGTTTGAACACACCAACCATCACGACACAGCCGACCAATGGCACCGTGTCTATCGATGGCTCTGGCAATGCCGTGTACACGCCAAACGCAAACTTCACTGGCACCGACACCTTCAAGTACCAAGTCTGCACCCAGACAACAGTTCCTCAATGCGCGGAGGCTACGGCAACTATTACCGTAACTGCTATCCCTCCAACGCCTCCAGTCATCAACGACGCGAGCTTTACCACTCCGGTAAATACGCCAGTTACTGGCAATGCAGGCACTGGGGGACAAGTTCCTCCCGGCTCTGCCTTCCAAACAGCGACGCCACCAGCACATGGTCAGCTGACGATTGATCCAACGACTGGCGCATTCACATATACACCCAGCGCCAATTACACGGGCACGGACACCGCAACTGTTCGAGTGTGTCTACCCGCTCCAAACAGCACGGTATGCGATGACGCTGTACTTACCTTCAATGTGCAAGGCGGTGGAGGCGGTTCTTCTGCAACTCCTGTACCAACGATCAATGAGTGGGCTCTGATCGGATTAGCTACTCTGACTGCATTGTTTGGCTTTGGCCACCTTCGTAGACGCCAAAATTAAATAGCAACCGCCTCCGGGCGGTTTTTTATTGTCCAATGCATGCCTGATCGCTCGCGTCACCATTCAATCTGCGCTCGATGTTCACCTGGTCGCACAGCGCTGCTACTTCGGCGTCTCGCTGTTTAAGAGCGCCTCCGAGTTCCGCGACCACTCCGACGCCCTCTGCAAGCTGGCGGTCGAGGGCTGAGGCTTTATCTGCAAGAGCGCTGCGGGCAGTGGCGTCGGCTTCGGCTTGCGCGCGATAAGTGGCGGCTCGGCTGTCGGCGCTGAGCTGCAGCCTGTGAGCGCGCTCAAGCTCAGAGCGCACATCAACAGCAATGCCAGTTTTGAGGCTGGCCAGCTTGTCGGCGTTGTAGATCGTGTCTTTTGCATGTTTGCTCTCCAGTTGGGCGGTTTGGATTTCGTCGGCCCGGGCGGCTTTGGCGCGGGTTGCCACGCCCTGGGCCTGGGTGGTTTCGCACTTGGCTACCTTGGCACTCATGCGCCACCCGTTCACCAGAGCACCGGTGGCAAACAGGGCAATACAGGCCAGAATTCGCAGAATTACACCGGTGGTCATGCTGCCTCCAGACACAAGGCGCGCTCAGCTTGGCGGCGGTTCTGCAGGCCCTGCACATACTTTCCGCCAGCGTTTGACCAGTTGGGCGCACCAGAAGGCGTGCGGGCGATCAGATTGCAGCCCTGCACGATCTGGCCAGCGTTGATGTTTTTGACGGCCTGGGAGCCGCAAGCGCCCTCCTTACCCACGTTGATTGCGAACATGGTCAAACCGATCAGGCGCTTGGCCGTCAGGTAGTCCCAGTTGGCACACCCCAGCACGGCAAAGCCATGCTCCAGCAGCGTTGCCTTATTCACCACCCGGCATTGGTCATCAGTGAGCTTGTCGCCCACATTGGCTTTCCAGTCGGTACGGCCAGCGCAGTACGTAGGGATGCCATGCGCCAGGTTGTCGGCATAGACACTCAGGACATTGCCCTCCCAGCGCTCCAACATGGTGTACGCCAGGGGACTGGTCAGCGCGGCCAGCAGAGCTGCAGGGATCGCCCCCTTGCGCGCCAGCGAAGCCGGAATGCTCGGCTCTTTTGGAATCAGTGCATCTGTCATAGCTCATCCCATCCCGTACCAAATTTGTGCTGCATGCGCGCTTCCATCTCGCGCGCCTCGCGGCGGTCTTTACGCCAGGACCAATACTGGCTGCAGGCCCAGCCCAGAACACCGATCAGCAAGCCGCCGATCACGCCCCACTCGGACACCGTGAGCCCGCTCACAAATGCACCTGTTGCCCCGCCATAGGCTGCAGCCTTGCCCGCGACAATCGCGCCGTTTTCTGCACCATTGCTCATGCGCGCCCCTCTCAGATATGAAAAAACCCGCTGGGCGCACCATGCGGGTATGTGAATCACAAAAAAGTCAGTTAATCAGTCCGCCAAGCCGTGTGCCAGGTGCGGCCCAGGTAACAAAACTGTTGCCATCGACTGCAGGGCCCGCAGCGCCAGCAGGAGCCGCCCGGATCGAAATGCCGGTTGCCGAATATGAGCCGCCGTAGTCTGTGATGCCGCTGCCCACATTCCCGGCCAGGCCCCATGTGCCGCCATCACCACCCTTGCCGCCAATTGCCCAAGGCTTCGTCTGCCCACCAAGCACCGCTCCGGGGTGTTCCCGCCTGGTGGCTGATAGGCCAAATCCCTGTCCATTGACAGTCAGGCCGCTGAACGACGCAAAGCCTTGCCCTGAGCCACCATAGCCGTCATCAGAAATAGTTCGGGTCGTGTTGTAGTCAACAAACCGGCCATCGCCTGCACTGCCGCTGCCACCACCACCGCTGATGATCCCCTGGTTGTTGATCGTGACTGGAACCCGCGTCTTGAATGCGAATGAGCCGGGATTGCCTCCAATACCAGCACCACCGCTCATAGAGGCCCCCACCCCGCCGATGCGCGTACCGGCAGACACGTTCAAAGTGATGCCACCAGCAAAGGCGGTGCTCCCTAGGTCAAGCGAATTGATCAGCGGCGCAGTGATATTGACGATCAGCGGCGCCGATCCATTCCAACCTGCAGCCGTTGCCAGGGACCGAATATTAGGCTGCGCCACACTGGCGGAGATATTCAGCACAAAGGCATTCGACTTGCCGTAGAAGTGCGTAAAGCCAATGTATCCAGAGGCAGGAATGCCAGCCGCCTTGCCGTAGAGCTTGGTGAAGGTCACGGGCTGGGCGGTGCCGAATTCTGCCCCTATGGCCCTCAGCGTAATCAGACCAGTAGATGGAAGCGCCATATCACGCCCCCCATCCTTCGTTGATCATCACCGCCAGCACCAGCAGCGCATCAACCTTCTTGCAAAGCTCGATCTGCTCGGCAAAGTCGGCTTCATGCGCAAAGCAGCCCTGCACATGGGCGAAGACTGCACCGCCGAACATCTTGATAGCCTCAGCATCCAAGGTCACGAAATGGTTGTCAGCCTTCCAGCGCACAGTGGTGGCCGGATCGTCAATCGCTCGGGTGTACGCGCCGGTAATCGTGGCTTGGCTCTCCCGGTCGGTCTTGACCTGGGAGCCATTGATCAGGATGCCGCCCGTTTCATGCTGGTAGCGCACATCTGCCAAGCGCAACAGCAGACGCTCTTTCAGCACCGGAAGATTGGCATCAGCCCGCAGATCGACAGCTTCTACCGGGCGCACCCACTCACCGCCGACAAGCTGCGGCAGGCCCACGCGCGCATCCTCGAACCACTCAAGAGCACGATCGAGGGGCTGAATGGGTGCATTTGCGTTCTGCTCTTGCAATTCCTCCAGTGTTAGCTCGGGCAGCAAGGGCAGATTGGTTTCAGCCCACGCCTTGAACTCTGGATAGTTGGGGTCCTGGTCATCGAAGCGGATCACCTTGCCATCGGCCAGGCGCGTGACGCTCAAATAGTCTCGATTGAATTGATATGTGCTCATTTATGCCACCGATTCCAAGGTTGTTTGCCCAGCAGCTCCGTTGTTCTCGATCACAGGCGCATAGGTGCCGCCACAGACGATTTCCCCATAGCGGTAGTACAAGCCGCCGCTGTGCCCAAAGGTCAGGGCGTTGGGAAGCATTCGGGTCGCCCCAGGATCTACTACCCCCAGTGGGTAATCGATGAGAAAGGTATCCTCCGTCTGGTATTCCTCAAGCACAGTGAGCACGTATGTCTCTGATGTGGAGCCGAACCCGGGCAAGCGCATCTCAATGAAGGAGCCGCTATTGGAGCTGTAGCCGCTGATGCGATACTGATAGGGATAGGCGTAGAAATAGGAATATGCTCCCAGAACACGGATCGATGCCCAGGAGTCGCCACCAGCGCCTGCAGTCGTCTTGGAGAAGGTGATTTCTGCCGCCCAGTGGCGCTCTGGACACGACAGAATGAATCTGGAATACAGGGGCCGATTGGAGCTGCCGAAGTAGCAAAGCGTGATCCACTGTGAGCTAGCAGTGTTCAACACCACCTTGCGAGTGCCGCCAACAGTCAGTTGCGCGAGCGTAGCCGGATCACGATATTTCAGCCGGTCGCTGAATGTCTTCTTGCCTGCAATCGGCTGATCACCAGTGAGCAGCACCGTTGTGGCAATTGCTGTATTGAGCGCGGTTGTCGTAACCGCGTCTGTCAGGCCTGCTGCTGCAACAGTGGTCGGCTTGCTCAGCAGGTTCGCCCAGGTATTGCTGGCCTTCAGAACAACATCGGTCAGCCAGCCATTTGCAAGCGTCGGCTTGTTGAGCACGTTTTCCCAAGTCACCGTACCCACATCCGGGTCGGACATGCCCAGCTTCCAGACCGTGCCGCTCCACCAGTACCATGCCCCATTGGTCGTGTTGGTGAACCAGGCGCCCAGGGTAAGCGGACCGCCCTGATTATTGGTCGTGGGCGGGGCAGCTTTCGGCCCCAGGTACAGCATTTGCATGCTCAGCAGGCTTGCAGCCGCAGCGCTCGCGCTTTGCTGGGCATTTCCAGCCGAAGTAGCAGCAGCATCCTTGGACGCCTGGGCGGAGTTGGCAAAACCCTGGGCGGCGTTTGCCGATGTTGCTGCGGTGTTAGCGCTCGCCCCTGACGCCTGGGCCTGGGATTGTGCATGCTCGGCGTTTGTCTTTGCAGACACACCCACATCATGCACATCAGAGCCCCATCCAGGCATATTGCCCGTGAAGACTTCAGCAGTCTGGCTGAACTCCTCTTCATCCATGGTGTTGCTGTCGGGCACCGTGCCCAGGTCACGGATATTCGGTACGTTTGCGATTGCCATCAGACAACCCCTTTCACATTCACATTGAGCGATGTAGTGCGCGATGTGACGGGCTGCCAGCCAATGCTGAGCCATCCCACCGTTGCAATAAATCGGTATTTCGTCTTGCTGGATGCATAGACCGACACAGGCGTGTCCTTGAGCTTTTCCACCAGCGCGAATAGGCGGTTGGATTCGTCCGAATCCACCACAACAGGAAGCGTCAAATTGACCGCTGAGCCGCGCGGCACCAGGCGGAAAGTCCCATCCTCGAATTCCTTGCGGAAGCTGTAGTTCTGGATCTCGGCGCTGACCCCGAACAGGGTGCCGGAGCGCGAGCCAGAGCTGCGCACGCCGAATGCCGTCCAGTTGCCCACCGACAGCCAGCCCACGGCCACGGCCTGGTCTTCGTCTGCGGTGATGGTGATGGTGATCACCATCGAAGACTTGTAGGGCAGACCTTCGAGCCGGTAGCTCTTGACTGGAGAGCGTTCCCTAAAGAAGTATTGCCACCAGCCCAGGCGTGGGAGTTTCAGACGCCGATCGATGGGCGGGATGAGGTCGGGCCCGCCGACCCCATCCGTTACCTTGATCTGCAGCCGGTTTCCCTGCAGGCCATGCAGTGAGATGCCATCAATGAACGGCACTTTCAGCACATAGGTGAGCACCCCCTTGCGGCCTACCTGCGCGGTTTGGACGTAGGAGTCGAAAGGCGCATAGCGGTTGCATGGCCGAATATCGCTCCAGCTCAGCTCGTCCGCTGGCGGGGGCTTGCTCAGGTCATCCGGAACCTTGGCGCAGCGGAAGATTCGCCCACCGTAGACCCGTTCATTGCCGATGGCCACAGTCTGGCCAGAAGTCCACGCCACCTCTCCTGCCTCGGTATCGACCGCAGGAATTGTGCCCGCGAGCATCATGCTGTCAGTGATGGTTTTAGGCACTAGGACATACATTGCAGCCCTTTCAAAATAGAGATGCCCGCATGGGGGTTAGCCATGCGGGCAAAGAAAAGCCGCCTCAGGGGCGGTTAAAGACAGTCAGCTCAGCGGGCAGGCTCGGCGTCCGCCATATCGAGGGTGCGCATGGCGTTTCCGCCCTCGGTCACCTCTTTGAGGATCTCCGCCGTCTGGTTGCCAAAGGATGCGCCCGCTCCGGTGTTCTCCTCGATGGCTGCCAGCTTTGCCTTGACTTCGCGCAGCTCGGCCACAACCTCGGCCAGTTGAGCAGCGTTACCGCCACCCTCCAAAGCCGCGATCAGGGCCTTGTTGTCGGCCCGAGGAATCACCCGCTCACCGGCATGCAAGTTCGCCTTCATGTCGTAGGGCACGAAGTTCGTGCCAACATCGAATGAAGGGCGCTTCACATACATCTGCTTGGACGGGTCCCAGTCGTACATCTCCAGGCCGTACTGCTTGCCACCCAGCCAGTAGCCGTCATAGACAGACTGACCAGCTTTCAAGCGCTCCCACTGGTCCTCAGACAAGGCCGCGTTCTTGCTGACCCCGCTGGCGTCGTACTCGCCAGGCTTGACGCCCCTGGAGCCGTCGCTGTAGTACGCACGGCCCTCGGCATCAAAGCCGATGATCGTGGGGTACTTCGAGGAGCCCGCCACCGAGCCGCCCAGCGATGCGCCGCCAGAGGATGAACCACCGGAGGAGCCGCCAGAACTGCCCGAGCTGCCGCCACTGGAGCCGGAGCCCACAGAGCCGCCGCCCGTGGAGGTGGAGCCACCTCCGACCAACTTGGCCATTGCGTTGACCGCATCTGCAACCGACAGCGTTGCGTCTATCGATTCCTGGCCATAGTTGTTCCAGAAGTCCAGAATGCCATCGAGCCGCTCAATCTGGGCATTGCCCGCGTCGATCAGCTTTTCTGCATCGGTCTTCTGGGTGTCGGCGTACTTGCCCAACTCGTCCAGCTGCCCGGCCAGCACCTTCTTTTCATAGTCCAGTTCGACCTGTGAGCCGAAGTAGTCCATGACGAGGCCGGAGCTGGCCGCGTTGATCGCCTTGTCGGTCTGGTCGTAGTCAGGCAGGCCCAGGCCCTGCCGCGCCCGCTCCAGCGCGTTCTCGATGTAGACCATGCCAGCCGCAGCCTGCATAGCCAGAACATCTTCGATTGGATCGCGCAAAGAGGCTGCGGCATTCGTCACCAGGGTAAAGAAGCTGGCCGCCTTCTCCAGCGATGTTTTTGCATCGCTGACGAACTTGTCCCAGTATTCCTTTTCCCGGCCAACCGCGCCCTGCAGGTTCTTCATGGCCATCGCATAGGCCGCGTCGTAGGCCTTCTGCGCTGCAGCCTCTGCGGCATCCCGGGCCTTTTGAGCCTCTTCGTCCGCCTTGGCCTTGTCCTGCGCCGCCCATACGTCCTTTTGCAGCTGGATTACGGAAGGGTCCTTGTACTTCTCCAGCTCAGCCAGCTTCTTCTCGCGCTCGCGCCTGGTGGCCTCAGCATCGTTACCCTGTGCTCTGAGCAGGTCCAGGGTCAGATCGTCTTTGATACCAGCAATTTCTGCCAGCATGTCAACCATCTGCTGCATGGCATTGTCCGAAGCGGTGTAAAGCTCATCGAACACGCCCGACATATCGAGCAGCATCTTGTAGAGCTTTTGGCCCGCCTCGGTGCTGCGGTCGATGCCATCGACCATCTTGCGGAACTCTTCGCGCGAGCGGGGGACGGTCAAGCCAAGGCCCTCAAAGGTCTTGTTCACCTCCTCCATCTTGCGCTGCTGGTTCTCCGCGTCAGAGTAGAACTTGTCGTAGTAGGCTTCCTGCGAGGACCTGAGCGCCGCTTCCGCCTGCTCTGCAGCCGAATAGACCACATCGAAGGCATCAGCCATGCCAATCAAGGCCGCGTAGAGCTTGCGCCCGGCTTCGGTCGACACGTCGATGCTGTTGATGTAGTCCCGCAGGGCTTGGCGGCTCATCGGCATAGCATCAACACCAAGTTTCTTCAAAGCGTCTTGGAGCAGGCGCGTTTGGTTCGCCACCTTCTCTTCATCGCTGAAAAACTTGTCGTAATACTTGCTGGTTGCCGACAGGAACTTATCAGCCCCGCCAAAGGCATCAATCAGCTCAGACGCCATATCAGCGCCAGCCAAGCCCACGGTAAACAGCGTGTCGCCGACGGCTTTGAACCACTCATTTGCCAGCGTGATAGAGCCTGACAAGCGGGTGAGTGCTTCGAGCTGGGTTTCCCCTGCCCGGGTGTACTCCTCGCTGGTTAGCACCAGACCACCCATCTGCTCGGCGATCTTCTGGAATTCCTCCTGCAGCTTCTTCGTGGCTTCTTCTGGGCTCAGGTCCTTGAGGTCAACCTTGAACTTGGCGGTAAAGCCATCCAAGGCCTCACCACTCAGGCCCACGGCCCCAGCCATGTCGCGGATCGCCTTGTCCATCGTCAGGAACTGGTCGCCCAGGCCCTTACGCATTTCCTCGGGCATGTCTTCGTAGGTCGTTTTGTTCGACCGGAAGAGTCCGCCCTTGTAATACTTGTACAGACGCCCCTCGAAACCGGACTCTCCGCCAAACTCGCCCTCGATGCCCGACTCTTTGAGCTTGCGCCCAAAAAGCCCGCCAATCGCGCTGCCCAGCCAAGAGCCGATCATTGTGCCGATGCCCGGCAGGATGTACGTGCCAATGGCAGAGCCGATGGCCGCGCCATAGTCACCCTTGGCAAGCGCCACCACCGAGCCAAGATAGCCCACGGCAGAGCCCAGACCGCCCTCCAGGCCGATCCCCTTGAACCAGGTATCAACATTGGAGATGGTGCTGCTGAAGTCCATCATGGCGCCACCAACGGAGGTGAAGCCGTTGTTCACCATGGAGATGCCGTTGTTCCACATCCAGTCGGCTGCCGCCGTGCCCATGTTGGTCCAGTTGGTCATCCCTCCATTCATCATGTTGGATGCACTGCTGGCCATCTGGCCTACCGCGCCACCTCCGCTGCCACCTGTCATACCCATCAAGTTGCCCACCAGATTGACCACGATGGGCTTGATGAACATCCTGTAGATTTGATCGGCGACTGTGGTCTTGAAGGTGGTTGTCAGACTCTTGGTGAAGCTCTTCCAGCCGTCTTTGCCGTTGTTGAGCATGTCAGCAAAGCCCTGAGAGAAGATCTGGTCGTACTGGTCAACCGTCTTCTTCCATTCGTCCACCATTGCTTGCTGCACTTTGGCCTGGGCTTCTTCCAGAGCTGCTGTCTTTGCCGCTTCGCTAGCAGTTGCCAACTCGGCGCCTTGCAACCCCTTGCGCTCCAGCTCGGCTATATCCTTTCTGATCCGAAGTTGCGCCTCTAACTGCGCAATAGCCTTTGCCCGCTCAATCCCAGACAGGCCCATCAATTGAAGCTCTTGCTCTGATACGGCCATCGACTCGCGGGCAGCGCGGGTGCGCTCCTTGAAGGTATCAAGGGCCTTGTTCAACTCGGCCTTTGACATTGCGGCATTGACGCGCTGCTGCTGAGTAACTTGAGCTTCGAGCTTCTTCGCCAAATCGGAATATCCATTGGCCTGCACTTCCGCCGCCAGAGCATCTTTCAAGCGCTGGGCAGTCATCTCGCCAATAACGATTGCCGACTTACCGTAGTGCTTGTTGGTCTCTTCGAGTTGATCTGCCTGGCGTGCTAGAGATGCCGCACTCGATCCAGCCTCCTTCTCTCGCAGTGCAGTTAAGGTGCGCAGATGCTCTTCCTTGGATTTGAGCTGCGTCTCTTCACTCAGACCATTTTTGGCGGCATCAGCCATCACCTTGTCATAGCGTGCCTGCTCAGCCGCCATCTCCTTGGTGTATCCCACCACTCCAGAGATTGCCGCCCCGTAGTCTTGCCACGCAGCATCAGCACCCTTCAAGGCATCTTCCAATGCTTGATGCGACTGCATCAATGCATCTGCGTTCGACTTTGCAATGGCATCCTGCTCCAGCGCCTTTTGCTCAGCTTCTGAAAGAGTCTTCCAATGCTCCGTCGCCTTCATGCCGATGAAGTCGGCCATGATCTTGTTGTAGCCCGCTTGCTGCGCTGCCATAGATGCCGTGGCCGCAGCCGTGGCGTCTTGCATCTCCCGGATTTTTTGCTGAGTGGCAATGGCCTCCTTGTTGAGTGCCACGCCGGGAACAAGGCCGTTGTAGTTCCCCTGCGCATCAGTGGTGAACTGGCCCAGCACCTTGCCTGCATACTTTTGGCCTTCAGGACCCATGTTCTGCAGCCAATCGCCACCAACACCGGCCTTGGCAATGGCCTTGTCGACATTGCCCTTACCCGAGTGGTAGGCGGTGAGCGCTTTGACAGCATCACCGTCAAAGCTGCGCATCAGGTACTCGATGTAGGCAGAGGCAAGTGTTCGCCCATAGTTGGCACCCTGCTCCAGACGGGCTTTGCTCCACTCCACCCCAGCCAACTGGGCCATGTGTGGGCCACTGGCGGGCATGATTTGGTACATGCCCAAAGCGCCGACGCTACTGGTGACGACGTTGCCGCTACGGTCAGTTTGGCGCCCACCGGACTCCACGCGCGCCACAGCATCAAGCATCGCATCACGATCAATGCTCCGCTGGTTGGCGGCATTGTTGGCGCGAGACGCACGAGCATAGTCGGCCTCAACCTTTCCGAGGTCCATGCCGCCCAGGCGTTTTGCCGCTTCCACAGCCTTCTTGTACTCTTCGGCCAGTTGCCGCGCGACTTCCAGCCGCTTTTCCTCTACGGTCTGCCCCTGCTTTGCCGCCTGGGCCAGAGCATCAGATGCATCGATGTAGCTTTTGTTGTCCGCCGCCATGCGAGCAGTGACGCTATCGACCGACTGCATTTGCGACAGGAGCGCCTTCGTCGCCTCTATCTGCTTCTTGAGGTTCTCAAGGCTTTTCTCCCTTGAGGATCGCATTGCCGCAGAGTCCACTGCAAGAGGAGCCGATTGCTTTTGCTCCAGCTCTTCCTGCAGCCTGGTGAGGTTCTCTTGTGCCTTCTGCAATGGCGATTCTGGACGGCCAACGTCCAGCATCTTGTCCCAGGCCTTCTTTGCGGTATCGCCGACGCTTTTCCACCCACGCTCCAGAACACCCAGATTTGCAGTGATCTCGGCTTGGCGTGCCTTCATCGTATTGGAGTAGGCGCGCTGCGCAACTTCCGCAGCCTCCTGTGTTTTGCCTTGCTCGTCCAGCGCCCGAATCTGCTTGTAAACGTCAGCAGTCAAGAAATTCATCTGCTCGTTGAGCGCCATGGACGCTTTGAGCGGATCTTTGGCAAGTTCAGCAAATTGCTTGGCAGTTTCCGCCACTGCCTGCCCCGTGGCCTTCTCCCACAGAATTGCCGATGCTGTGAATTCCTGAAGGTTCTTGGAACCTACCTTGCTCTTTTGAGCCATTTCGGCCAACCCAGCCGCAGCAGCCCCTTGCGTGCCAACCACGGCGGCCATGGACTTGGCCATGGAGCTAAGTTGGTCGACGGAGGTTCCCGCCTGGTTGCCCGTAAGAACCAGTATCTTGCGGAAGTTGTCGGCCTCCTGACTGCCTTGGTAGTAGGCCAGCCCGAGCACACCAACCGCAGCGCCAGCAACAGTGAACGGGTTGACCAGACCCAGGATGTAGCCGCTCATGGCCTTGGCCGCAGCGCCAACCCCGCCAAAGGAGCCCACAATCTGCGAACCCTGCTGCAACAGCACGGTTAGCGGTGCCTGACCACCTTGGAGGGACACAAAAATGTCCTGAAACTGCAGGGGCAGCTGTTGCAGCGCCATTCGGGTCTGGCCCGCAGCAATTCCCACTTTGCCAAAGCCAGACTCAGCCGCGCGGAGCCTTGCGAGCATTGGCGCAGCTTCGTTGGTGAGTCCCATTTCTGCGGCTTGCAACTCCAGCAGTTGAGTGCGCGTTTTGCCGATGGCATTGGACTGCTCACGCAAAGAACTCAAAAAGCTATCGTTGCGCGCCGAAGTCGCTTGTTGTGCCTTTACCGCAGCAAGCGCAGCCTCGGCCTCGCGCGCCTTATGAATAAGCGGGTCAAATTTCGCAGCATCAAGGCCGCGCAATTCGATTTTTTGCGAAAATGCGCTAGAAAGGCTCTCTCCAGCCTTGGCTGCAATCGTGGTCTTTTCAATGTATTTTTGAAGCGCCGTGGCAATAACAGATTCACCCTTGGTGAACTTCTGCGCCACAGTGGACATGCCGTCGCCAATTCCGTCGACGCCCTTTGCGGCGCGTTTCCCCGACTGCTCCACGGATGCCGCCATGCTGGCTGCATCGTCCTTGACCTCCTGAAACGCGCCCTTGGCACTGTTCTTGGCAACAATGTCAATTTCCGCTTTGCGGCTATCGCCTTCTGCCATTTTGAACCCCGCAAAAAGAAATGGCCCGACCAGAATTGGCCGAGCCATTGATAAATAGACCTGCATGAAGCAGGCCCGCGCCCCTACTTCACATCGATTGCAAGAACCACTCTCTCCAGGGCGCGCATTTCAGCGAAGAGGTGATCCCATTCTTCTTGATCGCCCGCAGCAATCCGATCCAGCAGCGGGTACAGGGATGCGTACCACATCCCTGTTCTGCCGCCTCCGCCCACTCCGACCGCAATGCTCCATTGCGTCTGCATGCTCACAAAGAGCAGCAGCGTCTCCCAGTTTTCGGGCCAGACTTCTACCGGGTCTTCCCAGTAGTCCTCTGGCTCACAACCTTCAGCCACTTCTGGGGCGGGCTTGAAATACGAAATTACTGCGGCTTCAAGTTTCCCAGGCGGCCTTCCGTACACATGGCACGGTACTTCTCCCAGAACGCGCTTGGAGCCTCAGGCTCTTCGTCAAAGAGCTGCTCCAGGTTCTTCTGGCTCAGCTCCAGATCCAGCGGCCAGGACTTCACAAACTGCATGGTGCGTTTTGCGTTGGCCTCGATCCCCTGGTCTGCCAGCTTGGCAAAGCTGAATTTCTCGCCTTCTTCAAAGCCGTTGACCTTGGCTTCGGCAAGTTGGTCCCAGAATTGCGCAAACTCCTTGCGGGTGCGATAAATGAACTGGCATTCGAGCTTCACCTCTTGGCCGGTCACGCTGGTGAATTCGACAGTGCCGGGGATGCTCTCAGGGCGCGCGCCGAAGATGAACGCTGCAGGTTTTTGCTTCTTGGTTTCGGTGGTCATAACGATTTTCTTTCAGTGGAGGGAAACAGATAAGCCCGTGCGCAGCCGCCCGCCCCACTGAAAGGAGCGAAGCGGCTGCGTCGGTGCATGGGTGATGGGCGAAATGCCCGGGAGTGCTTACACGCTGTTGCTGTAGCGGGTGGACTTGGACTTGCCCGAGAAGTCAGCCTTGCATCGGTTGACTTGGCCGTCCTGCATCGTCACTTCTTCGTTGAAGGCAACAGTGCAGGCCAGGTACGACACAGCGCCCTTCTTCATGGTCAGGCGCTGGATCGTGTCCGCGCCAGTGGCCGACAGGTCCACCAGTGCGTCATAGCCGGGGGTTTCGATGGCGTCCGCGTCGATTTCGATGGAGCGCGAGACGGGCGTGAAACCATCATTGATTTCCTGCTCGTTTTCGCTCTCCAGGTAGCGATAGGTCACCTTCTTGGCATCACCGCCCGAGCTGGTGTTGTTCAGGATCTGAACCACATCAACCCAGGTCAGGGCCTTGACGAAGCCACCCGCGCCGCCGCCAGGGCTGAACAGGTTGGTGTTGGTCGTGTTGGCATTGCGACCTTCCAGCGTGAAGGTGTCCGGCGTCGGTACAGCCTTGATGCGGTACACGCGGCCATTGAGCTGACCCCAGCCGGAGAACACAATCACAATGTCGCCAACCTGCAGGCCGTGGGCTGCAGAGGTGCAGACCGCTTCAGCAGCATTGGTAACAGCAGAGATCGTCTTTTTTGCAGACAGCGAAGTGGCGACAGCAATACGCGCGCCGGTAGGTAGAGAAGCCATTTTTGGCCCTTTCTGAAACAAAAAACCCGCTCGGCGCGTGCTTTGCGGGTGGGAACAGCCCTCGTCGGGCACAAAAAAACCGGCCTAAGCCGGTGTCTGGTGGTCGGGGCGGTTAGCGCGCTCCGGTGATAGAGAAGGTCATCAAGTAGCCTTTGGCTATGTCTGCGTCGTCATAGGACAGGACAGGCTGGCCATAAGCCTCTGCTTGGAACTGAGGTGCCTTGCAAATGGCCTCCTCCAGCCGCAGGATCAGCGCCAGCGCATCGAGCGCCGTTGCGTCCCAGGTATTGATCTGTATCTGCGCATTGCGTTTGTCTGCCGCCTCGCTGTCCAAGTAGCGCAGCGGATCGCCTCCGATGTGCTGCCAGGTGACATAGGGTGTTTTGGTGTTGTAGGGAGCAGTCCCCACAAACACCCGAGGACAGTGCGCGCCGATCACAGCAAGTAGATCGCTCTCAAGTGACATATCAACCTTTCAGGCCCAGCCGCCTCCAAAGCTCATCGCGCGCCGCGTCCTGAGCTGCAGTGATCGAACTCGAAGCACTGCGCACGAATGCAAAGCCGGGGATCTGCTTGGGCGTGGGCAGCGGCACGTAATAGGCATCCTTCTCGGCCTGGGAAGCACGTCGCCCCGGTTTCTTGGTGCCGTCCATTCCAGGCCGCACCATTGGCCCCATGCCGTCCGGGCGCATGCGATAGCGCTGCATCCAGCCAAATTCAAGCAAATGCCCGTGGGGGGCCTTCTTGTGGTTCCAGCTAACGTGATACTCGACCCGCAGGCCCTCAACCGAGTTTTCCGGGCTGTATGCCTGGTAGATCGATCGGTCCAGATTGCCTGTAACCCTGCCCATGGTCGACACGTTGAGCTTTACCCGGTCATACAGAACCTGCGCGCCCGCCTGGGCGGCTGGCCGGATTGCCTGCTCAATGTCCTCCTCCAGCGCGTCCAGGCCATCAAACATGCCGCCAAGGTCCGCATCAATGCCGAAGCTGCTGTTGCCCTTGAGCACTTTGGATCGGCCATTGCCGCCCTTCGTTGACAGCGTGCGCCGGGCCATGGTCAGCTCTTGAACAGCACAGCGTCAGTGCCAGCAGCCATTGCGGCCTCGACCGCAGCCGGGTCAGACTTCAGCCACGCCTTGTTGGCCTTGGCAACATCGGCAGGTACGCCAATGATCAGCAGCCCAGCGGCATAGCCATATGGGCCAAAACTGCCCCGCGCAGTGGAGAGGACCGTAATCGGGTCGTTGCCTGCTGCTTCTGGCTTGGCCGTGACAGGCTTGGCCTGATTCGGCGTATCTCGGGATTTCGTCATGTCTTTTCCTCACAAACGAGGTCTATAAATTCGCGCTTTCCATCAACCGAAAGCGGACCGGCCTTGATTTCGTAGACGCGCGCGCCATGCACAACCCGCATGCCTGGGGCAACATCGGTGCGGTAACGGATGCGAATAGAGGTGCGAATCACCGAGGTTTGTGCGCCCGCCTTGATCGTGGCTAGGCCCGAAGGCTGGCGAATGTCGGCCCAGGGCTCGCACACCAACACCCATTGATCTGGAAGCGGCTCATGCCATTCGTTCTCAGCGGGGCCTTGCTTCTCGACCCGCACCTTGTTTCGCAGTTGGCCAGCAGTGGTCATACTCAGACTCCATTGATGATGCGGTGAGGCCGCAGAAGCGACCGCGCACCCAGAGGCAGCCGCGCGACCGAAAGGCCCGTCACCACATCCTCGCGGTTGGCGTACAGGTGGCCCAGCGTCAGCAGAATTGCTGCTTTGATGGCGTCGTTGACCACCATCGGGCTAGCTCCGGCAGCGCCAGCAGCCACAGCCGCGTCAAGCGCCGCCTGATCTGCGAACACCTTGCGGTTGAGGTAGTCCATGGCGGATTGCTCCGCTGCGCCCTGGTACAGGGTAATCAGAGCATCCTCCTGACCGGCCTCTACTCGCAGATGGGCGAGCACTTCGGGGGTGGTCAGGAACATGGTTTAGGCCTCCGGCTTGGCGGGCTTCTGCGCAGCGGGCTTGGCGTCCACTGCCTTCAGCTCAATAGCCGCGGCTTCCAGCTCAGGCGGGATTTCGTCGCCAGGGTTGAATGTGGTCGGGTAGATTTCGCCGCTCTTGACGCCATCGAATTGCTTGGTTGCTTTCATTGCTTGCTCCTGAAATGAAGAGGGAGGCCGAAGCCCCCCCAGGGTTACACCGTGGCTTACGCAGCGACCTTCAGAGCGCGCAGGCACTCTGGGTTTTGCACGCCGCCGCCCACACGCTTAGTGGTGTAGAACAGCACATAGGGCTTCTTCGTGTACGGATCGCGCAGCACGCGGATGCCCATGCGGTCGATGATCAGATAGCCGCGCTTGAAGTCGCCAAACAGGATGGGCAGCGAATTTGCGGCCACATCAGGCATGTTTTCGTCCTCAGCCAAGCCATAGCCGTGCAGGGTTGCAGGCTGGCCAGCCTGGGCAGAGGGCTGCCACAGGTAGTTGCCTTGTCCGTCCTTCAACTTGCGCAGCTTGGCGATGGTCAGGTTGTTGGTCAGGAACTGGGCGTTCTGGCGGTACTTCTTGGGCAGGCCATAGATCAGATCCAGCACAGCATCAGAGCCAATATCGGCTGCTGCACCACTGTTGATCGCCTTGATGGCGCCAAATGGGTGCTTGGCCGCGTTGGAGCCGCCCGTCACGTAGGTCAGGATGCCAGCGGGCTTCTTGACGCCATCGCCGCTGATGAAAGCCACGCCCTCTTGCTCAGCGAATTCAGCCTGCACCTCCGATGCCAGCCAGGCCTCGATGTTGATTTCTGCATCGTCCAGAATCTGCTGGGTGGCAGCAGGGTTGGCGTAGATTTCACCGTGCCCGAAGCCCAGCTCAGCCAGCACAGGGGTGGCGGTCTCGGGGCGCACGTCCGTTTCGCCCACCCAGCCGGAGCCAGTGCCGCCCATGTTGAACAGCTTCTTCCAACCTGCTTTGCTGGTGACCTGCACCTGGGCGAGTTGGCGCATGGGCGATTCTTCGCGCAGCTTGTCAGTGATGGTGCCATCCCATTCCACGGGGGTCAGGTAGCCGCCTTCTTCCGCCGTGCCCTTGTTGAGGGCAGCTTGCACGTCGCCCTTGCGCATGTGAGCCTCGAAGGAGCTGGTGTACTCCTTGTCGCGCAGCGCCTTGGTGCCGGTGCCCATCTGGGCAGATGCGATCTTGGTATGGGCGTCTTCCACTTCCTTTTGCAGGCGATCAATGTTGGCATTGATCTTGTCCTGCTTGGCCAGGAAGTCGGCGGTGCTATTGCCGTCTTTCAGAGCCTTCAGCTCTTGCGTGTGGGTGCTCTTGAACTCTTCGAACGAGCGGCCCAGGTCTTCAATGGTCTTGTTGATGTCGGTCATTTTGTGCCTTTCATGGTGGCAATGAGGTCTTGCAGCGCTTGCGCTGCTACGGGTTTTGCTGCCGAGTCACTCAGGCCGCCATTGCCAGCCGAATCGCTCAGGCTGGACTTGAAATCAGATAGAACGCGCTGCGCCTCGCTACGAGGCAAGCCGCTTGCGCGCAATGCGGCCTCGATGCGGCGGACCGCTGAGGCCTGGGTGTCAGCGCCGTGCTTGATGGCGGCATCCTCTAGCAGGGAGTCGGCCCAGCCGTCCGCCACTGCTGCAGAGCCGCCAATCCAGCTCTCTTTGTCCATCAGGGTTGTGATGCGCTTGAGGTCTACGCCCGTGCGCTCCTGGTACACATCAGCCATGGCCGCATCAAAGGGCGCCATCTGCTCACTCAGCGCGGCAAAGTCGTGGCGGTTGCCAGCGGCCAAGCACCAGCAGTTGTGAATCATCAGGAACGATGGGCGCCCTATGCGGATCTCGTCGCCCGCCATGGCGATCACAGAGGCCGCGCTGGCAGCAATGCCCAGAATGTTCACCGTGACGCGGCCCGGATGCATGCGCAGCTGGTTGTAGATGGCGATCCCCTCGAACATGTCGCCGCCTGGGCTGTTCATGTTCACGGTTACGTCCCGGTCGCCAATGGCGCGCAAGGCGCCAGCAATCCGGTTCGCTGTGACGCCCTCCCCAGTCCACCAGTCCTCGCCGATCACATCCAGAATGCTGATCACGTTGTCTGGCGAGTCGCCTGCTGCAGCCTGTATGCCCGGCGTCCAGCGCGACATGGCGCTGGGCAAGACATAGGACTGGATGTGCCCACGAATGCCCGCGTATGCGCTCGCATTCAGCTCAGGTAGTTTCTTTAGGCTCATCTTTTTGCCTTCTTTCCCGTGGGCTCGCCCAGGGTGTTGAACTTCGGATTCGGGTCAGCGGGGTATTCCGCCAGGTCCCGGATTTCGTTGGCGTTGTGCCATGGCTGGTGCCCACCAGCGCCCAGGGCCTTGGCGAAGTAGTCCGCCTGGTCCTTGAGGGTGCCGCGCAGCAGTGCACGCACGTTGAACTTGAAATACAGGCTCTCGCGCTCCTTGTCGGTCAGGAGGGTGCGGGCCAGGGCCTCTTCCCAGGACTGAAACCGGCTGGCCAGCGTGTACTGCACAAAGAAGATGCCCAGTTGCTCGATGCCAGAGCCCCAGCTGGTGTCATCCATCATCAGGAGGGGTCGCGGCACGCCGTACAGGCGGGCAACCTCCTCAATCTGGTGGTTGCGGTTCTCAATGTTCTGGCCATCACGGGCCGTGGAGCCGAATTGCTTGGCCTTGGCGCCATCTTCCAGAATCATCCACTTGTTGGCGTTTTCGGCCCCCGTGTAGTCCTCGTCCATGGATTGCTTCATGCGCTTGAAAGCTGGCTCGGATAGCTCGCCCTCAACCTCGATTGCGCCACCAGCCATCACGCCAGTGCGGAACACGTTAGAGGCCGCACGCTGCGCACCGGCTGCCAGGTCGAACACCTCAGAGGACAGTTTTCGGCGCGAGAGGCCCTCGATGCCATCCAGCGACAGGTCGCGGATATGCAAGATTTCCTCTTGGTCCAGGGTGAGCTGGCCGCCGTTCTCCGTTGTGCATTGGTACTGCATGCGCCAGCCCGGGCCCAGCTTCCCAGTTACCCGCCCCTTCTCGAAGGGGATGAGGTGAATCGGGCGGCCTCCGGAGCGGATGACGCGCGCATAGGCGTTGCCTTCCGTCTCCAGCAAAAGCTCCATCTGGCTCTTGAACTCCATGGGAGTCTGGTAGGGGTTTGGCTTGATGCGCACCAGCTTGTGGGCCGCGTGATCAGTCGCCTTTTGCTTGTCGTTTCCCTCTCGGTAGAGGCTCAAGGGCAGCATGCCCAGGCCATTGCAGATCAGGGTGAGGCAGCGCAGCGCAGCGGTGTTGCGCAGCATTTGGTTGCCCGTTGCGCTGCTGCCAGATCGCATGAATTCGAGGAAAGCCGGATCATTCAGCCCCTGAAATACCTGCCCCTCCGCCCGGTATGCAGGCGCCGAGGTGGCGTGCTGCATGACTGGCTCCAGGCGCTCCAGCGGTTCAGGCGGGCGCGACTGTGCCTCCGGATTTCTCCGGAACATGTCCAATAGTTTCATTGAGTCGTACCCTATAAAAACCTGATGCCGCGCCGCTCGTAGACCGATTTGCGCTTGGCTTCAGGGTTGGTCGCCATCAGCGTGACTGCATTGAGTGTTGCCATGAGCGGGTCAATCTTTGCGCTACCGCTGGCTTGCTTGGTGATCAATTGGGCATTGCCTCGCGGCTCAACCTTGGCATTGCCCACACTCCAGGCCATCAGCGGCGCGCCAGCATGGGTCAATTCACCGTCTTTCAGCGCCAGCTCAGCAACAGCAATGGCGCCGGTCAGCTTCCAGCCCTGAGAGATGCCGATAATCAGCTCCTCCGGGATGCCAGCATCCACCAGCGCCGTGAACACCACCTTGTGCGTGCGCTCAGGGTCCAGACCGATCTTGGCGAGCAGCCCCGCGTCGTAGATCTCCTTGCACAGTGCGGCAACTTCTTCAACGTCTTGGCGCGGTCTTTCGACAATCACCAGGTCGCCGTCTTTCACGAAGTCCAGATACTTGGCCTCGTCCGACTTGCGCCGCTCGATGCCGATGGGGTGAACCCAGGCCCGATTCCACAACAAGCAGCTTTGCTGGCCGGTCAACCTGCCCTCGACCGCGAAGCCCAGCAAGTCATCCAGGCCTCCGCCGTCGATGCCGACTGTCACCACCTCGCATTCGCGTTTGATGCGGGCCAGCGTCACGCTCCGGTCGCCGTTCTGCTCCCAGAAGTCGGCGCCGGTCCAGCGGTTGGCATGCAGGTTCTGCCCAATCTGAACATTCAGGTGCTTGGCCCGTATGTCTCGGACGGCGTGCTCGCCGGATTCCTCCGCCTCTTGAATCTTCTGCGCGATGACCTCCGCATCAACCGACACATTCCAATTTGGGTTGGTGATGTATGCGTTATCGAGATCCTCGTAGGCCTTGGCCTCCAGCATGTGGTCTGGAAACTCGTAGATCACAGGCAAAAATCGCTTGTCGACTACTTTTCCGTCTCGTACCTTGCGGGCATAGGTCAGCTTGTCTAGGAACACCCCAGCAGGCGGCTCAGCCGATTGTGTGGTGCAGTAGAAAACAAAGCCCTCAGGACGCGATGCAATTCCGCCCGTCGCCTCGGTGAGCATAGCTGCAGCCTTGGCGCTCTTGCCGAACTCATGAAGCTCATCGACAAACACCCCGGTCGCCTTCTTGCCGGTGACTGTTGCGCTATCTGCAGCAACCACTTTCAGCGTGGCATTGGTCAGCCGGTCGGTGACCGTCTTGTAATACTGTTGCTCATGGAAGCGGGCGGACAACTCCTCGTCAGCCAGGATCATTTCCCGAATAGGCTTGTACGCGTTGTCTGCCGCTTCTTTGGTTGGCGCAAGAATGATGAACTCCGCAGCCGTCCGGGTGTTGAGAATAAGCGCCGTGAGCATTACCCCCGCCGCGATCATAGACTTCCCGTTTTTCTTGCTGACCATCAACAGATAGTTGGTGATCAGACGACGCTTGCGCTCTGGGTCGTATGAACCAAACAGCGCGGCAACAAGCTCATTTACCCACGGCAAACAAGCTTCGCCCATAGTTGGACCACCATCAGCGTCCATCATCCGGAGGGCGCCAAACACATCCATTGCATCAGCAGCGACCTCGGGAAATAACGGCTTGACCGGCACCATGGACTGACGCGCAACAATGCGCTCCTCCCAGTCCGGGAGGCTTGTGGTCCACTCCATCACTTCACCGCCCTAAGGCCAAACTTGCCAGTAGCCGCCTTTTCAGCAGCCTCTTGCCTTGCGTCCTTTTTACCGCCCTCGCCCTTTTTGGCGAACTCGAATGGCATCAGGGCTTTGGCAGCATCGATACGCAGCCTGGGATCTAGGGCGACATCATTCATTGCCGCCATCAGGAACACGCGCGGGTCCTTATGCGCCATTGCCTGGTTGAGGTCAAACGAAGGGCGATCATCCGGAGGGGCCTCGCCCGCGTCCTTGGCCTTCTTGTGCTTTTTGATGTACTCAGCCACCTCAGCATCTTTAACAAGCCTTGAGCCTGCCGCTGATGCGGTTGCTGAGCTGTAACCTGCGGCGATTG
This sequence comes from Comamonas odontotermitis, assembly GCF_020080045.1. NCBI lineage: Bacteria > Pseudomonadati > Pseudomonadota > Betaproteobacteria > Burkholderiales > Comamonadaceae > Comamonas > Comamonas odontotermitis. The sequence goes on from NZ_CP083451.1 coordinate 3,288,805, forward strand.
CCGCGTCTTTATTCGACTTGCCAGCCAAAACGGCATTGGCGAACAGTCGCTTCTTGCCTGTTAAAGCCATTAACAAATCCTCCAATAGGGGAAATTTTCCGCGCGTGCGGAACAGGTCGGTTTCCAGGGAGGCCGCCCCTCAGGACTTATCACACCCCCGGGGGGTATCGATGCCGCTGCGGCTTGCCAGATCGCGCCAGGAGCATCGATCCTCTTGCACCTAGGGTCAACGCCCTGCGCTCCCTCTCGCCCTTGCCTGGGCTTCTCGCCTGGTCTTGTCCGCATGGCATGGGGTCTTGTGCAATGGCTGCAGGTTCGATTCATCGTTGCTGCCGCCCTGCTCCCGTGGGACGATGTGATCTATCTCATCTCGCCAGGGCAACCAGAGCAGCCCGCAGGCCGCGCACATGTAGTTGTACCGCTTGGCTACCCGCTCCCGCTTCGCCATCCATGAGCTGCCTCGCTCCATCTCTGTAGCGCCTGCCTTGGTGTCCAGCACAGGAACAGTGGAGCCCAACATGGGCAGGGTTGTCTTGAGCGTCTTCATTCAAGATACTCCTGCAAGAGGTCACTGACTGCTGGCCGATTGCAGTATTCGCAATGCTCAGGGCCAGGTTTGAGCAGTGCACCACATCCTTTGCAGCGCTCTCCCTCTGGGTCGATGATGATGTGGCGAGGATGCGCATCACACAGAAACTGATAGCTTAATGTCTGCATGGCTCTCTCCTATCGGGTGCAGGGGCTAGGCTCCAAGTGTGTAGGTCGCGTGTGCGGAGAGCCTGCCCTGCGGAAAAGAAACCGTCTTGGAATACGATGGGAGCTCTCACACAACCATCAATTTGACTAGGAAACGGCCTACATGCCCGTACTCCACACTCCTACAACAAGAACTTTTAGCATGTAGAAAATTACGGCTGTTTGGTGAAAAACTTGGGAGTAAACAACTGTGGAGATAGTCGATATTCACAGCATCAGTCCAGCCAACAAATGCTTGTTTGCCGACGGCACGAGCGTGGCTTGCTTTGCCTTGGTCTCATTGAGTGATCGAAGCACTGGAGGCAAGCATGTTGAGAAGCGAATCATTCCAATCAGGGAAGAAGACATTGGCTCCAATCTTTTGGGCCGGGATGTCCGCGACTTTGAAATAGCCATTGCCTTTATAGACACCTTCACTCAGCAAGGAAACTTTCATACGCACTAAGAGGGAGAGATGTTAGACAAAAAGCTGATCAGTGGCCTAGTTCTCGCTGCAGCAACAAGCCACACTTTAAGTACATCAGTTAGGGATCAATTTTTCAGTGATCAGAGCTATGCGGCAACGTTAACTTGCACTGCCTCAAATTTACAAGCACTCCCTTGGTGCCAACTCACTTCGATGTCGTTTCTTCAGATTCAGGAACCGCAAACTGGAAACGAAAAAGCCCGCACTAGGCAAGGCTCGGTGTTGGTGGGCCCGGAAGGAATCGAACCCTCATCCTCCGGTTCGTAGCCGGAAGTCCTGTCCATTGAACGACAGGCCCAAATTGGCGGAAGCACAAGGAATCGAACCCTCACCCGCTCTTCACGGATGGCGACGGTTTTCAAGACCGTTTCCCGACCTTCGGGGCATGCTTCCTAAAACGATGAGACAGAAACAAAAAAGCGCCCCCTGTCGGAGCGCTCTATCACCGAGCTTTGCAGACACCGCCGCCTCCGTCCAGGGATGCTGCGATTCTTATGCGTCTGCGCTCAATCGATAGGCTGAACGATACCATATAAATCTCATTTGTGCCAGCCCTTGCGAATTATTTGTGCAGCGACTTGAACAACTGCCTCAGATCGTGAGCTGCACACATCGGAATGCAGTCGCTGCCCTCCTCTGCCAGCTTCACACCGGTAGCTGCAGCGATCCCTCTGGAAAACCGTCACCACCCACCCCGCAAGGCTCAGTTTGCGCTCTACCTGGGCGGCATTGATCGGGTTGTGGGCTGGCCGAATCAGTTTGCTGCGCCACAGATCGCTTACTTCAGCATTGGTCGGGCGACCTTCGAGCTCTTCTTGCGCTTGGCACTTCTGGCACTTGGTGAACAACCTCAGGAAGCCGCGAATGACCTTGAAATCCTCATGCAAGCATTGGCCCAACAAGTGCTGATTCACCAACATCTCATCTGCTGTAGGGTAGGTACGCTTCATCTCACCCCCCCTTGGACAGCAGCATGTTGCGGCTGTCGGTCAGCAAACGGCCCAGCTCAACCAGACTGGTTCCAATGATCTGGCATGCCTTCTTTGGTGCCATCCATGGCTTCACATATACCCAGTTGAGAACGCCACGGTGCGGTAGTGGAAGATGGATTACCGCAGCATGAATCTTGGCAGCGTCCAGGTGATCAATCCTCTCCTGCGTCTCGGCCCGGGCTTGAGCATGATCCCTGGGCTCCGGCGGCACCATGCGAAACATGGGCGATATTTGGCGCGCTACCGACCCGTGACACCAGCGGCCCCAGTTCACCAGCCGTGCATCAATCTCTCTGTGCGCCTCTGGCACAGTGTTGAAGTCCACATAGCCGCGACCGCTGCGGCGCGCTTGTGTGGAAAGTGCTGCTGTCTCTGCAAAGTTCATTGGTCCTCCGTTTTGGCTATTGGGGTGTTGCGCTTGAGGCCTGCTGGTTCGCCTGCACGCGCTGGGTGAGATCCGCCATGAAGGCGTCGCAAAGGTCACCAACTCTGGTTGGCTCCCACTCTTCGATGGGCGGGGTTTTCCTCCCATACTCAGCCAAGGTGCGCCGCAAGAGGCTGCTGGCCAGCCTGCATTCGTCATCGCCGCCGACAAAGACCGGTATGAAATCTGACGCCCGGCCTTCGACATAGCATTTGCGGTTCTTCTCCAGCATCGTGCGCAGCGGCTCTACGTGGAAGCAGCGTTGCGATCCGCTCCAGAGCAGTGCATAGGTGGGTTCAAATTGATGATTGGTCATTGGGACTCCTCTGGCATGGGGTTGTTGACCTCCGGTCGACCACTAAAGGGAACAAAAGACACCGCAGAACGGCGAGAGTTGGTGGTGAACTGCTGCGCGGCCTTATTGAACCAAAGCCACTGCGTGTAGTGCTGTACATCGCCGTTGCGTTGCTTATGCAGCTCCAGCTTTGCATCTGGCTTGTCGGGGTCTACAGACGTGTCGTTTTCGTCCTTGCGGGCGCTCCAGACTGTGAACACGTTGTCTGCCCCGTCCGTGATCTTGGAAGACCCAGCTACATCCAACTTTCCCGGTCCCTTGCTCTCATCTGCGCCTTTGCGGGGGTGGGCCACCAAGTGCAGGTGGCAGCCATTGCGGCGCGCGAAGTCACACATCTTGCGCATGGCCTCTTTCTGAGCGGTCATAGCGCCTGATCCGTCCTCTGGAACATCGGTCATCATCAAACTGTCGATCACGAAATGACGGATGCCATAGCGCTTGCTGGCGTACAGGAACACTGCCAAAAGGCGATCCAAGCCCGCACTGCCAACCACGTTGAACAACCAGATGCGGTTATGCACCCATTGCCCAATGGCATCGAGGTATTGCATGGATGGGCGATCCAGCCCCGCCGCTTGCTTAGCCATGCGCTTCAATTGGCGCTCCGGGGTCATTTCGCCCGAGAACACCATGAAGCGCTCGCCTTGATCCACAAGGCCCAGCTCAACCTGGGAGAGCATCAAGCTCTTGCCGTGGCCGTTGTAGCCGGTCCAGACTGTTACCTCCCCGTGGCGAAACTCGAACCATTCCAGATCCTTGTCCAGGCGCAAAACCGGGTCACGGTCGTCATCATGGGCCGGGTAGAAAAGCGACTTGACCTTGGACATGAATTCGCTGGCCTGGCGCATCTCCTCAGGGTCCATCGGCTGTGCTTTGTCGATGTACTCCTGAAAATCCTGGTCGATGGCACCCTTCTGCAGGAACTCATTGGCGTCTTTCTCGGGCAGCTTCACGCGCTTGCAGCGGTCGATGCCTAAGCGACGAACCACCTCCTGCGCGCCCTTCTCGCCCGATTCGTCTCCATCAAAGAAGATCAGGATTTCACTGAACCGCTCCAGGCGCTCCCAGTCGTTTTCCAGCCATTGGTGGTTGCCAGCTCCCGCATTGACCGACAGCGCGGGGATACCGCACTGGTGCAGTGTCATGGCGTCGATTTCGCCCTCACAAAGCGCCACAACACGGGCCTTAGGGTCGATCAGGTGCCAGCCGAACAGGCAAGGCTCCGCCCCTCCCTCCTGGCGCATGTCGCGCTTTTCCGCAATGTTGCGGTACTTGACGTTGACCAGCTCGCCGTCTCGCAGGTACGGGAACAGCGCATAGGTCTTGCCGCCCTTGACCTGCTCGGCGATTTTGAAGGCCGCAATGGTCTCGTCCGTTAAGCCGCGCCCTCTCAGCCACTCCAGCGCCCCAGCCTTGGCCGTCTGGCAGCTAGGCTTTTCAGGCCGCTTGAAGTTCGGCTTTTCCCGCTCTGGCATCGTGTCGCGGATACCCAGGTACTGCTTCGCATCGCGCAGGGCCTCTGCCATCGAGCAGCCCCGCACCGCCACAAACAAATCGAGCAAGTCGCCGGATTCGCCGGTGGAGAAGTCCGACCAGACACCAGCCTTTGCGCCCTTGATCCGCACCGACAGCGACTGCCCCGGCTCGCCATTCACGCTGCCAGCCTTCCACTCCTGGCCAGAGCGCTTGCCCTGCGGAAGCAGGAACGAGGCGACGTTGGCCGCGTCTTGTGCGAGTCGCTGAGAGACTTCTGCCGCGTTCATAGCACCACCGCCTTTTTCTTGCCGTCACGGAATTCATGGGCGTTTCGTTCGTTGCAACCCTCGTTCTGGGCCTCCCATCGGTTGGCAAAGCCTGCACTGATCGCCCAGTCTGGCTTGTGTTCATTGCTGGTATGGGCCATCGTTTCGCTCGGTTTCAGCCATTCAGCCTGCAAGCCCTGCGATCCGCGCATGCACCAGACCTGCAGAAACGCCTCCAAGCTCAACCCAGCCTTCTCCGCCTCTTTCCTTGCCCCGATCAAAACCGTGTGGGTGACATTCGCCTTTTTTTGCTTCCGCAGCGCCAACCAGTCCTTCCAGGTTTGGGGCTGCACATCTGCCGGGCATTCCATCGGTGGAGTAGCCGTGCGTTTGCGCGCGGCGGTGCTCTCTCCCTGTCTTACTGATGTATTAATGGTGTCTATGGATGTATCAGGTGCACGTCGTGCCCCCCCGGGTGCATGTGGTGCACGGGTACTGGTGCACGTCGTGCCTGGGTGGTGGTGCACGTCCTGCACGGGTGCATCTGGTGCACGGGTGCATGTGGTGCCTTGGTCTTGGTCAAAATCTAGGTCATCAACCCGTGCACCTGGTGCCTGGGTACTGGTGCACGTCGTGCCTGGGTTAGCAGCCTCTTCACGCAGCTTTTCCAGATCGATTTCGCACCGGCTGTTCTTTCCAGCAATCTTGTTTACCTGAACAATTCCAGCTTGAGCCAGATCATCAAGCGCATTCATGACGGCACGCCGACTAAAGCACGTCCATTCGCACAGCCATGCCAAGGATGGCCAAGCTATGCCGTTGTCATCGGCGCGATCAGCCAGGGCCATCAGAACGCATTTACGCACTGGCTGAAGGCGTAGAGGTCTGCAGAGATTGGTAATGATGTTGCTCATTCCCACCTACTCAGAACGGCACGCCGTCATCGGCCTGCAGAGCACCGCTCTGGGCGTACTCCTTGTTGATCGCATCGCATGCTGCCCGCCACTCATCCAACTCTTGCTGGCTTGGCAGCGACAAAATCCAGAGCGTCCCGTATTCATAGACCTCGGCATACCAGCCGCGTGCTTCTAACCAGGCTTCAAAGCCGGTATGGATGAGGCCGTTGTACTCAGGCATATCCACGTAGCGATATGGCCCAATGGGCTCGCCAGGAGCGATCTCTGCCTCTCCACAGACCACTACGCCGATGGAATCGGTATGTCCTTGCCATGTACTCAAGGAAACCGGTCTGCTGCCAGGGAAGGTTGCTTGCAGCTCTGCGATCAAAGCGATCTCGTCAGAAGCTGTTTTGACTGTTGGTTTCATCAACCCACCTTTCAATCTTTGATTGGCACCTTTGAAAACACCATCGGCAGGCGGAAGGTGGAACCGCTTTTCGGGAGCTACCCTAGCCATGGCATCAAACTTGTCTCAGCTCCTGGGGAGCCTCTTCGTATTCCTGCAGCCACTTTGCTGACTCGATTTGTTCTCGCAGGCTGGCCGCGATCCGCTCTGCCTCTGCTAACTCGGCTTCGAGCTGCTCGACAGACTTTTCTGGGGGCGTCATGCTGGCGCCTCTTCGCGCATCGTGCGCACCGGCAGATCAACATGACGGCGCTCGTCAGCTGGCTTGCCTGCTTTGTGCTTTGCCTGCAAGATGGCGAATAGCCGGGCCTGGGCGGCCATGGAATCAGCAAACTCCTTGGTGATTCGCGTCATTTCTGGGTCGGTGATCTTCTTGTCCGCGTAGCTGCTAGTGGACTCAGCCAGGTACTCGCCAAACTCCCGCGCAGCGGCAGTGAGTTGCTCGATGTATTCCTGGTCTGTGTCGGTTCCCTCTTGGGCGATGGGAACAAGCACATAGCCCAGTGCCTTGGCCATGGCCTGTATTGGCGCGTGATCGCCTGTGAGCTGGCAGATGGCTATCACCTCTTCCGGGCTGCAGTGCGCGCTCGGATAGGTGGGGCTGACTTTATGGCTGAGACTGGTTGAGGTCAGGCCCATGTAGCCAGACAAACCAACAGCTCCATTGGAGTCCTCGGGCTGCGGGCCGCGAAAGCAACGTACTGCGTTGTAGAGCAATGCTCGAATGTTCATTTGTGACTCCTTGCCAGATTTCTGAATTTGTTGGCAGTGACTTTGTGCGCGGCACCGGCCAAACTGAGAAGCATGAAAACGCAAACCACCTCCACCGCCCGCCGCCCCCAAATGCTTGGGAAGTTGATCCACCAATCGACGCAAACTCGACTTGCTGAAAATGCAGACGAATTCGGTAAGACGCACCGCACCCTGCAGACCAGTGCTCTACAAATGACTTGGATTGCTGGGGAGCTGTGCATTGCGTGCCGGGTCAGTCAGGTAGATCTGCCTGGGGCGAGGCGCTAAGTGAAGGCGATCTCACCCATGGGCCACCTCCTTTTGATTGGGGAGAGACTTAGCACCATAGATGTGGTCATAGGTCAACGCGACCCCAAGACCGGCAGCGAAAGTAATTAGGTTCTTGGCGACGTTTGGCGGCAGAGTCTGCCCGCGCTCATAGTTGCCAACATTGCCCTGCGTGCAGCCAAGACCTGAGGCTAGAGCCCGCTGGGTGACACCAAGGTAGGTTCGGATTGGCTTGAGGTTGTGCATGCCTCAATTATCAGTCCGACTAATTTATATGTCAACAGTCCGACTGTTTGATTTTTATCAGTATTACTTATAACCTCGCACCCATGCCTGCCCTGCCACTCACAGACGAACAACTGGCTGATGCTTCTCGCCTCAAATCACTGTATGAACAGTGGAAGTTGCAGCGCAAGGAGGAAGGACAGCCAGCAAGTCAGATGGCACTTGGCCACGCCTTGGAAATTAACCAAAGCTCGATAAGTCAATACTTAAACGGCACGATTCCGCTCAATACTGCTGCTGCAGCAAAGTTCGCCAAAGTGTTTGGCTGTCAGATAGACGACTTTAGCCCTGCCCTTGCCAAAGAAGCCCTGGGAATCGGAGAAGCAGTCAGTGCTCTTGTTTCTGATCCAAGTCCTGTCACTCTTGACCTGACATCTTTGACGAAACTTGAAATGCAGTTGGTTTTGATGTTCAGGCAGATGCCTGATGCGTTCAAAGATGAGGTCTTACATCTAGCCCAACAGCTACACACCGAAGCCAACCCGGTGAAATCAGCGGCCAATCCATTCCCTGCTGCTCCGCCACTTTCAAGATCAGCGCCGTCCCCAGCAAAAGAGAAAGCGCTAAAACGCACAACCAAGAAGACTGGCGAGTCTCAGTCTCATTGAATTCGGTGTACAAAAAACCGCCCTTGAGAGCGGCTAAATAATTTAGGCGGCTGCCCTATTCGATTGGATTGGCCTACCCTCTTCCAGCTCGAAGTCAGAAATCAAGCCGCCTTCACCCACTGCACCCAGGACAGGGATCATGTACGAGCTCCTGTAGTGCACTAGGCCACCCAGCGTGATTGCCTGGGCTTGCTGTTCTGGAGTCAAGCGTTCATAGACTGTTGCCAACCAGGCTGCATAGTAGGCGCCAACGTCACGGGGCCTTGGGATTGGCAGCTCCGGCGAGCTGATCAGCTTCAAGATTTCGTCCTTGGTCATTTCCACTCCTTCTAGATTTTTGCGGTAGCGAATCGTCCGCCGCCAAGATAGTTGTCCAAGCGAACCGGCTGAAAGGGCTCGCCAAACAAGAGCTTGTGCGCACAAACGCAGTACATCGCAGCCAGTTGACCTAGCTGCAGGGCTGACGGGCAACTTGCACCCGTCTCCCACGCGGACACCGATTGCCGCGTCACACCCAGAGTCTCAGCAACAAATTCTTGAGACGCTTCCGCCTCCTTCCTTGCTGCTTTGAGCCTGCTTCCAAGTAGCTGTTTTTGTTCTTTCGTCATCTCAAAAGTACTGTATGTCCTTACAGTGTTGCACAGTATTTTGAACAGTGCAACTGCAAATTGACACTGCGCAAAACAGGTTTGCGCAAGCCAGATTTGCATCTTCGTGAAGCCTTTGCCCTGCCTCAAACCACGCTACAAGAAAAACTTTTTTGAAGAAAATATTAGTCTGACTGTTAACATTAAATATCAGTCGGACTAATATTCATCCATCGCAGCAACAAACGCGATCCAGCAACTCCGAGGCGATTGGTAAGCGCAGGGGAAGCAAAGCCGGTGAATCACCGCTGGCGGCTGGAGGGCAGGCCCGACACACAGGGATGACCTTGCAGAGGTTGCACCAGGCGATGAGTGCCAGTGATCGCGCCAGCACCCTCAAGGTCTTTAAAAGTCTGCCCTGCCGATGTTGCTTGCCCTACCTGTGGGGCATTCGTCCGGCTCAATGCATCTGCGGGCATGGCCGCAGCTCTGTGCGGTGCCCAGCCGTAACCCTGCAAGGTTGAATCTGGTGAGGGGAAGACGCCCGAGAACAGAAATGGTCACGCTGGTTGGAATCCCGGCGCGCCTGCCCGGAGCGGATCCGGGCGGGAAACCCAAGCCTTGTGACAGAGGGCTTAGGTTTACCCCGAACAGTTGCGCTAGGATGAAGTAAGCAAAAATTAAATCACCAAGGGGATAGATGTGCTCAAGTTTGTGATCTTCATGTTGATCTTGCTCACCGCATGGAACATCTACACCCACTATCCAGAGCAACAGTCCCCTGATGCTCCAAACTCCTTGCTCTCCGAAATTCAAGCGGACTCACTTGCTTCGCCGAATCCAAATTTTCAGTGTGATGGGAGAACCCAATGCTCTCAAATGACATCTTGTCAGGAAGCAACTTTCTTTCTGGAAAACTGTCCCAGTACCAAGATGGATGGCGATGGCGATGGAGTGCCGTGCGAGCGACAACTGTGTGCTGTATCAAAGCGGCCCTAGTCCAAGATCTACCTTCTAAATCCCCTGGCAGCAGCTCTACCCGAGCGGGAAGCCCAAGCCTTGTGACAGATGGCTTAGGTTTTCGATTCCAGGCTTGCCCTAAGGTGCCCCCTATTGCGGGAGTTAATGAACTGCGAAATACTTGTTACAAGTATTGATCAACCAGCCTTGATAGCCATCCCATGACAGAAGTTTCCGACCTTAAAAAGTTATCAACTCGCACTGTGAACGCACTGGCGCAGAATGGCATTCATTCGGTTGACGAGATCATGGCGAACTATCCCATAAGACTTTTGCGCCTAACAGGATTTGGAATACATGCTCTTCGAGAGGTGGAGGCTGCATTCTTTCCAGGATTCAAGTACGAACCACGTTCCCGCAAAACAAAGAGGCGGTCTAGCGTGGAACTGCTTATTTACAAGCAATCCACTCTACCGCCTCGCTCAAAAAAGTAGCTCGGCATTCACAACGTTTTCGCCGGTCCAAGCGTGTCCTTCTCCGCGCTTGGCTTGCCCTCACGGGACCGGCACCATTCATCCACCAGCCCGCGGCACCAGCGGGCTTTTTCTTTTCTAGGAGCCCATCATGGCTGATCCCACCCCTACCCCACCCAAGCGCTGCGGAAGCTGCGGCGCACCCGTAGAACGCGAACCAGAACCAGGCGAAGGCCTGCCCTGCGGTCATTGATCAACCCAATGATACGAACGGAGGCCAAACATGGCAAAGCAACTCTCCTTCTTCCTCTGCCTGTACCGCATGCGAAGGCATTCCGCTGGCCCCATTGAAGCGGCCAAATGGGCGTTTGAACTCTGCCACCGCAACCGGCAGACCAACAAGCAGCGCGCCCGTCTAGATCGCCGCGAAGAAGTTGAGCGCGCTGCGCGCCAGCGCCTGTGAAAGAAAACGAATTAAGTAAAACGTTTTCATTGTTCCCCTGCTCCTCATTTTCAGAAACTGCACCCATGACACTCGAAATCACAGGCGCCGAGACCGGCGACCAACTCATCAAATTGCTAGTTAAGGTTCGCCACAATGTCCGCCTGCTCGATAAGACGCGGACGAGCTGGCGCCAGACTCAGGCGATTTGGCAAGACGCACTCAAGAATGCTGGGGATGATTCAGAACTGAAGGATCGCATAACCCAGGGCATCGCCAGGTGCAAAGAAGCGGTCATGGAACTCCGATTTGATGAGATCGAAATTGGAAATTTCACCATGACGCTGTGCCGTCACCTGGACGAGAAGGCAGATCGTGAAAGCGTGCTGGATGCTTTGAATGTTGGCCGCGCCGCACGGAACTCTGACGAGATCAAGAAGTACGGCAAGACAACCGCAGACCTGATCTACGTGCTGCAGCTTGAGAATTCTTCAGACAGACGCGGCGAAGACTGGTACATCCCACCTCTCGCAATGTGCTGCCATCTGGCCTTCATGAACAAGATGAAGACGAACCCAGAGTTCGACCGGGCCGCGCACGACGTGATGAACGAGGTCTTCAATGGCTACTGGGGCGAATATCAAGAGCGGCCCTTGCTGGAGCGGCTTACTGGGGCGGCAGTTTGAAGGGGGTAGCATTTGGCGATCCCATCCACTAGAAAGTTCTAGTGTTTGATCAGGGCTGACGGTTATTTGGCGAGCGCTTCTTCATACCTTCCACTTTGGCTTCTTTTTGATCCAAATACGTACTCAAATGCCACCCAGCTTTGCAGAGCAGGTCGATTGCATCTTTAACCGCCGCAGCAGCAACAGGATGCTCTCTACCTGTTAGGAAGTGCTGAACTGCTTGCGCAACTGTGCGGTACTCACTCTGTTCTAGTAATTCAGCGATTAGCGCCACCACCTGCCGTCCTGCGCCCAAGTCTTCAGCAGTCAGCTTCCCCCCTTCAAACGCAGACTCAATGACCGCGTAATAAGCGTTGAAAAGGGTAGCGAGCTCGTGATATCGCATTCGATACAGCTCGGCCTCCTTCCGCAGCTGGCTTGATTCATCGAGGAATGTATTCCATTGATCTGTGTCCGTTTTCTTCCGCCTGCTTAACTCATGTTGTGTGTTTTCCAGCACCTGATTGAGCACCTGCATCTGCCTATGAAGTTCACCCATTTGCTGCCGCAGATTTGCCGACTCCTCGAGCGATCCAATGATTTCAGCGTTAAGACTCTTAGAGGTTGCCTTGGCTTGCTCGGACAGCCGTTGATGCAAGCTCTTCGGGATGCGCAATGTGATTCGGGTGTAGAGGTCGTCATCTTCCATGGTCTCAATTTTCCACCAAAACAGTGTCACTGGCTATTGACACCATAACAGTGTCACATTCATAATCCAAACGCGACACCATAACAGTGTCACATGAAAGGTTTGCTATGAGCAGCAACCAAGATCAAGTCACCTTCACCCTGAGAGTGCCAGCCGCGTTGCAGGAGGCCGCCAAGACACATGCAAAGCAAGAGCACATCAGCCTGAATAGCCTGATCGTCCGTCTACTTGAGCGCGAAGTCGCACAGAAAGGAAAGCAATGAGTCTCGCCACTCTCGCCGAAGTTGGCATCAAGGCCCTGCGATTGCAGGAGGCAATCGACAAGAAGCGCACCGCACGTCGCGCACTGGATGCAGCCTATACCGCCTACAAGCAACGTCGCCACGGTGGCGGTGGCGGTATTCGCTACGACAGGGACAGTGATGAGTATTCGCTAATGCTGCTCGCCACTGATCGTGAGCATTCAGCCCTCTGTACTGCCAAATACGATTTGGGTCTTGCCCAGCGCAGCTTGGAGCGTGCATGCAAGCGTGCACATAAGGAGTTGAAAGCCGGAGCCTCTGCAGAGGCTGCTGTGCGCCGAATTATGGAGAAAGCTGTATGAGCAATTCCGTCATAGTCCTCGAATACGACGGCACACCCGTGCGCTTCACGGACGAGGGCTGGTTCAACGCCACTCACGTTGCAGCCCAGTTCGACAAAGAGCCATTCGACTGGTTGCGCCAAACCGAAACCGTGAAGTACATGGTGGCGCTATGCAAGGCCATGGGCAATTCCGGTTTCGTACCGGAGTTCAACAAAATCAACGAATTAGCCGAAAAGGGGAAAGATGTTCGCCGACTATTGGTAGATCTCGGGAAGCGCACCGGTCTGGTGAAAACCAAGGCAGGAGCTCCCGAGAACGGCGGCGGTACTTGGATGCATCCAAAACTTGGCGTCCCCTACGCTCGCTGGCTCGACGTGAACTTCGCCGTGTGGTGCGATATGCAGATTGAGAACATCCTTCGCGGCGGCGCGACCTCTCCTGTAGCACTGCGGATGGAATACATCACTGGCTACCACGAACTTCATGACGTGATCCAGGTGAAGTCCGCGGCCTCTTCCAAGCCTTGGGCCTCACACATGAATGTGAATAAGGTCATCAACAAGACTCTTGATATTCAGCCGGGCCAACGTGACTCCTTGCCAGCTGGGAAACTTGCGCTTGCAACAGTAGCGCAGCAGATCGCTTGCGCTGCATTTGCAGTGGCCCACGATCATCACGACGGGTACGAAAACACGAAGGTGGCACTGGCAAGTCTTGGCAAGTTGCTGCCGAGTGAGGGTCCCATCGTGATCGAGCAAACCGCTCACCCGCCTACCCGGAAAAAGCGAAAGGCCAGCAGCGTCAACTGCCAGCCTTTGCCCGAAACCCGCACAGCGTCAACTGTGCAGACCTCTTAGCTCGAAACCCTTCTCACAAGGAACGAACCATGGAAGCGATTATCGCGCACCCCGCGAAGGGTGCCAAGCGGAGCCCTGCCCGCAAGACGGCTGTAAAGCCTGCGCCAGCAACAACCAGCCCCAAAAACGAAGCTGAAGTATTGCAGGAAGCCGCACTGCAAATCCTCATGTTCATGGGGTCAGAGATCGCAAATGCTGATCTTGATGGGCTTGGGAATGCCAAGGAGATTGCCATTGGCGTGGACGGAATTGTGTATTCCATCCTGAACCCAGATCCTGCCGACAGCCATTCCTTTGATGTGCTGGATGACCTTATCACCATACGTCATCAACTCAGCAACCTCTCTGCATGCCTTGAAGGAGCCACGGGCCTCCGGGTCGCTGCAGCAGTGTTTGCGGCTGGCCTGGTTCTGCAGGCCGACCAATACGCTGAGCGCTTGCATGCGGCAATATTCGGCCTGCCCGCCACGCTCGAAGACCTCCGCGCCTTGACTACCTTCGCCGGAGTCAGGCCATTCCGCGACCGCCCTACGCCGCCAATCCGGCGCATTCAGCCGGGAACTGGTGAGAAGACGCCAGCCCAGCTAATGCGGGTGCTGCAGTTCGCGGCGGAACAAGCCGGGAATGCAAACGACATTTTGATGATGCTCCAGGCCATTCCCAAGCTGAGCCATGAAGTTTATGTACTGATCAATTCGGCCCAGGCCATCACTCAATACGTCGGTGCAGCTGCGGATGATGCCCTGGGAGGCGACATTTCCGGAGACTTTGAGCACTGGACCTATGGACCAAATTTCGCTGACGCAGGTAAGGGAGTATGAGCATGGATGCCGTAATTGAAAAGCGCACCACCAAAGCCCGCGCCCACAAAGCTGCAACACCAGAGAAAGCGCCAGCACCGGCTGTATCCAAGGTGCAAACCTTGTTCGCACAAGCAGGCGACTTTCTGGTCAAGGCCAGCGGTACTGATGAAGATCACACATTCAGCGGTGAATCCGACCGGCTACTGAGCATTGGGGCCGGGATTGCCTTGGATGCCGCACAGGGGAAGCTGTCCAACTCGACCCCGGAAAACACAGCCTACGATGTAGCAGCTTGCATCAATGCTGCTCGGCTTGTGCCAGAAGATTCTGAGTCAGTAGATCGCACGATTTATATCGACAACGCCGCGAAGTGTTTGGAAGCCATCACTGGAACAGCGGTACATCGCATGATCTTCACCGATGTGCCTCGGCCAGTCAGGGGCTCAGCGCTGACTCTTGAACCTGCACCAGTTGCAGGTAAGCAGTTCACAGAGGAACAGCTTAAAGAGCTGTACTGGCAAGCCTACCTCTATGCAGACTGCGCGCGCAAAGTTCTATTTCACTATGCGAGTGATGCGGCGTCTGACGAGGTTTTTGCGTTTCGTGACCTTCTGGACAAGTACCTCAGTAGAGCAGAGGCAAGACTGGATGCAGATACGGTCGGAACACTGATTGATGGCGACCTCCCAGAAATCTCTGCGGACCTGTGCAAAGTATTGTCCCTACTCGATCCATACGCTACTGAAAAAGACGACGGGGTTCTCCATGGCGTGGTCTATCAGCTCAGGAGCGCCAAGCGGATCGCAGATGGCGATCTGGGGGTGCTGGAATGACTCAACAGCAAGCGAATCAAGGTGCTCCCGCAGAGAAAACGCAATTGTTGCCAAGTGCTATCAAACCAGCGTCTTCTGTACCTGCAGGAGCGATGCCGAGTGTAGATGACTTGCCGCTCAGTGTCGCAAGTGAATGCGAGGAGGCGAACATTGATTACAAACCACCCGCATCGGCGGCGCTGTTCTACGAGTGCAGGCCAGGATTGAAAAGGAATAGAGAGCATGGCAACCGCAAAGACTGAGCAGCCAGCAGTGAACGCGGCCAGGTTCGTCACTGTAGAGCTGGCCGCTACGATGACCGGCCTTTCTGCTGCGGCTATTCGCAAGCGCACCGAGCGCGGCGTGTGGCTCGAAGGGAAGGAATGGCGGCGCGGGCCTGATGGGCGCGTCTGGATAGACACAAAAGGAATTGAAGCATGGGTGCTCCAAAAATCGGGAATGGCGTAGAAATTCGGGAAAAGAGCATCCGGCTCTTTTTCGTGTGGAACGGGAAGCGATATAGGGAAACACTCACCATCGGCGGAATTGTGGCCCGCCCTACCTCCGCCAATTCCAAGCATGCACACCGGGTTGCCCAAGAGATTCGCCACCAGATCGCAATTGGCACCTTTGACTTGGCAGAGCACTTTCCAGACTCTCCAAGGGCCAAAAAGCTAGCAGGCACTTCCACTCGCACATTTGGCCAGTGGTGCGACCTCTGGCTTGAGACAAAGGGGCGACTTGCCAAAAACACCCTCTCTCAGTACCGCAATGCCTTGCTTGTCTGGAAATCCATGTATGGCGAAGACACGCCTATGGAAGACCTCACTCATGCTGTCGTCGCAGCCAAGGTAGGCAATACGCCATGGAAATCGGCCAAACTCCTGAATAACTACCTGATCTGCTTGCGCGGGGTCTTTGCGCTGGCAGGCCGCGAAATGAAGCTGGATGATCCCATGGAGGGCATCGAGAATAGTAAGCACCAACCTCCGACGCCCGACCCATTGACCCCTGACGAGATGGAACAGATTCTGGAGCGTATCCGCAGGAATTCGGATATTCGGGCCTGGGCCTATTTCGAGTTCGCATTTATGACCGGCATGCGGCCAGAGGAGATTATTGAGTTGCGCTGGAGCGATGTGGATTGGCGAAACAGAACGATCCGCGTGGAAAGAGCACGCACGGCAGGGGAAGCAAAGCCCCTCAAGACCTACAACGCCCGCGATGTAGACCTTGTGACACGGGCAATAGTTGCGCTTGAAACCATGAAGCCATGGACGATGCTCGGAGGGAGCAGCGAAGGGGATGCCGAGCTGGGGCGCAGGATCTTCGAGAACCCAGGCACAAATAAGCCTTGGCACGATGAGCGCAGCCAGCGCGACACCTATTGGCGCCCCGCGCTACGGGGTGCGGGCATACGCTGGCGCAGGCCATACCAAACCCGCCACACCTACGCCACGAACGCCTTGGGGGCAGGAGTAAACCCGGCCTATATCGCTAGGCAGATGGGGCACAAGAACGCGAAGATGCTTTTCACGGTCTACGCCAAGTGGATTGATGGAGCTGACCGGGGCCGGGAGTTGGCCAAGCTGGAGCAGGTGCTCGGAAATGAAAAAACCGCCCTAAGAAAGGCGGTTTGATCAAGTAAGAACCTTGGAGAAGTTCCCCAGCAGTTCCCTGGGTGTCTGAAGTCTGGTTTCCTTCAGAGGGAAAATTTGGTAGGCGCGATTGGACTCGAACCAACGACCCCCACCATGTCAAGGTGGTGCTCTAACCAGCTGAGCTACGCGCCTGTCGTTGAAGACTTGAATTATAGACCGAAAAATTCAGCGTTCTGGTAAACATGGCTACTTTTTCCAAAATCTGCGTTTTTAGCGGCCGGACACACCCGAGGTTACCGCCGCCGCGCCGAACGCACGCCGGAAACCGTGGCTACTGCAGCCAGCACCTTGGCCAGCCGGCCCGAATCCGAAATCTCCACGGTGAAAGTCATCCATGCCGTTCCTTTGACAGACTGGGTCTGCACGCCGATCACATTCGTCTTGTCCCTGGCAAAGACTTCGGAAATATCGCGCAGCAGGCCCTGGCGGTCGTGCGCCTCCACCGCCACATCCACGGGATACACGGCTTCGCTGGCCGCCTGGCGTCCACCATAGCCCCACTCGACTTCGATCACGCGCTCCGGATTGCGCGCGCGCATCTCCCGGAAATTGCTGCAGTCGCAGCGGTGCACGCTCACACCCTTGCCCCGGGTGACAAAACCGCCAATCACATCCGGAGGCGCGGGCTTGCAGCATTTGGCCAGCTGGGTCATCAGTGAATCAACACCCACCACCAACACCCCGCCCTTGCCAGAGCCATCGCTCGCCTTGCGCGGGCGGTTGAGCAGTAATTCGTCCTGCGGTGCTTGTGGTTCAGGCGGGCGCAGTATGTTTTCGATGGCACGCAGCGATAGCTCGTCTTTGCCAACCACCTCGAACAACGCCTCGGCAGTCTTGAAGCCCAGTTGCTCCGCCAGGTCATCGTGCTTGAGAGACGTCTTGCCCTCCCTCTGCAGCAGTTTTTCCACCAGTTCGCGACCCCGGCTCACGTTCTCGTGGGTGATCTGTGCATTGAACCAGGCGCGCACCTTTGCCTTGGCGCGCGAGCTGACCAGGTAACCCAGCTCGGCATTGAGCCAGTCACGCGACGGCCGCCCTTCCTTGACAGCAACCACTTCCACCGTCTGGCCGTTCTGCAGCGCGGTGTTGAGTGGCACCATCTGCCCATCGACCTTGGCACCGCGGCAGCGGTGGCCCAGCTCGGTGTGGACGGAGTAGGCGAAATCGACCGGGGTGGCACCCTGGGGCAGCTCAATCACAGCTGCGTCCGGAGTCAGCACGTAGATATGGTCATCAAACAGACCACTGTCCTGCGTCTGCCCGACCAGATCCTTGCGCCATGCCAGCAGCTGGCGCAGCACGGCAATCTTGGCGTCGTAATCACTGCTGGCAGTGACACCCGCATAGCCCTTGGCCCCGGCTTCCTTGTAGGCCCAGTGCGCTGCCACGCCATTTTCGGCATGGTCATGCATGGCCTGGGTGCGGATCTGGATTTCAATGGCCTTGCCATTGTCATCGCGCACCACGGTGTGCAGCGATTGGTAGCCGTTGGGCTTGGGCTTGGCAATGTAGTCGTCGAATTCAGACTCGATGGGCGCGAATGTTTCGTGCACAAACGACAAGGCTGCGTAGCAATCTTTCACCGTGGGCACCACCACACGCAAAGCGCGGATGTCAAACAATTGCTCGAAATCCAGCGACTTGCCTCGCATCTTCTTGATGATGCTGTAGATGTGCTTGGGCCTGCCCGCCACGGTGGCGCTGATGCTGTGGGAACGCAGCGCCGATTCGAGCCGCTCGCGCAGGGTCACCATGTACAGCTCTCGCTCCACACGGGTCTCGTCCAGCAGCTTTGCTATCTTCTTGTAGGTGTCGGGCTCCAGAAAGCGGAAGGACAGGTCTTCCAGCTCCCATTTGATCTGCCAGATGCCCAGCCGGTTGGCCAGTGGCGCAAACACCTGCAGGCTCTCGCGCGCAATGGCCGGCGACACCGGCCTTTTGCTGGCGGCGTACCAGCGCAGGGTCTGCAGGCGTGAGGTGAGCCGCAGCATCACCACCCGCAGGTCGCGCGAAAACGCCAACAGCATCTTGCGGATGTTCTCGGTCTGGGTGGCAGGGTCGTCCACCAGATGGCCGGCATCGGCCTGGCGTGCCTGAGCCTGCACCTTCATCAGCGCAACGGTCTCGACTGCCAGCGATGCATAGCTTTCGCCAAACACCTTGCCAATGACTTCGCGCGGCTTGTTCAGCTGTTCGCTGGCGTGCACCAGGTAGGCTGCGGCCTGCATCGCTTCGGAGCCCCCAATGTGCTTGAGGATGGCTGCCACCGCATCGGCGTGCTGCAACGCGTTTTCACCCGTATCCAGGGTTTCCTCGGCAATCAGGGGCAACGCGAAGGAGCGTGCCCGGGCCAGCACATCGTCCTGTGCAGGCAGTGCATGGGCGGTTGCAGCCACCAGAGGAGAAACCGGCTCTGCCGGAAGATGTTCTGCGCCGGGCGCAGGCTGAGCGACTGCCGTCAAACTTTTCATGTTGTCACCACACTCTTGCACTCCCCCGCCAGGAATGCACTACGAACCGCACAAAAAGGCCAGCACCGCAGCTACTTGATCAAAAGATACCAGGGTGGGCGCATGGCCGACCCCCGCAAATTCAATGACGCGGGCTCTGGGCCCGCGTTCCGCCATAGATTGGGCTGTTTTGGCAGAAAGCAAGTCCGATTCTGCACCACGCAGCACCAAGGTATCGGCACCAATGCTGTCATACAGTTGCCAGAGGAGCTGCTCGCCTGCGGCTGCCATCTCCGGTGTCATGGCCCGCATGGGCTCACCAATGGCCGGGTCGTAATGCAGGCGCACTGCCAAGCCGCTTTCAGGCCGAAGCATCGGACGCGACAGCGCGAGCCACTCATCCGGCGTATGCGGACCAAAACCCCGGGACAGTTGCCACAGCGCCTCCACCGCCTGCGCTTCGCTGGCATATACCATGTTCTTTCCGACATAGCCACCGATACGGACGAGCGATGCCGGCTCGATAACCGGCCCCACATCGTTCAACACCAGGCGCCGGATCGGCACAGGCAGCACCGGCTGAATGCTTTTTTCTCCCGCCAGCCCCATGCCGATCAGGCCACCCATACTCGTGCCAACCCAATCGAGACTGCCAATGGGTGCCGCCTTGTGCACCTGCTGCAGCAGCGCCAGCATATCGGCCACATACAAGGGCACCTGGTAGCCCTGGGGATTGTCGAGCCAGTCGCTGTAGCCCCGCCCTACCACATCAGGGCAGATCACCCGCGCATGCAGCGCCAGTTGGCTGGCCAGTGCATCAAAATCGCGCCCCTGCCGCGTGAGCCCATGCACGCAGACGATGACATGCGGATGCCGCAGATCGCCGGTATGGTTCCATTCCCAATAGGCCATGCGGTGGGTGGCATTGCTCCGCCCTGCCTCCGTATTGCCAGCGACCGCACAGGTGACATATTGCAAGCGTGGTTGTTCAAGCATGGTTTTCCAAGTGGCAGGCCACCCTTGCATTTGGTTTAGGATGGCCGGTGGGAATGAACCAATAGTAACTGGAGATACTGAATGCTGAAAGGTAAAACCGCGCTGGTCACCGGATCGACAAGCGGCATCGGCCTGGGAATTGCGAAGGCACTGGCGCGCCAGGGCGCCCACACCATCCTCAATGGCTTTGGCGACGCCGAAGGCCCGAAGGCCGAAGTACGCGACGCCACGGCCGGGTCTGGCGCTCGCATTGGCTACCATGGCGCCGACATGAGCAAGGCCGCAGACATCGAAGCCATGTTTGCCTACGCCGCGCAGGAGTTTGGCCAGGTGGACATTCTGGTCAACAACGCTGGTATCCAGCATGTGGCCAATGTGCAGGATTTTCCTGTGGAACGCTGGGACGCCGTCATCGCCATCAACCTGACAAGCGCCTTCCACACCAGCCGGCTCGCACTGCCTGCCATGCAAAAAAGCGGCTGGGGCCGCATCATCAATGTGGCCTCGGTGCACGGCCTGGTGGGTTCTGCCGGTAAATCGGCCTACGTGGCGGCCAAGCACGGCATTGTGGGCCTGACCAAGGTGACTGCACTGGAAAACGCAGCCTCGGGCATCACCTGTAACGCCATCTGCCCCGGCTGGGTGCTGACCCCCCTGGTACAAAAGCAGGTAGACGCCAAAGCCGAACAACTCAAGATCAGCAACGAAGAAGCCAAAAAGCTGCTGCTGGGAGAGAAAGAGCCTTCGATGCAGTTCACCACCCCGGAAGAACTGGGCGAGCTTGCGGTGTTCTTCTGCTCCCCCGCTGCCAACAATGTGCGCGGCGTCGCCTGGAACATGGACGGCGGCTGGGTGGCCCAATAAAAACGGTTTCAATCCTGCACACCAACGGCGCGCATTGCGCCGTTTTTTTCACCCTTTTCATGTAATGCTTTAATTGCATAACCAATGAAACATTTTTCACAGACCCATAGCAATCTAAAAAAATTAATGAAATTTCACGAAAAATAGAGATAGAAAACGGAAATTGAGAACTTGATAGCCTTTCCAGCCATGCATATGTAACGCAAATTTTGTAACTTAGCGTCAAATTTTGGTCCAAAAACGCCTTTTTTCTGAAAAAGAGGTCAAAATGTAAAAGTTACAAATCAGCTGGAGGAAATCACCCATGGTGACTGCAACCAACCGTGTAGACAAAATTCTGGTCGTGGATGACGACGCCCGTATCCGCGACCTGCTGCGCCGCTACCTGTCGCATGAAGGTTTCGAGGTCATGATTGCCGAAGACGGCAAGGGCCTGCAGCGCATCCTGCTGCGCGAAACCGTCGATCTGATCGTGCTGGATCTGATGATGCCCGGTGAAGACGGCCTGTCGATCTGCCGCCGCCTGCGCGCCAGCAACGACCGCACCCCCATCATCATGCTGACCGCCAAGGGCGAAGACGTGGACCGCATCGTTGGCCTGGAAGTGGGCGCAGATGACTACATCGGCAAGCCTTTCAACCCGCGTGAACTGCTGGCCCGTATCCACGCCGTGTTGCGCCGTCGCCCACCCCAGGAAGCGCCTGGTGCGCCTTCCGGCGAAAACGAAGTGGTCAACTTCGGCCCCTTCACATTTGACATGAGCACCCGGGTGCTGACCAAGGATGGCGAAGAGCTACCCCTGACCACGGGCGAATTCGCCATGCTCAAGACCCTGGTACGCCACCCCCGCCAGCCGCTGTCGCGCGAAAAGCTGGCCCTGCTGGCACGTGGCCGTGAGTTCGAACCCTTTGACCGCAGCCTGGACGTGCAGGTCTCGCGGCTGCGCAAGCTGGTCGAAGTCGACCCCGCAGCGCCGCGCTACATCCAGACCGTGTGGGGCGTAGGCTATGTGTTCGTGCCAGACGGCGCCAACTGATCACGCTCTTCATAGAGAACGAGTTGCCAACCGCCCCCAGAGCCCCTGCGGGCGGTTTTTCTTTGCCGGTGCCCAGATTTTCAGCGTCATCTGCTCCATTTGCGCATGGCGCACAATGCTGGAAGACTGCACAGCCCTTTTGAATTGATTTCCCTCATGGCATCCAACCCCGCTCACGACGCAGACCACTCCGGCCTGACACCGCTGGAAGGCACGGCCGGTGCCCGAGCACGCGCCAGCAAGCGCACCCGCGTGGGCCTCAACCTGTTCTGGCGCACTTTCTTCCTGCTGGCCATTCTGCTGACCGGCAGCATTCTGGCCTGGGTGCAGACCCTGCGCTCCCTGGAGACCGAGCCACGCGCCATTCAGACGGCGCAGCAGATTGCCTCGCTCGTCAACCTCAGCCGAGCGGCGCTGCTGCACTCAGACGCGATTGCCCGCGTATCCCTCGTCAAGACCATGGCCGACCAGGAAGGCGTGCGCATCGTGCCGCGCGAGCCCAAGGACACCTACGAGCCCATGGATACCTCCACGCCGCTGGGCGCGCGCCTGACGCAGGAGCTGACACGTCGCCTGGGCCCGGGAACCGTGGTGGCCAGCAGCGTCAACCACGAAGAAGGCCTGTGGGTGGGCTTTACCATCGATGGCGACCAGAACTGGTTCCTCATCGAGCCCTCGCGCTTCAACCCTGCGGGCGGCAAGACCTGGCTGATCTGGGTGCTGACGGCAGCAGCCCTGTCGCTGGCGGGTGCTGCCGTGATCGCAGGCCTCATCAACCGGCCGCTCAAGCAACTGTCAAGCGCCACCAACCGCCTGCGCGAGGGCGATTTCGCCGCGCAGCTGGACGAAGACGCGGTCACCAGCGAAATCCGTGAAGTGAACATCGGCTTCAACCGCATGAGCGAACGCCTGGCCAAGCTGGAGCAGGACCGGGCGGTCATGCTGGCGGGTATCTCGCACGACCTGCGCACGCCGCTGGCGCGGCTGCGGCTGGAGACCGAAATGAGCGTGTTCGACGATGTGGCCCGCGAGCACATGGTGGCCGACATCGTGCAACTCGATGCCACCATCGACAAATTCCTGGATTACGCGCGGCCCGATCATGCTGCCAAGCTCACCCCCGTCAACGTCTATGGCGTCGTGTCGTCCTGCGTCTACGCCGTGCAGGACCACCAGGAGCTGCAGATCAACATGACCGTGCCAGAAGAGCTGATGGCCAGCGCCGATGAGATCGAACTCTCGCGCGTGCTCTCCAACGTGCTGGAAAATGCGCGCCGCTATGGCAAATCGCCCGGCACCAACTACACACGGGTGGACATCACCGTCAAGTTCAGCGATACCACCGTCACCATCCGCATGCGCGACCATGGCCCCGGCGTATCCGCAGACCAGCTGACCAACCTCACCAAGCCCTTCTTCCGGGGCGACACCGCCCGCACCGCTGCAGCGGGTGCTGGCCTGGGTCTTTCCATCGTCGAAAAAACCGTGCAACGCATGGGCGGACGCCTCACCATGGCCAATGCATCCGATGGCAGCACCGGCCTGGTCACCAGCATCTATCTGCGCCGCGCACCTGACCAGCCCCAGGGCAAGGAGCCCAAGCGCCGCCTGCAACGTCCGCAGATCAAGCGCCATCTGCCCGGCCAGCCCACCAACCTGGGAGACCTGCAGTAACAGAGGCACAGCGGGTTGGAGTGAAATCGGGCGACTTCTACGCACTGGCCCTTGCTTGCCACCCCGGTGCAAGCTGCGGCCCAACGCATCGAACCCATCCCGATTGCACTCCAACCCGGCTGCGCAGAGATCGCAAACACATTCTTAAGCACCGGCACTCGGGCGTCATTCTCATTTGAACAGTTGTGCCGAGCGGCCGACCATGTCTAGAATGCGGGCACACTCCCATTCTCCAAGGAAGCTGCCATGCAAGCCCAGTGCCTCTGTGGCGCCGTTCATGTGACTGCGCCCACCTTTCTCCAGGTTCATGTCTGCCATTGCACCATGTGCCAGCGCTGGAATGGAGGCCCGGGCTTCAGTCTCGAAGGCGGAACCGAAGTGGAAGTGAGCGGCCCCGTCACCCGCTACGCCTCGTCGGAATGGGCGGAGCGCGCCTTCTGCAGCCGCTGCGGCACCCATCTGTTCTACCGCCTGGTGGAGAACAATGCGCACTACCTGTCGGCCGGCCTTTTCCAGGACGAAGACGGCTTGCAGCTCACCCAGCAGATCTACATCGACGAAAAGCCCGCCTACTATGCGCTGGCCAATGAAGTGTGCACCCTGACGGGCGCGCAGTTCATGGCCCGGCATGAGGGCGGCGAGGCTTGAGCAGAACATTCAAGGAAGTGCCCCGCTCCCCACAATAGGATCAGTTGCCGCCAAACCTGATCCACAAGCCGCCAGGGCCTTTCCGGAAAGCGCCTCCAGCCACCAAAGCCCTACAAACCCGCGCGCACCAGCAGCACCACGGCACGCGCTTCCATGGCGGCACCCTGCCCCACCGGCCCCATTTTCTCTGCGGTCTTGGCTTTGACGTTGACCTGTGCCTCGTCGATACCCAAGGCCCTGGCGATGCTGGCACGCATGGCGGGAATGTGTGGCGCCAGCTTAGGGGCTTGCGCAATCACCGTGCTGTCGACGTTGTTCACCACCCAGCCCTGCTCGCCCACGCGGCGCATGGCCTCGGTCAGCAACACGGCCGAATTGGCGCCGCAAAAGCGTTCATCCGTGTCCGGAAAGTGTGTACCGATATCACCCAGGCCCGCAGCGCCCACCAGCGCATCGGTAATCGCATGCAGCAGGGCATCGGCATCCGAATGCCCCAGCAAGCCCGCCGTATGTGGAATGGTGACGCCTCC
Source organism: Comamonas odontotermitis (assembly GCF_020080045.1). NCBI lineage: Bacteria > Pseudomonadati > Pseudomonadota > Betaproteobacteria > Burkholderiales > Comamonadaceae > Comamonas > Comamonas odontotermitis. The sequence goes on from NZ_CP083451.1 coordinate 3,313,571, forward strand.
CAGCACCAGATCGCGCCCTGGTACCAGCGCATGAATATCCCAGCCTTCACCAATCCGCATTGCCAACATCACGTACCTTTTTCATTCAAGTTTCAGTTAAACATTCCATGCATGCCCATCCCATGTGGGGCTTGCTTTCGAAGGCCTCATTGCCTGCAGCACGCCCCAGGCAACTCAGCAATTAGCCTCCAGCCCTTATTCATCGCGCGCCGCCTTGCCAAAAATGATAGCAATCTGGCTTTCTCCTGCGGCCATGCGCTGTGTCAACAAGGCCTCTGCCAGCGCAAAATCGTCTGGATAGGTGATCTTGAAATTGAAGCTGCTGCCCGCCACCAGGCGCGGGTGCAGGCCGGCGGCTTCAATGGCGCTTGCCTCGTCCGTTACATCCTGGCATTGCGCCAAGGCATCCAGCAAGGTGCCAATCCGGAACATCTGCGGCGTCTGCGCCAGCCACTTGTCGACACGCGGCAAGGTCGTGCTGACACGGCTTTGTCCATGCGCGTCAATTTTTGCGGCTTTGAGCGTGTCGGGCAACGGCAGGGCCAGCAAGCCGCCCACGGCATCTGCCGCACATTCCTGCATCAGCTGCTCGATCTGGCCGGGCTTGATGAGGCAACGCGCCGCATCGTGCACCAGAACCCAGTCATGGCGCTGTGCGCCTTGATCGAGCAGGCTGCGCAGGCCGCCCGCCACCGTATCGGCACGCGTGGGCCCTCCACAGGGGCTGATCGCAAAGCCAGCGTGCGCGTAGCGCTGCAGAAAATCATCACCACTGCTCACACCCACCAGCACGCCGGCGAGCGGCTTGACCGCCATGAAGGCAGCCAGGGTATGCAACACCAGGGGCCAGCCCGCCACCTTCTGGTATTGCTTGGGCACGTGGGCCGGACGCGTGGCATCCACCGCTCGCGCGCCCACACCGGCGCAGGGCAGAAAAGCCCAATACCGGGCAATCACGTCACGGCTTGCCTCGTCCAGCGTCTGCGTGGCCGCACCCGTGTCTGCGGGCAATGGCGCTGGCTGCGGAATCGCTGCAGCAGGTGCGGCTGCGGGCACCACAGGGATCAAATCATTGCGGACAGACTGGTTCATGCGTCTATTTTAGAATGGTCCGGACTTTTGATTTGACGCACGGAGCCTGGGAAGGCTCTGCAAAACCCTCACCGGATGGAATGGACGCGGATCGCCCGAGACCACGCTCAGGCCATGGCAGCGAGGTTTGCAGAGGCCCCCTTGGGCTTTCCGTGCTTTTGTTGTTCTGCTTCCCGCTGCTAGCCCGCTACCAGCGGGCTCAGTTGTTGTGAAGGTAACCCATTCGCCAAGATGGGTTGTTGATACCATGGATCTCCCCAAACTCACCGCCGGCAAACGCTTCCAGTCCCCGATGCCGCCCGGCAGCGCCGACGCATTGCTGCTGGCGCGCCTGGCCG